>DATJTI010000017.1:0-66601 GCA_035503615.1 Allostellaceae bacterium | reverse complement strand
CGGCTGCGCAGGTCGGGCAATGCGAAGGTGTTGATGCCGTTGCCGCCGAAATTGGTCCCGAGCAGCGAAAACAGCGCCGTGTTCTGGCTGATCGGCAATATCTGCCCTTCGCACATCGCCCAGTTCACCGGCGCGAAATTGCAGCCAAAAATGCTGATCTGTCCGATGAATGGGTCCATCGCTGCGGGCTCTCGATTGCGACGTTCAGTTTTGCGACGGGAACACGCCGGTCAAGGCGATGATATAGTTCAATGCGAGGTAAGGTTGCCGGTTTTCATGAGCACCGCCGCCGCCAAACGCACCGATCGAGCCGGCAGACAAGGCCGTCGGCGTGCCCGATCCGTAGATCCTGACCTCGGTCGCCGGCGTGCCGAGAGCGACGGTCGGTCCCGGGTTTGGCGTCGTGACATTGGCCGCGGCCATCAGCGCATGACTATGCGCCGGCGCCTGCTGGGCGGTGAGCGTCACCGTCTCCTGGCCGCCGGTCTGTCCTGGAACGTAGCTCGACAGACCAGGCCCGCTGCCCTGCCCAATGGCGGCGCGGCTGCGCAAATCGGGCAGGTTGAAGGTCTGTTGACCATCGCCACCGAATGTCGTGCCGAGCAGCGCAAACAATACTTGGTTCGAGGGGATCAGCAAGGCGGTGCCGTCGCACAGCGCCCAGCCCACCGGAGCGAAGTTGAACGCGACGAGCCGGATGGTACCGATAAACGGGTCGCTCATCGTTCCGCCCCCCGATGCACCAACTCATCCCGCACGCGGTACGCCCCATCGCACCGCGAGGCATCCGGCCAGCCCGACCGCCAGCAGCGCCAAGCTCCCCGGCTCAGGGGTCGAGGTCGGCGGCGTCCCACTGCTCGTGCCCGTCGTCACATCGAGCACCAATTGATCCTTCGCGTTTGGGAGATCACCCACTACGTTGACGATGATGTAGTCCGAACCGAAGGTGAGGCCCCCAGCGCTGGGCAAAAAGTCGGAAGCGCTGGTCGAATCGACCGTAACATTGCTGATATTGGCGCCCGAAGAAAACGCAAACGCGAAGCCCGTAAAGGCATCATTACAAGGGTCGGCGGTCGAACAGAACGGCACGCCCGACAGATCATTGGTGATCGTGATCGACGTATCGTCAACATTGATGGTCGAGCCGTCCATGGCGCCCTCGATGAACGTGACCGGGACGGTCGGCGCCGGCGTATCGACCGGATTTCCCGGCGTTATGTCGTAATCTTCCTGTTCCGAAGCATTACTGAAAGGCGGGGTCGGCACCGAACTCGCCCCAAGAAAAAAGTATGCGGAAACCGTGTCGCCCACCAGCCCGGCCTGTGCCGTCGGTCCGCCCGCCATTAGCGCCAGTGCCGCGACCGTTGCGGCCATTCCCGCCATTCCGGTGATGCGCATCTCCGCTCCCTCTGTCCGACACCGGCGTGTCTGCCACCACGCAACCATGATGCATCAAGAAACCACTGAACAATCCTAAAGTCGAGTGAATTTATAGTTAAATCGACTGCAAGGCGAGTGTGCCCGATCCGATCCGGCGATCGGACCCCGGCGCGCAACAACCCGCGCTGGTGATTGCCGGGCGGGCGCTCATTGCCGTCCGGTACAGCACCATCAGCACCGGAGGAGGCTCATAACAGATGCGTGGCGGGGAAACCGTCACGGCCGGACCCGCTCCGGCGCTCCGGCCGCTCGACCGGGAGCGGCGTCAGGGGCGGATTGCGTGTCGGGCCCGCGGACGATCGCTAATCGGCGGTTTCCTGCCGGAATGGTGAATATTCCGCCAACCCCTCGATCTTGCGCTCGACCATCTGGCGCTCGCGGGCGAGGAATTGTGCAACCGCGCGGCGGAACCCGGGATCGGGGATCCAGTGCGCGCTGTAGGTCGGCACCGGCAGATAACCGCGCTGCAATTTATGCGGCCCCTGGGCGCCGGCCTCGACCCGCCGCAGGCCATGGGTGATCGCGAACTCGATCGCCCGGTAGTAGCAGCATTCGAAATGCAGGAACTTGTAGTCGCCGTAGCTGCCCCAGTTGCGGCCGTAAATGGTCTCGGTGCCCAAGAGGTTCAGCGCGCCGGCGACATACTTGCCGTCGCGATGCGCCATCACCAGCACCAGCTTTTCCGGCATCCGCTCGCCGATCAGCGCGAAGAACTTGCGATTGAGGTAGGCCTGCCCCCATTTGCGGTCGGCGGTGCCGAGATAGAACCGGTAGAATGCGTCCCAATGCCGCGGCTGGAGATCGCTGCCGGTCAGCACGTCGATGTCGAGCCCGTCGGCCAATGCCTCGCGGCGCTCCTTCTTGACCGCCTTGCGCTTGCGCGAATTGAGCGCCGCCAGGTAGTCGTCGAAATCGCGATAGCCGTCATTCGTCCAATGGAACTGCTGGCCGAGGCGCTGCAGGAAACCGGCTTCGGTCAAGGCTTCGGCCTCGACCTCTTCGGGAAAGGTGACATGCACCGAAGAGATATGCCGGCGGTCGGCGAGCTCGACCATTGCGGCAATCAGATGCAGGCGCGTCTGCGGCGGTGCGCTCGGATGCAGCAGCAACCGCGGCCCCGGCACCGGCGTGAACGGCACGGCCGACAGGAGCTTCGGGTAATAGCGCCCGCCGGCGCGTTCATAGGCATCGGCCCAGCCGTAGTCGAACACGTATTCGCCGTAGGAATGGGTCTTCGCATAAAGCGGCACGACGCCGAGGATCGTGCCGTCGGGGCCGGCGATCGACAGGTGCTGCGGGGTCCAGCCGGTGCGCGTCGAGGTCGAGCCGCTATCCTCGAGCGCGCTCAGAAACGCGTAAGAGACGCTCGGATTGACACCGCCGGCGCAGGCATCCCAATCGGCCGCGGCAATCTCGGCGATGGCCGGGTGCACGCGCACCGTGATCGCGTTGCCGCCGTCGTTCATTGCAGGCTCGGGCATCGCCCGCTCCGGCATCGCTCGCTCCAGCAGTGCACACTCGGGCATTGCACATTCGGGCATTGCACACTCGGGCATCGCCGGCTCGGGGTGTCGATCGGAACCGGCCGGGCGTCGTCGGGTCTCTTCATCGCGGGTGGCCTGCCTCTCGCCTCGATGTCCAGTACCGCTACAGGATAGGGCTTGCCGCAGCCCTGTCCAGCGCCGCGAAACCGCCGTATTCGCTGCCTACAGCCGCCGCGATCCGGATTTTTGCACAGCTGCGGCGAGGGCGAACATGCGCACCCGTTCTCTGGCGGCGATGGCGCTGGCGATCCTCGTCGCCGAGGCCGCCGCGGCGACGGCCGGGACCCTCGGCGACCCCAGGATCGGCTTCAGCGCCGAGCGCATCCTGGTGTTCAACGGAAAGAGCTATATCGGCGAGATGTGGAGCATGCCGGGCGAGCAGCGGCACGAGCAGGTCCTGCCGTCGCTGAAACCGGTGTTCATCCTGCATGCCGACAGCGCGATCGGCGACATCCTGCTGCCGCAGCTCCACACCGCGGTCGAGTTCGCGATGCCGAAGGTGCTGGCCGCGCTGAGCCAGCCGGGTCTGCTCGGCAAGCCGGTCGGCACCGAAACAGTCAACGGCATCGCCACCACCCGATACGCGGTCGACCGGGAGATCCCCGAGGGCCGGCTCAGCGGCACGCTGTGGCTCAGCGCCGACGGCATTCCGATGCGTTGCGACGGCAGCCTGACGCGCCGCGACGGAAAGGTCTCGACCGTGCACTGGGAGCTGCGCCATGTCCGGATCGGCCCGCAGGACGCAACCCTGTTCACGGTGCCCGCCGGCTACTCGAAGCTGTCGCCGCAGGCCGCATCCACGCTGCTCGGGCTGCGCCTCGCGCCGCGCCACAAGAAGTGATCAGCGCCGCCGCACCGATCCTGCGGCCAGCTGCGCCAGCGCCGGTGTCTCTTGCCCCCGGTGTGTCTTGCCGCCGGTGTCTCTTGCCGCCGGTGTCTCTTGAAGGCCACACGCGGAAAGCTAGATACATGCTGCCGGAAACCGGACGGTTCCGGTCGTTGCCGAGGCATCCCCGAGAGATCGGCCTCTCCTAGGGTTTCACCGATGAGCCGGGTTGTGACGGCGCTCGCGCTGGCGGGCGGGATTTCTGTGGCGGCGATCGGCATGCCGGGCGCGGCGCGCGCCGGTGCGCCGATCCCCGAAGCGGCCAATGGCGCCCCGGTGACCTCGGTCGCCGACGTCGTCAGCCGCATCACCCCCGGCGTCGTCGGCATCGCCGTGCGCGGCGAGGTGCGCGAGAACAACCCGCTGGCCCAGGACCCGCTGTTTCGCCAGTTTTTCGACTTCGGCAACCAGCCGATCGAGCGCGAGACCGAGGCGGTCGGCTCGGGGGTCATCGTCGATGCCGCGCAAGGCTATGTGCTGACCAACAACCACGTCGTCGAGAACGCAACCAATATCGAGGTCACGACCAAGGACAACCGGCGCTTCAAGGCCCGGCTGATCGGGCGCGACCCGGCGACCGACATTGCCGTATTACAGATCCCGGCCGATCATTTGACGGCGGTGCCGATGGGCGATTCGGACCGGCTGCGGGTCGGCGATTTCGTGCTCGCGGTCGGCAACCCGTTCGGGCTCGGCCAGACCGTGACCTCGGGGATTGTCAGCGCGCTCGGCCGTACCGGGCTCGGCATCGAGGGCTACGAGGATTTCATCCAGACCGATGCCTCGATCAACCCGGGCAATTCGGGTGGCGCGCTGGTCGATCTGCACGGCCGGCTGATCGGCATCAACACCGCGATCCTGGCGCCGGGCGGCGGCAATATCGGCATCGGTTTTGCCGTGCCGATCAATATGGCGCGCGACGTGATGGACCAGCTGATCCGCTACGGCCACGTCCGGCGCGGGCGGATCGGGGTGGCGATCCAGGACCTGACCCCGGATCTCGCCCGCGCGCTCGGCACGACGCGGACCGAGGGGGCGCTGATCGCCCGGGTCGAGCCCGATTCGCCGGCGGCGCGGGCCGGGTTGCGGTCGAGCGATCTGGTGGTCGCGGTCAATGGCGTGCCGATCCATGGTGCCGAAGATTTGCGCAATCGCATCGGCCTGGCCTCGATCGGCGAAGACGTCACGCTGACCGTCGACCACGGCAATTCGGAGCGGCAGGTGACGGTCCGCATCGGGCGGGTGCCGGCCGCTCCGCAGCGCCTTGGCGAGCGTTGAGCCGCGCATGGCGACCGAAACCCCCTACCAGATCCTCGGCGTCAAGCCGGATGCCAGCGCCGACGAAATCCGCAAAGCCTACCGCAAGCTCGCCAAAGAGCTGCACCCCGATCTGAACCCGGGCAAGCCCGAAGCCGAGGCGCGCTTCAAATCGGTCTCGGCGGCCTATGACCTGCTCTCCGACGCCGACAAGCGCGCCCGCTACGACCGCGGCGAGATCGACGAAAGCGGCGCTGAGCGGCCGCGCTATTCCTATCGCCCGCACGCCGAGGGCGCCGAGGGATGGAAATACCAGCCGCAAGGCGAGATGGATCTGGGTGACCTCGAAGATCTGTTCGCGGCCTTTGGCTCGGCCGGGCGCGGCCAGCGCGGGCCCGGAGGCCGAGGCGGCGGCGCAAATTTTCGGGCGCGCGGCGGCGACCGCAGCTTTGCGATGACGATCGATTTTACCGAGGCGGCGACCGGCGCCAAAAAGCGGCTGTCGCTCGCCCCCGAGGAATGGCTCGATGTGACGATCCCGGCCGGTCTCACTGACGGGCAGGTGCTGCGCCTCAAGGGCAAGGGCGGCCCCGGCTTTGGCGGCGGCGAGCCCGGCGATGCCTTGATCGAGGTGCAAGTGGCGCCGCACCCGCTGTTCCGGCGCGACGGCGACGACATCCGCATCGAATTGCCGGTGAGCCTCGCCGAGGCGGTGCTCGGCGCGCGGGTCACGGTGCCGACCGTGACCGGACCGGTGACGATGACGATCCCCAAGGGCTCGGACACCGGCACGGTGCTGCGCCTGCGCGGCAAGGGCATCCAGCGCCGCCGCAACCCCGGCGACCAGTATGTGATGCTGCGGGTGGCGATCGGTCCCGGCAACGATGCCGAGCTTGCGGAATTCGTCGAGAAATGGGCGGCGCGGCATCCGTTCGACCCGCGCCGGGAAATGCCCCCGGCATGATCGGTTTTGACCATGATCGGTTTTGACGAGCTGCTCGACCGCCTTGCCGGTCTCGAACGCGGCGAGCTCCAGCACTGGATCGAGAACCGCTGGGTATTGCCCGAGCGCCGCGGCGAGACTTGGCTGTTTCACGAGGTCGACATCGCGCGGGTCGAGCTGATCCTCGAAATCCGCCATGAGCACGCGATCGACGACGAGGCGCTGCCATTGGTGCTGAGCCTGCTCGACCAGGTCTACGGATTGCGCCGGCAATTGCGCCGCCTCTGCGACGCGCTCGCCGCCCAGCCCGCCGAAGTGCAGGACGCCATCCGCCGCACCCTGCCAAGAAGGGACGACAGCAGCAGCCGGTCCGATTAATCTTTCCCCGCAATTGCTTACTGCCGGATACACTGCCAGATACATCTAGTGGTGCGATCCAGACAGATGCTTCAGCTCTGCTTTTTTAGCGTCGCCCCCGCGGAAGCGGGGGTCCATGGCCAAAAGTGCGGTGTTGGCCGCTCCTGGATGCCCGCTTTCGCGGGCATGACGAGAAAAGGGGAAGAATATCAACTGTCGAAGTCATACCACTGGGGTGAACTCGGCGACGTGGTGACAGTGACGCAGATTGATCGCCTGGCGCGCAGACCTTCGACCTGTTTGCCATCGTCAAGCGCGTCGTGGACGCCAAGGCGCAATGCCGCTCACTCGCAGAGCTGTGGGCCGGCACCAGCACCCGCACCGGCCCGCCTGACGATCGCCGTTCTCGGCGGCTTAGCGGACGCCGAACGCGATCTTGCCCGCACCCGCATCGCCGGGGACCGTGCGGGGCGCAGAAGCGTGGCCACCGCATGGGCCGCCCGTCGAAACTCACCGCCGTTCCCGGTTCCGCCCCGGTTTGGTGACCAGACCTTCGCCGGCAAGTTGATGATCGGCACGGCGGCTCGGTGGCCCGCCACACCGGCCTGCAACGACACCGGGGCCACCGGCGGTGGCGGCGGTATCCGTGGCTGTCGATGACGGTGGCCGTCGATCAGGTGAATTTCGCGATGTTCATCGGAGTTGCCGAGTGCGGCCAATCAGGTTTTGGATAATCTGGTGACGCGGTGATCGTTCTCTCCGCGGCCTCGGCTATGCCCTCCCGGGGGCTCGGACGTGGCTGATGTGATTGTGCATGGACTGTAGGATGTTGCGGTCATGATCACCCTTTACTCTTACCCGACGCTCTTCGGCGTGGCCGACAACAACGGCTACGGGCTCAAGGTTTTCGCGTTTTTGCGTCTCGTCGGCCTTGGCTTCGTGCATGAGCACGTTTTCGACGCCGCGGCCGCACCGCGCGGGCAGCTCCCTTACATTGTCGACGACGGCGAGACCATTGGCGACAGCCAGACCATCATCGCCCATCTGGTCGGCAAATACCGGCTGACGATCGATGCGGCGCTGAGCGCGCGCGAGCGCGACTTAAACCTGCTTGTCACGCGCCTGCTCGACGATCTCTACTGGGTCATGTCGTATTCGCGCTGGCAGGACGAGCGCTATTGGCCGGCGTTCCGCGCCGCGCTGGTCCGCGAGCACCCGAGCCTGACCGAAGATGGGTTGGCCCGTGCGCGCGAGCACAATTTTCAGCGCTACCGTTTCCAGGGCATCGGCCGATACGCGCCGGACGCCGCCTATGCCCGTGGCCTCGCCGATCTGGGGGTACTCGCCGATCTCGTTCCGGCCGACGGATATGTGCACGGAGCCCATCCGACCAGCATCGACGCCGGCATTTACGGGTTCATCGCCAACATCCACTTCTACGATATCGAGACGCCGCTCAAGCAATTCGTTTCCTCACAGCAGAACCTCGTGCGCCACTGCATGGCGATCCATGAAATGGTGATGCGCGCATAGCCGAACGGCCGATCGAGCGGTGTCGGCCCGGTCAAACTCGACCCGTTCCGCCGATCATCGCTTGGAGAGCGGGTCTACAATGTCTGGAAGCGGGCGCGAGCGCCGCGCTCGATCGCAGCGGCAGTCAGCCGGTCGACCTTTAGCCGGTGGCGCAGCAATTCGAGGATGCGCAGCTCTTCCTGGGTCGCCTCGCCATCGGTCGCTACCAGGTCGCAGGCGATCGCATAGGCGGTCTCGCGCAACTTCTCCGGCAGCCCGGCGGTGATCGCCTGCAAGGTCTCGTCGAGCCCGTTCTCGCGGCCGATCAGCTCGGTGCAGTCGTTGAGCAGCCCCGGCAGCTCGTTCTTGTCAAAGTCGCGGAAGACCGGCAGGTGGCCGACGATCTCGGCAAAGGCGTGCAGCTCGGAATCGGGCATGTTGCGGTCGGCGGCCGAGACGATGACCATCGTGTAGAGGAGCGCGCGATGGTGTTCGAGCATGCGGGTCCTTTCGCGATTCGGGCGGGGTTGACAGACCAAAAGCCGGGTGCCGCTGTCAAGCCGGATCGGCAGCGCCGAGAAACCGCGCCGTCTCGGCGGCCGCCTCGACCAATGGCACACGCGCGACCGCGACACCCTCGGGAAACGCCGCCAGCAATCGCGACGGTAGAGCCCGGTCGAGCACGACAAAGACGCCGCGATCATCGGCCCGGCGGATCAGCCTGCCGTAAGCCTGGCGCAGCCGCAGCCGGGCGATCCGGTCCGAATAGCGGGCGCCGCCAAACGCCGCCTTGCGCGCGCGGAAGAGGATATCGGGCCGCGGCCACGGCACCCGGTCGAACACAATGAGGCGCAGCGAACGGCCCGGAACATCGACTCCGTCGCGGATCGCGTCGGTGCCGAGCAGGCAGGAATCGACCTCGCCGCGGAAAATCTCGACGAGCGTTGCCGCCGACATCGCTTCGACATGCTGGGCCACGAGCAACAGGCCGTGCGCTTCGAGCACCGGGGCGATGCGCTGATGCACCGCGCGCAGCCGGGCGACCGCGGTAAAGAGGCCGAGCGCGCCGCCGCCCGCCGCGGTGAACAGCGCCGCATAGGCCGCGGCAACCTGGCCGATGTCGTCGCGCGGGACGTCGGTCACGACGAGGACGCGGGTCTGCGCCGGATAGTCGAACGGCGAGGCAATGCGCGCCGCCACGGGGCTCACCGGCAGATGGCGCAAGCCGGTCGCGGCTTCGGCGCCGCGCCAGGCGAGATCGGGGTCGGGATCGCCATCGGTCAAGGTCGCCGAGGTGACGACGAGCCCGTGCGCCGGCTGCGCCACGAGCAGCGCAAACGGGATGCCGGGATCGACCCAGCTGCGGGTCAGCGCGACATCGGTCTCGAGCCCGTCGATGCGGTCGAGCGACAGCCACTCGACGGTCTCGGGCCGGGGCGGCTCGGCGAGGTCGCGCAACAGCCGGACCCAGGCGGCGAGCTGCTGATCAGCGCGCCGGTCGAGACCGCGCACGGTCGCGTCGAGCCGCTGCCGCAACCCGGGCTCGGGCGGGTCGTCCGGGTCCTCCAACCGCCGGCGCAGGATCACGGCGAGCCGCTTCAGGGCAAGCGCCAGCTGTTCGAGCCCCTGGGCCAGCGGCAGGGCAAGTTCCACCAACCCCTCGGCCGGCGGCCGGGCCTCCGCCTGCAGGCCATAGCCGGCATCGGCCAGCGCCGCACGGGCCAATACCTGCTGCCGGACCAGCGCCAGCAGCGCCTCGAACCCCTGCACGCCGCGCCCGTCGGCAACGCGGGCCGCCCAGCCCTCGCCCGGCAGCACGCGCGCCGCGGTGAGGAGGCCGAGCATCGCACGGGCGCCATCTTCGTCACCCTCGACGAGATCGCCCACCCGCCGCCGCAAGCCCCGGGCGCGCGAGCCGCCCGATGCCTCGGCGCCGACGATCCAGCGGCGCAGCTCGCGGCCTTCGCGGCCCGACAGCCGCACCGAGAAGGCATTGTCGGCGGCATCGAGCAGGTGATGGCCTTCGTCGAACACGTAGCGCGTCGGCACCGTCGCGTCATCGAGCCCGCCGAGTGCGGCCTGGGCCAGGACGAGCGCGTGATTGGCGACGACGATCCGTGCATTGCGGGCGCGGCGGATGTTCTTCTCGACAAAGCAGCGGCGAAAATGCGGGCAGGCGGAATGGACGCACTCGCCGCGGCGATCGGCGAGCGCACCGATGCGGGCGCGGCCGATCAGTTCGCCGAGCCAGCCGGGAAAGTCCCCGGCGACGGTGTCGCCCGAATCGCTGGCAGCGATCCAGCGCGCCACCAGGCCGAGCGCCACCGCGGCCCGCCCCGAGCGCGCCGCCGCCGCACCGACGGCTTCCTCGAAATTTAAGAGGCACAGGAAGTTCTCCCGCCCCTTGCGCAACACGACACGCCGGCGCTTGTCGTCGGGATCGGGGTAGAGACGGTCGAGCTCGCCGGCAATCTGCGCCTGCAGATTGCGGGTGAAGGTCGAGACCCACACCGTGCCGTCATTGCGCTCGGCCCACAGGCTCGCGGCGGCGATGTAGCCGAGCGTCTTGCCGACGCCGGTGCCGGCTTCGGCGAGCACCGCGTGCGGCCGGTCCGGCAGGTCGCGCGGGGCGAAGGCGGCGCTGACCGCCGCGGCATAATCAGCCTGCTGCGGCCGCGGCTCGGCTCCGGCACCGAGCAACCGGGCGAGCCGCTGGCGCGCCTCGGCGGGATGCACCGCCTGGTTGCCGGGCGCCGGGGTGGATGCGGTCTCGGCCCATTCGGTGAGCCGCATCCATACCCGCAGACCCGCGGTTCGCCGTCGCGCGCCGAGCTCGGCCTCGGGCAGTGCTGCCAGCACGCCACCTGCCCACAGCCAGCCGGCGCGGTCCATGGCTTCGGCAATGGCGCGCAGTTCGGGATCGGTCTCGCCGCCGAGGGTTTCTAAGAGCGCCCGCGCCGCCGCGGCCAGGCTCGCGCACGCATCCGCGGCATCGCGTGGCGGCGGCAGCCCGAGCGCCTCGGCGAGGCCGCGCGGTGTCGGCACGCAGAATTGCGCCGGACGGACAAAGGCGAAGAGCTCCAAGAGGTCGAACGCCGCGAAAGGCGGCATGCCGAGGCGCTGGGCAGTGGCCGGCGCATGGCACAGCATCGGCGCTTCGACCGCGACCCGGCCGCGTGCCTCGGCCGGCGACAGCGCCTCGATCTCGCCGTCGGGGGTGAGCCACAGCACCTCGTGAAATCCCGCGACGAGAACCGGCGCTTGCGGCATCCACAGCGGCCGCGCGGCAGCCGGCGGATTGCGATCGGGAGGCAACATCGGCGACATGATCTCGCAAGGCTGCCCTCGCCGCCAGCGCCCTGGTATCGTCGTCGGACCATGGGCGAGCCCGACCGATGCCTGATCTCTATCCGTTGATCCGTCCGGTGCTGCACCGGCTGCCGCGCGAATTGGCGCACAAGGCGGGCCTGTGCGCGCTGGGTGTCGGACTCGGCCGGGTCTGGAGCGGCGCTGCGGCACCGCGGTCCGGTTCGCCGAGCCTCGGGCAGCGCCTCTGGGGACTCGATTTTCCAAACCCGGTCGGGCTCGCCGCCGGGTTCGACAAGGACGCTCGTGTGCCCGACGCGGCGCTGCGGCTCGGCTTCGGCTTTGTCGAGATCGGCACGGTGACGCCGCGCCCGCAGCCGGGGAACCCGAAGCCCCGACTGTTCCGGCTCGACGAGGACCGGGGAGTGATCAACCGGATGGGCTTCAACAGCGGCGGGCTCGACACGGTCGTCGCGCGGCTGTCGCGGCGGGAGCGCACCGGCATTGTCGGGGTCAATCTCGGCAAGAACCGCGACACCGCCGATGCCGCCGATGATTACGCCGAGGGCATCCGCCGCACCGCCGGGCTTGCCGATTACCTCGTCGTCAACATCTCCTCGCCAAACACGCCCGGGTTGCGCGACCTGCAAGCCGGCGCGGCGCTGGAAGCGCTCCTCGCGCGGCTGATCGAGGCGCGAGCAAAGACCGGCCAGCGGCCGCCGCTATTGCTCAAGATCGCACCCGATCTGACCGCGGCCGAGTGCCGCGACATCGCCGAGGTTGCGCTCGGCAGCGGGATCGACGGGCTGATCATCGCCAACACGACGGTCGAGCGCCCGGCCGGCCTCGCCAGCCGATACGCCGCCGAAGCCGGCGGGCTCAGCGGCCGCCCACTCTTCGCGCCATCGACCGCAATCCTCGCCGAATTCTATCGGCTGACCCGGGGCCGGCTGCCGCTTATCGGGGTCGGCGGTGTCGCGAGTGCCGAAGATGCCTATGCCAAGATCCGGGCCGGCGCCAGCCTGGTGCAGCTTTATACCGCGTTGGTGTTCGAGGGGCCTGCACTTATCCGCCGGATCGGCGACGGCCTTGCGGCACTGCTCCGGCGCGACGGTTTTTCTGCGGTTGGCGAGGCGGTCGGCGAAGCACTCATTGCGGCGCCGGATTTGGCCGCCGCCCACCCCGCCCGCAGCCGCTAATTCGCCCGAAGCCTGGGCGCGTCCCCTCCGCTCGGTCGTTCCTCCTCGACAGGGTTCCTGCCGGCGCGGGCGGCAGCGGTCAGCCGCTCGAATTCGGCCATGGTCTCGCAGCTGTGGACTTCGCGGCACGGGTCCTGCCGGATTTCGGCGATCATCGCGCGGCGATCGTGCCGGGCCTGCTCCAGGAGCGGGTAGCGAAACGAGTTCCGGGTTCCCTCACCAACCGAGAACGTCCGGTAGCTGAATTTGCCACCGCGCTCGATCAGCGGGCTGATATAGAGGTCGGGCTTCATCATCGCTCCTCGCCGATGCCAATTTGCGCGCCGCCGACTCAAACGGACCGAGCGTCCTCATGCTCCGCAACATCTTGTAACGGTCGGTAAAACGCATCAGGGCAGCGCAGCGACCGGAGCCTCGGGGTCGCGGCAGCACGCATTGTACCGCACCCTAAACGAGGCTTGAAACGAGGCTTGACCACGATCCCACCAATCACCGAGCCTGCCCCGATGACGGTACCATCGATTTCCGGAATCGCCGCAGTGGCGGCGCGTTACGACGGATACATTCTCGATCTGTGGGGAGTGATCCATGACGGCGTCGCACCGTTGCCTGGCGCGATCAACTGCCTCAATGCGCTGATCGCAGCCGGAAAGCGGGTAGCGTTGCTGTCGAACGCGCCGCGCCGGGCCGATGACGTGGTGCGGCGAATCGCCCAGATCGGGGTGCCGGCCGGGACCTATCATCAGGTGATGTCGTCGGGCGAGGAAGCCTGGCAATATCTGCACCGCCGGGACGACCCGTTCTACGCCGCACTGGGACGGCGCTGCCTGCACATCTGCTCGGACCGCGACCTCGAAATCCGCGATGGCCTCGAGCTCGACTGGGTCGATACCGCCGAAGAGGCGGACTTCATCCTCAATACCGGGCCGGCCGGCTGGGACGATACGATCGGGGACTACGCGCCGCTGCTGCGCCGGGCGTTGGCCCGGAACCTGCCGATGGTCTGCGCCAATCCCGATCTCGTGGTCATGCACGGCGCACGCCTGGCGCTGTGCGCCGGTGCGCTGGCACAATGGTATGAAGATCAGGGCGGCCGGGTGCGCTGGCACGGCAAGCCCTACCCTTCGGTCTATGACAGCTGCCTCAGCCTGCTCGGGATCGCCGACCGCTCACGCATCCTTGCCGTCGGCGACAGCCTGCGCACCGATATCGCCGGGGCCGCGGCAGCACGGCTCGACAGCCTGTTCATTGCCGGCGGCATCCATGCGCACGAGCTGGGCATGACCGATATCGCGGAGCCGGACCCGGCTGCCGTCGAAGCGGCCTTGGCCGCCGGCGGCTATGCCCCGGTCGCGATCGCCAGCCGCTTGCGCTGGTGAGCCCCGGTCTCCTGCCGTTGCCCCGGGAGGTGTCGGCGGCCGGGGGCGTCAGTGGCCGGGGGGTGTCAGTGGCCGGACGAATGAAGGATCGCGGCGCGCAGCCCGGTGTCATAGTCGAGCCCGGCCGGGGTCATGATCGCAGTGGCCGGCGCGGACCCCGACGACCGGATCAGTCCCTTGCGCTCGAGCGCCGCCCAGACCGACGGATTGCGCAGCCCGCTTGCATCGCGCGACGCCACCACCGCCTCGCCCACGTGAAAATGATCGCCATGCGGCTGGGGCAGGCGCAGCAGTTCGACGCTGCCGGGCTCGTCACCGGCTCGCGAATAATCCGGGAGGCGCGCCAGCTCCTGCAGCAGGGTCAGCGTCTTCAACTGCAGGGAATTGAGATTGAGCGGGTTTCGCTTGGCAAGCATGGCCCCTGATTAACGCCGCGCCGGCCGCGGTGCAACAGCGCCTCGCAACCACCGGCCAGCGCCACCCGGGCCAGCGCCATCCGGGCCAGCGCCGCCCCGAAAGCCATGCGGACGCCACTCGGACCTGCCCGGCTCAGCCGGTGGCGATCGCGCCGAGACCGGCACCTGCCGGATTGCCGTAAGGAAAGAGCGGCGGCGCGCGCCGGTCGGCCGCATGCTCGGTCCACCACAGGCTGCCGATCAGCGGCAGATGATCGGACGCCAGCCGAGCCTGCGGCGAGCGATAGACATGCACGTCACGCAGCACTGCCGGACCGTCGGCATAAATCCGGTCGAGCGGCAGCACCGGCATCCAGGACGGGAAGGTGCGCGGTGCGGCACTCGGCCCAAGACAGCGATCGAGCGCGCGGATGCCGCCGCTGCGCCCGCGCCACTCGTTCAAATCGCCGACCAGCAGCACCGCATCGGCCGCTTTCCGGCCGGCGGCAGACGGTTCCCGCAGCGCGGCGATCAGGCGGTCGGCCTGCCATCTACGCTCGCCGGCATGAAGCCCGAAATGTGTGGCCACCACGCGCAGCGTCCGCCCGCCGATCATCAGTTCGACATCGAGTGCCGCGCGCGGCTCGTAAACCCATACTGCGAGATCGATCGCGCGGGCGGAAACGACCGGGAACCGGGTCAGGATGGCGTTGGCGAACCGCCCGCGCCGGCCGCGCGGCCCGCCGCCGAGGATCAGCCGCCGGCCGGTCGCCTCGGCCAGATAGGTCGCCTGATCCTCGTGCGGAGCCGTGGCGCGACGTGTGCCGACCTCTTGCAGACAGGTCACGTCGGCGTCGATCTCGCGCAGCACCGCGGCGATCCGCTCGGGCTCGTAACGGCGATCGACCCCGACGCAGCCATGGATATTGTAGGTGGCGATCCTGAGCACCGGCCGATGCGAGCCCGCGGCCGCGGGACGCCGCACCGGGCTGCGATGATCCGGTATCGATCGGCCCCGGATGACTGACATGTCGGACGAAGGTCCTCCTCACCAAAATCCTGCCGCACTTCGCTCGTCGCCGGACGTGCAGGCCGGACAAGTCCGCAGCGGCATATGGCATGGCTGCCGGCGCGAATCATCCCGTTTCGGCGCTCCGGCCGTTGGACCGATTTGCCGCAGCGCCGCAACGCTGTGATACGACGGCAGCGAGGCAATGTTCGCCCGGCAGCCGATATGAGGAGCAAACCCATGCTAAAAGGTAAAATCGCGATTGTGACCGGCTCGACCAGCGGGATCGGGCGCGGCATCGCCGGCGCGCTCGCCGCCCAAGGCTGCAACCTGATGCTGAACGGCTTCGGCGATCCGGACGAGGTCGAAAGACTGCGCGCCGGACTCGCCACAGAACATCGCATCGCGGTCGACTATCACCCCGCGGACATGGCGAAGCCGGCCGAGATCCGCCATCTCGTCCGCCAAACCGCTGACCGCTTCGGCAGCGTCGACATCCTCGTCAACAACGCCGGCATCCAGCACGTGGCCAAGCTCACCGAGTTCCCCGAGGACCGCTGGGACGCGGTGATCGCGGTCAACCTCAGCGCCGCGTTTCACGCAATCAAGGCCGCGCTGCCGCATATGCTGGCGCATCGATGGGGTCGCATCATCAACATAGCCTCGGCGCACGGCCTCGTCGCGAGCGGCGAAAAAGCGGCCTATGTCACCACCAAGCACGGGCTCGTCGGCCTGACCAAGGTGGTGGCGATCGAGAACGCCAATCACGGCATCACCTGCAATGCGATCTGCCCCGGCTGGGTGCTGACCCCGCTGGTTGAGGCGCAGATCAAAGCACGCGCCGCGGCCGAGGGCATCGCGGTCGAGACGGCGCGCGAGAACCTGTTGCGCGAGAAGCAGCCGCTGCTCGACTTCACCACACCCGACGAAATCGGAGCACTGGCGGTGTTCCTATGCGGTGCGGCAGCGAAAACGATCACCGGCGCCGCGCTGTCGATCGATGGCGGCTGGGTCGCACAATAGCGAGCGACGGTCGCACCCGACATCGCGGGCCTAGGCCGGCGGGTTGGGGTCTGCAGTTCGCCTGCCCAGCCCGGCTTGACAACGCGCCCGTGCGACCGTAGGGGTTCGGCCCCGCCGATCTCACGCGACCATCATGTCCGATACCATGCACGCCCGTTTCAGTGGCCGTCTCGTGATCATCGGCTTTGGCAGCATCGGCCAGGGCGTCCTGCCGCTGCTGCGGCGCCATGTCGCGATCGAGCCCGAGCGGATTTCGATCCTGACGGCCGAGCCGCGTGGCCGCGAGGTGGCTGCAGAATACGGGGTCGGCTTCGACGCGACGGCACTGACCCGCGACAATTACCGCGACTTGCTGCTGCCCCGCATCGCCGCCGGCGACTTCCTGGTCAACCTGTCGGTGGACGTGTCGAGCACCGCGCTGATCGAATTGTGCCAGGAGCGGGGCGCACTCTATCTCGACACCTGCATCGAGCCGTGGCCGGGTGGTTACACCGACCCGAACCTGTCGCCCTCGGCACGCTCGAACTACGCGCTGCGGGAAAGCGCGCTGGCGTTGCGCCGCCGTTTTCCGACCGGCCCGACCGCGGTGGTAACGCATGGCGCCAATCCCGGCCTCGTCTCGCATTTCGTCAAGCAGGCACTGATCGACCTGGCCCGGGCGGCCGGCTGCGCCGGCGAGGTTCCCGACAGTCGCGCCGGGTGGGCCGGCCTCGCCCGCCGTCTCGGCATCAAGGTCATCCATATCGCCGAACGCGACACCCAGGTCGCCTCGATCCCCAAGGCACCGGGCGAATTCGTCAACACCTGGTCGATCGACGGGTTTGTCAGCGAGGGCTCGCAGCCGGCCGAACTGGGCTGGGGAACGCATGAACGGCAATTCCCCCGCGATGGCAACCGCCACGAAACCGGCAACGGTGCGGCGATCTATCTGAACCGGCCCGGTGCGGCCACCCGGGTGCGCAGCTGGACTCCGCTCGAAGGGCCCTATCACGGGTTCCTGATTACCCATGGCGAATCGATCTCGATCGCCGATTTCCTGACCGTGATCGAGGACGACGCGGCGCTTTACCGCCCGACCTGCCATTACGCCTACCATCCGTGCGACAACGCGGTACTGAGCCTGCACGAATTCGCCGGCAAGAACTGGCAGCTGCAAGCGCGTAAGCGCTTGTTGATGGACGAGATCACCGAGGGTGTCGACGAACTCGGCGTGCTCCTGATGGGGTCGCCCAAGGGGGTCTACTGGTTCGGCTCACGGCTGACCATCGAGGAGGCGCGGCGGGTTGCACCGCATAACAACGCCACCTCTCTGCAGGTGACGGCGGCGGTGCTGGGCGGCCTTGTGTGGGCTCTCGAACATCCGCGCGCCGGGATCGTCGAGCCCGAGGATCTCGATTTCCGCCGGGTGCTCGACATCGCGCGCCCCTATCTGGGCGAGATCGTCGGCGCCTATGGCGACTGGACCCCGCTCGCCGGCCGCGAAACCCTGTTCGCCGAGGATCTCGACCGCGACGATCCATGGCAGTTCAAGAACATCCGGGTCGTGTGAATAGAGCGCGCCGGAATCGTTCTGCGAGCCGCGCCGCCGCTCGCGCTACTCGTTCAGCGCCGCGGCGATTTCGTTGGCCAGCTGGCCCGGCCGGTACGGCTTTTTCAACAGGTGCTGCACCGGCCCGAACCCGGCGGTGTAGCCGGAAGCGAACAGCACCTTGAGCCCGGGCACCTGCTCGACCGCGCGCCGCGCGACTTCGATCCCATCGATGCCCGGCATCACGATATCGGTAAAGAGCACGTCGATCCGCCTTCCATCGCGCAGCATCGACAGCGCGGCCGCGCCATCCGCGGCAGTCAGCACGGTATAGCCGCAATCCTCAAGCACCCGGCTCGCATAGTCGCGGACGTCGGGATCGTCCTCGACCACCAGGATCGTCTGCTGCGCCGAATCGACCGGCATCGCCGCGCCGCCTGTCAACCCTTCCGACCCGAGATCATCGGCCGCCTCTCAGCCCACCATACGCCAGCTGAATCACCACGGCCATTCCTCCTAAGGGTCAGTAAGAATGAGTTTTTCCTAAAGCGGCGAGGCCCGGCCGCGGTCAATGCCGAAAACGGCGCGTGCCGCTGAACACCATCGCGAGCCCCGCGGCATCGGCGGCGGCGATGATTTCGGCGTCGCGCACCGAGCCGCCCGGCTGGATCACCGCGACGACCCCGGCAGCGATCGCCGCATCGAGCCCGTCGGCAAACGGGAAGAACGCATCCGAGGCAAGCACCGAGCCCTGGGTCGGAGACTGCGGCAGCCCGGCGGCGCGGCCGGTTTCAGCGGCCCGCGCGGCGGCGATCCTGACGCTGTCGACGCGGCTCGGCTGGCCCCCGCCGATGCCGACCGTGGCACCGTCGCGGACAAACACGATCGCGTTCGACTTGACGTGCTTGGCGACCGTATCGGCGAATAAGAGATCGGCGATCTCGGCCGGGCTCGGAGCGCGTTTTGTGACGATGCGCAAATCGTCCGGCGCCAGGAGCCGAGCGTCGCGCTCTTGCATCAGGATGCCGCCCGCCACCGAGCGAAATTGGAGGCCCGGCGCCGCCGGATCGGGCATGCCGCCGGTCACCAGGAGCCGCAGCGCCGCCCTGCGGGCGAGCACGGCCGCCGCCGCGGCTTGCGCCTGCGGAGCGATCACCAGCTCGACAAAGCGGCTGCCGATCGCCTCGGCGGTGGCGAGATCGAGCGGCCGGTTGAGCGCCACGACCCCGCCGAACGCGCTTTGCGGGTCGCAGGCATAGGCCCTGTCCCAAGCCTCGCGCAGGCTGGCGCCGGTCGCCACACCGCAGGGACTGGCGTGCTTGACGATTGCCACCGCCGGCGCTGCGAGTTCGGCGACCAGTTCGAAGGCCGCATCGGCATCCGCATAATTGGTGTAGGACAGCTCGCGGCCCTGCAGCTGCCGCGCGGTCGCAACCCCGGGCCGCGCTTCGTCGCTGCGATAGATCGCACCCCGCTGGTGCGGGTTCTCGCCATAGCGCAAGGGCCGCACCAGACGACCGGCGAGGACCGCCGTCTCGGGCCAACCCGTCTCGGGCCAAGCCGTCTCGGGCCGGGCTTCGCCGATCTCGCGCGCCAGCCACCCTGCGATCGCCGCATCGTAAGCCGCGGTCGCCGCATAGGCCTTGGCGGCAAGACGGCGGCGCAGGCCGACCGTCGTCGCGCCGCTGCCGGTTTCGATCTCCGCCAGCACCGCGGGGTAGTCCGCAGGGTCGCAGACCGCGATGACGGCATCATGATTCTTAGCGGCGGCCCGCAGCAGTGCCACGCCACCGATGTCGATGTTCTCGATCGCTGCCTCGCGATCCGCACCCGCCGCGACGGTCAGCGCGAACGGGTAGAGATTGCAGGCTAACAGATCGATCGGCGCCAAACCGTGCCGCGCCAGTTCGGCGAGATGGCCGGCCCGGTCGCGGCGCGCCAAGAGACCGCCATGAATCGCCGGATGCAAGGTCTTGACCCGACCGTCGAGCAGCTCCGGCATGCCGGTGACGCTCGCCACCTCGCGGACCGCCAGCCCCGCCGCCGCGAGCGCCTGCGCCGTGCCTCCGGTCGAGATCAGCTCGATGCCGCGCCGGGCCAGGGCAGCGGCAAAATCGACGATCCCGGTCTTGTCGCTGACCGAGAGCAGCGCACGGCGGATCGGCGGCGAACTCAGCATCGGCCGGGTATAGGATTGGACGGCAGCCGGGGCAAGCCTGCCTGGGCTGGGCTACCGGCCATGTGCGAGCGATGCCAGCAGCGCCGCCACCGCAGCCGCCGCGATGACGAGGCCGCCCCAGCCCCAGCCATTCTCCGCCGCCCAGCCGCAGCCGATCAGCAGCAGGCCGACGGCGATCACCCGACCGACCACGGCGGCGTGCCCGAGACCGCCACGCACCGCTTGCTGGTAATAATGCTGGCGATGCGCCTGCCACACCTTTTCGCCGTGCAGCAGGCGCCGGCCGAGGGTGATCGTCGCATCGGCGAGAAAATAGAGCGGCAGGATCAGGGCGGCCATCCAGTGGCCACGCATGATGGCCGCGATCAGCAGAAAGCCGGTCAGATAGCCGATCGGCGCACTTCCGACATCGCCGAGAAAAACCCGTGCCGGCGACCAGTTCCAGCACAAAAAGCCCAATGCCGCGCCGCACAGTGCCGCGGCGAGTGCCGCGGCGGCGGGATCGACCCCGCGGCCGAGTGCCGCAAGCACCAGAAGCCCGCCGCCGATCAGCGCCGCCTCGCTGCCGGCAAGCCCATCGATCCCATCCATGAAATTAAAAAGGTTGATCCACCACAGCCATAACAGGCCAAGGGCGGCGCAGGTGGCGGCCGGGCCGAGGTGCCCCAGCAGCGCATGCTGCGGCAAGGCCCAGAGGCCAAGCGCCACCGCAGCGGCCTGTGCCACAAGGCGCAAGGCCGGGCTCAGGTCACCGAGATCGTCGAGCCAGCACACGATCGCCAGCAGCACCGTAGCGCAAAGGATCGCCGCGATCGCCGACGACACCCAGCCGCAGAGGCCGAGCGCCAGCCAGGCAAGGAGGATCGTGCCGACCGGCGCAATCCCGCCCCCGCGCGGTGTCGCGACGACATGAGAGGACCGCTCGTTCGGATGATCGAGCACGCCGCGGCGCGCCAGGATCGGGATCAGCGATCGGGTCGCCACGGCAGAGACGAGCGCGCTTGCGGTCGCGATCCCCGCCACGGTGACCGATTGGCCGGTGGCGAGGTGGACGACCCCCGTCAAGCTAGCCGGCGGCGGCAGGCTCACGGCGCAGCGCCCAGCGTATATCGGTTCCGCCGGGGGCGACGGCCCCGCTCAGCACTACCTGCTGGGTCCGACGCATCTCGCCCGAACCCAGATAGACGCTCTCGCCGAGACCGATCTCGGCACCGGCGGCACGCAGCCGCCACAGAGTCCCGCCGGGCAGGCGCAGCACTGCCGCCGCCTCCTCCGCGGCCAGCGAGGCTTCCACCGAGGGATGCAGATGGAAACGCACCGCAAAGGTCGCCCCGGGCCGTCCGGTCAACCGATCCTCACCGCGCAGATCCTCGCCATCGGCCGACAGGAACAACTCGCGCCGATAGGTCAGACCGAACCGGTCGCGATAGCCGTCATGCGATGCCGAGACCCATTGCTGGCCGTCATGCTCGGCATGCTCGCAATCGACCGAGATCGGGGTGCGGACAAACTCGCCGTCATCGCGGATCTCGACCGAGTTGGTATCGGCGACGACCAGCACCGAATGCGCGGCACTGGCCCGGGCGACGCGCCACCAATTCGCCCGCGGGCCGCGATAGGCACCGCAATTGACGATGATCCGGTCGCGCTCATGGCTCATCTCGAAGGACAGCGCGCCGGCATGCACCTCTTCGTCGAAGCCGGGCGACGGCGAGCGTCCGGTATCCACCAGCACCAGCGTCTTTCCCGCCTGCAACCGGTTGAATCCGCTGTCGGGCGCATGGGTCGGGGCACGCCCCCGGGCTTCGGACCGGGTCAAAGCGAGATCGATCATGACCCCGTCCTCCTCGACGGCACCGTTGAACAAGGCGAGGCGGCGATCGCCATGGCGAAACAGCCTCAGGATCGGCGCCATCCGCTCGATCGCATCCTGCAGCGCGCCTGGCGGGTCGACCGCCGCCGCCCGCAGCACCGCGCGCACATCGACAAGATCACGCAGCACTTCGAGCTGCGTTGACGGGTTGCGCGAGCGATGACCGCCATCGGCAAAGAGCTGTGCCGGCAACTCACGGGCGAGCGCCCGCAGCACCTTGGCGAGCCGCCCTGCCCGCCCGTCGAGCACGGCGGTGCCGGCGACCAGCCCCTTCAGTGCGCGCAGCCGCGCAGCACCATCCCGCTCCCAAACGGCGGTGCGCGCCAAATGGCGCAGCTGTGCGGCAAGGCTGACCAGCATCGCCCGGCGAAACCCTGGGTCGTGGTCGCGCCCGGCAATGTCGTCGAAGCAGGCGATCATCGTGAACAGCCGAGTCGCCAGCACATCCGAGCGCCACGCGATGGTGTGCCACGGGATGCGCGCCGCCAGCCAGCTGCGCGTCAGCTCGCCCGCCGCGTGCCGGCCGCTGGGCCCGACAGCGACGACATCGGGCAGCCAGCCGAAGCCGTGCCAGGCGGCAAGCCAGTCGGCCCCCGCTGCAGAAGGGAACCAGCGCGGTGACGGGTTGCGCACCAGTTCGCCGGCGAGCTCGATGTCGCCCGCGACGATGGCGGCACCGTGTTTCGGATCACCGGGCCAGGGCGACGCGATCTTGAAACGGGGCCCGCCGGGAACCTGGCCGATCAGCGTGTAGCGATATAAAGGGCTGGCTGCGAGCCGTGCCAGGACCTTGCGCCGCCGCCGTGCCCACCAGCCCGGATCCCCCCGTGCGCGATGCATCTGCAGCTCTCCCCTGCTCGCGCCGGCCGGTATCGTCATCTGCCCGCAGCCCCTCGGCCATGTCGTCGCGGGTGGGCGGCACCGGGACGGCCATCATCATGCCCGACCGCGGAGCCGGTGCGGCTTCGTAACCCGTGCGGCTTCGTAACCCGTGGGGTTTCGTAACAAGGAAACCGGCGCATCGCAAGCCGCCGGGCCGCGTGGCGAGCGCTATGCGTCGGACCGCTTGATGAGCCGTGCGCAGTAGAAGCCGTCGACCCCGTCATAGGCTGCGAAATGGCACGGCAGGGTCCTCAGATCGCCGTGCGAGGTGATCCACTCCGCCTCGGCACCGATCTCGCCGGGATCGATCGGCTGGCGCATCACCGGCGCCCCGGCGCGCAGCAGCGCCTCGATTCGGTCAGGCCCCTCCTCCGCCTCCAGCGAGCAGGTGCAATAGACGAGCGTGCCGCCGGGCGGCAGCATGTCAATAGCCGCACGCAGCAGGTTCTCCTGGACGACCGAAAGGCGGGCCACATCCTCCGGCAGTTTAAGGTGCGGCACGTCCGGATGACGCCGGATGGCGCCGGTGGTCGTGCACGGCGCGTCGAGCAGCACGGCGTCGATCGGATGATCCGGCCGCCAGGTCAGCGCGTCGGCGGCGACCGCTTCGATCGGCAGATCGAGCCGGCCGAAATTGGCGATCAGCCGTTCGAGGCGGCGCGGCGAGCGATCGACCGCAGTGACCCGCGCCCCGGCAGTGGCCAGCTGTGCGGTCTTGCCGCCCGGCGCCGCGCACAAATCGACGACCGCGCGGCCCGAGACATCCCCGAACAGGCGCGCCGGCAGTGCCGCGGCGGCGTCCTGCACCCACCAGGCGCCCTCGCTGTAGCCGGGCAGTGCCACCACCGAGCCGCCGGCGGGACGGCGCAACGTGCCGGTCGGGAGCAACGTCCCCTGCAGCTTGCCACACCAGCCCTGCGAGGCATTGCGCAGAGTGAGGTCGAGTGGCGCCTC
Organism: Allostellaceae bacterium; assembly: GCA_035503615.1. Classification (GTDB taxonomy): domain Bacteria; phylum Pseudomonadota; class Alphaproteobacteria; order ATCC43930; family CGMCC-115725; genus AP-15. The sequence continues at coordinate 42,935 of DATJTI010000017.1, read as the reverse complement.
CTTCAGATGCGCGGTGGCGATCGCCCGCGCCACCGGCTCGCCATAGCTGCGCGTCCATGATCGCCACAGCCAGTCGGGCGTGTTCAATCGCGCTGCGTCCTGGGCTTCGAGCAAGCCTGGGCCTTCGACGCTCAACCGGCGCAGCACCGCATTGACCAGCCCCTTATGTGACAGAAACCCGCGGTGGTGAGCGAGATCGACACTGGTCGCCACCGCCGCATGCGCCGGGGTGCGCAGAAACATCAGCTGGGCCACGCCGATCCGCAGAATGTCGTGCACGACGGCGGCGCGCGGCGCCAGCGGCGTGCTCAGACACAGCGCCACGAGCGCGTCGATCTGCCCGAGCCGGCGCAAGGTGGTGGCGACCAAGAGGCGGGCAAAGGCCCGGTCCCGGCCGGACAGCTGGGGTATCGACGGGCTCTCGTCGATTGCATCGTCGAGCGCGCGCTTGCGACGCAGCACCGCACCAATCAGGTCGAGCGCGGCATCACGCGCCGTCGGCACTTGTGACATCAACGTACTTCTACCGCTTGCCAAGGCCCAGTCGAAGAATTCATCCGCCGAACTTGCCGGGGCAAACGTCGGACCCGGCATTCGGTTCCTGGTGGTCTGAGATCGATATGGCGACCCGCCGGGCGCGGTTGATGTCCTGCGCGCCGATGCCACATTCTGGTCATGGACCAGGCGTCGCAGAAAGATCAGCCGCCCGCGCCGCGGCCCGAAGCCGAGCGATTGCCGAGAGCACCCGGCGCGACACTCCCGTCGGACCCGGTCGGCGTGCCGCGAGCGGGGCCGACGGAGATCGGCGGACCCGCCGGCCCCGAGCCGACCCGCTACGGGGATTGGGAATATAACGGGCGCTGCACTGACTTCTAAAGCGGCCCGCTTTGCAACCAGCTTGCTGCAACCTCGCGCCGGGCTCATGCTCCGGCGCAGGCCGATTGCGCGGAGCGGGCGTGATGTACCGAGCCTCGCCGACATCATCGGGCAGCCCTGTCGGTCCGGGCCTCGCCATCGGGCAGCGCCTGTCGCCGGCGGGCGGGGTCAGGATCGACGGCATCGATCTTGCGCAGCCATTGTCGCCGGCATCGCGAGACCGGATCATCGCGGCACTGCATCGGGACCACGTGGTCGTGTTCCCGGGCCAGCACCTGACCCGCGAGCAGCAATTCACTTTCTCGCAGAATTTTGGCGAGGTCGAAGTCAAGCGTGCTGCCGCCGGCAAGCGGCACGGGGTGGCTCACATCATCTCCAACCTCGACGCCGCCGGACGACCGGTCGACCGCTCGTCCTCGCCGGTCAGCAACTACCGCTGGCACACCGACAAATCCTATCACGCGGTGCCGCCGATGCTGACCACGCTGTTCGCGGTCGAAATGCCGGAATGCGGCGGCGACACCGAATTCGCCAACACCGCGATGGGCTATGCGGCGCTACCGGCGGCGATGCAACGCCGCATCGCCGGCTTGCGTGTCGTGTTCCGGTGGGGCGCCCGCAGCGATGCGGCCGCAGTCCCGCCGACCGGTCCCGGAATGCCCGGTCCCGGTCCGGACCCGGCCGAACGCGAGGCGGTGGATCACCCGCTGGTGCGCACCCATCCCGAGACCGGTATGCGAGCGCTCTATCTTGGCAATCACTCGTCACACATCCTCGGCCTGCCCGAGGCCGACGGCCGTGCGCTTCTCGATCGCCTGCTGGCCCATACCACGCAGCGCCGGTTCGTCTATGCGCATCGCTGGCAGCAGGGAGACCTGGTGATGTGGGACAACCGCTGCCTGCTGCATCGCGCGATGGCCAACTACCGGCTGGGCCGCGACCGGCGGGTCCTGCACCGGACCGTGGTGGCCGGCACCGTGCCGGTTTAGCAGCACATTGCAGAGCCGGCGCTCCCGATCACCCGGTCGGCTGCGGGCGCAACTGGCGGCGCGGTTCGGCGATCGCCGTCGCCGGCCGGGCCGCGGCGTTGCTGTGGGCGAGTTCGGCGGCGACAATGCGGCGGGCGGCCGCGAGGATGATGACCAGCGCGTAGAAACCGTCATACATCGCCTGGGTCACAAAGGAGCCGCCGGTGCAATAGCCGATCAGCGCCGCCTGTGCCATCCGCCCCAGATTGTTCGCCCACAACAGGTTGGGGTCGCCACGCGAGTGCCGGATCAGCCATTGCGCATCGAACGCAGCGCTCGCCACGATTGCGATGAAGATCGCCAGCCCGGGAAACCCATGCGCGCCGAGCATTTCGAACCAGATGCTGTGCGGCGCACGCGGTATTTGCAGTTGCCGCAGCCCGCTGCCCCAGAGTTGCGCGTTGACCGAGGCCGGATTGAACGACCAATGAAAGCCGGCCCCGGTGATCGGGTGTTTCTTGGCCATCGCCCAGGCCAGCCGCCAGAAATAGAGGCGATCTTCGGCCGAGGAATCCTGCTGGTAGGTCTCGATCGTGTCCATCCGCGCCAGCCAGGCTCGCGGCGCGAAATTCCAGATGCCGATCGCGGCCACGGCGATCATCAGCGTCATCGCCAGCTTGCGCCGGGAGCGCCACCACAACATCAGCCCCATCGCGCACAGCGCCACCAGCGCGCCGCGCGAATAGGTGAAAATGTCACCGAGAAAGGTGAGCCCGATCAGGCCCAGCAGCAGCCGTTTGGCCCTGCGTGTGTGTGCCCGCTCCCGCACATAGAACATCATCGGCAGGGTCATCGTCAGGGCGAGGCCGAGATCGTTGTTGTCACCGATCATCGTGCCGGCCGGCCCGTAGACGCGGGCGGCACCATGCGAAATCAGCAGCGTGTAGACGCCGCCCTTGATCCCGTAAAACGCGACCGAGAAGACGCATACGGTGATCAGTTGATCGAGCCGGACGCGCGACGTCGTCAGCGTATAGGCGACGATCGTCATCAGCAGCATCTTCTCGGCAAGATTCCAGTTCTGATAGATCTCATGGGGTGGCCCGGTGCCGAACACCGAGGTCACCGAAATCCAGACCCCGAGCAGGAGCAACAGGCCGGTGGTCTTGGTGACCGGCGGAAACTTCGACTCGCGCTGCGACAACAGCCAGGCCAAGAGCGTCGCGACCGCGATCGTCATCGAGTAGGGAAGACCGGCGAAAAACCCGCCCCACACATCTTTCTGCGGGTTCATCAACGAGATCCAATACCACATCAGGATCCCGAAAAACGGCCCTTGAAGGAAGATGAAGGGCAACAGCGCAGTGAAAACGGTGACCAGTACAATACCGCGCATAATCGTACAGCTCCCCGAGGGTCGTCACGCCGGATCCCAGCCGGGCGATGGATGCTCCGCAACGCGCCGCCGGAGCATCGGCCAGATTGGTTAAAGAGCCGGCAATGTGTTGCGGCTGGTGTACGCTCCCCACCCCGTTTCCTGGTTCGGCCCCGGCGCCAGCCCGACCCACCGAGCATTCGCCCGGATGCTGCCCCGAGCCAGGCAGTCGCGGCTGTTGGCGGGCGCGCCCAGGCGTGCTGCGGCCGCATGCGTCGCGAGGTTGACCCGCACCGCGAGTTCGTATTTCTAGAGGCGATGCGCACAGCGTTTCAACGCTGGACCGAGCGGCCGTAGATCGCGCTCGGCGCAACCCGGTAGCCCGCCGGGCCCGGTCCCGTGACACCATCAGGGGTTCCAGTTTGCGCCTGCGATACGCGATCGTCGTTCTGCTCGCACTCGCCTGTCTCGGCAGCGGCCGGCATCCCGCTGTCGCCGCTCCCGGCGGGCCCGAGGTTGCGGCGAGGGCCGTGCCGGGCGATGCCACCGCTGCCAACCGGATCACCATCACCAACCGGAGCGGCGGCGTAATCGGCCGCTACCCGCTCCAGTTCGGCCGGCCGTTTCTTGATGGTGCCATCGCCCATTCGCCACAGGTGCTGCTCGATGGCCGCACGATCCCGACCCAGGCCGATATCAAGAACCGCTATCCGGACGGCTCGGTCGCGTTCGCGGTGATCGCCGTGGTAATCCCGGACCTGCGGCCCGGTGTGCCCCGGACGCTCACTTTCGCGGATAGTCCGGCACATCGCAACGTGCCGCTGACCCGCGCCCAGATGCTCGACCCGGCCTATGATTTCGACGTGGTGATGCGGCTGACCGCGCCGAACCGTCGGGCGAGGCTGCTCGGCCGGCCGGTGCCGCCCGCCTTGCAAGCGATCGCGGTCTGGCACACCATTACCGATGGCGGATTTGCCCTGTCGGTCGGCGGTTCGCGCAAGATCGTCACCGGGATCGATCTGTCGCATTGCGTCTTTTCGACCGCCGGCGACCCGCGTAATTGCGGCACGATTATCGACCGCGCGATCGCGGCGGTAATCCCGGGTGCGGCGACCTATCAGGCCCCGCAGGCATGGCAGATCGGCCTCGCAGTGCCCGGCAGCGCGGGTCCGATCGGGTATGCCGGCCCGCCACCCGCGGGGCAGGATCTGTCGGCAATCTATGGCTGGACCCGAACCACCGCGGCATCGCTGACCCAGGCCTCGACCGGCGCCAGCGGCACCGCCTCGGCGCGCACAATGCTGGCAAACGGCGACTACAAGTTGTGGACCGCAGGGCCGGTGGCGCAGACGATCATGCTCGCGGACGACAGCCCGGCGCGCAAATACGACATCGGCTTCGGCGACGGCTACCATCCGTTTCGGCCGCGCTTCTACGCGACCTTCTGGCCGCAGACCCACCAGGTGTTCGTGCGCGCGGTTGGCGAAAACGACCTGATCACCGAGCTCGAAGACCTTTTCTATAAATTGTCGATCAGCGCCGGCTACCGGTCGCCGAGACTGGTCTATGCCGCCGATCTCAGCGGCGACCAGAAGGCCGATCCCAAGACCGATGCGGCGATGACCGTGTGGACCAGGCGCTTCTGGCTTGGCGGCGCGCCGCCGGACCAGGTCGATGTCGATTACCATCTCGCCTATCTGACCTCGACCCGGTTCATCCCGAACTACGATCCGACCGTCACCATCAGCGCCGGCACGATCGCCGCCGAATACGCCGATTATTGGACCAAGGTCCGCCATGATCTCTATGACGGCGCCTGGGATGGCGGCGGCCCGTGGCAGAGCGGCATGGGGACGCCGGGCGACCGCCAGGACATCGCTCCCGAGCCGGCCTGGGACGTGTACTGGCTCTACACCGGCGATTGGCGCATGCGCGCCCTGTCGCTGGGAGCCGCCGACCTCGCCGGGGCTTGGCCGATGAACCTGCGCGAGAGCGACCCGACAAAGCGGCTCTTGATCAGCGACCCGGTGCCCGGCAGCGATCGGACCGGCACCGGCTACGGCCGGCCGTTCTCGGTCACCGACCGCCGTGCGATCGGACCGGTGCCGATGGTCGAGGGGCTCGGTGAACTGCTCTATCACGCGGCCTCGCAAGGAGCTCCGGCCGCGGACCTGCCGAAGGTGGTCGGGCCGCTGAACCAGCTGCCGCACTGGTCGTCCGAAGGTTCGCACGAACCCGATCCGTTCTATGTGCCGTACCTGCTGACCGGGGACCCATTCTATTTGCAGATGCTGGAATCATGGGCGGCGTTCGATGTGGCCTCGGATTGGGGGCTCAACATCTCGAACTGGCAGGGGCGCGGCCCGACCGGTGCCGAGGGCGGTGCGTTCGACGAATTGCGCGGCTGCGCCTGGCTGCTGGTGCACCGCGCCGAGACCGCGTTCGCGATCCCCGACGGCGATCCGCTCAAGACCTACTTTATCGAAGAGACGAATTCCGACATCGCCCGCTGGGAGGGCGCGCTCGGGATTGCCGGCACGGTGTTTGACGGCACCGCCGAAAAGAACTGGGCGATCAAGACCGGCGATCCGATGACCGGCTGGGGCGCTGGCATCAACGGCCAGCTGCCGGAACCGACCGGGGGTCCGCCGCTCGGCAACTGGGAAAGCGAAGGCGACCCGAGCGCGGTCGGCTCCTATATCCACCAGCGGATCTGGAGCAAGGACGCCGGCACCTTCACCGAGCCGTGGATGCAGTGGTTCGTCCTCTACGCGGTCGGACGCGCCGCCGATCTCGGCTTTGCCGCCGGGCCGCTCGAACGGCACACCGGGAAATTCCTGACCGGGCTGATCCTCGATAGCGGGCATCCCGAGCTGATCGGCGCCTACCTGCTGCCGATCGCCTCGGTCAAGGGCCCGTTCTACGCGAGCTGGGCGCAAATGACCGCGGTCATGTCACCGAGCTATCTCGACAGCGCCGATCCGGCGAGCTTTCCGGGCTCCTCGGGCCAGGCGCCGATCAAGGTGTTCTTCGCGCATGCGCGAACCAATGTCGGCTATCCGGCCAATGCCTGGGCAGCGCTGGCCGAGCTCGCGAACCAGCCGGTGACGCCGCAGATCCGCGCCGCACTCGCCTGGATGAAAACCAACCTCTATCTGCCGGTACGCGCCGCGGGCGGCTGGGATAGCAACCCGGCTTGGGATCTGCTGCCCTATTCGGGCCCGGCCAGGCTGCCGGCGATGCCAACCGCGCAACCCTGAAGCAGCCGAGCCGGTGCCGCCGGCCAAGGGGTGTTGCCCGTGCCGATCGTCCGCACGGGTTCACAATACGAAGCCGAGCGCCATGAGTTCGGCTCGGGCCGGCGCGCCCGCCAGCACCGCGCGAAATTGCTGCACCTCCTTGCGCGCTGCCCGCTTCTTTGGCACGGCAAAATCGTAGTGCTCATCCTGGACCTCGATAAAGCCGAGCCCGTATTGCCGGGCGACGGTCTCGATCGCGATCCCCCAATCGGCGCGGTGCTGTGCGACGGCGGCTGCGACGGCATTGTGCGATTTCGGCTGCATCCAATAGCCACGCGGCTGCGCACCAGCGAGCAGGCGATCGGTCAGGATGCGCGTGCCGCTGCCGGCATTGCGGTTGACCATCAGGCAATCGCCGTCGCTCAGCGCCGTGGCTAGCGCTTCGGACAGCGACCGGCCGGCAAAGCGCGGATCGCCGGGGCGGAAGACGATGCCCTGCCGCCGGCGATAGCCGGGCACCAGCTCCAGCTCGGCGGTCAGGAAGGGCGTATTGTAGGCGCCGGTTTGCGGATCGAGCAGGTGGATCGGCGCCAGATCGCACTCGCCGCGCTTGGCCGCCGCGAGCCCGCCGGTGCTGCCGACATTCAGCACCTTCGCCGAGATCCCATCGGCGCGCAGCGCACCGATCAGCACGTCGAGACCGACGCAATGGCTGCCGATGACAACAAGGTCGGCGGGCGGCGCACGGCCGATCAGCTGCACACTGACCGGGGTGCCGGCGGCAACGATGTCGGCATGCTGCGCGATCGTGATGAACCCGTCGGCCTGGCTGAACGCGGTGACGGCACCCGATCCCTTGGCGGTCGGATAGGCGATCAACCCGTGCTGATCGGCACCGCGCACCAGCGAGACCATCATGTATTCGGTGCGGCCGCGCTCGGAGGCGATGCGCATCGGCAGTGTCGCCGCGCGACGCTCCGCCGGCTCCGGCGGCAGACCCGCCAGCGTGCGGATCACCGGTGCCACGAATTCATGAAAGGTGAAGATCGCCGAGGTCGGGAACCCCGGCAGCACGACCACTGGCTTGCCGCCGGTGACTGCCAGGCACAACGGCTTGCCCGGTTTCAGCGCGACGCCGTGCACGACGATGCCTGGGTCGGTAAACCCGGCGACAGCGCGGTAGCACAAATCGCCGGCACCCTTCGAGGTGCCGCCCGACAGAATCACGATCTCGCAGCGCGCCAACCCGGCGGCGACGAGCCCGGACAGCACCCCCGGATCGTCGGCGCCGATGCCGAGCGGCTCGGCGATGCCGCCTGCTTCCTCGACCGCGGCGGCGAGGATCGCTGCGTTCGAATCATAGACTCCCCCGGGTGGCAGCCTCTCGCCCGGTGCGGTGATCTCGTCGCCGGTCGAGATGATCGCGACGCGTGGCCGGCGCCAGACCTCGACCTCGGCGCGGCCGACCGCCGCCAGCATCCCGATTTCACGCGACGTCAGGATCTGGCCGGCCGGCAGCACGGTTTCGCCGCGGGCGATATCGCTGCCGGCGAACGCGATGAACTGGCCGGGTGCCGCCGGGCGATGCACCTCGATCAGCGTGCCACCAGCGGCCTCGCGGGTCTCGGTGTGCTCGACCATGAGCACCGCGTCGGCGCCGCGCGGCACCATCCCGCCGGTGGCGATCAGGCTCGCCCCGCCGGCTTCGACCGCGAGCTGCGGCACCCGGCCCGGGGTCAGGATCTCCTCGTTGAGCATGAGCGTGACCGGGGCACGCTGACTGGCGCCGGCGGTGTCGGCAGCGCGCACCGCAAACCCGTCGACATTGGCGCGATCGAACCCCGGCACATCGACCTCGGCCACCACCGCGCGCGCCAGCACGCGCCCGGCCACCCGGGCCAGCGGCACGGTTTCGGCGCCGAGCGGGCGCAATTCGAGATGGCGATGGAACCGGGCGGTCGCCTCGTCGCGATCGACGACGTCGAGAAACTGGTCCTGCCGAGATACGCTGCGCAGCGCCGTCGCAATGTCGTTCATGGCCGCGGTCCATTCCGCCTCGAGCTGCCGCTAATCATACAGGTGCACGTCGAGCGCGGCACCCTGCGGGCAGCCTTCGCTGGCTTCGGCGATGATGGCGAAGCCGTCGCCCTCGCTTGCCGCGCGCAACCCGGTCTCGGCAAAGCCGGGCAACGGCTCGACGGTTTGCGCTGTCGAGCCGAGGCGGATCGGGCAGATCTCGGTCATCCCGATCGCGGACACGAGCTTGCGCGTGGTGATCTTTTGACAGAGCCGGTATGGCAGCTCGGGGTCGCGTCCGCCGCGGCGGCGGATCGCCCGCCCGGCGAACAGCTCGTAGCTCCACAAGCACGCAGCCGGGGGACCCGGCAGCAGTATCACCGGCATGCCCGATCCGGTGCGGCCGAGCCCGGCGGTCTCGCCCGGACTGAGCGCCACACCGTGCAGCGCCAGCGCACCGGCTCCGGCCAGAGCGGCGGCGGCATGATCATCCGGCCCGGCTCCGGTCCCGCCGATCACCAGCGCGATGTCGGCCTCGACCTGCGCCAGTGCCGCGGCCAGCGCCGCCCGCATCCGCGGCACGACGGTTTCGGCAAGGACGATCCCGCCGTCGCGCTCGACCGCAGCGCGGACCATCGACCGATCGCCATTCCCGGCGCCCGCCCCGTGCCGCGGAGCAGCAAGCAGCAGCGCCACGCGGGGGCGGCGCACCACCGCGACGTCGCCGATTTCGGCCGCAGCCAGCAACCCGATATGGCGCGCCGCCAACCGTGTCCCCGCACGCGCCAGCACCGCTCCAGCGGCGGCGACAGCACCTTCCGGCTCGACATTCTCGCCGGCCGCCACCGGTTCCACTACCGAGATTTTGCTCGCCGAGATTTTGCCCGCCGAGGTGTCGCCGGCCGAGATGTCGCCGGCCGGGATGTCGCTAGCCGCCGTTTCGGCACGATCGAATGGCACGACCGCGTCGGTTCCTCCCGGCAGCGGCTCGCCGGCGGCCACCGGGAGCGCTTTCAGGTCGAGCGGATTGTAGGTTCCCGCACCGATGCTCGCACCGGCGCGGATGGCAAAGCCGTCACAGACAGCGCGGGCATGCGGCGGGATCGCCCGCAATGTGCTGCAATCCGCGGCGAGCACCCGGTCGCCGGCGCGGTCGAGCGGCACCCGCTCGGCCGGCAGGATGCCGACAGCGCGATCGATCCAGGCAATTGCCGCCGCCACGGGGGCGAGCGACCGGGGAGCGGGCCCAGCCGCGTCAGCCATCGCCGCCGGCCCCGGCGTTCCGGCACCGCTCGCGGCCGCGGTTCGCCACGTGCCCCACGCGGCGCCTCCACCTGGCCGGGACCACGTCGCGCACCACCCTTGTCGCCGCGACCCGATCGCGCGAGGCTGCGGCCGATCGACAATGGGAGCCGTCCATGCCTGCATCCTACGCGACGCATCGCGCCCAACTCAAAGCCATCCTGCTGGCCTGGGACATGCCCGAGGGCAATGCCGAAACCACCGCCGATATCCTGTCCTGGGCGGATCTGCACGGTGTCGACAGCCACGGCATCTCGATGCTGCCGGGCTATGACCGGCTGCGCCGCGCCGGGCGCGCCAACATGGCGGCACAGCCGCGGATCATCAAGGAGACGCCGGTCTCGGCGCTGGTCGATGGTGATGGCGGGCTCGGCCACGTGCCGGCGCAGTTCGCGATGCAGGTGGCGATCGGCAAGGCGAAGCAATCCGGCATGGCGATCGTCGCGGTGCGCAACTCGGCCCATTTCGGTGCCACCGGCTATTACACGCTGATGGCGGCGCGCGAGGGGCTGATCGGCATGGCCTGCACCAGCAATACCGGCGCCCAGGTGGCGCCGACATTCGGCAAGGAGGCAAAGCTCGGCACCGATCCGTGGTCGTTCGCGGCACCCGCCGCCGATGACCAGCCGTTTCTGCTCGATATGGCGACCACCACGGTCGCCGCCGGGCGGATCCGCAACAAGGCCAATGAGGGGCTCGACTGCCCGCCCGGCTGGGTGCTCGACAAGAACGGTCGGCCCAGCACCGACCCGCTCGAAGCACGCGAGAAAGGCGGGTTCCTGACCTCGCTCGGCGGCGCGCCGGAGACCTCGAGCTACAAAGGCTACGGGCTGGCGGTGATGGTCAACATCCTCAGTGCCTGCCTGCCGGGAGCAGCACTGATCACCGATCCGGCGCGTGCCGATGGCGCCGGCAATCCCGATATCGGCCATTGCTTTATCGCCATCGATCCGGGCCTATTTCGCGATCGCGACGAGTTCGCCGCCGACGTGACCCGGTTCTGCGGCGATCTGCGGGCGACCGAGCCGGTCGATCCGGCCCAGCCGGTCATGGTCGCCGGCGATCCGCAATGGCACAACGCGGCGCAGCGGCTGCGCGACGGCATCCCGGTCGGCGCCGGGCTGTTGAACCAGGTGCGGCAGATCGCCCAGGCTTGTGCCGCCCCCTGGCTGCTCGACTGAGCCGTGCAAACCAGGAGACGCGCATGAGCGCGCTCGGCCTGTTCGAAGCGATCCACACGGCGCGATCCCTGCGCCGGTTCAAGCCGGACCCGGTTCCGGACGAGCTGATCGAGCAGGTCCTCGACGCCGCGATCCGTGCGCCTTCGGCCGGCAACGCGCAGAACTGGGCGTTCGTCGTCGCCCGCGACCCGGAACAGCGACGGCGCCTCGGGGCGATCTACCGCAAGGCCTCCGCCATCGCTGCCGCGGCCTATGCCGCGCGCGGCCGGCCGGCGCATCTGAGCGAGCAGCAATTTGCCCGGATGATCCGGGCCGGCGGATATCTGTGGGAGCATATGGGTGAGGCGCCGGTGCTGCTGGTTCCCTGCCAGCACCGCCCGGTGCCGCCGCCGGTCGCAGCGCTGCCCGCCGAGATTGCCGCAACCTACCGGGACGAACTCGCCTATCTCGAACGCATCCGCGGCGCCAGCATCTATCCGGCGGTGCAGAACATCATCCTCGCCTGCCGCGCGCTCGGTCTCGGCACCGTGATCACCACCAACCACATCCGCTGCGAAGCCGAGGTCAAGGCAGTGCTCGGCATTCCCGCGGAGGTCGATACCTTTGCGCTGATGCCGATCGGCTGGCCGCTCGACCCGTTCGGGCCGTTGACCCGCCGCCCGCTCGCCGAAATCGTCCATCGCGACCGCTGGGGCGTGCACGAATAGTGCATGATCAGCGGGTCAAGAGCGAGACGAGCAGGGCGAGCGCCAGCAATGCGGCGATCCCCTGCCAGACCCGCAACGGGGCACGCTCGTAAAGGGTCAGCGGCCGCGGTGCGGTGGCCGGTGGCCGCGACGGTCCGGCCTCGAACTCGAGCGCGAACTCGGTCATGTCGCGGGTGCGCTGTGCCGGATCGGCCGCGACCGCGCGCACCAGTGCCGCCTGCAGCCAGGCCGGCAGGTCGGGCCGCAATTCGGAGAAGTCGCGCGGCCGGATGCGGCGCGGCGGGCTCGTCGCATCGGCATTGCCGTAAGGGTATTCGCGGGTGAAGGCCCGGTACATCGTAACGCCGAGGGCGAAGACGTCGGTCGCCTCGTTGCCGGGCTCGCCCTGCGCCATCTCGGGCGCCATGTAGGCGGCGGTGCCGGGGATGTTTTCCGGCGGAAACTCCTCGAGCCCGGGGACGCGCACCACGCCGAGATCGATCAGCTTCAACGCGCCGCCGCCTTCGAGGATCACATTGTCCGGCTTGATGTCGCGATGGATGATGCCGGCGCGATGCAGGGCCGCGACCGCGCGCGCCAGCTTGACCGCGATGTTCCGGCCTTCCTCGAGGCCGAGGGCCGGGCTGCGGCCGAGCCGGGTCTCCAGCAACTCGCCCTGATAGAGCGGCATGACCGTGTAGAGCGCGCTCTGCCGCCCCGGCGGCAGCTCGATGACGCGCCCGACCCCCGGGTTGTTGACGCGCGCGCCAACCCATGCCTCGCGGACAAAGGCTGCTCGATACGCCTCGACGCTGGCGATCTGCGGCTTAGGGAACTTGATCGCGACATTGCCGCCTTCGACCTCGTCCTCGGCGGCGAACAGCCGGGTATAGCGGCCGTCGGAAATCAGCGCCTTCAGCACGAAGCCGTCGATCGTCTCGCCGCCCTCGGGCACCGGAAGGATCGGCAGCCGCAGGATCGTCGTGCTGATATCGGCCGATCCGGCGAGCGGCAGCGCCACGACGTCGAGCACGAGTGCGGTGCAGTTGTCGGTGCTGTCGGCGCGCAGCGCCGCGGCGACGAGCGCGCCCGCAGTATCCTCCGGGGCCGAGCGCTCGCGCAGGATCGCGGCGATTTCCGCCTCGCTCAGAAACCCGTGCACGCCGTCGCTGCACAGCATGAACCGGTCGTGCAACGCCACCGGCTGGGCGGCGTAGTCGAGCCGCGCCTCGGTCTCGACGCCGAGCGCACGGGTCAATGTGTGCGAGCGGCCGGACCCGTCCTGCCGCACATGGTCGTTGGTCAGACAGGTCAGCCGGTCGCCGCTGAAGCGGTAGGCGCGAGTGTCGCCGATATGCAGGAGATGCGCGACCCGGCCGCGCAACACCAATGCGGTAAAGGTGCAGCCCATCCCGGCGAGACCTGGGTCGTGGCTGCCGAGCGAGTTGATCCAGCCGTTCAGCGCGCTGACGATCTTGGCGCCGGCGCGCAGCACCTCCATCGTTTCCGGCAGATCGCAGAACCCGTCGAGAAAGCCGCGCACCGCGGTTTCGGCCGCGGTCCGGCCGCCTCTTGCGCCGCCGATGCCATCGGCGATCGCAGCGATCACCTCCTGGCGCGGCTCGGGCAGTTCGGAGCCGTAGAGCGCCCCGGCGAAATCCTCGTTCTCCTTGCGCAATCCGGTCTTCGACGCAAACCCGACCCGCGCCTGGATACCGGGCTCAGCCGCCGTCATCGCCGCCGCCTTGCGACCCTGCCGCCAGCAACTCCGTCCACAGCAACCCCGCCCAAAGCCATCTTACAGGCGAGCGCCGCGACCCGCTCACGGCAGCAGGCCGGCCAAGGCAGGTCTGCGGCCGCCGCCGGATTCGCTCACCACCATCGAGGCCGATGGCCGCGGCCATTCTTTGTCTCCAGGCTCGGTGTCGGCTGACAACGTCGTGTCTCTGACGCTCGGCTATTTCACCAATTTGATGTTTTCTCCCGATCTGATCAACGTGCGATTTCGCATTGCCTATCAATCAGGCATTTTATTGCATAAAAAATAGTCATAAGGGCTCCTGCGCCGAGACCGGTTCCGCCGATCGCGACGTCGTCGCGCCGCCCGCGGTGCTGCCGCGGCCTGCCTCCCGACCCGGATCCAACCCCGCCCGATCTTTGCCCGCTCCCTGCTGCCGGCGGGTTTCACGCTAGGCACGAAGCTTGCTTTGGCACCAGCCGAGGGAATGCACCTGCAGCATTCGCCAGCAAGGCCAGGATGACGGCCAGGGTTCGACTACAACCGTAAGAGGCAGAGAGAAATGTTGATACCATCGCCAAAATGGCTCGATACCGGGTCCAATGCCTGGCAAATGGCCGCCGCGACCTTTGTCGGCCTGCAAAGCATTCCCGGTCTGGTGATCCTTTACGGCGGCATCGTCAAAAAGAAGTGGGCGGTCAATTCGGCATTCATGGCGATCTACGCTTTCGCCGCAGTGATGGTCGTCTGGGTGCTGTGGGCTTACAACATGTCGTTTGGCCCGCAGCTGTTTCCATTCTGGGGCACGCCAAAGCCGGCGCTCGCTGCCGCCTTCCTGGAGGGGCAGGCGACGATTCCGGCCGCCGCCTCGGGCATGCCGGCGCTCGCCTTCCCGATGGCGACGATGATGTTCTTCCAGTTCGTGTTCGCGGCAATCACCGTGATCATCCTCGCCGGCTCCCTGATCGGGCGGATGAGCTTCAAGGCGTGGATCATCTTCGTGCCGCTGTGGATGACCTTCGTCTATACGGTCGGCTGCTTCAGCATCTGGGGCGGCGGCTGGCTCGCTCAGCTTGGCGCGCTCGATTTCTCGGGCGGCTATGTGATCCATCTCGCCGCCGGCACCTCGGGATTTGTCGCGGCGGCGGTGATCGGGCCGCGTCTGCAGCAGGACCGCGACCATTTCCCGCCGAACAGCCTGTTGATGGCGTTGGCCGGCGCCGGGATCCTGTGGCTCGGCTGGAACGGCTTCAACGGCGGCGACCCCTACTTCGCCAATGCCGACGCCTCGGCCGCGATCCTCAACACCAATCTGTGCACCTGCGTGGCCCTGCTGGTCTGGACCATCATGGACTCGATGGCCTACAGCAAGCCCTCGGTCGTCGGTGCGGTCAACGGCATGATCGCCGGCCTCGTCGCCATCACCCCGGCGGCCGGCTACGTCAACGGCTGGGGAGCCATCATCATCGGCGTGTGCGCCGGTATCATCCCCTGGTTCTTCATGAACAAGGTGCAGACGACCGCACTGTTCCGGCGGGTCGACGATACGCTGAGCGTGCTGTCGACCCATGGCGTCGCCGGCTTGATGGGCGGCCTCCTAACCGGCATTCTCGCCAACCCGGACATGATCGAATATATCGGAACACAAAAGGATGCGCCGGGCGTGAGCGGCACCGGCTGGTTCTACGGCAACTTCCACCAGTTCCTGCTGCAGGTCTACGCGGCGGCGTTCATTATCGTCTTCAACGTCGTTGCGACCTTCATCATCCTGAAGGTGATCTCGATCTTCGTCTCGTTGCGGATGGATGAGGCGACGCTGCGCGTCGGCGACGATGCCGTGCATGGCGAGACCGCCTACAATTTCGGCGACGGCGAGGAAATCCCGGCGATTGCCGATTGAGCGGCAGCCGAACGACCGAAACGCGGGGGCCGGCCATTGCCGGCTCCTGTGTCCGCCGAAGGCGCACCGGGGCACGCCCCCAGAACCGACACAGTCAACCGACACGATCCCTCCCCGCCGGCAAGCGCGGGGAGGCTTTTTCTTTCGGCTCAGCCCATGCCTTCAGAGGTTTTCGGCAACCGCCCGCCCGCTGATCCGTCAGACCGCCGAAGAGGCCGCCGCAGCCGGCGCCGGGCTCGGTAGCCGGTCGGGCACCGGCTTGATCTGGCGTTTCAACCGGTCGATCTCCGGCTCGTCCAGAGTCTCGGATTGCAGCAGCGCCGCAGCGGTGCGATCGAGCAGCTCGCGATTGCGATGCAACACCGCCGTCGCCAGTGCAAAGGCGCCGTCGACAAAGCCGCGCACCGCGCGGTCGACTGCCGCGGCGGTTCCTTCGCCATAATCGCGCTGCGGCAGCATCGGGATCGCCGGCTGCAGGAACGGCGAACGATCGCGCTCGTAGGTGACGTTGCCGAGCGCCTCGCTCATACCGTAGCGCAGCACCATCGCGCGGGCGATATCGGTGGCGCGGGCAAGATCGTCGGCCGCACCGGTCGAGATCTCGCTGAACACCAGCTGCTCGGACGCTCGTCCGCCGAGCAGTGCCGCCATCTTGTGCTCGAGTTCGGCGCGGGTCATCAGATAGCGGTCCTCGATCGGCCGCTGGATCGTGTAGCCGAGCGCGCCGACCCCGCGCGGGATGATCGAGACCTTGTGCACCGTCTCCGTCTCCGACAGCGCGAGCCCGACAATCGCGTGGCCGAGTTCGTGATAGGCGACGACGCGGCGCTCGATCGGGTTGAGGATGCGGCTGCGCTTTTCGAGCCCGGCGACGATGCGCTCGATCGCGTTGGTGAAATCGGTCATCGCCACCGCCTCGGCGCCGCGGCGAGTGGCGAGCAGGGTCGCCTCGTTGACGAGATTGGCGAGGTCGGCCCCGGTAAAGCCCGGGGTCAGCGCCGCGATCTCCTCCGGCACCACATCGGCGGCGAGCCTGGCCTTGCGCAGATGCACCGCGAGGATGTCGATGCGCCCCTTCTTGTCCGGGCGATCAACCAGGATCTGGCGGTCGAAGCGGCCGGCCCGCAGCAAGGCCGGATCGAGCACCTCGGGCCGGTTGGTGGCGGCGAGCAGGACAAGCCCGCTCGACGGGTCGAAACCGTCGAGTTCGGCCAGCAGCTGGTTCAGCGTCTGGTCCTTTTCGTCATGGCCGCCGCCGGCAAAGGCGCTGCGGGCACGGCCGAGCGAATCGAGCTCGTCGATAAAGATGATCGCCGGCGCGTGCTGGCGCGCCTGCTCGAACAGGTCGCGCACCCGTGCTGCACCGACCCCGACAAACATCTCGACAAATTCGGAGCCGGAGATCGAGAAGAACGGCACCCCGGCCTCACCGGCGACGGCGCGCGCGAGCAGGGTCTTGCCGGTGCCCGGCGGGCCGACCAGCAGCACGCCTTTTGGCGGCCGGCCGCCAAGTCGGCCATAGCTCGCCGGGTCCTTCAGGAAGTTGACGATCTCGACCAGCTCGTCCTTGGCCTCGTCGACCCCGGCGACATCGGCGAAGGTGACCTTGGTCTCCTTCTCGACATAGATCCGCGCCCGGCTTTTGCCGATCTGCATCAGCCCGCCGAGCCCGCCCTGACCCATGCGGCGGATCGCGAACATCCAGATCCCGACAAACACGATGGCCGGCAGGATCCATGATAAGAGGTTGCGGATGAAATGGTTTTCGACGATGCCGGAATAGGTGACGCCGTGCTTGTCGAGGCTCTTGGCCAGATCGGGAGCCACCCGCGCCGTGACAAAATCCTTCAGCCCACCGGTTTTTTCCGGCTGTTTCAACGTGCCGGTGATGTAGTTCGGCCCGATATCGACCGAGGCGACCTTGTTCTCATTGAGCAGCGTCTGAAACCGGCTGTAGGGGATCGGCGTGCGCTGCACGCTCTGCAGATAGAGGCTCTGGATCCACAGCATGCCGAGGATCGCGGCGATCACGTACCAGAAGTTGATGTGCACCTTCTTGTCCATGACGCGCATCCCGTGTGGTTTACCCGGCGATCCGGCAGACGGGCGATCGCGCCGCCGCACCGGCCGCAGCGGCGATCGCTACGATCCTCCCCATTATAGCGATGTTGCAACGGGTGGCGGGGGTTCACGGGCGGCCGGGCCGGATGGCTGCTCCGGCCTTTCAGCCGGTGCCGCGATCGGCCTGATCCGGTGCCGCCGGCAGCACCCGGCGCGCCACCCGTTCGAGGGTCAGCCCCTGGACCACGATCGAGAACACGACGATGCCGTAGGTGATCGTCAGGATCGCATCCCGATAGGGGGTTGCCGGCAGCGCCAGCGCCAGCGCCACCGAGATGCCGCCGCGCAACCCGCCCCAGCTCAGCACCAAAAAGGAACCGAAGCGGTTTGGCAGATAGAGGGCGAGCGGCAGCGCCGATGCGGTAACGCTGAGCCAGCGCGCGGCGAGCACAATAACGATCATCGGCAGCGTCGCGGCGAGCGCCCGCGGGTCGAGCGCGATCGCCGCGATCTCCAACCCGATCAGCACGAACAAGAGTGCGTTCAGGATATCGTCCACCAGCAGCCAGAACGTCTTCAAATGCTGCCGCGTCGCTTCGCTCATCGCCCGGCGCATCGCGTGGTTGCCGGTCAGGATGCCGGCAGCGACGACCGCCACCGGCCCCGACACGCCGATGGCGCCGGCCAGGCTGTAGGTGCCGGTCACCAGCGCTAGCGAGATGATCAGCTCGACCTGATAATCATCGATGCCGCGCAGCAGCAGAAAGGCTGCGGCGCCGAACGCAAGGCCGAGCATTCCGCCGCCGACCGCCGAGCGCAGAAACCCGAAGGCGACCCCCCACGGCCCGTGGATGGTGCCGGCGCCGGTCGCCACCGACAGCAGCAGCGAAACCAGGACCACGCCGATGCCGTCGTTGAACAGGCTCTCGCCGGCGATGATCGCCTGCAGATATTGCGGGATTCCGACCCGGCGCAGGACCAGCAGGACTGCCACCGGATCGGTCGGCGAGATCAGCGCGCCGAACACCAGGCACCAGGCGAGTGGGATCCCGAGCCGCAGCGCCGCCGACACGCCCCAGAGTGCGGCACCGATCAGCGCGGTCGACATGATGGTGCCAAAGACCGCCAGCGCCAGGACCGTCCATTTGCGCGCAAACAGCTCGGCAAAATCGACTTCGAGCGCGCCGGCGAACAGCAGAAAGCTCAGGAAACCATTGAGCAGCGCCGCCGGCAGATTGACCCCGGCGAGCAAGGCCCGCAAGCCAGCCTTGAGCCCGAGCTGCGGCAGCATGGCGTCGGCGGCGATCAGCACGATGGCGCTGAACAGCGCCAGCAGCAGCAAGCCGACTGTCAACGGCAGGCCGAATATCCGCCGGTTCAAGTAACCGAAAATTGCTGCCACCGCCAGCAGCAGCGCCAGCAGGTCAAACGGAGACTGCATGATGTACCGTTATTGCCACACATCTATCGTGGCGGAGAGGGTGCGATTGCCCCGAGCGCCGCGACCGGCGCTGCGGCGGCACCCGAGCCAAGCGATCCGGCCAACGTAAACCGACCGGCCAACGTAAACAACGCAACGGTACGTGGCGCACGCTCTACAAGACGGTCGGCTGGGTCAATGCGATGAACCCTTCGCAGCGCAGCCATGCACTTGAATATGGCCAGCGTGCGCGCACTTAGACGGGCGGGAGACGAAAACCAGCAGAGACCCGTTATGATCAAGCGTATTCTAGCCGAATCTTTGCCGCCGGCGCGACCAGCACCGACGCGGACTGCGCGCAAGAAGGCCGCAGCACTGGCTGCGATGCTGGCGCTCGCCACGATCGGCTATCAGGGTCCCGCTTATGCATCGGACGCTGGCGAAACCGTCCAGGGCCTCTACAACACCCTGCTCGACACGATGAAGAGCGGTGCTACGCTCAACAGCAACGGCCGCTACATGGAGCTGGCCCCGGTGATCCGCCGCAGCTTCGATCTGTCGTTCATGGCACGCCTCGCCTTCGGTCCGGGCTGGCCCACACTGACCCCGGCGCAGCAGCAGCAGGTGGCCGAGAGCTATGGCCGCTATATCTCGGCGGTCTATGCCGACCGCTTCGACAGCTACCACGGACAGCGCCTCGACGTGACCGGCGAGCACCAGAACCCCTATGGATTGATCGTCACCAGCCAGATCATCAAATCCGATGGCGATCCGGTCGAGGTCGACTATCTGATGCGCCAGTCCGGCGGCCGATGGTTGATCGCCGACATCTATCTCGATGGCACGATCAGCGAGGTGGCGACCCATCGCTCCGAATTCGCGGGGATCCTGCGCGACCAGGGTGTGGCCGGATTGATCGAAGCACTCAACCGCAAGGCCGAGATGCTGACCGGTTCCGCGGCGGGCGCCGGCTGAACCGCCGCCGCGCGACCCTGCGCGCCTGCTGATCCGTCACCTCCGGCCATTCGCGACCCGCGACCATCGCGCGCCAGGGGCCGATCGCGGCCTCGACCATCGCGCGCCAGGGCCGATCGCGACCTCGACCATCGCGCGCCAGGGCCGATCTCGGCCCTTCACCGATCGCGCTGGACCGAGCTAGTCGCCGACCGCGCGCAGCCGCTGGCCGGCACCTTCGAGCTGGCGGCGGATCAGCCTTGCATAGAGGCCGCCGCGGGCGACGAGCTCGGCATGGCTGCCGGTCTCGACCAGCCTGCCATGATCGAGAACGGCCAGCAGATCGGCGTTGCGCACGGTCGACAGCCGGTGGGCGATGACGATCGTCGTGCGATTGCGCATCAGCGCATCGAGTGCCGCGCGCACTTGCGCCTCGCTGATCGCATCCAAATGCGATGTCGCCTCATCGAGCACCAGCGTCGGCGCGTTTTTTAGAAAGGCGCGGGCGATCGCCACCCGCTGCCGCTGGCCGCCCGACAATTGCACGCCGCGCTCGCCGACCTCGGTGTCGAGCCCGGCCGGCAGGCTGTCGATGAACTCGCCGAGTGCAGCCTGCTCGACGGCACGGCGGACCGCCGCGGCGTCGCAGTCGGGTCGGGCCAATGCCACGTTGGCGCTCAAGCTGTCGTTGAACAGATAGGTGTCTTGCGACACCAGCGCGATGCGACGGCGCAGATGGTCGAGCTCGAATTCCCGCAGGTCGACGCCGTCGATCAGGATCCGCCCGGCATCGGGGTCCCAGAAGCGCAGCAACAGATTGGCGATCGTCGTCTTGCCGGCGCCCGACGGTCCGACCAGCGCCAGCGTGGCGCCGGCCGGGACGTCGAGGCTGATCGCACGCAACGCCGGTCGCCGCGCCCCCGAATAGGTGAAGCTCGCGGCATCGAAGCGGATTGCCGAACCGCCCTCGGGCGCGGGCGGGCATAGCGGGCCGTCGCTCACCACCGGCGCCACCTGCTGCACGGCGCGCAGCCGGCGGGTCGAGGCGATCGTATCGGCGAGCTGCCGGCTGACCTGGGCGATCTCCGAGATCGGCAGAAACGACGACAGCGCGAGCAGGATCAGGAGCGGCAGCAGCGTTGGCGGCAGCTGATGCGCGGCGGCCAGCCGGGCACCGACCACCGCCACCGCCAAGCCGCCGAGCCCGGTCACGGTTTCGAGCCGTGCGGTCTGCGCCGAGAGGTCACGCAGCAATTCGAGCCGGAGCCGCTGATACCTGTCGACCAGCGCGACAAAGCCGCGCCGGCGCTCGGCCACCGCCTGGAACGCAACCAGGTCTGAGAGGCCCTGGATCGTCTCGGTAACATAGGCGCCGAGCAATCCAAGCGCCTCACGCGCCTCGCCGCCGAGCCGGTCGATCCGCGCCCGGCTGACCACCGGCGCCAATGCCGCGAACAGCACAAACGGCAGCAGGGCAAGGGCCACCGGCCAGGCCGCAAGCGCCAGCACGATCAATACCGTCGCCGGCACCAGCACCGCCACCAGGGCCGGTGCCACGGTATGGGCAAAGAAATATTCGACGGTCTCGACATCCTGGCTGGCGAGCGCGATCAAATCGCCCGAGCGCCGCCGCATCAGATAGGCCGGCGCCAGGCTGTCGAGCTTGTCGAACAGTGCGATCCGCATCTCGGCCAAGAGGTGATAGGCGATGTCGTGGGCGAGCCAGGATTCGAGCCAGTGCAACAGCCCGGCCGCAGGTGCCGCCACGGCCAGCAGGATCAGCAGCTCGCCATAGGGCGAACCGGTCTTGACCGCGGCCACGGTCAGCGCGCTCGCGACGCCGACGCCGATAAAGGCGGCGACCCGGGTGATGCCGGCGCCGACGACGATCGCGAACCGCCGCCGCCACGGCTTGATGATGGCAAAGAGCGTGCCGAGGGTCGCGGTCCAGCCGATCGAGGCGGCTTCGGCGGCGAGCTCGGTCGGGGCAGCTTCGAGGGTGAGAGCGGCCGGCTGCGGCTCGCCCGCGGCATCCGCGGCATCGATCGCCTCGTCGAGCACGACCTCGTCGCCCCGCTCCTCGGCCTGCGCCCCCATCAGCCGGCGATAGGGGCCGTTGCGGCGGATCAGCTCGGCATGGCGGCCGGCCTCGACGACCCGGCCGTGATCGAGCACCAGGATGCGGTCGGCGCCGACCACGCTCGACAGCCGGTGCGCCAGGACGAGGGTCGTGCGCCCGGCGGCAAGGCGATCAATCGCCTGCTGGATCACCGCCTCGTTCTCGGCATCGACCGACGACAAGGCTTCGTCGAGGATCAGGATCGGCGCGTCGCGCAGCAGCGCACGGGCGATCGCCAGCCGCTGGCGCTGGCCGCCCGACAGCATGACCCCGCGCTCGCCGATGACGGTCTGCCAGCCCTGCGGCAATGCCAGGATAAAGGTGAGCGCGTTGGCGTCGCGCGCCGCGGCTTCGAGCTCGGCCTGGCTGGCGTCGGGCCGCCCCAGCCGCAGATTTTCCTCGACCGTGCCGTGGAACAGATAGGTGTCCTGGTGCACGACCGCGATCATCCGGCGTACCGCCTCGGGATCGAGGTTCTTCAGGTCGCGGCCGCCGATCAGCACCCGGCCCTGCTGCGGGTCGAAGAGGCGCAGCAAGAGGCGCGCGACCGAGGATTTGCCGGAGCCGCTCGGACCGACGATGCCCACCGTCTCCCCGGCACCGACGGTAAACGAAAGCCCGTCATGCGCTGCCCCGCGCCCGCCTGGATAGGCGAAATGCACATCCTCGAACGCGATCGCAAGCTGCGCTGCGACCGGTGCCGTTGCGGGCGCCGGCGAATCCGCCGAAGGCACCAGCGGCTCGGCGGCGAGCAGCGCGTTGATGCCGGCGGCAGCGGATTGCCCGACCAGGCCCTGATGCAGCACCATGCGCAGGTCGCGCAGCGGGCGGAAGACCTCGGTGCCGGCCATCAGCACGATCAGCAGCGCTTCGAGGCTCATCTGCCCGTGCGAGACCCGCCAGGCGCCAAGCGCCAACGCCGCGGCGGCGCCGATCGCCACCCCGCAATCGGTGATGCCGCGGGTCATCACGCTCGTCGACAATACTCGCAAGGTGCTGTCGCACAACTCGTGGGCGCGCGCGGCGAGCCGCCGGCCAAAGGCTCGGCTCTGCCCGAATGCCTTCAAGGTCGGCAGCCCCTGGACCCCGTCGAGAAATTCCGAGCCGAACGCCTTCAGCGCCTGCTGGCGCTCGTGGCTGGTCCGCCGCTCGATCTGGGCGAAGACCGTCGGCGCGATCAATGTGACGAGCGCAAAGACCAGCAGCACCGTCGCCACCGGCAGGTCCCACCAGACGATAAAGGCGAAGATCGCGAGCGGGGTCAGCACCGCGATCGACAGTTGCGGCACGTACTGGCCGAAAAAGCTCTGCAGCTGCTCGACCCCGTCGACGATCGACAGCATGACCCCGCCGGTGCGCTCACCGGCGAACCAGGCCGGACCCAGTTCGGCGATCTTGTCGTAGAGCCGGCCGCGCAATTGCGCCTGCACCCGGCTCGCGGTGCGATGCGACACCATCGCCCGGTGGTGCTCGATCGTGCCGCGCAGCAGCACCGCGGCGGCGACGCCGAACGCCGGGATGGCCACGGCGAGAAGGCCGCCGCCCTTGAACACATGCGCCAGCAGGATGCCGAGCAGCACAAAGCGGGTGATGCCGACCAGTGAGGCGACGAGCCCCATCAGGATCGCCAGGCCGATCGCCCCGCGCAGTCCGCGCGTCAACTCCCACAAGCGTCGGTCGAAATACATCAGCGTACCTTTTCTTCGATATTGCCCGAGAGCTCGCCGCTGGTCAGCGTCCGCGGATCCTCCACAGCAACCGTCAGATGCTCGGTCGGCTTTGGCGTCGCGGTCATCAACGTCACGCCATCCAGCGATTCAAAGCGATGCCACATGCCCTGCGGCACAATCACCAGCATGCCCGCCCTGAGTTCGCGGGATTGCAGCCCCTCCTCGGTCACAAAATGAAACGTCGCGGCGCCGTCCATGACCTGCACCAGTTCATCGCCGTTCGGGTGGCGCTCCCAGGCGCCGTTGCCGGCAAATTTGGCGCTGAAGATATTGCCGTCGCGATATGGCGCCAAGGTAGCGAACGCGCCGCTCGCCTTGCGCTCCGCCTCCAGCATGTCGGGCCGGCGGCCGCGTAGCATCTGCAGTTTCCCGATTTCACTGTTGAGATCGAGCATCTCGACCATTTTCTGCTCTCGTCCTGCGGTTTGCGGGTCGCGCTCAACATAGCGATACGATCTGATTCTGGGGATCGACAAATTCGGCACCCCGCGATACAATCCTGTATCATGATCACGGTCAACGCCGCCGCGATGGATTGGGACGATGCCCGCGTCTTTCTCGCGGTCGCCCGCCACGGCTCGCTGCGCGCCGCCGGCCGGGCATTGGGGCTGAGCCAGCCGACCGTCGGGCGGCGTCTTGCCACCTTCGAGGCGGTATTCGGCGGCCCGGCGCTGTTCGACCGGCTGCCCGAAGGGCTTCGCCTCAACGCCGCCGGCGAGGCGCTAATGCCGGCCGCCGAGCAATTGGAGCTGGCCGCGCTGGCCCTGGAGCGGCGCCGCGCCGCGGCCTCGCCCGGGTTGAGCGGCACCGTCCGGATCTCGGTCGGCGAATGGGCGGCGAGCTTTCTCGCCCGCTGCCTGACCGGCGCCGCCGACGCGGCATTGCCAAAGGGGATCACTCTCGAACTCGTCGAATCGCAGCAGACCGCCAATCTCGCGCGCCGCGAGGCCGATCTCGCGCTGCGCCACCACCCGCCGGAAAGCGGCGACCTCTACATTACCAGGGCTGGCATATTCGCCTGCGCCGTCTATCGCCGACGGGGCTCGATGGGCGATGCCTGGGTCACCTATACCGAGGAGCAGGCGCACTATCCGACCGCGCGCTGGGTGCAGGAGCGGCTGCGCGAGAGCGGCGGTGCCGTGGCGCTGCGCGCCTCGAACACGCCGATGCAATCGGCCGCGATCCGCGCTGGCGCCGGCCGCGGCATCCTGCCGTGCTTTATCGGCGACGGCGACCCGCTGCTCGAAAGGCTGAGCCCGCCGGTGCCCGAGATCGCCGCCGAATACTGGATCATCGTGCATCGCGATCTGCGCCGGGCGGCGTGCGTGCGCGCGGTGATCGACTGGATCCGCCGGCTGTTCGATCAGCAACAGCAAGCCCTCGCCGGAACCGCGACCGGGGCGGCACCCGATCCGCTGGCACCCGCACCGGCCACCCGCGCCGCCCTCGCCGCGGGCGAATGACGCAGCGCCGTCGCCGGCTCGCGAGTGTCTTCTACTGGACGCGGGCCTGTCGTTCTGGTATTATATTCAGGCGCTGTTGACGACAGCCTTCTGTCGCGATCCGCGGGCGTTATTAACGAAATTACAATCGGCGATGCAGCTCAGACTGTTCAGACATTTTGTCCCTGTCTCGGTCGTGCTGCTGATAACGTCGGATGCGGTGCTGATCACTGCTGCGTTTTATCAGATGCTGTCTCAGTCGAACGGAAGTCCGGCGCTGATCTTCGGCGTCGCGAGCTTTCCCGCCCAGCTGGCAGCCGGGCTGTCGCTCGCCGCGATCGTCGCGATGGTGTCGATCGGGCTCTACGGCCCGCAGAGCTTTGTCGATCTTCGCCTGCTGCTGAGCCGCGTCGCGGTCGCCTTTGTCATCGTGCTGATGCTGGTCGTCGTCTCGGCCGCCTACTGGCGTAACGGACTGCAGCAACTGCCCGACAGCGCCGCCCTGCCACTCAAGGGCGCGCTGCTGTGGCTCGGCTGCATCCTGTTGACCCGCGCCACCTTTCTCGTGACGCTGGGGCGCGGTCTCTTGCGCCGTCGCGTCGTCGTGCTCGGCAACGGCACCAAAGCGGCGCGGATCGCCGCCCTGGTCGCCACCGGGGAGAACCATCATTTCGTCCCGGTCTCGTTCGTCGGCATGCCTGGCGAACGCAGCCTGCCGGACACCGATACGCGCGACTGGGCGGAGGCCGAGCCGGGTGCGCTCGCCGATCTCGGCTGCCGGCTCGGTGCCAGCGAGATCGTCGTGGCGACCGACGAGCGGCGCGGTCTGCCGGTGCATCAGCTGCTGCACTGCAAACTCACCGGGATCCGCATCACCGATTTTCTCGATTTCTGGGAGCGCGAGACCCGGACCGTCGATCTCGAAGCGCTGCGCCCGGCCTGGCTGTTCTATTCGGATGGGTTCCGCTGTGGCGTCACCGATGCGTTTCTGAAGCGCTGCTTTGACATCACGGTCAGCCTGGCGCTGTTGATCTTTTCGCTGCCGCTGCTGGTGGCGACCGCCTGCCTGATCAAGCTGGAAAGCCCCGGGCCGGTGCTCTACCGCCAGGAGCGCATCGGCCTGCACGGCCGGGTCTTCACGATCTTCAAGTTCCGCAGCATGCACACCGATGCCGAGGGCGACGGCCGGCCGCGCTGGGCGGCAAAGGGCGATCCGCGCGTCACCAATGTCGGCGCGGTGATCCGCAAGCTGCGCATCGACGAGCTGGCGCAGATTCTGAACGTGTTGCGCGGCGACATGAGTTTTGTCGGTCCGCGCCCCGAACGCCCGTATTTTGTCGACCGCCTGAGCCGGATCATCCCGTATTATGCCGAGCGTCACTGGGTGCGTCCCGGTATCACCGGCTGGGCCCAGATCAATTATCCGTATGGCGCCTCGACCGAAGATGCGCGCCGCAAGCTGGCTTTTGATCTCTACTACGTGAAAAACCGCAGCATCTTTTTGGACTTTCTGATCCTGCTGCAGACGGCGCGCGTGATCTTCTGGAATCACGGCGCGAGATAGGATCGAGCCTGGGACAACGAAGCTGGACAGCGCCGTCGTCGAAACCGTCTATTCGGGTTGCGCGCTCGCTTTCGTCCTGATCGTGGCGCTGATCGTGCTGCGCGGCAGCACCAGCCGGACCGGTTGGGCGATTGTCGGCTGCTGCCTCGTCTCGGCCGCTTGGGCCGCCGCGACCGATGTGGCGATCCTGCTGCCCCCGGGCGTGCCGTCGCTGCTCGATACGCTGCGGCTCGCCGCCTGGCTGCTGTTTGCAACGACACTCGTCACCACGGGCGCCGCCGACAGTGCCGAGGTCGGGCGGCGCTATCTCGCGGCAGCCCTCGTCTTCTGCGCGCTGGCGATCGCGATCGACTTGCGCACTCTGCTGATGAGCGGCGGGGATCTGTGGGGGCTCTACGCACAGCTCCTGATGCGGGTCGGGTTCGGCGTCTTCGGCCTGCTGACGATCGAAAATCTCTGGCGCAACACCCTGCCGGAACGGCGCTGGCAGGCCTGGCCGCTATGCCTCGGTCTCGGTTTTTTGTTCGCCTACGAATTGTTCCTGTTTTCCGACGCATTCATCACCGGTGGCCAGATCGATCCGGGCCTGGTGCTCGGCCGGCCGATCGCCGCCGTGTTCATGGTGCCGCTCTTGGCGCTGGCGATGGCGCGCAATCGTCAATGGCAGGTCGACATCCACGTCTCGCGCCAGGTCGTGCTGCATACCGCGACATTGCTGGCGAGCGGCTGCTTTCTGCTGGCGGTCGCGCTCGTGGCGATATTGCTGCGCCGCTTCGGCGGCGGTTGGGGACTGGTGCTGCAACTGGCGATGCTGTTCGGCAGCATCGTCGTGCTGGCCACCATCCTGTCCTCGGGAAGCTTCCGGCAGCGGCTGAAATTTTTGATCTCTAGGAATTTCTTCAGCAATCGCTACGACTATCGTGTGGAATGGCTCAAATTCATCAACCTTGTGTCCGAATCGCAGCAGGGCGACGAGTTGCCGGTCCGGATCATCCGCGCGCTGGCGGAATTCGTCGACAGCCCGGGCGGCACATTGTGGTCGTCGAGCCCCGGTTTCGGCTACCGGCCGAGCGCGGCCTGGCAGGGCCGAGCCGAATGCCGCAGCAATGTCGCCGGCGACGATGGGTTTGTCGCCGGCTTCCGCGACGGCACCTGGATCCAGGAGCGTCCGCGCGACGCCGAAGCAGCGGAGTGGGCGTTTGCCTCGCCGCGAGCATGGCTCGCAGTGCCGCTGTCGCACCGCCGCGAACTGGTCGGCTTTGTCGTGCTCGATCGGCCGAACCACAGCGCCGCACTCGATTGGGAGGCGTTCGATCTGCTGCGCGCGGCCGGGCGACAGGCGGCGAGCTATCTTGCCGAAGAGCGTTCGACAAAGGGGCTGCGCGATGCCGCGCTGCTGACCGAATACAGCAAGCGCTTCGCCTTTGTCGTGCACGACATCAAAAACCTGGCGAGCCAGCTCGGTCTGGTCGTGTCGAATGCGCACCGCTACATCGACGACCCGGAGTTCCAGCGTGACATGCTGCAGACGGTGGAGGATTCGGTCGCTCGCATGAACCATTTGCTCAGCCAGCTGAAATCCGAGCCGGTGGGCCGGCCCGCGACGCTGCGCGATCCGGGTGCCGTGGTCAGCGCGGTGGCCGCCGATTTTGCCGCCGGCAGGGTGATCGTCGAGAGCGACAGCGAGACCGGCGAAGGATCCGTGGCGATCGCCGCCGACCGGTTGCGCTCCGCCCTCGGCCATCTGGTGCAAAACGCGCTCGACGCCTCGCCGCCGGGCGACGCGATCCGGGTCGCTACCCGCCGGATCGGCAGCACATTGCAGATCGATGTCGTCGATCGCGGCGCCGGGATGGACGAGGCGTTCATCCGCGACGGGCTGTTCCTGCCGTTCCGCTCGACCAAATCGGGCGGCTATGGCATCGGCGCGTTCCAGACCCGCGAACTGATCCGGGCCGCGGGCGGCGAGCTTGAAGTGCTGTCGCGGCCCGGGACCGGCACAACGATGCGGATCGTCCTGCCGCTGGTCGGCGATGGCGAGCCGGCCGCAGCCGCAGCCGAATAAAGCGATGAGCGAGCCGACCAAGCCCTTGCTGATCGTCGATGACGACAACGGGCTGTTGCGCCAGCTGCGCTGGGCCTTCTCGGAGCACAGGGTGCATCCTGCCGGCAATCGCCGGCAGGCGCTCGACACGATCCGCGAATATCCGGTGCCGGTGGCGATCCTCGATCTCGGATTGCCGCCCGATCCGGACGGGGCCTCCGAGGGACTGGCGACATTGAGCGAGATCCGGACGATCGCGCCGGCAACCAAGGTCATCATCGCCACCGGAAACGAGACCCGCGAGCACGCGCTGCGGGCGATCGCACTCGGCGCCTACGATTTCTACCAGAAGCCGATCGACATCGACGTGCTGCGGCTGATCGTCAGCCGGGCCGAGCAGATGTTCGAGCTCGAAGCTGAAAACCGCCGGCTGAACGAGGCGGCGCTGGCCTCGCCGATCGACGGCATCATCGCCACCAGCCCCGAAATGTTGCGGGTGTTGCGCAGCATCGAAAAGCTGGCGCCGACCGATGTCGCGGTGCTGCTGCTCGGCGAAAGCGGCACCGGCAAGGAGCTGCTGGCCCACGCGATCCACCGCCTGAGCCGCCGCAGCCGCGGCCCGTTCGTGCCGATCAACTGTGCGGCAATCCCGGAGACACTGCTCGAAAGCGAGCTGTTCGGCTACGAGAAGGGCGCCTTTACCGGAGCGCTGCGCCAGACGATCGGCCGTATCGAGAGTGCCAATCGCGGCACGCTGTTTCTCGACGAGATCGGTGATGTGCCGCTGCCGATGCAGGTCAAGCTGCTGCGCTTTCTGCAGGACCAGATTGTCGATCGGGTCGGCGGCCGCAAGCCGGTCCAGGTCGATGTGCGCATCGTCTGCGCCACCAACCAGGACCTCGACCGGATGATGTCCGAAGGGCGGTTCCGCGAAGATCTGTTCTACCGCCTCAACGAAGTGATTGTACGGGTGCCGCCGCTGCGCGATCGGGCGGCCGATGCGGTGGCGCTGGCCAGCTTCTTTCTGCGCCGCTTTGCCGGCGAATACGGACGCGCGGCGCGCGGCCTAGGTCCCTCGGCGCTCGCGGCGATCCGCGAATATGCCTGGCCGGGCAATGTGCGCGAGCTGGAAAACCGGGTGAAGCGTGCCGTGGTCATGACCGAGGGCCCGCTGGTGTCGGCCGATGATCTCGATCTGCCGCTGGTCGCGGCCGATCCGGGTGGAGCCGACGGCGACAACCGTTCGCTCGACATCCGCCTGGCGCGGGCGCGGGCCGAGCGCGAGGTCATCCAGCTCGCTCTTGCCCAGGCCGGGTCGAACCTGTCGAAAGCCGCCAAGCTGCTCGGGATCAGTCGGCCGACACTCTATGACCTGATGCAACAGCACCAGCTCGGCCTCGATGCGTGACGGCCGGCTCTGGAGGGAAAGGGAATCCATGCCGCAGGCTCGACGCCACCTGTCATGGCGATGTGCCTCGTCCATCGCCGCCCTGCTGGTGCTCGCCCTGCTGGTGCCGGCCCA
Organism: Allostellaceae bacterium; assembly: GCA_035503615.1. Classification (GTDB taxonomy): domain Bacteria; phylum Pseudomonadota; class Alphaproteobacteria; order ATCC43930; family CGMCC-115725; genus AP-15. The sequence continues at coordinate 12,798 of DATJTI010000017.1, read as the reverse complement.
GCCGACGCTCGCCGCCACCGAGGCGGCGGCGGTCAAGAATGCCGACCATTATCTCGCCACCGGCGATCTGAAGGCAGCCGAGATCGAGCTGCGCAACGCGATCCGCCAATCGCCGCAGGACCCGGTCCTGCGCGCCCGGTTGGCCCGCGTTTATCTGAAGCTCGGCGACCCGGTTTCGGCCGAGCGCGAAGCCCGGGCCGCGCGCGAACGCAACGGCGCCGAGGCCGATTATCTGCCGGTTCTGGTCGACGCCCTGCTGGCACAGGGCAAATATGCCGACCTGTCCGACCTGATCAGTCCGGATAACCGGCCGCCGGCGTTGGAGAGCGAGGTGCGCGCTGCGCTCGGCGTCGCCGCCGCCGCACTCGGCGACCGCAGCAAGGCCCAGACGCTGCTCGGTGATGCGATTCGCCTCAACCCCAAGGCGACGGGACCGAAAATCGCACTTGCCAGGGTGTTGGCGAACACGAACCCGAGCGAAGCCACCTCGCTGCTCAACCAGGCCCTGGCGCTCGATCCGCACGCGGTCGAGGCGCTTCAGGTGCTGGGCGAGATGGACCGTGCCAAGGGCGACGTCAAGGGCGCGCTTGCCCGCTTCGATGCCGCGCTCAAGATCGACCCGAAAAACATCCCGGTGCGGCTGAGCCGTGCCAGCCTCAATGTGGCGGAAGGCGACTACACCGCAGCGGATGTCGATCTCAATCCGATCCTCGCCGCCAACCCCAATAATTTCATGGCCAATTATCTGCGAGCGATCGAATTCGCCAAGCAGAAGAAATACGCTGCCGCCGATCATATCTTCGACCGCATCTCGCCGGTCTTCCCACGTTTCGTCAACGGGTACTATGTCCAGGGCGCGACGAAGTTCGCGCTCGGCCAATACGCGGCGGCTGAAGCCGCCCTCGACAAATATCTGGCCCACGTGCCGAGCGACGCCCGGGCGGCGCGCCTGGCGGCGATTGCCGCGCTGCGCCAGCACGCGCCGAGCCGGGCGATTGCCGATCTCGAACCGGTGGTCGCCAAATCGCCGGCCAATGCGCAGATCCGGGCGCTGCTCGGCAGCGCCTACATGGCGGCAGGCAAGCCCGAGCAGGCCCTCGAGCAGTTCGAAAAGGCGGCGGCGCTCGAACCGACCAATCCGGCGCTGCAGACCCAAATGGCGGTTTCCGAGATCGGCGCCGGCGAAAACCAGCAGGGGATCGCGGAGCTCGAAAAAGTGTTCGAGACCCCGTCGGGTGCCGCGATCGCCGGACCGACCCTGGTGCTGAACCAGCTGCGCACCGGACAGACCGACAAGGCCGCCGCGGTTGCCGCCGCGCTGGTGCAGCGCGACGCCAAGAACCCGCTCTATCAGACCCTCCTCGGCATGGTCAAATCCGCGCAGCACGATTATCCGGCAGCGGAGATCGCATACCGCGCGGCACTCGCGCAGCAACCGGGCTTCACCCCGGCGGTCCGCGACCTGGCACAGCTCTATGTCGTGATGGGGCGGCCCGCCGATGCGCAGAAGCTCTACACCGATCAGCTGGCCAAGCAGCCCAATGACGCGACGGCACTGCTCGGCCTCGCCCAGATCGCGATCGCCCAAAAGGACTGGTCGCAGGCGACCCAATACATCGACCGCGCGCGCAGCGCGGCGCCCAATGACACCGCACCCGACCTGACCTTGGTGCGCATGTACGAATTGCAGCAGCACTGGGCCGACGCCGAGGCCGTTGCCGCCGCGCTCAGCGCCCGGTTCCCGTCCGACGCCAATGTCCTCGACGTGCTGGCACAGGCCCAGCTCGGCGCCGGCAATTCCGACGGCGCGATTTCAAGCTACAAGCGCGCCTACGAGCTGGTGCCAGGCTCGCTGCCGATCCTGTCGCGCTATCTTGCCCTGCTCAACTCGGCGAAATATTACCGCCAAGCGCGCGACGTGCTGCAGCAGGCGGTCGATCGCGATCCCAAAAACCCGGCGCTGAAGGTCGATCTGGTGCAGGTCACCGCCGAGCTCGATGGCGTCGACGCCGCCGTAACCCTGGCCCAGGATTATGCCCAGGCCGATCCGACCAGCAATGCATACGATCTGATCGCGGCGCAGCTCTATGAAAATGCTGGCCGGTTCGATGCGGCAACGACGCTGCTCGGCAAGGCGTCGGCGGCGCGCCCCACCGACGATGCGCTCGCCATCGCGCTCAGCCGACTGCAAATCCGCACCGGACATTTCGGGCAGGCCGAGGCGACGCTGATTCACCGGCTGTCCGCCGATCCCAAGGATGTCGCAGTGAGCACGCTGCTCGGCTCGCTGTATTTGGCGACCGGCAGAACCGACGACGCAAAAAAGGTCTATGACGCGCTGCTGGCGCAGGCGCCGAACAATATCGCCGGCCTGCTCGGCCTCGCCGATGTTGCCATCGCTCGGAAGAACTGGTCGCAGGCCGTGGCCGACATCACCCGCGCGCAACAGGCGGCACCCAGCGATCCGGCACCAGGGCTGAAGCTCGTCAACCTTTACGGGATGCGTCAGGACTGGAAAAACGCCACGGTGACAGCGGCACAGCTCGCCAGAAAATTCCCGTCGAACCTCGATGTGCTCGACGCCGAAGGCCGCGTCCAGATCAGTGCGGGCGACCTGCCCGCAGCGATCGCCACCTATCAGCGTGCCTATGCACAGGCGCCCAATTCCGCGGCGATCCTGGCGCGGTATGTCGCGGCATTGAGCCGTGCGAAGAAATACTCCGACGCCCGCACGGTGCTGCAGGCGGCGTTGCAGCGTGCACCACAAAACACCAGCCTCAAGGGCGATCTGATCCGTGTCGAGGCCAAGATCGGCGGGCTCGATGCCGGGCTCGCCAAGGCACGCGAATTCGCCAAGGCGGATCCGGGCACGACGCTTTACGATCTCGTCTCGGCCGATCTGCTGGACAAGGCGGGCAAGCAGCAGCAAGCGATCGCCTTGCTCGAACAGGCGCATGCGGCAAAGCCGACGGATGACGGTCTGATCACGGGTCTGGCGAGCCTCTATGCCCGCAACAATCCCGCCAAGGCCGAAACCTTTTTGGCCGCCCGGCTCAAGGCGGCGCCAAATGATTTTGCAATCGGCGGGGCGCTGGCCTCGCTCTATCTGCAAGACAAGAATTACAATGCCGCGATCGCCGAATACAATAAGCTGCTGACCGCCCGACCGGACGATGCCGCTTCGCTCAACAATCTCGCCTGGCTTTACCAGCAGAAAGGCGATTTGGTGAAAGCGCGCGAGCTGGCCGAACGGGCGGTGGCGGCAGCGCCGAGCGCACCACAGATCGACGACACCCTCGGCTGGATCCTGCTGGCGCAAGGCGATGCCGGCAAGGCGGTGACCTATCTGACCGCGGCCAATGTCTCTGCCCCGACCGACCCGGCGATCCAGTATCACCTGGCAGTCGCCCTGCATCGCGTCGGCCGATCGGGCGATGCCAAGACGATGCTCGAAAAGCTGCTCGCTTCCGGCGCTTCCTTTGCCGACAAGACGCAGGCACAAAAACTGCTAGCGGAGCTCAAGCACAGCTGAACCACTCCTGCCCAGCCGGAGGCGCCGGGTAGCGGGCGGCCGGACGGCCCGCCTGCAAGATTCGGATAAACATTCCCCAGGCCCGACCTGGCCCCGACCTGACCTGACGCCGACCCGGCATGGCGCCGACCCGACATGGCGCCGACCCGACATGGCGCCGACCCAATATGGCCTCGACCCGACATGGCCCCAAGCCGGACCTTGGCCACGACCCGATTCTGGCGAACCTCATCGGTCGGGATAGTGAATCGGCCCACCAGGCTGATAGGTTGTTGGTGCGATTCAGCTGACGGATCGGGACCAGCCTTCAGCATCGCACCACTAGCAGGCGGTCTCGATTTCCTGAAGCAGCTTCTTTAACTCGCCGGCAAGATCCGGATCGGCGTCCCGCGGGGTAACCGCGAGTTCGGTGCCCGTCAGGCGTTCGGCGGCCAGCACCGGCCGCGGCAGGCGCTCCAGCGTCGCCGTCAGCGCCTGGACCGCTTCGTGCAGCCGCTCCAACACCGCGACATCGAGGCTCGCGGTTTCCGCCGCCGGCCGCTGTTCGCCCGAGCGAAGCGCCGCTTCGAGGCCGTCGAGCGCAGAGCGGGTGGCACCGGCGAACCCGTCGGTCGTCGCCGACAGATGTTCGATCGCCGCCACGAGCGCGCGATGCCCATCCTCGACAAGACCGATCACCCGGTCGGGGATCGTCCAGCCCGCCGCGACCACGCCATCATCGTGGACAATGCCGTCCTTGCGGACGCCGATGGTGGTCCCCGCTTCGAGCAGGGCCACAGCGCGACGCAGCAGCACTGTACCGGCGGGCTCTACAGGCAGCCGCGACACGAGATCGATCAGCGGCTCGGCTGCGACATCGACGGAGAGCCGGGCCAGCACCGCGAGCAGCACCAGCCCGACCAGGATCAGGCATGCCGGGACGGTGGGAACGGGCCCGAGCGGAAGCTGCAGCGCGCCGTGCTGCTGCGCCACGCCGAGCGCTATGACAGCGGTCAGCACGATCACGGCGCTGAAGAAATGGGCGCGCGCCGCCAGGACGTGATAGAGCCGCGCGATCTCGCGCCGCGCCTCAAATGGGCGAAAGCGCTCGCGCACGACGATCGTCCCGCCGGTGCCGGTCGTCGGCGGTTTCACCGCAAGCGCCGGAGCCAGCCGCCGCAACCGGCTCTCTTCGAACGCCGCGATCCAATCGCTCGCAGAAGCACCGGGCTGGACGACAATCCGCGCCAGTCGATGGCGCAGCAGCAGGCAGCCGACAACCAGATCCCCGGCAGCGAGCAGGATCGCGCACAGCGCATAGCCGGCGAGCGCGGTCACCACGACGAGCGGCAGCAGCTGCGGCAGAATCGCGGCGTGCGGGAGTAGCGCCAAGCGAGGCAGCGCCACCCCGGCCGCGGCAGCGATTGCGACGAGCGCGCTCGCCAACACGATCATCCATGGTTTCATGGCGCGTCCTCGATCCAGCTGATTGATCCCGCAACATTCCGACGATTTTGGTGTATCCGCGATGCAGTGCGGCCGCGATTCCACGCTCTTCGTACCGCATGACAGTCGGCAGCAAGCTGCCAACAACGCAACTCCCGGCCGGTTCGATCCGCGGTCTATCCGGGCATTGGGCATCGTCCCTGGATATCGGGCACAAGGCAACAAAAAGCGTTTGAAGATTTAGATGCTTTTGATCAGTCCCGGGTTCGACCGGATATGACACTCAAAAACACATTTTGCCGTGGCCGGTCACGGCATTTCGCCTCGGCGGGACAACGCTACGGGTGGATCGCAGTTCCGCTGCGGCTGATCACAAATGCCTCGCGGCGCTCGAGAAAATCGGCGACGACCTCGGCGAAAGCCTCCGGGCGATCGGTGCTGATTGCATGCCCGGCATCGTAGACAAAGATCAAATTGCAGTTCGGCAGCAGCTCTTTGTAGAAATGCCCCATCTCGGGCGGGATCACGCGGTCGACCGTGCCGAACAGCACCAGGGTCGGGACCGCAAGCCCGGACAACCGCGCTTCGAGATCGGGATCGCGGTCCGGGCCGCGCAGGCGTCCGACGAGGCGCCCCGTTTTCGCCCGCACCTCCGGGTCCGGCGCCGGCAGCGGGGCCACCCGCTCGGGGTGGGCGAACAATCGGCGCGCCATCTCCTCGGGCGTTCCCGAAGGGGGTGCACCGCCTTCAGGACGGATCGCCGCCGGCGCCTCCAGCACCAGCGCGCGGACCCGCTGCGGCTGCTGCAACGCCAGCCAAAGCGCGGTCTTGCCGCCGAACGACGTGCCCATCAGGCTGAAGCCGGCGATCCCGAGACCTGCGATTGCCTCGCCGATCGTCGCCGCCAGTTCCGGCATGTCGCGGGTCCGATCATTCTCGGGCGACGTGCCGAAGCCGGGCATCTCGATGGCGATGACCCGGAATTGCCGGCTCAACAGGTCGTGCCCCGGCGTCAAGCGCAGCCCGCCGGCACCATGCAGATGCACCAACACCGGCCCGTCCCCGGCCGCCATGTATCGGATGCGGAAGCCATCCGCTTCGACATGGCCTTCGCAAAAACCCGCTCCCGGCTGAGCCACGATCGTCATCCTTCCAACCGAACGGTCCCGGCCTTTCACATCTCGCGGATGCGCGGCAGAACCTCTTTGCCGAAGAGTTCGAGAGACGCGAGCAGCGGGCCGACATCCTCGGCGCCCGGGGTCTGAAACAACAGATCGACGACACCCACCCCGGTCTCGCGGCGGCAGCGCGCCAGCTGTTCGGCGACGGTATCCGGACCGCCGACGAAGTTGGTCGGCAGCGTGCCGCCGACATTCGGCGTGCGCGCTTCGCCGGCGACGTTGCGGATATCGAGTGCCACCAGCGCATCGCGGACCGGCGCCTGCAGCGGATAGGGGTTCCGCCCGCGCCGCTGCACCGCCAGCCGGCGCTGGGCTGCGTCGTCGCTGTCGGCGATGAGGATGTTTGCGCGGTAGACGATGTGGTCCGGCGCCGGTTCCCAACCGTAATAGGCGCAGCGTTCGCGGTAGTAACCGGTGACCCGTGCCACCACCTCGAACGGCGCATAGGATACGCCGAGGCCGAGATGATGGCGGGCGGCGAATTCGCAGGATTCGCGGCTGGCGCCGAGCGCATAGGTCGGCGGATGCGGCTGCTGCACCGGGCGCGGCCAAACCGAGACGGTGCGGAACTGATAATGCCGGCCCTGCCAGCCGAAGGGCTGCGGCTCGGTCCACGCCTTCAGTACCAGCTCCATGCCCTCGCTGGTCCGCTCGCGCGCCTCCGCCGGATTGAGGCCATAGCTCAGATACTCGCCGGTGGTTCCGCGCAACATTCCGACCACCAGCCGGCCCGGCGCCAGATTGTCGAGCATCGCCAGGTTCTCGGCCACCTGCACCGGATTGCTCTGCGAGATGATCGGACCCAATACCGCGATCGTGATCCGCTGCGAATTTCCGGCGATATGCGCCGCCGAAACGATCGGCGTCGGGGTCAGCCGATGCGGCGAATAATGATGCTCGGACAGGCTGACCCAGTCGAAACCGAGCGCCTCGACATATTGCACCCGCTCGATCATGCCGCGATAAGCCCGCATCCCGGCATCCCGGTCGTAGATGTCCGGCGGTGCCGGCCACCCGGACGGCATGTGGCCCGGTGCGTGGTAGCGCGCGGTTTCGAAATACGAGACTTTCATCGCGGCGGCCGATCCGCGCTCACAAATCCCGGATCCGCGGCAGGACCCGCTCACCGAATAGCTCGAGCGAGCGCACCAGCCGGCCGGTATCGCCGGCACCGGGGTTCTGGAACGCCAGATCGAGCACACCGACACCGACCTCGTCGCGACAGCGCTCGATCTGCTCGACGACGGTCTCCGGGCTGCCGTAGAACGAGGTCGGCAATACCCCGCCGACATTGGCCGCGCGCGGCTGCCCGGCGACATTGCGCTGGTCGAGCTGCATCAGCGTCTCGCGCACTCCCGCACGCATCGGGAACGGGGCGCCGCCACGCCGCTGCTGTTCGAGCAAATCGGCCGCCTCGTCGTCGGTTTCGGTGAGCAGGATGTTGGCGCGATAGAGCATCTGCTCGGGTGTCGGCTCCCAGCCATGCCGCGCGCATTCCTCGCGATAATAGCGGGTCGATTTCGCCACCACTTCGAATGGCGCAAACGACACGCCGAGCCCGATACGGTGGCATGCCGCGAACTCGCAGGATTCGCGGCTGGTGCCGAGCGAATAGGTCGGCGGCAAAGGCTGCTGCCACGGCCGCGGCCAGACCGAGACGGTGCGGAACTGGTAGTGCCGGCCCTGCCAGCCGAAGGGCTGCGGCTCGGTCCAGGCTTTCAGGATCAGCTCCATGCCCTCGGTCGTGCGCTCGCGCGCCTCGGCGGGGTTCAGGCCAAAGGTCAGATACTCGTTGGTCGTGCCGCGCAGCAATCCGACGACGAGCCGTCCCTGCGCGAAATTGTCGAGCATCGCCAGCTCCTCGGCGACCTGCACCGGGTTGCTCTGCGACACGATCGGACCGAGCACGGCGATCTTTATCCTGGTCGAGCGAGCCGCCATGTAGGACGCCGAGATCGCAGTGTTCGGGGTCAGGATGCGTGGCGAGTAATGATGCTCGGAGACGCTGATCCAGTCGAAGCCGAGTTCCTCGACCAGCAGCATCCGTTCGATCATGCCCTGATAGGCTTGCGTGCCGGTCTCAGGATCATAGGCCGCAGGCGGCACCGGCCATTCCGCCGGCATCCCCGGCGGCACCTGGTAGCGCGCGGTTTCAAAATAGGAGACTTGCATGGCTCGGCCCTCGGCGCAGCAGAGGCGAACGGCGCATAGCGAGCGGTATCCCGCGCCGCGCAGCCTGTCAATAGCAGCGCCCGCCGCCCGACTCCACACCGGGCCGCACCCACCGGCGCCGCGCCTCGAACCCTAAAAGAAGATGCTGATGTTTTTGGCGAGGAGGACGTTCTGGTCGAGCACGAGCTTGCGGCGGGCGATCTTCCAGGTGCCGTCGACGCGGCGCAGGAGGTCGCGGCGGGCGCCGACATAGAAATCCTGCTCGGTTTCCGACCGGCTCTTATAGACGATGAAGTTGCAGCGGACCGCGACTTCGGCGGCCGATGAGCCGGGCGACAGCTCGATATTGGCGATGAAATGCCGGGTGCGCGAGGGCGGGTCCTCGGCCCAGGCCATGCCGGTTTCGAGGCGCGCGACGCGGCCGGCAAGGGTCGGTTTGGTCTCGTCGAGCACCGCGAGCGCGTCCTCCTCGGCAGTCTCGTCGTCTGGCAGGCGCGCCGGGTCGAGCACTGCGATCGCCTTGCTCGATGGCGGATAGCGATTGGCCCGCGTCACCATCGTATAACGCAAATCATCGGACAGGAGATCGAGCCATTCGCGAAACCGCCGCTCGTCGAGGAGCCGTGCCTCGCGATAGAGGAATTGCTCGATCTCGCGGATCGCCGCCTCAGTCATTGGCCGCCTGGGCATTGGCCGCCTGGGCATTGGCCGCCTGGGCGCGGCTCGGCGCCAGTTCGGCCCAGCTGCCGGCCGTCATCAACTCGGCCCAGCGGCGATAGAAATGGCGATGATTGTTTTCGCTGATGCGCGCTTCGCTGGCCCAGGCGCCGAGCCCGGCATCATAACGATCGTGGCCCATCCCCATCTGGTAGTTCAGCGCCATCTGCCGCGAGACGACGCCGCGGCAGGTGGTCGTGCATTCCTGCCAATTGTCCATGTCATCCTGCTCGAAGGTGCCGGACGGGCTGAAGCCGCGCACCGCGGCGAGCCGGACCTGTTCCTTGACCTCGGCGGGTGCAGCCTTGTCGCAGAACACCCAGGACCACACCTCGGTCTTGTCGGGGCCGCGTGGCTGCCACACGCGAAAGGTGCGAGAGGTGCTGCGCAGGAACGAGAAATGCGGGAAGACGGTGCCGACGATCGGGCTGATCAGCCCGGCGCGTGGCCCCAGCCGCTGCCGGACCTCGTCGCGGATCGCATGCTCATAGGCCTGGATCGCCGGCACCGGCGGGTCGCCGACATCGTCGGGGCCGACGCAGATCAGCAGATGGCCATTGCCGGGTGACACCATGCTACCCTGCGAGCGCGGATTGGCGGTGACGCCGCTGCTGAACGCCGTGGTGATCGCCGACAGATGGGTCCACTGCACGTGATAGGCGTCGCCGCCGAAATTCTCGGCCGGAAACTTCCAATTGCACGGCATTACCCATTTATGCGTCGCCAGCACCTCGACACCGCCCTCGCGGCGATCGAAGAACACGTCGAGATACCACGCCATCTGGCCGAGATACTCGCGCAAAGGCGGCGCGCCCTTGTCGAAAGTGGCGAAGATCAGGCCGCGATGGCTATCCAATTGCGCCACCGGCATGAGCCCCCATTGCGCGCGGTCGAGCTGGTCGTAATAAAAATTCTTCAGATGCGGGACACCGGTCAGCGTCCCGTCATTGCGATAAGTCCAGCCGTGATAGGCGCAGGTGAAGCTGGCGGCGTTGCCGCTGTCGGCGCGGCACAGGCGGTTGCCGCGATGGCGGCAGACATTCAAAAAGGCGTTGACCTTGCCGTGATCGTCGCGCACCACCAGCACCGGGTCCTCGCCCATATAGGTCGTGTAGAAATCGCCGGGCTCGGGAACCTGGCTTTCGTGGCATAAAAACAGCCAGCAGCGGGCGAAGATTTTCTTCTGTTCCTCTTGGTAAATCTCCGGCTCGATAAAGATCCGCCGGCTGACAAGCGCATGCTCGCTGTCCACCAGCTGGCTGACATCCGTCGCCATCCCTGCCTCCTTGTTCAATTCGTGCGGCTGGCCGCCACTGACTGCCGCTTTTTAACTGCGCCGCATCATGCGCAAGGTCGAGCCGGCATCGACCGAGACGATGCTGCCGGTGATCCCTCGGGCGTTGGCGCGCGACGCCAGAAACACATAGGCGCCGGCAAGATCGTCGGGCTCCATCGCCAATTGCAGCGGGTTGCCGGCGGCGATCCGCTCGGCCGCGCCGGGGAGGTCGAATTGCGAACGGTCCTCAAGCTGCAGGGCGGCCACGCTCCTCAAATCGGTCATCGTGCCGCCGGGGGCGACGCCGTTGACCCGGATCTGCGGCCCCAACTCGACCGACAATTGCCGCACGATGCCAATGACCGCATGTTTCGAGGCGGTGTAGATCACACCGCCGCCGGCCGAGGTGAACCCCGCCCCCGAGGCGGTAAAGATCATGCAGCCGTGGCTCTTCACCAGCTCGGCCATCGCCGCCTTGGCGCCGAGGATGCAGCCTTTCACATTGACCGCGAACAGCTCGTCGCAGGCCGCGGCGAGCCGCTCCTCGGGCATGTCGCGCAAAGTCATAAAGCCGTCGAGCACCCCGGCATTGCCGACAAAGACGTCGAGCCGGCCAAACGTGGCCACGGTTTGGGCGACCGCGCGCTGGTTGTCGTCGAGGCGGGCGACGTCGCCGGCGATCGCCATGACCTTGTCGCCCAATCGCGCGCGCAGCTCCTCGCCGCGTCCGGAGACGCGGTCCATGGCCGCGACCCGCGCCCCCTCGGCAATATAGCGCTCGACAACGGCGCGGCCGATCCCCGAACCGCCGCCCGTCACCAGTGCGACCTGGCCATCGAGCCAGCCCATCTGCGACGCCTCCTGGCGCGTGCGCTGCTCAGCGCGTGCGCTTGTAGTCGTAATCCTCGCGTTCGCCGGCACCGACCCGCAGCTCGGGCCGCAGCGCCGGCCGCGTGCTGTTAAGCCTGGCATGAACGTCGAGTGCCGCCTGGTCGGACCAGCGTTCGAGCAAGGCCAGCTTGTCGGGGTTGACGACGCTCTGGAACACTTCGAACTGTTCGCAGCCGGGCTCTTTCATGACCTCGACGCAGCGCCCCTTATAGGCCTGCGCCAGTTCGCTGCCCTTGCCAGGTGCCGCGGTGATTGTAACGACCAGTCGAACCGACATGATGCCCTCCCGATTGCTGCCTGAGCGACGGCCGAGCCGTGACGGCGCCCGGAGTTTCCGGGCTGCGATCTCTTGCAGAGAAAACCCGGACGCCGCCGCCGCTCTCAGCTCAGACCGTAAAAGCCCATGGCACCGCCGGCCATGACCTGGTGCCGGGTCTCGGCCGACAGCCCCTGCATGCGCTCCTCGATCATCTTCGGGGCACCCGGGAAGAAACCGTCCGGGTGCGGATAATCGGTCGCCCACAGGATCTTGTGGGGGCCGATATAGTCGGCCAACACCTTGATGCTGCCCTCGACCGGCTCGAACGAGATCCAGCAATTGCGCTGGAAGATCTCGGAGGGCCGCATCGACAACCCGGAATCGTTGAAGCCCTGGTCGTCGAAATGGCGGTCCATGCGGTCGAGCCAGGGGGCGATCCAGCCACCGCCCGATTCGAGGAAGCCCACTCGCAATTTCGGGTGGCGATCGGCGATGCCGCCCCAGACGACACTCATGCAGGCGAGCATCATTTCCATCGTGTGGCTGATGATGTGGCGCGCACCGCGGCCGTCGAAGCGGTCGACACCGACCGTCGGCATGCCGCTCGAGGCACCCTCGTGGAAGCCGATCGCGAAATCGAGGTCCTCGGCCGCGGCCCAGAACGGCTCGTAGCGCTCCTCATGGATCATCTTGTCGCTATACGGGTTCGGCCGGATAAACCCGGCGTGGAAGCCCAATTCCTTGCGGGCGAATTTCATCTCGTCGATCGCGAGATCGACCGATTGCAGCGGCAGCATGGCAACCCCGAACAGCCGGTCGGGATAGGGCCGGCAGTAATCGGCGAGCCAGCGATTGTAGGCGCGGCACACCGCGGCCGCCAATTCGGGGTCGTGGATCGCACCCGAGAACAGCCCAAGGCTCGGATAGAGAAACGCCGCGTCGATCCCGTCGGCATCCATATCGGGGATGCGCTGGTGCGGGTCGAACCCGCCGGGCTTGCCGTCCTTGTATTCCATCGTATCGGCGGCAACGACCCCCTGGCGCGCGCCGACCGCACCGATCCGCCCGATGCCGCGATTGCCATCGCCGACCGGCGTCTCGTCCATGACGAGCCGCTCCTTGCCGTTCTCGCCCTTGACCAGCCGCGGTGCGCGATCGCGAAACTTTGGATCGATGTATCTGTCCCACAGGTCGAGCGGTTCGAGGATGTGACCATCGGCATCAATGACATCGTATTGGTTGCGCATGACCCGTTTCCCAGTCAGCTGTGGAGAGGAAGCGATGCGATCACAAGCTGCCAAACGAGCGTTTGGGCAAACGAGCGTTTGGTGCAGGCACGCTATCC
>DATJTI010000016.1:0-28365 GCA_035503615.1 Allostellaceae bacterium | reverse complement strand
CAGCGACGGCTACATCATGTTGGCGGTGGCGAGCGAGCGGACATTTCAGAACACCGCGATGGCCAGCGGTAATCCCGGCTGGATCGAGGATCCGCGCTTTGCCGATTACCTCGAGCGGCGGCGTCATTGGGGCGAACTCGTTGCAGAGCTCGAAGAGTGGTCGAAGACCCTGACCACCGCCGAGGTGCAGGCGATCTTCGACCGGCACGGCGTGCCGTCCTCGCCTTATCGCACGGTCAGGGAGGCGATGGCCGACCCGCAGCTCGCGCATCGTGCGGCATTCACCGAGATTGCCGACGCAGGTGGCAGCTTTCTGGCGCTCAACCCGCCGTTCCGCTTCTCCGCGGCGACGGCGGCGGCGCAGCCCTTCGCCGCGAGGCTCGGGGAACACACCGAGGCGGTGCTGGCCGAACTCGATTACGGCGCCGAAGAGATCGCGGCGCTGAACGAGCGAGGCTGAAATCCCGGCGGGCCGCAGCCCGGGCGTCGTTCCCCTCGGACCGGTCAACCCCGCTCGATGACCCGGGCGAGCAAATCGGCGGCGCGGCGGCACTCGTCGCGGCTGACATCGAGATGGGTGACGGCGCGTACCGTGCGCGCGGCAAAAGCCGACACCAACACCCCCATTTCCTGCGCGCGGGCGACGATTGCGGCCGCATCCGGCGCGCCGGCGGCCATGCGAAAGATCACGATGTTGGTCTGCACCGTGGCGAGGTCGAGTTCGACGCCACCCAGCCCGGCCAGACGCTCGGCCAACAGCCGGGCATTGGCGTGGTCCTCCGCCAGGCGATCGAGATTATGGTCGAGTGCCCACAGCCCGGCGGCGGCAAGGATGCCGGACTGGCGCATCGCCCCGCCAAACATGCGGCGCGCGCGATGGGCACGGGCGATCTCGGCCTGGCTGCCGGCGAGGACGCTGCCGACCGGGCAGCCGAGCCCCTTCGACAGCGCCACCGACACGAGATCGAAGGGTGCGGCCAGTTCGGCGAGCTGGCACCCCGATGCCGCCGCGGTGTTGAACAGCCGCGCCCCGTCGAGATAGCTTTTCATCCCGAGTTCCCGCGCCGCAGCACAGATCGAGACGATTTCGGCTTGCGGGAAGACCACCCCTCCACCGCGATTATGCGTATTCTCGACCGCAACCAGCGTGGTCGGCGGATAGACGATATGTCCCGGCGGCTTGTAGGCGGCGCGCAATTCTTCCGCGGTGAACAGGCCGCCCGAGCCGATCGGCGCGAACTGGACCCCGGAATTGGCCGCCCCCGCGCCCGATTCGTGCCAGACGATATGCGCCTCCTGGCCAAGCACGACCTCGTCGCCGGGCCGGGTCAGGATCTTGAGGCCGATCTGGTTGGCCATCGTCCCGCTCGGAACGAACAGCGCCGCCGCTTTCCCCAGCAGCGCGGCGATTCGTTCCTGCAGGTGGTTGACCGTCGGGTCCTCACCATACTGGTCGTCGCCGACCGGGGCGGACGCCATCGCCTGGCGCATGCCCGCCGATGGCCGGGTCACGGTGTCGGAGCGAAGATCGATGCGGTCCATCACGGCGCCTCCGATATGGCGGGCATGCGCGCTCCACCATGTTACCACAGCCGGGCACGCCGCTGCACGCAACCCGGCTTTTGCGCCCACCCCGTCGAAGCACTGGACGCGCGATTAACGATTGGTCAAAATCAGCGGCGAGGACCTCGCTTGCGGGACGCTCGGATGAAGCCTTGGCTGCTTTCGGTCGTAACCGTTGCTCTTGTCGCCGTCGCACTCGCTCCGGCCGAAGCAGCGCATTGTGCTGCGAAAGGCAGCCGCAAATGCCTCGACGGTCCGGCAGCGGTCAATCTGAGCTCGGTTCCCGACATCTCGAAACAGATTGTCAGTGAGGAACCGACGGCCGCTCAACCGGTCAGCCACACCCTCGACGCACCGCCGATCACCACCTATACGGGCCCGATCGTCGGGGTCAACTCGATGGTGCATGCGCCGACGGTCGGCTATTACTGGTCGCTCGATCCCGACACCGACACGCATTGACGCTGCCCTGCCGATGAGCCGACCGGCGGCAGCGCTGCCGCCGCAACATGGCGCCGAGCGAGCGGCCGATCTCTGCGTCCTCGGCGGCGGGCTGGTGCTCGGGCTTGCCGCATCGGTCGTGCTGCTGGCAGTGGCGCTCGCCGCTGCCGATCGCCGCATCCTGGTCGGCACCGCCATTTATGCCGGCGCGCTGGTGGCGATGTTCGGCTGCTCGCTAGGCTATCGGGCAGCGATCGACATGCGACGGCGGCACTTCCTGCGTCGCCTCGACCATGCGGCGATCTTCGCGCTGATCGCCGGCACCGCCACCCCGTTCGCCCTGATGCGCCCTGGTTTCGCCGGGAACGCTCTCGCCGGCGCGTTGTGGGCCATTGCTATGATCGGAATCTTCATCAAGCTGTACCGCCCGATCGGCAGCGTCGGTCGATCGGTCGGCGCCTATCTGCTGCTCGGCTGGGCGAGCCTCGTGGCACTGGGCCCGGCGGCTTCGCACGATACCGTGGCGCTGGTCGCGACAGGCGGCGGCTTTTATTCGCTCGGAATCCTCTTTCTGTTGTGGCGCCGGCTGCCTTACCGGTTGGCAATCTGGCACGCCTTCGTACTCGCCGGTGCCGGATGCCATTACCTGGCGATCCTGACCGGCGTGGTCGGCGCGTAGCGTCGAACTCCGGTGTCTTGGCCCGGTTGCCGCCCGCCGCATTTTTCAGGCAGAATTCCACAGCCTGCGCGGCATGGAGGATGACATGAAAGAAGGCTACCGCTTTGTCGATTGCGACATGCACATCATGGAGCCGACCGACCTGTTCGACAAATACCTCGACCCGGCCTTCAAGTCGCGCATCACCTCGGCAATGGCGCCAGTCGATGGCGGCAGCACCGGGATGCGGCGCCGGCCGTTGTGGTTTTTCGACGGCATGCCGACCAGCAATGACGGCAACGTCTCGCAATACAACCGCATTCGCGGCCCGCTGGTCGGCGCCCGCGGCAACAAGAACGTCATGTTCGCGGTCGAGCGCGGCTACGACGCCGAGGCCCAGCTGATCGGCATGGAGATGGAGGGGATCGACATCGCCGTCTTGTTCCCGACTGCCGGCCTGTCGTTTCTCGCCCGCGATAACATCGACCCGCAATTTTCGAACGCAATCTGCCGCGCCTATAACGACTGGCTGCATGACTTCATCCAGCACAGTCCCCACCAGCTCAAGATGGCGGCGATGTTGCCGGTGCACGACGTCAATCTCGCCTGCCGCGAATTGCATCGCTGCGTCAAGGAGTATGGTGCGGTCGGTGCATTTGTCCGGCCGAATTACGTCAATGGCCGCTATTGGCACTCGACTTATTGGGATCCGCTCTATGCCATGCTGCAGGATTTGCAGGTGCCCTTATGTTTTCACGAAGGCACCGGCTCCTATTACTCGACGATCGAGCCGCGATTTGGCGAGAACCGGTTTATGCGGCATGTCGCCAGCCACTCGACCGAGATGCAGTTGGCGCTGATCGCATTGATGCTGGGCGGCATTCTCGAAACCTATCCGCGGCTCAAGGTCGCGTTTCTCGAAGCGCAGAGCTGGTGGGTGCCGGGCCTATTGGGGCGTATCGAATGGGATCTGCGCCAGCATCATCAGGCCGACGCACCCTACCTGAAGCTCTCGCCGCAGGAATACTGGCAGCGCAACTGCTTCTCGGCGATCGAGAGCGGTGAGCGCGAGGTTGGTGCGGTCGTCGAATTGCTGGGCGGCGCCGACAACATCTGCGTGTCGAGCGACTTCCCGCATTTCGATTCGAGCTTTCCCGAAGTGTCGAGCCGGGTGCTGCGCAACCCCAGCATCACCCCGGAAATCGGCGGCAAGATCCTCTCGGGCGGGGCGCGCCTCTACGGTTTCGACCAGCACGATTTCGCCAAGGCCGACGCCGCCGCCAAGCGCCGCGACAACGTCTCCGCCGGCCACGCCTGAGCCCGCCGCGCCCGAAGCTAGGTTCCGGCTCCTGCCTTGGTCCGGCTCCTGCTTGGGGGGGCGGGAGACGGATGCGGCAAAAACGCGGCCCACCCGCCGCGCCGCGCCGCCACCCACCGCTCGCATATGACCCCCGACCGCCCACAAAATAGGCATCGAGCGGTTATAGAACGGCGCACAAACCGCTGCGGCAAAGCCGCCTTCTCCCGCAGCAGTGCGCCGAACCATGCTGTTCAGCTGTGCAATATCAGGTCGAGTTTCGCCTGCGGCTCAACCAATCCGCGGGCCCGTTTCTACATCGGGCGGCCGGGTTTGGCGTCGCGGAAGGGGGTGTTGGTCTCGGCGAGGCGGCGCAGAAACGGCGACGGTGCCCAGCGCTCGCCATAGCGCTGGTGCCAGGCGGCGATCTGGCGGTAGACCTCGCCGACCCCGATGCCGTCCGCCCAATACATCAGCCCGCCGCGATAGCGCGGAAAGCCAAAGCCGTTCAGCCACATCACATCGATGTCGCTGGCCCGGTAGGCCTTGCCTTCGTCGAGGATGCGACAGGCTTCGTTGACCGATGAGAACAACAGCCGGCGCAGGATCTCCTCATCGCTGAACTCGCGCTGCGGCACGCCCATTTCGGCCACCTTCTCCTTGATGATGCGCGCGACTTCTGGGTCGGGATATGGGGTGCGGTCGCCCTTCTCGTATTTGAACCAGCCGGCGCCGGTCTTCTGTCCGAGCCGGCCCATCTCGACGATCGCATCGGCAATCGGCAGTTTGCGATAATTCCGGTTCTGCGCGGCGCGGCGCTGGCGGCTGTCATAGCCGATGTCGAGCCCGGACAGGTCGGCGGTCGCGAACGGGCCGATCGGATAGCCAAAATCGACCATGACCTTGTCCACCTGCTCGGGCAGGCAGCCCTCTTCGAGCATGATGATCATCTCGGTGCCAAAGGGTGTCCTGCTGCGATTGGCGACAAAGCCGTCGCCATTGCCGGCCATCGCACTGATCTTGCCGATCTTGCGGCCGAGATCCATCGCCGTCGCCAGCACATCGGGGGCGCTTTTCGCACCCTTGACCACTTCGAACAGCTTCATGACATTGGCTGGCGCAAAGAAATGCGTGCCGGCGACATCCTGCGGCCGTTTTGTCGCATTGGCGATGATGTCGATGTCGATGCCGGAAGTGTTGCTGTAGAGGAGTGCCCCCGGCTTCATGATTTCGTCGAGCTTTCTGAACACCTCCTCCTTGACCGGGATGCGCTCGAACACCGCTTCGATCACGACGTCGCAATCCTTGATGTCGTCAAAGCTGGTGACCGGCACGATCAGGCCGAGACGGCGGTTCATCTCGGCCTCGCTGAGGCTGCCGCGGCGCACGCTGGTCTCGTAATTGGCGCGGATGCGAGCGAGACCGCGATCGAGCGCTTCCCGGCTCACTTCGAGCAATTTCACCGGGAAACCAAACTCGGCAAAGCTCATCGCGATGCCACCGCCCATCGTCCCGGCGCCGACGATCGCCGCATTCTTGATCGGGCGCAATGGCGTGTCGCGCGGAATGTCGGGCAGCCGCGCCACTTCGCGCTCGGCAAAAAAGGCGTAGCGCAACGCCCGCGCCTCGGCCGAATCTTCCAGTTCGTCGAACAATTCGCGCTCGCGCACGACAGCGTCGTCGAACGGCATCGTGCAGGCGTTTTCGACCGATTGGATGCAGTGGTATGGCGCCTTCTGGTTGCGGGCGCGGCGCGCGATCGACCGGCGCATCGCCTCGAACAGGCCGGGCTCGGCCTTGGCCTCGGCGAGCTTGTCGTCGCGGTCGCGGATCCGCGGCAACGGCCGGGTATCGGCGACGCGGCGGGCAAAGGCGATCGCCGCCGCACGCAGATCGCCGCCCTCCGGCACCAGTTCGTCGATGATCCCGAGGCGGTATGCCTCCTCGGCCGGCACATGGCGGCCCGAGACGATCATGTCGAGCGCCGCTTTCGGGCCGATCAATCGCGGCAGGCGCTGGGTCCCGCCGCTCCCCGGCAATATACCGATCAAGACTTCGGGCAGCCCGACCTTGGCGCTTGGCACCGCGATCCGATAGTTGGCGGCAAGCGCGATCTCGAACCCGCCGCCCAGCGCATAGCCGTGGATCGCGGCGACCACCGGCTTTTGGCTCGCATCGAGGATCTGGTGCGGTCGGCGGCCATTGACCGGCGGCGGCCGGTTGCCAAAGGTGCGGATGTCGGCGCCGGCGATAAAGCTGCGCCCCGCGCCGATCAGCACCATCGCGCGGATCGCCGGGTCGGCATTGCCGCGCTCGATACTCTCGACGATGCCCTCGGGTACCCCCGGCGACAGCGCGTTGACCGGCGGGTTGTCGATCGTGACGACCCCGACCCCGTCCACATTCTCGAATTGCACCAGATTGTTCTCGGGCATGCCGTCCTCCCGCACGCAGCGCGCGTCCATTATTCGTCATTCCCGCCGCCGCGTGAACCCGGAGCCCGCATTCTTTTTCGGATTATTTATTTCGAAGCGATTGGATGCCAACGTCAGGAGCCCAGACGCTTGTCGGTCAGGACCGAGCCGTCTGAGGGAGCAGAGCTCTTTCACCAATGTTCTGGGCGAGCATCAGCAGATAACCGTCAGGGTCCTGGACAAAGACTTCTCGCTGACCCGACTCGCGGTCGCCTGTTCTACGCCACACTTCGCGAGGGCCAAGATAGACCGGCCAATTTTCGGAGGCCAGTTTGTCTAGAATCGCGCTGGCATCCTCGAAATAAATCTGAAACATCGCGCCTTGCCCCAGCGGAGGTTGCATGGGCCCTGTCTCGAAGCGGCCATGACGCTGGCACAGCATGATTTGCTGACCTTCAGGATGCTCCAGATAAACGAATTTTTCTTCTTCACGGCTAAAGGCGATTTCAAAACCGATGATATCTTTCCAGAACGCAAGGCTGATTTCCAAATCGACAACATGAAGCTCCGCCACCATTTTGGCCCAACCGGTCTTTGGCGGAGAATTTCGGTCGCCCCTCATTCCGATCACTTCCTGTCGATCATGCTGCCGACACCGTCGCCGCTGTGCCGAGGATCACGGTGCTCTGTGACGACAGGACGCCGCCATTGCCGTGGGCGATCGCGGTTTCGCAATTCGCGACCTGGCGGTCGCCGCATTCGCCGCGCAATTGGCGGGTCGCTTCGATCAACAGCAAGAGGCCGTACATGCCGGGGTGGCAATAGGAGAGCCCGCCGCCATTGGTGTTGACCGGCAATTCGCCGCCGGGGGCGATGCGGCCGTTTTCGACAAACGCCCCGCCCTCGCCCTTTTGGCAAAAGCCGAGATCCTCGAGAAACAGGATCGGGTTGATCGTGAACGCGTCGTAAAGCTCGAGGACGTCGATGTCACCTGGCCCGAGCTTGGCCATGTCGTAGGCTTGGCGGCCCGAGGCCGCCGCACCGGTCACCGTCAAATCGGGCATGCTCGAAATGTTGGCGTGGGTGATCGCCTGGCCGCAGCCGAGCACATAAGCGGGCGGTTTTTTCAACGAGCGGGCGCGCTCGGCCGCGGTCATGATCACGGCACCGCCGCCATCGGTCACGAGACAAATGTCGCGCACCGTGAACGGGTAGCTGATCATCCGCGCGCCGAGCACCTCGGCGATGGTCAGCGGCTTCTTTTCCCAGGCGACCGGGTTCAGCAAAGCCCATTGCCGCGCGGCCACCGCGACCGCGGCCAATTGCTCGCGCGTCGTGCCGTATTGATGCATGTGGCGCGAGGCGGCGAGCGCGTAGGCCGTTGATGGCAGGAACGGCCGGAACGGCGTCTCATAGGGATTGTATTCGCGCACCGAGGCGTGGCGGCGGCCGATCGTGCGCTGCGTCGAGCCATAGGCGATGACCGCGACCTGGCACAGACCGAGCTGCAATGCCGCCTGGGCGTGTGCCACATGAAACATAAAGGACGAGCCGCCGAGGATCGTCGTGTCGATGAATGACGGCGAGATGCCGAGATATTCGGCGAGGTTGAGACCCGAGGTGCGGCTTTGCGCGGTGGCGCAGATGAGGCCGTCGATGTCCTTGAGCGAAAGCCCGCAATCGGCGAGCGCGCGATGGATGCCTTGCGCCATCAGATCGATCGGGCTCATCTCGGCGGCGACGGCGCCCAAATCGCTTTCGGCGACACCGACGATCGCCGCCGCGCCGCGCACGAGCCCGTCCATCACGCGGCCTCTATCGGAGCGAAGACCGGGTAGGCCGGCTCGTCACCCGAAGCCCGATCGCCGCCAGGCCGGTGCACGCGGAATTTGACGCGCATGCCGATCCGCACAGCCTCGGGCGCCAAATCCTCGACCCGGCTCATCAGCCGGAACCCTTCGTCCATATCGATCAGCGCCACATTGTAGGGGGCACCTTCGCGCGGATGGGTGACGGTCGTCGCATAGACCGTGCCGAGCCCCGCGCTGACCCGCCATTCGAGCCGGTCGCTGCCGGTATAGGGACAGATCACCCGCGGGTAGAACACCGCACGGTTCGCCTCGATGCTCCACTGATAGGCGAGTTCGCCGCGATCGAGATGGGTCTGATAGACCGCCAGCGGCGATTGCGAGATCCGCTCCACGATGTCCCCCCTCTGCCGGTTCGCCTTCCGCCGGCGGCATTGTGTCGGCTCGCCAAACCAGCCGCAAGGGTGGTGCTGCAAGACCGGCCGACGATCCCGGGCGGACGCCTCTCCGGGGGATGCGCGCGCCGGGTCAGCTCATCGCGATCAGAGTACCGATCAGATCGGCCGGCCAGACCAGGCTGACCGGCGCGCTGGTCAACGCCGCGCCGAATGACGGATCGCCCTGGGCGAAGTCAAAAACCATATGATGACTGAAATGCGCGAGCACCCCCGCCAGGTACAGCCCGGTCACCCATTTCCACGTATTCAATCGCTGTCGCGACCGGCGCGGCTTTGCAGTGGCGAAAGAAAAGACTCGGCGTCCGTACTTGGGCAATCCGGGCGGGCCGATCATCATTTCACCTGGGCATCTACAATGTTGCACACAACCACAGGTCAAGCCTCGGTACATCATCCTTTTGCAGCAGCGGAGCGTTCCGGGGCGGCTGACACTCGCGGTGCGATAATACTCGACAGTGCCATCGCCGTCACTAGCCTATGTCGGCAACACCCGATGCGCTCTCGCCGGGTGGTGCCGGTCCCCGGGCAACCGCCTAGAGCTTCGCCGCCGCGAAGGCCGCGGTGAAGAGTATATAGAGCCCGGCCGCGGCGAGCACGCCGGTCGCCAGCGCGGCAAAGGCGGCGGCGCCGAGCCGGTCACCGAGCGGCCGGCCGACGAGGCCGCCCGCCACCGCAAACGGGATCAGGATTCCGGCGGCGAGCCAGGTCTGCGCCGGAACGCCGATCGTCGCGATATTGGCGGCCAGCGTCAGCGCATAGGCGAGCGCAAAATATGCGATCAGCGTCGCGCGCAGCGTGCGCGGCGGTGCCTCGGTCAACAGCAGATAGATCACGATCGGCGGCCCCGAGATGCCGGCCAGCGAGGTGGCGATGCCCGACACCGCCCCGGTTGCCAGATCGCGGCCTGCGGTCATCGCCACGAGCGCGCGACCGCCGCCGTGCCGCTGGCGCATCAGCGCGAGCAGCAGTGCGAAGACGAGGATTGCCGTCCCGACGATCAGCCGCACGGCCCTCGGATCGGCGTACCGGAACGCGACGAGCCCGAGCGGCAGCCCGGCGAGACTGCCCAGCGTCAGCCGCACAAACAGCCGCGGCGCCGTCGCCCGCCACAGTCCCGGCAGCACCGCGAGGCACAGCACGGTGGAGAGGATGATGACGAGCTGCACGGCGCGCTGCGGCTCGACGACGATCAGAAACAGCGGAACCGCGATGATCGCGAAGCCAAAACCGCCGGCCGCCTGCAGCAACGCCGCGGCGAAGGCCGCCATTGCGAGCCCGGCCCAATCCACGAAATTCATGCGCGGGGTCCATCGATGTTGAAGAAAGCTCGTGCCCCCGCAACAGCTCCTCCGGATTTCGCCCGGATGGCCCGGTCACGCCCGGCGATCATGCCCGTAAAACTACCGCGCCCACATCCGGGATTGAACCGCCATCGCGCGAAGCGACGCGGCCGCTGTCACCCTCGCGCGACACCGATCAGGCGCAATCCCCGGCAATCATTCGCAATCCCCGGCGCTTCAGGCGAGCGGCTGGGAGCCACCCGGTTTACAACTCCCGTACTCGCGCTCTAGGCTCCGTCGCGGGCGCCGGCCTAAGAGGTGCCCAGCGTGGGGCGGGACGGTAATGAGGCGACGCAGGCCGAGGCTGGCGTTCATCGCCGCATGGCTCGGCGTGATTGCGCTTGGCCTTGATGCGCTCGTCCCGATTCACCTCGCTTTCGGGCTCGCCATCGGCTTTGCCGACGCCCACGAATGCGGCCATTACGAAGGCAGCGCTCCCCGATCGCACGATCCCGCGTGGTGGGCGCTGGCCCTGCTGACGGGGCACGAGCCGGGGACCGATCCGTCCCGTTCGCATGCCGGGTTTCATCCGGCGGCCACCCCGTTCTGCGGACCCGCAGGGATTGCCGTCGGATTTACGCCCCCCACCTCGGCAGCGTTACCGCCGCCGCCGCAGCTCGAAAAGCCTCGGGCAACGGTTGCCGCCGAGGCGGACCCGGCGCTGCCCTCGCCTTCGGCCTATCACTCTCGCGCTCCCCCCGTTCGCTGCACCTGAACTCCTCCCGATAACGGGATCCGGCGGACCACTCGCTGCGCTCCGGGCATGCGCGTCCGGTGATTTCGTCGCGAACGAGACCATCCGACGAAGCCGCAGCGGGTCCGGTTTCCCCCGGCGACCGATTGCGCCCGGCCGTCACCGGCCGGGAAGGTTCTGCGATTTGGAGCGCGCTTCCATGCCCCTTTCTTCTGTTCGCGCTGCGGCGGCAATCCTCATTCTGGTTGCCGTTCCGAGCGCCACTGCGCTTGCCCATGCGGTGTGCGGCGCCCGCGTCTTCCCCGCCACCCTGACGATGGATGACCCGGGCGTGAACGACGAATTGTCGCTGCCCACCATTACCTACCAGCCGATACCGCCATCCGGAGGAAATCCCTCGGGTCGGATCGTCGATTTCGGCTGGGAATGGGACAAGACCATCACCCGCGATTTGGGCTTTGGCATCAATGACGACTACCTCTCGCAACGCGGTGCCGGCCAAAATCTGAACGGATGGGACAACCTCTCGCTGACGCTGAAGGACCAGCCGCCATGCGACGAGGCTGACGAATTCATGTTCGCTTTTGGCGTGATCCGGGAATTCGCTCGCAGCGGCTCCTCGCTGCTGGTCAATGCCGGCGCGATTGACGCTGTCAGCAACACGACGCCGACCGTCTATTTCGGCAAGGGTGCCGGCAATCTGTCGATCGGCTATTTCCGTCCGCTCGCCGTCACCGGAGAACTCGGCTATCAGATCTCCGATTCACCGCCCGTCAGCCCCAGCCAATGGAACTATGCGGCGTCGCTGCAATATTCGCTCCCATATCTGCAACAAAACGTAAAGGCGCTGAACGCTCCCGCCTTTTTCACGCATTTGATCCCGCTGGTCGAAATCGCGATGGCGACACCGACGATCGGCCCGACCACCGGCACAATCGCCCCTGGCGTCCTGTATGAAGCGACTACCTGGCAAGCCGGGATCGAAGCCTTGATCCCGGCCACCGGCGCCACCCGGCAATTGCAGGGGACCGGGTTCATCGTCCAGTTCCATGTCTTCCTCGACGACGTCATGCCCAACTCCCTCGGCCGCCCTCTGTTCAACACGAATTTGTGGCAGCGATGATGCAACGTTTTCTGATGGCGACGATCCTCGCCGGCTCCGCCTTTGCCACCGGTCAGGCCAGGGCGCACGCCTTTCTCGACCATGCGATCCCGGCGGTGGGCAGTTCGGTACCGACCGCCCCGCGGACCGTGACGATGTGGTTCACCGAGCAGCTCGAACCAGTATTCACCACCGCGACGGTGACCGACAAAGCGGGCAACAACGTCGACGCCGGCACGGCGCAGATCGATCCGAAAGACCGGACCGAGCTGGAGGTGCCGCTAAAGCATTTGGCGCCCGGCATCTACACCGTCACGTGGCACGCCCTTTCCGTCGACACCCACACGACACAGGGGCGTTTCACCTTTCAGGTGAGTGGCGGATGACGGTCCGGCGTCGCACCCCTTCGCGGCCATCGGCCCCGGGCGGTTGATGGAAGACGTTCTGGCGGCGGTGCGCGGGGTCCACTACGCCGCGACGATCTCGCTCGCCGGCGTGTTTGCGTTCCGCTGTCTCGTCGCGACGGCGCCATCAGCGCCGCGGTTCGAGCGGCGGCTCTGGCTCCTTGCCTGGGCAAGCCTCGGCCTGGTCCTGCTGTCAGGTGCGGGATGGCTGATGGTGCTGGCGGCACGGCTCGGCGGTCTGCCGCTGACCGCGGTGCTGCCGCAGGGCGTCGTCGCAATCGTGCTGACGCAGACCCGCTTCGGCCAGGTCTGGCTCGGCCGCTTCGCCATCGCCGTGCTGCTGGGCTGCGGTCTAATCGCCCGGCGACACTGGCAGGCGCTGCTGCCGCGCTGGGCCGGGCTGGCGCTCGCAGCGGCATTGCTCGGCAGCCTCGCCTGGTCCGGACATGGCGGGGCGACCCCCGGCCGGCCCGGCGAATTGCACCTCGCCGCCGACATTATCCACCTCTTGGCGGCCGGCGCCTGGCTCGGCACGCTGTTGCCGCTGGCGCTGTTCCTGACGGAGCTGCGGCACCCCGCCGGCACCGTGGGCATGGCAGCGGCCCGCCGGGTGATCCACCGCTTCTCGGTGCTGGCCGGGCTCAGCGTCGCAATCCTGTTTGCCGCCGGTCTCGTCAACACCTGGTTTCTCGCCGGCAGCATACCGGCGCTGATCGGCACCCTCTATGGCCGGCTGCTGCTGGCCAAGATCACGATCTTCGCGATGATGGTGGTGATCGGCGCGGTCAACCTCTTGCGCATGGCGCCGCGCCTCGCCGGTGCTGCAGATGCGGGCCGGACGGATGGCGGCTCGCCGCATCGGGCGATGGCGGCGAGCGACCATTTGCGCCGCAACGCCATGATCGAGGCGGCACTCGGCCTCGTCGTCCTCGGCATTGTCGGCCTGCTCGGCATCCTGCCGCCGGCGCTGCACACTGAGCCGGGCTGGCCGTTGCCGTTTCGCCTCGATCTGGGCGCGCTCGCTGGGCGCGCGCAGACGGTGCTGGCGATCCTCGCTTTCTGTGCCGCCGCCTGCCTCGTGGCCATCGTCGCCACCGCCGCCGCCGGATATTATCGCCGCATGGTGATGGCCGGTGCCGGCCTCGGGTTGTGCCTCGGCCTCGGCTGGATCACGGCGCGGCCGGTGGTCGAACCCGCTTATCCGACAAGCTTCGATACCCCTGCCCGACCCTATGCCGCGGCTTCGGTCGCCCATGGCGCCCGGCTCTACGCCGCCAACTGCGCATTGTGCCACGGCGCCGATGGCCGCGGCGACGGTCCGGCCGCCGCCGGGCTGACGGTGCGCCCGGCGGACCTCACGGCACCGCACCTGTTCGCACACAGTGCCGGCGATCTGTTCTGGTGGGTCGGCCACGGCCGGGCCAACGGGGTCATGCCCGGCTTTGCCGCGGTGCTAAGCCCGGCCGACCGCTGGGATGTGGTCAATTTCGTTCGGGCACGCGCCGCCGGCGCGCTTGCAGACCGGCTCGGCTCATCGGTCTCGACCATGGCCACCGCGCCGATCCCCGATTTCACTTACGAAACCGGTCACACGCAGCAGACCTTGCGCAGCGTGCTGCGGCAGGGACCGGTGCTGCTGGCGCTGTTCTCCGAGCCGCCCTCGGCGGCACGCCTCGCCCGGCTCGCCACCCTGTCCGGCGCGACCGCCGGCAGGCTGACCATAATTGCCGTCGATCTCAGCGGCGCCCCAGTCGCGGGCGAGACCGCGACGAGCGTGCCGCTCGCCGGTGTTTCCGCCGCGGTCCGGGCGAGCCTGGCGCTGTTCGCGGCACCTTCGGAGCGTGGTGCCACACTGTTGCTGCTCAACCGTGCCGGCGATCCGCGCGCCCGCTGGACCGGCGCTGGACCCGGCGCCGCGGCGCTCGCAGCCGATATCGGCGAACTCGCCCGGTTGCCGGCGACGGCGCCGAGCGATGCCGGCCATGGTCACTGACAGGCGGCGGCGCCCGGCCCGTCGCCTTACCGACTATTCCGCGGTCGTCAGCCGTGCCAATGCCAGCGCCGCAGCCTCGGTTTCGGCGGCGTGTTTGGAGCCCGCGGTCGCCGTTACCGCCTCGCGGCCTGCGACCCGCACCACGACCGTAAAGCGCGGCGCATGATCTGGACCGGTGGTGGCAACGAGCTCGTATGCCGGCAGCGGGTGGCCACGCGCCTGCGCCCATTCCTGCAGCGCGCTTTTCGGGTCGCGCGGCGGCATCGGGGTTTCGTCGATCAGCGGCTGCCACAGCCGGCGCACAAACCCCGCCGCGGCGGCAAAGCCGGCATCGAGATAGATCGCGGCGATCACCGCCTCGCAGGCGTCGGCGAGAATGCCGGGATTGGCCGCGGCACCCGCGGTCGCCTCGGCACGTGACAATATCAGGTGGTGGCCGAGACCGAGCCCGTCGGCCACGCGAGCCAGCGTCTCGCGGCGCACCAGCTGCGTCAGGCGGCGGGTCAGCAACCCCTCCGGCTCATCGGCGAAGCGATGCCACAGCAGGTCGGCGACGACGAGGCCCAGCACCCGGTCACCGAGGAATTCGAGACGATCGTATCCGCGTCGCGGCGGGTTTCGCGAGCGGCGGCGCGGCCGCTCCCCGGAAAGCACGCTCGGATGGGTCAGCGCTTCGGTGAGCAGCTCCAGCCTGGTGAAGTCATGGCCGAGCCGCTGCGCGAACTCGACGAGACCGGCTTCGTTGCCGAGCTTCCGGCGCTCAGTCGATCCCGGTGAACAACCGGTCATAACGAATCGCGAACGGCCATTTCCATATTTCCCAGATGCGTGCCGACCCGTTCGTCGAGAAAAAGATGAACTGCGCCTTGCCGATCAGGTTTTCCGCCGGGACATAGCCGACCGCGGACAAGACGCGGCTATCCTCCGAATTATCGCGATTGTCCCCCATCATGAAATAATCGCCCGGCGGCACATGAAAGACCTGCGTGTTGTCGAGCGGCCCGTTGTTGCCGATCTTGATGATCCGATGATCCCGGCCGTTGGGCAGCATCTCGATATATTGCTGCATCGGGATCACCGCGCCGTCGCCTTCCTGGTAAAGATAATCTTCGATACGCTTGCGCGGCACTTCCTTACCATTGATGTAAAGCTGGCCCTGTTTCATTTGAATCGTGTCGCCGGGCAAACCGATCACTCGTTTGATGTAATCGATCGAAGTGTCGGTCGGCAATTTGAAGACGACGACATCGCCGCGTTCCGGCGGGTGAAAGAGGATTCGACCGGAAAACAGCGGCAATCCGAACGGCAATGAGAATCGGCTGTATCCATATGAAAATTTTGAGACAAATAGATAATCCCCGACCAGTAATGTCGGGATCATCGATCCGGATGGAATGTTGAATGGCTCATAGGCCACGGTCCGTACCACCAGCGCAATCAGAATTGCGTAGATGACGGTTTTTACCGTATCGACGACGCCGGCTCGGGAAGTTTTCTTGGTAATCACTTTGCGCGTGGAATTGGATTTCATGAGGTGCCCGGACGAGCCCGAAAGGTCGCCGATCAAGCCAAGCACGCCGCGCGAAGTCAAGCGCACTGGTCCAACTCCGGGGGCGAGATTTTGCCACCTCAGCCGGGTGCCGGCGGGACCGCGGTAATGATCACCACAGCCTGGGCGAGCGGCGGCTCATCAGTCAGGGTCAGATCGAGCCGCGCCATCATCCCTTGCGGGGTCAGTGCTTCGAGGCGGCGCAATGCACCGCCGCTGAGCTGCAGCGTCGGTCGCCCCGAGGGCAGGTTGACGACGCCCAGATCGCGCCAGAACACGCCGCGGCGGAACCCGGTGCCAAGCGCTTTGGAACAGGCCTCCTTGGCGGCGAAACGGCGGGCGTAGCCGGCCGCGCGGTCGGCCCGCCGATCGCAGCGCTGGCGCTCGAGGTCGGTAAAGATGCGGTCGAGAAAGCGGTCGCCATACCGATCGATCGCGCGTTCGATGCGGCGGATATCGATCAGGTCGCTGCCGAGGCCGAGGATCACCGCCGGGTCTCGCGCGAAGCTGCCGGGATCATGGCAGAGGCTGCCTGCAACGGTACCGTCGCCCGGGTGGCGTCGCCGTTCGGTCTGGCCGGCGCCCGGTCTGGCCGGCGCCACGGACGCAGCGCCGCGGGTCTCACCCGCGCGCCCGCTCAACCGAGTTGATGACCGGATTGGCACGCAAGGCGGCGACGATCGTCGTCAGATGTTTGACGTCGGCGACCTCGATATCGAGCATGATCTCGAAAAAATCCGACGAACGGTTGGTAATCTTCAGGTTGCTGATGTTGCCGCCCTGCTTGCCGATCACCGTCGTCAGGCTGCCGAGATTGCCGGGCTCGTTGGCGATCATGACGTTGAGCCGGCCGACATGGATCGCGTCGGCGTCGCTGCTGCTCCAGGCGACATCGAGCCAGCGCTCCGGCGTGTCGGCGAAATTTTCCAGCGTCTCGCAATCGATCGTGTGGATCGTCACCCCCTTGCCGGTGGTCACGATGCCGACGATGCGGTCGCCGGGCAGCGGATGGCAGCATCCGGCGAAATGCAGCGCCATGCCTGGGATCAGCCCGCGGATCGCCACCGCGGTGTCGTGGTGGCCGAATTTGCGCCGCGCGCGGGCCAGCGAGACGACCTTGGCCTTGGCATCCTGCTGCTGCGGGAAGGCGGCGTTGATCACCGCCCGACCAGTGGTGAGCCCCTGTCCGACCGAAACATAGAGATCCTCGACGGCGGGGCAGTCGAAGGTCTTCAGCACCGCTTCGAGCGGCCGTTCGTTGAATTCGCGGCCCTCCTGACGAAACGCCTTCTGCACGATCGCCTTGCCAAGGTCGAGATACTGGGCGCGCTGCTGGGTGCGGATAAAGCGGCGGATGCGGGCGCGCGCCTTGCCGGTAACGACAAAGCGCTCCCAGGTCGGCGAGGGATGCTGCGCTTTCGAGGTGACGATCTCGACCTGGTCGCCATTGCCGAGCTGGCTGCGCAGCGGCACCAGCCGGCCGTTGATCTTGGCGCCGACGCAGGTGTCGCCGATCTCCGAATGCACCGCATAGGCGAAATCGACGGCGGTGGCGCCGCGCGGCAAGGCGATCAGATCGCCTTTCGGGGTAAACGCGAAGACTTGGTCCTGGAACATTTCGAGCTTGGTGTGCTCGAGGAATTCCTCCGGCCCGGAAGTGTGATCGAGGATATCGAGCAGTTCGCGCAGCCAGCGATATTGCGGGCCCTCGGTCCTGCCCGCGTCCTGCTTGTAGCTCCAATGCGCGGCGACACCGAACTCGGCCACCTCATGCATCTCGCGGGTGCGGATCTGGGCCTCGATGCGCTGCTGCTCCGGGCCGATGATACCGGTGTGCAGCGAGCGGTAATTGTTCGGCTTCGGCGTCGAGATGTAGTCTTTGAAGCGCCCGGGGATCACGTGATAGGCCGAGTGGATGACGCCGAGCGCGTAGTAGCAATCGGCGATATTGTCGACCATGACGCGAAACGCCATGACATCGGAAAGCTGCTCGAACGCGACATTCTTGCGCTGCATCTTGCGCCAGATCGAGTAGGGCGACTTTTCGCGGCCGCTGATCGTCGTCCCGGCGAGCCCGCCCTCGTCGAGCCGGCGCTGCAGCTCGGTCTCGATCCGCGGCACCACCACCGCTCCCTTGTCGCGCAGGAAATCGAGGCGGGCGATGATGCTGGCGCGGGCCTCCGGATAAAGCTCGGCAAAGGCCAGGTCCTCGAGCTCATCCTTCATGCGGTGCATGCCGAGCCGCTCGGCCAGCGGCGCATAGATGTCCATCGTCTCGCGCGCGATGCGGCGGCGCTTTTCATCGCTCCTGATGAAATGCAGCGTCTGCATGTTGTGCAGCCGGTCGGCAAGCTTGACCAGGAGGACGCGGATATCCTCCGACATCGCTAGCACCAGCTTGCGGAAATTCTCAGCCTGCTTGTGCTGGTCCGATTGCAGCTCGATCCGCGACAATTTGGTCACGCCATCGACCAGCCGCGCGATTTCGGGGCCGAATACGCGCTCGATATCGTCGAGGGTGGCGACCGTGTCCTCGACCGTATCATGCAACAGGCCGGTCACGATCGAGGCGCTGTCGAGCTTCATCCGCGCGAGGATGCCGGCGACCTCGACCGGGTGCGAGAAATAGGGGTCGCCCGAAGCGCGCAGCTGCGCACCGTGCGCCTTCATCGAATAGACATAGGCGCGGTTCAGCGCGTCCTCGTCGGCATTCGGATCGTAGGAGCGGACCAGCTCGACCAGCTCGAATTGCCGCATCATGACCGGCGCCTCGCCCTTATGCCGCTGCCATGGCAACCGCCATGCACGACACCGCACAGCGTCGCGCCGGGCGGGTTGGGGCACGGTCCTGGTGAGCAGCCACGGCCGCTGCTCGCCTTCAGGGCCGCTCGTCTTCTCAGGGCTCCTCGTCCCTCAGGGCTCCTCGTCCTCGTCGCCTGCGGGATCGTCGGCGGACAGATCATCCGTCGTCAGCCCGCCGGCGAGGTCGTCCTCATCCACTGCGAGGTCTTCCTCCACGCCGATGTCTTCGGCCGCATCCGCAGTCGCCAAATCCCCGGCGGCCAAATCCTCTGCGCCCAGCTCCTCGGCAGCCAGATCCCCGGCGGCCAAATCCTCCGCGGCCAAATCCTCGACGAGCGTGTCGTCGTCCGCGGCAAAGGCCGCATCGGCTACACCCCCGTCGGCGGCGGCGATCGGGTCTTCGCCATCGGCCTCGTCGAAGTCGAGCGCATCGGCGTCGCCATCCTCGTCGAGCAGTGCCGGACCCGTCGTGCCGACCGCGAACATGCTCGGATCGATCTCGAGTTCGTGGGTCTCCTCGGGTTCGTCGAGCTCGACCTGCTTCTGCATGCCGCGTACCAGCGATTCTTTCAGATGCGGCAGGCCGACCGTCTCGTCGGCAATCTCACGCAATGCCACGACCGGGTTCTTGTCATCGTCGCGGTCGATCGACAGCGGCACCCCGGAGGAAATTTCGCGAGCCCGCTGGGCGGCGAGCAGCACCAGCTCGAACCGGTTGGGAACCTTGAGCACACAATCTTCGACGGTTACACGCGCCATTGCCGGCCTCGCCGTTGAGCCTCAAACATTTGACTATATGGGGCGGTCGGGCGCGCGGCAACAGCGCCGGCCGGCTCGGCCGGGGCCGCCGGCGGCAGGGTCGCGAGCTAGCGCGATCCGGGCAGCGCCTCGCGCGTCACGGTCACCCGACCGGCGGTGCCGAGCCGCACCAGATTGACGGTCCGCGCCAATTCGGGAGAGCCCGAATAATAGGCTGGGACGATTCCATCGCCGACCTGCATCGGCCGATCCCAATGACCGAGCGCCAGATAATCGGCGCCGGTCGCGGCGATCTCCGCATCGCCGAACACCCAGGACGGGCGCAGCGGAGCGGCGCGGGTCGCCGGCGGCTCATAATGTCCGTGCCCGACCGCAACCTGCCAGCGGGTCGAGCGCGGCCGCGGTCCGCGCAATGGCGGCATGTCGAAATAGTCGCGGTGCGCATGGCCCCAGATTTCAAGATCATGCGCGGGGAATGCCACCGCCTCGTCATGGGTGACGCCGAGGATTGCGAGGTTCGGGATGCGTGCAAAGCCGCCGCGCAGATAGACCGAATCCGCGACTGCCGGGTCGTGGTTGCCGGGGAGGATGACGACCGGCAGACCGGTTGCGGCGAGCAGCCGGCCGGCGCACGCGATGATCGCGGTGCCAAGCTGATGGCATTCGAACGTGTCGCCGGCAAGCAGGACAAGATCGGCACCGAGCCGCCGCGCCGTCCTCAGCACTGCATCGAGCCGCGCCGTGCCGTCGCCATTGGCCGCTGCGACGGCGCCGTCATCGATGTGGATATCCGAGCTGTGGACCAGCCGCACCTCGCCGCAGACCGCTGCCATCGGATGCTCACACCCGCTCGAAATCGGTGCGCTCGGTGACCGGCAGCCCTTGCAGATAGCGGCGCAGACAGTCGAGCCCGAGCTCCGCGGCACCGAGGCGCACCCACTCACGCCCGCCATAGATTCGCGCCCGACGCGATTCGACGCCTTGCGGTGTGGCGATCGCAAGATGGATGCTGCCGCCGAAATCGATGCGGTCGGGACCGTCATCGACCTCGATCAGCACCGCGAGCGCATGGCTGGCACCGGTTTCGCGGCGCGCTGCTACGGCGACCGCCTCGGCCGTCTCGCGGCTGGGCTCGCCGGCGATCGATTTCCCGTCGAGCCCGAGTGCGGCGGCGATCTCGGCCGGGTCGCGGGCGACGATGCCGCGGCGGAACACCCGCTCGGCCCCCGGCAAGGGGGCGAGGCGCGCGGCGATCTGGCCTCCGGTAAAGGTCTCGACCACGGCGAGCGAGCCATCCTGCGCCATCAAGGTCGCCAGCACGACGCCTTCGAGCGTATCGCCGTCCTCGGCGAGGATGAAATTGCCGAGCCGCCGCCGCACCTCGGCCTGGATCGGTGCGAGCTGGCGGGCGATATCGTCCTGATCGGCGCCGCGCAGGGTCAGCTTGGTCTCGATCTGCGGGTAATGGCTGCGAAAGCCGAGCTTGACCGTGTTGCCCGGCACCAGTTCCTCGACCCCGGCCAGGAGCTGGTCGACATGCGATTCGCCGAGCCCGTAGGAATGGAACCGCTTCAGATGGATCACTCCGGGCGTCCCGGCGCGGGCCAGGAGGCGCGGGATCACCTGCTCTTCGAGCATGCGGAACAACTCGCGCGGCACGCCCGGGGTGAAGAAGAACCGTGCCTTGCCGATGTCGAGCGCGAAACCGCAGGCGGTGCCGACCGGGTTGTCGAGGATTTCGGCCCCGACCGGCAGCATCGCCTGTTTCCTGTTGTTCGCCGACATGACCCGGTTGCGGCGGCGAAAGAACTCCTCCATGCGGGCGAGCCAGTCTTCGCTCAGCAACAGATCGACGCCGGCGGCGCGCGCCGCGATCTCCTGCGACAGATCATCCACGGTCGGACCGAGCCCGCCATTGACGATGACCGCATCGGCCCGCTCGCCGGCCATGCGAAACGCCGCCAGCAATTCCTCGCGGTCGTCGCCGACGATCGTCCCCCACGCCACCGACAGCCCGAAATCCTCGAGCTTCTGGCTCATATAGCTGAAATTGGTGTTGACGATCTTGCCGGTCAGCACCTCGTCACCGGTGCAAATGATCTCGATCCGCATGGTGGTCCCTGTCGATCCGGGGTGTGGCGCCTACCGATACGGTCATGGCGGGCCGAGCGAAAGCCTTTTTGCGCGACGCCTGGCTTGCGCGCAGCGGCGTCACTCGGCGAGAACCGGTGCCACCTTCGCCGACCCCGCCATCTGCCGCGGTATGTGCAGCCAGAACAGCGCGACCACCGCCGAAACGAGCGCGCAGCAGGCGAGCCCGTAGAG
The DNA here is from genome assembly GCA_035503615.1 of Allostellaceae bacterium. Classification (GTDB taxonomy): domain Bacteria; phylum Pseudomonadota; class Alphaproteobacteria; order ATCC43930; family CGMCC-115725; genus AP-15. The sequence continues at coordinate 6,758 of DATJTI010000016.1, read as the reverse complement.
TCCGCCGGCAAAGCTGCCGGTCAGCTCTTTGGCCCAGCCGACGGCAGCCGGCCCGATAAAGCCGCCGAGATTGCCGAGCGAGTTGATCCAGGCGATGCCGGCCGCGGCGGCGGGGCCGGTCAGCAGCATCGTCGGCATCGACCAGAACGGCCCCTTGGTACCGTAGAGCCCGATCGCGGCGAGGGTGATGCCGCCGAGCGACCACCAGGTGCCGATCGTGCGGCCGGCGATGACGAGGCCGACCGTCGCGACGACGCAGGTCGCGAACAGGAGCCAGCGCCGGTCGCCGATCCGGTCGGACAGCCAGCCGAACCCCACCATGCTGACCGCACCGCACAGATAGGGGATCATCGTCACCCAGCCGACCTGCATGTTGGTGATGCCGAGCTGCTTGATGATCTGCGGCAGAAACAGCAGGAGGCCGAGGCTGGCAGCACCGATCCCGAGATAGTTCAGCGACAGCAGCAGGATCTTCGGGCTGAAGCAGGCACGCAGCACATGCGCGCCGTGCCGGGCGGCGATCTCCCGCCGCTCGCCGGCGAGCACGCCGCCGAGCCAGTCACGCTCCGCCGCACTCAGCCAGCGAGCCTTGTCCGGGCCGTCGGTCACGTAGAAGAACACGGCAATGCCAATCAGCACGGTCGGGATCGCCTCGAAAATATAGAGGCATTGCCAGCCTTTCAGACCGAACAGCCCGTTCAGGCCAAGAAGTGCGGTCGAGACCGGGGCGCCAGCGGCAACCGCGACCGGCAGAGCGAGGATGAAGCCGGCATTGATCCGGGCGCGATGGCCGTTGGGGAACCAATAGGTGAAGAACAGCACAAACCCCGGAAACAGCCCGGCCTCGGCGACCCCGAGCAGAAACCGGATCGCCATGAAGCTGTAGGGACCGACGGCAAAGGCGGTGGCCCCGGAGATGATTCCCCAGGTGATCATGATGCGGGCGATCCAGATCCGGGCGCCGATCTTTTCGAGCACCAGGTTGCTCGGCACCTCGAACAGCACGTAGCCCCAGAAAAAGGCACCCGCGGCCATGCCGTACATCGCCGGGTCGAGCCCCAGATCCTGGTTCATCGTCAGCGCGGCAAAGCCGACATTGATGCGGTCGATGTAGCACAGGAAATAGGTCAGGACCGCGAACGGCAACACGCGCAAATACACTTTGCGCATGGCCGATTGCGCGACCGTGCGATCCATGGTGTTCCTCCGCAGGTACCGCTCTCCGGCAACGGGAAGTGCCGATAGAGAATGCCCGGGCATCGCGCAAATGCACAGAATTCATGTCAGCTTCGCGACAGCCGCGCGGCGGCCGCCAGCATCACCGCGAATAGCCGCTGCGTAATGTTCGCCGCAAATCGGCGCGCAGTCAGACGCGGGCGAGCACGGTTTCGCGGAAGCGGCGCATTTCCGCGAGCGCATCGTCGGGGTCGGGCCGCTCGAAATCGATGTCGACCGCGCTGACCCCGAGATCGCGCAATTCCCGGAAATCGCCGATCAGGTCGACGGCGCTGCCGGAAAACAGCCGCCGCTCGCCGTCGGACGCCCGCTCCGGCACCGCCTCGCCATAGCGCTTGATGCGGTAGGTCAGCGCCACGCTCGCCGGGTCGCGGCCGGCTTCGGCGGTCGATTTGCGCAGCCGCGCCACACCGGCGCGATAGCGCGGCAGGCTGTCGAGCAGGTGACGGTTGTTGCTGCCGATCGGATACCACGCGTCGCCACGCCGGGCAGCACGGCGCAAGGCCGGGCCGCTCTCGCCGCCAACCCAGATCGGCGGATGCGGCTGCTGCGCCGGCTTCGGCTCGAACAGCACATCGTCAAACTTGACCCAGCGCCCGGCGAAGCGCGGCCGCTCCTCGGTCCACAGCATGCGGAAGGCGTCGATATATTCGTCGGTGACGGCACCGCGATCGGCGAACGGGGTCACTGCCACCGCGTCGAATTCGGCTTCGAGCCAGCCGGCGCCGATCCCGACGGTGAGCCGTCCGCCCGACAGCACATCGATCGTCGCCAGCATCTTGGCGGCGAGCACCGCCGGCCGATAGGGGACGACCATGACCGCCAGCACGAGCCGGATTTTCCGGGTCTTGGCGGCGACAAAGGCCGCCGCGCTTAGCTGCTCGTGCCGGCGCTGCGGCCCCACCTCGTAAAACTCGCCGCTCTCCGAATAGGGATAGCCCGGGACCTTCAGGTTCGGCAGCACGATGTGATCGGTCAAGGTCAGGTAGTCATAGCCCATCGCCTCGCCCTCCTGCGCGATCCGGGTCACGATCGCCGGCTCGGACAGCGCGCCGCTGATCGGCAGGTTGAAACCGAACTGCATCCTCTTCCTCCACGCCGATGGGTGGGCGCACAATAACCGGGCAGCGGCGCCGGGCGCCAATCGCGATTGCCACCAATCGGGATTGCCGGCGGCGCGATCGACAGCAGAGGAGGACCGGGGCGATGCAGCTCGGATTTATCGGCACCGGGACGATGGGAACGCCGATCGCCGGCTCTTTGATCGATGCCGGCCACTCGCTGACCATTCACGATGCGCGGCCCGTCGCGACGCAGGCACTTGCGGCCCGTGGCGCTGCCGTCGCCGACACTCCGCGCGAGGTGGCCGAGAAGAGCGAGATCGTGTTCACCTCGCTGCCGGGCCCGGCCGAGATGGAGCCTGCGGTGCTCGACCCAGCGACCGGCATCCTCGCCGGGCTGCGTCGCGGCGGTGGCTATATCGACCTGACGACGAACGCGCCCGCGGTGGCGCGCCGGGTGGCCGAGACCTGCCGCGGCAAAGGCATCGACATGCTCGACGCGCCGGTCAGCGGCCGTCCGCCCGGCATGACGGTCATGGTCGGCGGCGAGGAAGCGGTCTTCGCCAAATGCCGCCCGCTATTCGAAGCGATCGCCCGCAACATCTTTTATGTGGGCGGATCGGGGGCCGGTGCTATCGCCAAGCTCGTCACGCAATATCTCGGCTACACCAATTTTGTCGCGGCACTCGAAGGCTTGCTGATCGGCGCCAAGGCCGGTGTCGATCCGGGCGTGCTGGCGCAGATCGTGCCGTTCAGCGCCGGCGCCAGCCGCACCTTCGACAACATCCCGCGCTCGGTCTTGAGCGGCAGCTTCACCGCCGGCGGCACCCTCGACATCGTCGCCAAGGATTTGCATCTGGCCGGCGAACTCGCCCGCGAGGTCGGCGCGCCGGCGAGCCTGGGCCTCCTCGCCCATGACATCCTGCATCGCGCGCAGGTGCAGGGCTGGGGCCAGGAGGGTTTCCCGGTCGCCGCCCGCATCCTCGAAGCGATGGCCGGCTGCGAGCTGCGTTCGCAGCACGGGCGGAATGCGGTAAACTACCAGGCGGACGATCCGCGGCGAGGAGGCCGGCGATGACCAGAGTATCGGGATCAGGGTATCGTCCGGGCCTGGTCGATCTCGACCGAGGGCGGATCAGCCGTGAGATCTTTGTCAACGACGAGATCTACGCGGCGGAGCAGGAGCGGCTGTTCGCCCGCGCCTGGCTCTTTGTCGGGCATGAGAGCCAGATCCCGAACCCCGGCGATTTCTTTGTCTCGGGCATGGGCGAGGAAAGCGTGATCCTGTGCCGCGACCGGGCCGGAGAAATTCACGTGTTCCTCAATTCCTGCCGGCATCGCGGCATGAAGGTGTGCCGCTATGACGAGGGCAACACCCCGGTCTTTACCTGCCCCTATCACGGCTGGAGCTATGCGACCGACGGCAAGCTGGTCGGCGTGCCGTATTTTCGCGAGGCCTATCACTCGCAACTCGACCGCGCGCAATGGGGGCTGGTCGAGGTCGCACAGCTTTGCAACTACAAGGGTTCGATCTGGGCCAATTGGGACAAGGCGGCGCCATCCTTTGAGGAATATCTCGGCGATTTCGCCCGCTATCTCGATTTGATCCTCGATGGCCGCGACGGGCGCGAAGGTCAGGCCGAGGTGCTGGGCGGTGTGCAGAAATGGCTCATTCCGTGCAACTGGAAGTTCCCGGCGGAGAATTTCAGCGGCGACAGCTACCATAACATTAGTCACCGCTCGGTCGATCTGGCCGGCATCGGGCCTTCAGGCGCCGGGCGCCGCGACATGTCGGAACTGCTGCTCGGCCGCAAACTGCATGTCGCGATCTCGGACCGCGGCCATCAGACAATCGTCTATGTCCTGCCAAAGGATTTGCCGCCGCCGGCGACCTATCAGCACTCGCCGATCGTGTCCGAATATTTCGCGCATTGCGAGGCGGAACGGCGCCGCACCCGCGGTGCCGAGGCACGGTTGTTGGGCGCACCCGGCGAAATCTTTCCGAATATCGCTCTATTGCCGCGCCAGCCGCGCACGATCGCGGTATGGCACCCGCGCGGCGCGCACCAGACCGAAGTGTGGCGCTGGTTCTTTGTCGATCGTGAGGCACCCTCCGAGGTCAAGGATTTCCTGCGCGACTATTACATCCGCTATTCGGGTCCGGCCGGCATGACCGAGCAGGACGACATGGAAAACTGGAACTACGCGCATGCCGCAAGCCGCGGTGTGATCGCGCGGCGCCATCCCTATTGCTATGAGATGGGGCTCGGCACCGCGGTCGAGAATTTCGAGTGGGAGGGCTTGCGCATTCCCGGCCGCGTCATCGACATCACCAAAGCGCAATCGAGCGAAGAGCCGATGCGCAACCTCTACGCCCGCTGGGCCCAATTCATGGAAGCCGACAGCTGGGCCGACCTCGCCACCTGGCGCCATCCGCCCGCCACCGTCGCGCAAGCCGCCGAGTGATAACTGGAATGGTTCCGCGCCTGGCGTCGCTGGCGCAGGCTCGACTTCATGCGGTCGGGGCCATAGCATCGGGCATCTGATTGCGGAGGCGAGCGATGGCCGAGGAGCATGCCCATTCCCATCCGGCGAGCGGGTCGGAATTGTCGGAGATGGAGGTGCGGGTCCGGGCGCTCGAAACCATCCTGACCGAGAAGGGCTATGTCGATCCGGCCGCACTCGACCAGATCATCGAGGCGTTCGAGACCAATATCGGGCCGCGCAACGGTGCACGCATCGTCGCCCGCGCCTGGGCCGACCCGGAATTCAAGCGCCGGCTGCTCGCCGATGCGACCGAGGCAGTCAATTCCGCCGGCCATTTCAGCCGGGTCGGCAGCCATCTGATCGCGGTCGAGAACACGCCGCAGACCCACAACCTTGTCGTCTGCACATTGTGCTCATGCTACCCGTGGGAAGTGCTGGGGTTGCCGCCCACCTGGTACAAATCGGCACCCTACCGCTCGCGCGCGGTCATCGACCCGAAGGGTGTCTTGGCCGAGTTCGGGGTCAGCCTGCCGCCGCAGACGCAGATCCGGGTCTGGGATTCGACCGCCGAGACGCGGTTTCTGGTCGTGCCGATGCGGCCTGACGGCACCGAAGGATGGAGCGAGGATCGCCTCGCCGGGCTCGTCACGCGCGACAGCATGGTCGGCAGCGGCCTGCCAAAGCGGCCCGAGGAGGTGCGCGGGCCATGACCAACTCGGTGCACGATATGGGCGGCATGCACGGCTTTGGCCCAATCGAACCCGAGCCGGACGAGCCGCCGTTTCATGCGCAGTGGGAGGGACGTGTCTTCGCGATGCAGCGGGCGATGGGCTTTCCCGGGCTATGGACGATCGATGGCGGGCGCGCCTCGCTCGAAACGCTACCGCCGGTGGAGTATCTGCGCTCGTCCTATTACCGGCGCTGGTTTCTCGGTCTCGAAAGCCGGCTGCTGCGGCGCGGGCTGGTCGGCGAGGACGAGATCGCCGCCGGCCATTCGCTGCGCGCCGGTGCGGCACTGCCGCGAAAGCTGACCGCGGCCGAGGTCGCCAAAGGGCAGACCCGCGGAGAATTTTCACGTCCGACCAACACGCCGGCACGGTTCAAACCGGGCGACCGGGTGCGTGCCAGAAACATCAACCCGGCGACCCACACCCGGCTGCCGCGCTATGCCCGCGGCAAGACCGGCATCGTCGAAGCGGTGCGCGGCTGCCATGTCTTCCCCGATACCGCCGCACTCGGCGCCGGCGACAATCCGCAATGGCTCTACACCGTCGTGTTCGCGGCGCGCGAATTGTGGGGCGAGGACGCCGACCCGGCGATCACCGTGTCGATCGAGGCGTTCGAGCCCTATCTCGACCCGGCATGAGCGGCTTCGACGCGGTAGCGGCGGCGCTCCCGGACATTCCGCGCGGTCCCGACGGGCCGGTGTTTGGCGCGCCATGGGAGGCACACGCCTTTGCGATGGCGCTCGCCTTGCATGAGCGTGGGCTCTTCACCTGGAGCGAATGGACCGCGGCCCTCACTGAAGAGATCCAGCGCGCCCGGCAAGCGGGCGACCCCGACCGCGGCGACACCTATTACCGGCACTGGCTCGCCGCCCTCGAACATCTGGTCGCCGAAAAGGGTGCCGCCGACCTCCCCGCCCTCGCCCGCTATGGTGCTGCCTGGCGCCACGCCGCGGCGCGGACCCCGCACGGCACCCCGATCGGACTCGCCGCCGAGGATTTTGCGGCGGAATAGCACCCCTGACCCAGTCGATCAGGCGCGGGCGCCGGCGTCTTCGAGGATCATATCGGCAGCCTTCTCGCCGATCATGATCGATGGCGCGTTGGTGTTGCCGGCGGGCACCGATGGCATGACCGAAGCGTCGGCGACACGCAGACCGGCGATCCCGCGCACCCGCAGGCGCGGATCGAGCACCGCCGCCTCATCGCCGCCCATCCGGCAGGTGCCGACCGGGTGCAGGTTGGACAG
>DATJTI010000015.1:0-51799 GCA_035503615.1 Allostellaceae bacterium | reverse complement strand
GCTCGTCACCAATGCCACTGCGATGGGTGCCAATGCGATCCTGATGATGCGCTTTGATTCCGCCGAGATCGGCCAGACGATGAGCGAGATCGTCGCCTATGGAACCGCGGCGGTCGTCGAGCCGATGCCCGGCTGACGCAGCTCGATATTGAGGGAGTGGGATGCGCCGCGACATGCTGCGTGCCGCCCTCCTTTGCATCGGCCTCGGTCTCCTCGCCGGTGCTGCGGTGCTCGCCATCGACGGCTGCGGACCCGGCCCGGTGCTGCGCCTGGCGCTGCCCGGCATCATCCTCGCCGGTGCGGTCATCGTCGAGCGCTGGCGCTATGGCCGCCTCGCCAGCGGCCGCCCTGGCCCCGAGTGGATCGCCACCGGGGAGCGCTTTGTTGATCCCGAGACCGGCCGCCTGGTCTCTGTCTACTATCACCCCTCGACCGGGGAGCGGCGCTACACGACCGGCTGAGCCGTCACGGCGCCCTCGCAGGCGAACACGTTACTTGACGGTGATCTCGCCGGTCATGCCGGCCCAGTCGTGATCGGCGCAGCGCATGTCGTAACGACCGGCCCGTTTCGGGATGAAATAGATGTCCTTTTCTGTGCCCGGATCGACGACAAGCTGGCGGTGATCCGGGCCCAGCGCCCCCGGATTGTGCAACCGGACCGTCTTGAAAAACGCCGGTGCGGTCAACTCGTGCAGCTCCCGCCCGCGGTTCACCACATGCAGCCGATAGGCGAGGCCGCGGCGAAACACGAGATGATTTGGCACAAAGCGATATTCGACCTCGACCACGGTGACCAGCGTTGCGTGCGCCCAATCGATTGCCGGTGCGTCGATTGCCGGTGCGTCGATTGCCGGCGCCGCGGGCGCATCGATCGTCGGACCCGCCAAAAGTGCCAGCACCGGCAGCGCCAGCCGCCAACCGGGCTTGCACCGCATTTCAGCGACGCCCGATGGCACGACCGCCGGCCGCGGCGGCCAAATCCGCAAGCGCGGCGGCACCCGCGGCAATACCGAGCAGCGGGCCGCCGCGCCGCATCGTGCGGGTCATGCTATCCTCTCGACACCGCGGCCGGATCGTAGCCGGCTGCGGCCCCGGCGCCGAGCGACGCCAAGGTGGGAGCCGAACGATGCCCAAGGTGATCGTGGAGCGACACGGTGCGGTGCTGGAGATCGTCTTGAACCGTCCGGAGGTCCTCAACGCCGTCGACCGCGAGACGATCGAAGCGCTTGCCGCCGCCGCGGCCGAGGCGGCCGAAGACAAGACCGCCCATGCGGTGCTGCTGCGCGGTGCCGGGACCCATTTCTGCGCCGGCGGCGATATCGGCATGTTCGCCAGGCTGATCGAGTTGCCCCCGGAACAGCGCCGCATGGCACTCTACCGGATCGTCGAGGCGCTGCATCCGCTGCTGGTCCGGCTGCGGTACATGCCAAAGCCGGTCGTCGCCGCGGTCCAGGGCGCAGCCGCCGGTTTCGGGCTCAGCCTCGTCCTGGCAGCCGATCTGGCGCTCGCCGCCGGGGATGCCGCCTTCAGCTGCGGCTATATCAATCTCGGCACCAGCCCCGATGGCGGCATGACGGCGATCCTGCCGACGGTTGTCGGTCTCAAGCGGGCGAGCGAACTCATGCTGCTGGGTGAGCGGATCGGGGCCACGGATGCGCTGGCTCTCGGCCTCGTCAACCGGCTGGCCACGCCCGAACGGCTGAGAGGCGAGGCTGGCGAGCTGGCGGCACGGCTGGCCGCTGGGCCGACTACGGCCTATGCACGCACCAAGGCGTTGCTGCAGCAGACGATCGGCGACGCGTTCGAGGCGCAGCTGCGGCGCGAGGCCGAGAATTTCGCCGCCTGTGCGGCGAGCGACGATTTCGTCGAGGGGGTGCGGGCGTTTCGCGAAAAGCGTCATCCGAATTTCACTGGCAAGCCATGAGGCGCATGATGCGACGATCCAGGCTGTGGCTTTCGCTGCTGGTCGCGCTGGCCGGCTTCGGCGGATTGTCCGGCTGTTACTACGATCCCTACACTGGCGGCTATTATCCCTATCCGCCATACCCCTACGCCTATCCCTACGGCCCGCCGGCCTATCCCTATCCGGCGCCGCCGCCGGGGGCCAATCCAGCAACCGGTGCGCCGCCGCCCAACGCCCCGGTCCAGCAGGCACCGCTGCCGCCGTAGCCGCTCGGGCTTACCCGGTGACGGCGCCTGGCGCGGTCCAGAACGGCGTGTCGGCGCGCAGCGCCGCGGTGATCCTGAGTGCGTCGGCGAGCGCCGCCGGGTCGTGGGTGCGGATATAGTCAACGCCCTGCCCGGCGGCGTAGAGCTCGGCGGCGAGGCTCGCGGCGCCGAGCTCGGCGGCACTGGTGCGTCCGGTCAATGCCCGCAGAAATGATTTGCGCGACACCGAAATCAGGATCGGCAGCTCGAACGCCGCCCGGAGCTCGCCGAGCCCGGCCAACACCCGCAGCGAAGCCTCGGGCCGGCTCGACAGAAAAAAACCCATACCGGGGTCGAGGATCAGCCGCTCGCGCGCCACGCCGGCACGTTCGAGTGCTGCGACGCGCTCGGCAAAAAAGCTGTGAATGCGGTCCCAGACCGCATCGGCCGACAGCTCGACCCGCCGCGCCCGGCCACTTGCCTGAACCGCGTGCATGACGATCAGGCGACAGTTCGCCGCCGCCAGTTCGGGGTACAAGGACGCGTCCGGAAAGCCGTGGATATCGTTCAAAAAAGCCACGCCGCGACGGATCGCAAAACGCTGCACTTCGGGCACGAAGCTGTCCACCGAGACGGGGACGCCATCACTGCCGAGTGCGGCGATCAGCGGGTCGAGGCGGGCGATCTCCTCGGCGACGCCGACCGGCTTCGCCTCGACATTGCTGGCGGCAGCACCGAGATCGATGATCTGCGCGCCCGCTGCGGCAAGTGCGCGCGCATGGGCGAGCGCCGCAGCCGACTCGAGGTATCGCCCGCCATCGGAAAACGAATCCTCGGTGATGTTGACGATCCCGAGGATCGCCGGGGTGGCGGCCCGAAGCGCTTCAGGCATCGCTCAGCCGGGCGGCCCCGGGCGGCTGCGCTCCAGGATCGCCCCGACCCCGTCTGCCTCGGCGAACACGTCGAGCTTTTCGACCCACACCCGGACTCGCTCGACCCGCGGATCGGCCAAGCAGGCGTTGCAGATCCGCTCGGCAAATCCCTCGCACAAATCGATGTGCCCGGCGCCGGCGATGTCGCGGATCGCGACGACGATCTTCTCGTAGTTGATGATCCGCCGGCGGTCTTCGCCGGGCGTCGCTGCGGATGGGGCGGCGGTCAGGTCGACCGACACCCGCACGCGCTGTTTGCGCTCGCGCTCGCGCCGACGGATGCCGATGCTGCACATCAGCACGAGGCCACGCACCGTGACGGTGTAGCGGGGGGAAGCCGGTGCCGGTGCCGAGCGATCCTCGATCATCCCTCACCATGCCCCGCCGGTGACGCTGCCGCAACCGCGCAGGCGTCGCAAGTGCCGCGCATCGGCACGACATGCCCGGTCCTGCCGATATCGAACCGCAGACCGGCCGGCTGCCGCGTCCGCTGACCCGCGCCGCTTCGCATCCGGCCATGCGGGGTCCCGCGGGTTTTGCCGCACCGTCGAAAAGCCTTGCTGGCGCCGGTCATTCTCCAATAAAGCCTGGGCCCCGACAATCCGCCGCCGGAGGACGCCCGATGCCGAGCCTGCCCGATCCCGCCGCTCTCGAAGCGTTGCGGGCGTTCGACACGCCGACGATCTGCAACGCACTCGAACTCGTGGTGCCGGCGCGTCGCGCCACCGGCTTCATCCGCCGGCCGTTGGTCGCCCCGTTCCCGGAGCTTAAGCCGGTCGTGGCCTTTGCCCGCACCGCGATCATCCGCTCGCGCGAGCCACACCCGCGCAGCCGCGACGCGGCGAAAGAGGTGAGGCTCGGTTATTACGCGCAGATCGCGGCCCCGCCGGCGCCGAGCATCGCGGTGATCCAGGACCTCGACGCGCCGGATTTGGGCTTCGGCGCGTTCTGGGGTGAGGTCCAGACCAATGTTCACAAGGGCCTCGGCTGCGTCGGTGTCGTCACCGACGGTTCGGTGCGCGATCTCGATGCGATGGCGCCCGGCTTTTTCGTGCTGGCCGGCTCGATCATGCCGTCGCACGCGCATGTCCATCTCGTCGATTTCGGCGGCACCGTCAGCGTCGCCGGCATGATCGTGTCGCCCAATGATGTGATCCACGCCGACCGGCACGGCGCGGTGGTCATCCCGCCCGAGGCGATTGCCGAGTTGCCGGCGGCGGTGGCGCTTCTGACCCGCCGCGAAAAGGTCATCATCGATGCCGCCAAGGCGCCCGGCTTTTCGCTCGCCCGGCTGCGCCAAGCGTTCGACGAGCAGGAAGAGATCCACTGACGCCAGCGCCCGTATGCCGCGCCGGAAAGTTCCCGAGAATGAGCAGTCCCCGAGAATGAGCAGTCGCTGAGAGTGAGCAGTCCTGGCTGCTCACAGCTCGACCTGGCCTCCCAGTTCGACGATCCGGTTGATCGGAATGCGGAAGAACTCGGTCGCGTCGAGCGCCATGTTCGATAAGAGGATGAACAGCTTCTTGAATGGCAGCAGCACACCCGAGGGCCGCTTGGCGACGATCTTTTCCCGCCCGACAAAGAACGAGGTTTCCATCAGGTTGAAGCGGAACCCCCCGACCCGGCACAGCGCCAGCGCGCGCGGGATATCCGGCTCCTCGAGAAAGCCATAGCGTATCGTGACGGTGTGGAAATTCTGCCCGAGATGATTGATCTGCAGCCGTTCGGCTTCCGGCAGGCGCGGCACGTCCTCGGTGCGTACGGTCATCAAGACGTCGCGCTCGTGCAGGATCTTGTTGTGCTTCATGTTGTGCAATAAAGCGGCCGGCACATTCTCGACCCGTGCCGTCATGTAGATCGCGGTGCCGGGAACCCGCACCGGGTGGTCGGGCTTCAGGGTTTCGAGCAGCGTCGCCAGCGGCAACGCTCCGCTCGCACGTTGCGCTGCCATGCGCCGACGGCCCCACAGCCAGGCCATCATGACCGTGTAGATCGACGCGGCAATCGCCAGCGGAAACCAGCCGCCGTCGATGATCTTCAACAGATTGGCGCCGAAGAAAAACAGATCGACGACCAGAAACAGCAAGAACATCGGGATCAGCCGCCACAACCGCCAGCCTGCACCCCAGCGCAGATAGACAAAGGCGAGGATCGTCGTGACCGTCATCGTCCCGGTCACCGCGACGCCGTAGGCGCCGCCCAGGGCGTCGGACGAGCGGAAACCGAGCACGGTCGCCACCACCGCGACGAGCAGGATGCCATTCATCGCCGGGACGTAGACCTGGCCGATTTCCTGCTCGGAGGTGTGCCGCACCTCCATCCGCGGCAGGTAGCCGAGCTGCACCGCCTGGCGGGTAATCGAGAATGCGCCCGAGATGACCGCCTGCGAGGCGATCACCGTGGCGCTCGACGCCAGCACCACGAGCGGATAGACGGCCCAGCCCGGGGCCAGATGAAAGAACGGATTTTCGACCGCTCCCGGCTTTGCCAGCAGCAGCGCCCCTTGGCCGAAATAATTCAGCAACAAGGCGGGAAAGACGAAGCGCAGCCACGCCCGACGGATCGGGCCGCGGCCGAAATGCCCCATATCGGCATAAAGCGCCTCGGCCCCGGTCACCGCCAGCACGACCGAACCGAGCAGCACGAAGCCCTGCCACGGATCGCGCAGAAACAGCTCGATCGCATAGCGCGGATCGACGGCGAGCAGGATCGAGGGGCGACGGGCGATCTCGAACCCGCCGAGCACCCCGATCGCCGTGAACCAGACGATCATGACCGGGCCGAAATAGCCGCCGACGAGACCGGTGCCGCGGCGCTGGACGATGAACAGGGCGATCAGCAGCAACAGCGTCAGCGGCACGATATAGGGTTCGAGCGCCGGGGTCGCGACCTTCAGCCCCTCGGCGGCGCTGAGCACCGAGATCGACGGGGTGATCACCCCGTCGCCGAAAAACAGCGCCGCCCCGAACAACCCGGCCCACAGGATCCAGCGGTTGCGACCGGCCGACGCGGCCCGCAGCGCCAGCACCATCAAGGCGAGAATGCCGCCCTCGCCGCGATTGTCGGCGCGCATCAGGACGAGAACGTATTTGACCGTCACGACCAGCATCAGCGCCCAGGCGATCAGCGATAGGACACCGAACACCCGCAAGTCGCTGACGGCCGCGTTCACAAAGCACTGCTTGACGGTGTAGAGCGGTGAGGTGCCGATATCGCCGTAAACGACGCCGAGCGCGGCGACCGCCAAGCTCTGACGGCGCCTCGCTGGGGCTTGCGTGTGAACCACCGCGGTATCGGGCATCTCTGCGTTTGGTCCGTTTACCGAGCCAACACCGCTTTCGGGGACCCGGTCCGATCCTTTTGGCGTCACAACCGCACCGGCTCGGCGTCACCCATCGTGACGGGGCGAGAGAGGACTGCCAGGGCGCGGGTTATAGACGGAATTTCCTCCCACGCGCCAGCAAATCGACACCCCATTGCGCCGGCGCCCGCACCGCCGGCCCGCACCGCCCGAGGCTCAACGCTGGAAGGTCCCGACCATTTCCGCCTGTGCGATCGCATAGGGCTGCGCCGCCCGCAAAACATCGACACCGGTCGCCGAGGGCGAGACCTCGAGACGCGGCCGGCTGATCGCGATCAAGCGGAACTGGTAATGGTGTGGCGGTCCGGGCGGCGGGCAGGGTCCGCCATAGCCGAGCCGACCGAAATCATTGCGTGCCTCGCGCAATCCGCCCTCCGGATGGCGCCGGCCATAGCCGGCCCCCAGCCCGCGCATACCCGGCGGAATGTCGAACACGACCCAGTGGCGGAAGGTGCCGGACGGGGCATCCGGATCCTCGACGACGAGGACAAGGCTGCCGGTGCCAGGCGGCACGCCGGACCAGGTCAACGGCGGTGAGATATCGGCACCGCTACAGGTATATTCCGCCGGGATCGCGCCGCCGGGCGCAAACGCTGCGCTCGTCAATATCATGGGCATCGCCGTATCATGGGCATCACCGTCCCCGGTTGCCGAAGAGGAACCGTATCGATAAACGAAGATCAGCTCCAGCCGGGCTGCATCGGCGAGAGGCGAGGATGAGTGAATTCGAATTCCGCAGCGGGATGCTGGTATTCCCGAACCTGACCCAGCTCGACCTGACCGGCCCCTATGAGGTGCTGGCGCGGCTGCCCGGCAGCTCGACCCTGCTCTTGGCCAAGGATCTGCAGCCGGTGCGCAGCGAGCTTGGGCTGGCGATCCTGCCGACGACCACCCTTGCCGATTGCCCGCAGCTCGACCTCGTGCTGGTGCCCGGCGGACCTGGCATCAACCCGCTGCTCGAAGACAGCGAGGTGCTGGGGTTCTTGCGCCGGACTGCGGCGACGGCGCGCTATGTCGTCGGTATCTGCACCGGCTCGCTGGTGCTGGGAGCCGCCGGGCTGCTGCGCGGACGGCGCGCGGCGACACACTGGATGTCGCGCGAATTTCTGCCGGCGTTTGGCGCCGAGCCGGTGGCCGATCGCATTGTGCGCGACGGTAATCTTTATACCGGTGGCGGGGTCACCGCCGGCATCGACGTGGCGCTCGCGGTGGCCGCCGACATCGCCGGCAGCACCACAGCCGAGGCGATCCAGCTGGCGATCGAATACGATCCGGCACCGCCCTTCGCCTCGGGCTCGCCCGCAACCGCCGATCCTGCGCTCGTCGCCGCGGTGCGCGGGCGCGCCGCGACGCGCCAGCACGACCGGGCGCAGCGCGTCGCTCGCGCCGCGGCCGCGCTCGGCTGACTCGCTGGCGGCATTCGCCTTTGCTGCGGTCGGTCCCGGACGAGACCCGCAACCGCGATCACCTGCCTGCTGGCAGGGATGATCGCGGTCGGCCCGATTGATTACCGGCAGATGTAGCTGCTCGCCACATCGGTCGGGCCATGCCCGAGGTAATGCGCGAATTGCGGATAGGGGCACATCGGCCGGGTATTGTCGGCAACGCCGTTTGTGTAATGCGTAGCGATGATCTCGTTTGGCGCCACGCCCTGTTCGACCCAGCGGTCGAGCGCGCTCAGCACGTCATGCTCGGGGTCCTGCGGCCTCGTCGCATTCATGATCGAGGCGAACTCCTGGTCGACAAGCCGGACATCACTATCGAAATCGAGCGTGCGGAAATCCCAGTCGGGATTGTCGAACACTGGGCGGGATTGGTGATCAGCCCGTCGCGTACGCCGTCGAGCGCATCGCAGGCCTTCAGCACCGCGTTGCTCAGCAGCTGCAGATTGTCCGGCGACAGATTGCAATCGACCAATTGCCATCAACCGCCCATAGCGGTGCCGCCCAGAATGCCGCCCTGCCTTCGAGAACGCCCCCCTGCCGTCAGAAAATGCCGTCAGCGAATGTCACGGGGTGCCTTGGGGCTCAGGCGCGCGCCGGCACGGCGATGTCGAGCCAGCCGAGGCGGCTGACCACGGCGCGGTCACCAGGGCGCAGCAGCACCGTCGTCATCGCCGCTTCGACCAGCGCCGGTCCGGCAATGATTTGTCCGGGCGCCAGCGTCGCGAAATCATAGACTGGCGCGAGGGTCCAGGCGCCGAGCCAGATTGCGCGCTCGCCGCGGGGTGGCGCCGGCGGTGCCTCGGGCAGTTCGGCTTCGCGCGGCGGAGCTTCGAGGATGCCGCTGACCGCGACGCGCGCATTGACCAGCACCGCCTCCTCATCCGGAAGCGAATAGGTGTAGAGCTCGTCGTGACGGCGGTGAAAACGCGCGACGATCTGTGGCAGCGGGTCGGCAACTGACCAATCGACATCGTCGAGCGGTACCGCGATCTCGAACACCTGCTCGCCGTAACGCATCTCGGCCGAGCGCGAGACGCGTGCCGGCCCGGCAAACGAGCCGCGCAGGCGTGCGAGGGCCTCGGTCTCCATTGCGCCGAACAGACGCTTGATCGCAGCACCATCGAGCGTCCCGGCATCGCCGATATGGGTGCGCACGACCTCGAAGCGCAGATCGGTCGCCAGCATGCCCCAAGCCGACAGCACCGCGGCAGTGCGCGGCACGATCACCCGCGCAAGGTCGAGCTCGCGCGCGATGGCGCTCGCATGCAGCCCGGAGGCGCCGCCAAAGGCCAGCAGCGCGAAGCGCCGCGGGTCGACGCCGCGTCGCACCGAGACGAGCCGCACGCCTTCGGCCATGCCGGTGTTGACGACACGGTGAATCCCCTCGGCCGCGGCAATACGGCTGATGCCGAGCGCCGCAGCAATCGCGTCCACCGCGGCCGCTGCAGCCGCCTTGTCGAGCCGCCGGCGACCGCCGAGAAACCGCTCCGCATCGAGATAGCCGAGCAGCAGGTTGGCATCGGTGACCGTCGCCGCACTGCCGCCATCGCCGTAGCAGGCGGGGCCCGGCACCGCACCGGCGCTCTGCGGCCCGACATGCAGGATGCCGCCAGCATCGACATGCGCGATCGAGCCGCCGCCGGCGCCGATGCTGGCGATGTCGAGACTGCTGAGCGCGATCGCATGGCCGGCGACACGACGCCCGCTCGCCAGGGTCGGCCGCGACCCGACGATCAGCGAGATGTCGGTGCTGGTCCCGCCCATGTCGAACGCGATGAGATCGCCGGCACCCGACAGCCCCGCCGCATGCACGCTGCCGGCAACCCCGCCGGCCGGACCCGACAGCACCACTCCGGCTGCCAGCCTGCCCGCTTCGGCGATCGGCACGACACCGCCATGCGACTGGATGATCAGGGTCGGCCCGGAATACCCGGCCGTCCGCAGGCGGCGATCGAGCCGATCGAGATAGCGCGCCACGACCGGGCCGACATAAGCGTTGACGATCGTCGTCGAGACCCGTTCGAATTCCTTGATCTGCGGCAGGATTTCGGCCGACAGCGAAAGATGGGCGCCGGGCAGCACGCGCTCGAGGACGGACCGGGTCGCAAGTTCGTGGCGCGGGTCGCGCCAAGCGTGCAGAAAGCATACCGCCACCGCCTCGACCGCCTGCTCCTTCAGCCGCGCCGCCGCGCGCTCGAGCGAGGCCGGATCGAGCGGAATCTCCACCCGTCCGTCGGCGCGCAAGCGCTCGCGCACACCGAACCGGAGCCGGCGCGGGACCAGCTGCTCGGGCGGCGGCATGCGCAGATTGTAACGGTCGTCCTTGAGCCCTTCGCGCATCTCGATCACGTCGCGATGGCCCTCGGTCGTCACCAGGCCGACGCGGGCGCCGGTGCGCTGCAGCAAGGCGTTGGTCGCCACCGTGGTGCCGTGGACGATGCGCGTCGTCTCGGTGAGCAGCGCCGCCAGTTCGCTGCCGAGCCGAGCCGCCAGCAGCCGAAGCCCATCGAGCACGCCGATCGACGGGTCATCCGGTGTCGAGGCGACTTTTTCGAGGGTGGCACTGCCGAGATCGTCGACCGCGACGAGATCGGTAAAGGTGCCGCCGACATCGATGCCGATGCGAAACATCGCTCACTCCCGGTGATAGGGGTGGCCGGCGAGGATCTGCTGGGCGCGGTAGAGCTGTTCGAGCAGCATGCCGCGGACCAGGAGATGCGGCCAGGTCATCGCGCCCAGCGAGACGACCTCCCGCGCCTGTTTCAGCACCGCGCTGCCGAGCCCCTCCGCCCCGCCAATCGCGAAGGCGAGTTCGGAGACCCCGTGGTCGCGCCACTGCGCGATCCGGTCTGCCAGGGTTCGGCTCGGCCACGCCGCGCCCCGCGCATCGAGTGCGATGAGCGGCACGCCCGCCGGCAGCGCGCCGAGGATCAGTTCCGCCTCGCGTTCCTTGGCGAGGGCGGCCGGCAGGCGCCGGCGTTCGTCGAGCTCGACGATTATCGGGGGCGGCATGATCCGCGCCGCATACAGCGCCGCCAGGTCCTTGAGCGGGCCATTGCGCAGCCGGCCGATGGCGAGAAGGCGGTAGCGGATCGGCGGGAGCCTCCAATTTTGCCGGCATTGTCGGCCGGCACTATTGGCGGAGCGCTCCGGTGTCGGGCAGCGCCTCGCTCCACAGCTTTTCGAGATTGTAGTAAGTGCGGATCTCGGGGCGGAACAGGTGGATGATGACATCGCCGGCGTCGATCAGCACCCAATCGCCCTGCGCCTTGCCCTCGATCGTCGCATGGGCGCGGCGTCGCAATGCCGCTTCGAGGTGCTCGGTCAGCGCCGCGACCTGGCGTGCCGAGCGGCCGGTCGCGACCACCATGTAGTCGGCGATCGTGGTCTTGCCGGCGAGATCGATCGTGACGAGGTCCTCGGCCTTGCCGTCTTCCAGCGTCGCGACGACGAGGGAGAGAAGTTCGCGCGGGCTCAGGCGCGGGCCACGCGGCGCCCGGGCGCGCGGCACCAGCGGTGTCACCATGGCCCGGCCGCCGGGCTGATCCACCTCGGCCATCACGGTTTGCGATCGCCGGGCCGAGCGGATGCGGGTCGCCGAACTCGGATCGAGCGGCGTGTGTAGGAACACCCAGGCCGGCGGTGCGGTCTCAGCGAGGCGGCGCCCGCCCGCTTCGGGCAGCCGGTAGCGGGCAAACCGCGCAGCGGCGAGCCCGGCCAGCGCCTTCAGCGAGTAGCACGGGCGATCGAACACCGCGATCGGCACGGCGGCGAAGATCTCGGGCCAGCGCTGCCAGTACCGCAACTGTACCAGATTGTCGGCTCCCATCAGCCAGACAAAGCGGAGTCGCGGGAAGCGGCGGCGCAGCGCGAGCACCGTGTCGATTGTATAGTGCCCACCGCCGAGCCGGTTTTCGAGGTCGCTGACGCGGATGCGGGGATGCCCGCGCGTGGCCCGCCGCGCCGCGGCGAGCCGGTCGGCAAACCGGGCCATGCCAGCCGCCGGCTTCAACGGGTTCTGGGGTGAGACGAGCCACCACACCTCGTCGAGACCGAGGCGGGCGAGCGCGTTCAGGCTCAACTGCAGATGACCCTGATGCGCCGGGTTGAAGGAGCCGCCCAACAGCCCGATGCGGCGATGGCGCGCCGCCCTGCCACCCCCCGCCGCGGGGCGAAATGGCGACTTCATCCGCGGCGCCGCGTCCGTCAGGGCCGCACCTGACCGTTGCCGCGGACCAGATATTTGTAGGTCGTCAACTGCTCGGCGCCGACCGGGCCGCGCGGCGGCAGGCGCTGTGTCGAGATGCCAATCTCCGCCCCCATGCCGAATTCGCCGCCATCGGCGAACTGGGTGGACGCATTGACCAGCACGATGGCGCTGTCGATCTCGCGCAAAAACCGCTCCGCCGCGCCCGCGTCCTCGGTGACGATCGCGTCGGTGTGATGCGAGCCCCAGCGGTTGATGTGGTCGATCGCTTCGCCGATCCCATCGACGACCCGCACCGCGAGGATCGCATCGAGATATTCGGTGCGCCAATCCGCCTCGGTCGCCGGCGCCGCCGCGGGATACACCGCCAGGGTCTGCGGGTCGCCGCGCAATTCGCAGCCGGCCGCGTGCAGCTCCGCCAGGATCGCCGGCAGCTGCGATGCGGCCACCCGGCGGTCGACCAGCAGCGTTTCGGTGGCGCCACAGATCGACACCCGCCGCATCTTCGCGTTCAGCACGATCGCGCGCGCTTTCTCGGGATCGGCCGCGGCATCGATATAGGTGTGGCAGAGCCCTTCGAGATGGGCAATGACCGGGATGCGGCTCTCGCGCTGCACCCGCTCGATCAGCGAGGCGCCGCCGCGCGGCACGATGATGTCGATGACGCCGTTCATCGCGAGCATCAGCCCGACCGCGGCGCGGTCGCGGGTCGGCACCAGCTGGATCGCCGTCTCGGGCAGGCCGGCTTCGCGCAACCCCTTTGCCAGTGCGGCGACCAGCGCTCGCGACGAATGGAAGCTCTCCGACCCGCCGCGCAGGATCGCTGCGTTGCCGGATTTGAGCGCCAGCCCGCCGGCGTCGGCGGTCACGTTCGGCCGGCTTTCATAGATGATGCCGATGACCCCGAGCGGTACCGCAACCCGCTCGATCTCCAGCCCGTTCGGGCGGGTCCAGCGGGCGAGGCTGCGGCCGACCGGGTCGGGCAATTCGGCGATCGCTTCAAGCCCGGCGGCGATTGCTCCCAGCCGCTTGGGGTCGAGCGCCAGGCGCTCGCGCAAAACCGGCGCCAGTCCTTCACCCTCGGCCTCGGCGAGGTCGCGGGCATTGGCCGCGAGAATTTCGCTTTCGCCGGCGCGCATCGCCGCTGCCGCTGCGCCCAATGCCGCGGTCTTGGCCGCCGCCGGGGCCGTCGCCAGCACCGAAGCGGCGGCACGGGCGCGCTGTCCGATCTCGGCCATTTCGCTCGCCAGCGCCGGATCGGGTGCCGCGGCGCGATGATGCTGCGAGGGTCCGCTATCAAGGGCGTATGGCATCGAGTCCGGGGTCATGGGCGTTCGGTCACCACCAGATCGTCGCGATGGATGATCTCGTCGCGGCCACGGTAGCCGAGGATGGCGGCAATTTCACCACTCTTGTGCCCGGCGATGCGGCGAATGTCCGCGCTCGAATAGGCCGACAGCCCGCGCCCGGCTTCGGCCCCGCCGCGGGTGCGCACCACCACCGCGTCGCCGCGCTCGAACATGCCATCGACCGCGACCACCCCGGCCGGCAACAGGCTGCGGCCGTGGCGCAATGCCAGCACCGCGCCATCATCGACGATAATCGTGCCGGACGGCTCGACGGTCCCGGCGATCCAGGATTTGCGGGCAGAGATCGGCTCGCCGCGCGGCAAAAACAAGGTCGCACGGCCGCCGGCCTCGATCGCCGCAAGCGGTCCCGGCCCGGCATCACGCTCGGGGGCATCACGCTCGGGGGCATCACGCTCGGAGACACAACACTCGGGGGCACCGCGCGCAATCAGCATGTGGCAGCCGGCATTCATCGCGATCCGCGCCGCGGCGAGCTTCGTCACCATCCCGCCCGAGCTGTAGCCGGGTGCGGCCTCGCCGGCCATTGCCTCGATCTCGGGTCCGATCTCGCGCACGCTCGCGAGGTGGCGGGTGTGCGGATATTTGCGCGGATCGGCGGTATAGAGCCCATCGATATCGGACAGCAGTACCAGGATGTCGGCGCTGGTCATCTGGGCCACCCGCGCGGCGAGCCGATCATTGTCGCCAAACCGGATCTCGGCGGTAGCGATCGTGTCGTTCTCGTTGACGACCGGCACCGCGCCCAGCCCCAGCAATTGGCCAAAGGTGGCACGCGCGTTCAGATGACGCCGCCGATCTTCGGTGTCTTCGAGGGTCAGCAGGATCTGCGCGACGGTGATGCCGTGCCGGGCCAGCGCCTCCTGGTAGGCATGCGCGAGGCGGATCTGGCCGGTTGCCGCCGCCGCCTGCTTTTCCTCGAGGCGCAGCCGGTTGCCGGCGAGACCCAGATGCCGGCGGCCGACCGCGATCGCGCCCGACGAGACGAGGATCACGTCCTGGCCACGAGCCCGGCAGCGCGCCACATCATCTGCCAACAGATCGAGCCATGGCCGCCGGACCTCGCCATCCTCGGCGACCAGCAGCGCCGAGCCGATCTTGACGACGAGCCGCCGCGCCCCGGCCAGCGCACTGGCCGCGCTCGGCGCGGTCATGACACGGGTGCGAGGGAGCCCGCCTCCTCCGCCTGGCCGCTCCCGGCCTCACGCGCCACCGCCAGTGCCGCGAACAGCGCCCCCAGCACCTCGCGAACACCGCTGCCGGAGACCCCGGAGAGCGGCAACACGATGCGGCCCGGCCCGACACAGTGCAGCAGCGCGTCGAGCCTTGCCGCCAGCGTCGCCGGATCGAGCGCGTCGATCTTGTTCAACCCGACGATCTCGGGCTTGTCGGCGAGACCGTTTCCATAGGCGGCGAGCTCTTCGCGGATCACCCGGTAGGCGGCGGCGATATCGTCGATCGTGCCATCGATCAGGTGCAGGATCACCGCGCAGCGCTCGACATGGCCGAGGAACCGGGTGCCGATGCCGACCCCCTCGCTGGCGCCTTCGATCAGCCCAGGCAGATCGGCCAGCGCGAATTCGCGATCGTCGAGCCGCACCACACCGAGCTGCGGCTTCAGCGTCGTGAACGGATAGTCGGCGATTTTCGGCCGGGCATGCGAGACCGCGGCGAGAAAGGTCGATTTGCCGGCGTTCGGCAGGCCGACAAGCCCGACATCGGCGATCAGCTTCAGCCGCAGCCACACCCACGCCTCCTGTCCCGGCCAGCCGGGATCGGCGCGGCGCGGTGCGCGATTGGTCGAGCTCTTGTAATGGGCGTTGCCAAAGCCGCCATCGCCGCCGCGCAGCAATGCCAGACGCTCGCCGGCACGGGTCAGATCGGCCAGCACGACCTCCCTGCCCTCGGCGAGGATCTCGGTGCCGACCGGCACGGTCAGGACCAGATCGCGGCCGCGCGCACCGGTCTTTTCGCGCCCGGCGCCGCCGCGCCCGTCCGCCGCGCGGAAATGCTGACGATAGCGGTAATCGATCAGCGTGTTCAGGTTGTCCGCGGCGACAAACACGATGTCGCCGCCCTTGCCGCCATCGCCGCCATCGGGGCCGCCAAACTCGATGAACTTCTCGCGGCGGAAGCTGGCCGAGCCGGGACCGCCGTCACCGCTTTTCAAATAGATCTTGCACTGGTCGAGAAACTGCATCGGGGGCGCCCACAAAAAAGGGAACGGCGAGGCCGTCCCCTCGGGCTGCGGCGCTCGCGAACAGCTATTCGGCCGCTTCGGCCGAGGCCGGTGCGACCGGCAGCACCACCGAGACATAGGTGCGGCCGGCAAGCCCCTTGTGAAAACGCACCGCGCCGCCGGCCGTCGCGAACAGCGTGTGGTCGCGGCCGATGCCGACATGCGGACCCGGGTGAAACTTGGTGCCGCGCTGGCGCACGATGATGTTGCCGGGGATCACGACCTCGCCGCCAAATTTCTTGACGCCGAGCCGCCGTCCGCGGCTGTCGCGGCCGTTGCGCGATGATCCGCCGGCCTTTTTATGCGCCATCATTGCCTCCTTGCTGTGCTGCCGCGGGCGTGATGTCGGTGATGCGCAGCACGGTCTGGTACTGGCGATGCCCTTTTTTGCGCCGGTAATTGTGCCGCCGCTTTTTCTTGAAGACGATGATCTTGGCCGCCCGGCTCTGCTCGACGACGGTGGCCCCGACCGTGGCTCCGGCCACCAGCGGCGCCCCGGTGGTGATCTCCGCCCCGTCGCCGATGATCAGCACCTGATCGAACGCGACCGCGTCACCGGGCTCGCCGGCGAGCTTCTCGACGGTGATCAGGTCATCCTTGGCGACCTTGTACTGCTTGCCGCCGGTCCGGATCACTGCAAACATGGGTTCTGCCGATTTGGGGTTGCCACGGCCGACGGGCGACAGCCGCAGCCACGCCTCCGCCAGCTCTCCCGCCTGCGAGCGGCGCACTATAGGGACGCGCCCGACGCTGTCAATCGAAAGCGGGGGCAGGCGAAAGCGGGGGCAGGCGAAAGCCCTGGGCAAGCGAAAGTGGGCGGGCCGAGCGCGTGGCAGTGAGGTGATGGCGGGAGCGGCGCGGCGAGCCGGCCGGGCAGCGATCGCGGTCTTGGTCGCGACGATTCTCGGCGGCGGAACCGTCGCGGCCGACCAGCTCGTCATGCCGAAAACGGCGGGACGGAACACGGTCCTCCCGGTCGTCTACCGGTTCGAGCCGTCGGCCAGCGGTCGCGGCCGTCTCGACATCACGTGGACCGATGCCGATGGCCGCGTGGTCGAGCAGCACCGCATCCCGCTCGAGCTCAAAGACGCGATGCAAGTGACCTTCGCTCTCGACCTGCATCGCGCGGTGGCGATGCAGAACTGGATCACGGCAAATCTGAGGCTGCGCAGCACCGCCGCCGATGGCGCCCGCGCCGATCGACACAACGAGCTCGCCGGCGCGTTCATCGCCACGCCGCCGGACACAACCTGGCGCGACTATCAGATCGTCATGTGGCAGCCGCAGACGGCGGCGGCCTATCGCACGCTGAAGCGCCTCGGCATCACCGCCGGCATGGTCGAAGCCGGCCACCAGGCGGACGAACCCTACGATCCAGCGGAGCTGGCGCCGCTGCTCGGGCAGGATCTGCGTTTTTATCTCGAAAACATTGCGACCGATTTCTACTCGCCCTATCACCGTTGGTCGGCCACGCATCCGGTCGATTGGCGCTTCCAGGCGATCGCGGCATTGCACCGCCGCCGGCCCGATGATCTCGCCGCCTTTTGGCGCGAGCCGAGCCTCTCCGACCCCGACTGGCTGCTCCGGGTTCGCACCCGGCTCATCCGTGCCGTCACCGCTCTGCGCGGCTACCGGCCGCTTTACTACGATCTCGGGGACGAAACCGGAATCGGCGATCTGGGGCGGCCCTGGGATTTCGATTTTTCGCCGCTGTCGCTGGCCGCGATGCGCGTGTGGTTGCGCCGGCGCTATGGTTCGCTCGCGGCGCTGAACCGCGAATGGGACACGCATTTCCCGGCCTGGGACAGGGTCGTGCCGATCACGACACGCCAGGCATTGCGCCGTTCCGACCAGGATTTCGCGGCCTGGGCCGATTTCAAGGACTGGATGGATGTCGCTTTCGCCGCGGCGCTCGCATCCGGCACTGCTGCGGTTCATGCCGCCGATCCTGGGGCACGCTCGGCAATCGAGGGCGTGCAGATCCCGGGCTGGGGCGGCTACGACTATCCGCGGCTGGCACGCGCGGTCGATGTCATGGAGCCCTACGATTTCGGCTGCGACATCGAGATGCTGCGCTCGCTCAACCCGCAGCTCGTGCTGCTGACGACGATCGCCGCGAGCGGCGCGCAGGCGGCCTATCTGACCTGGCGCGAGCTGCTGCGCGGCACTCGCGGGGTGATTCTGTGGGACCCTAACCACGAATTCGTCGGCACCGACGGCCGCCTCCATCCGCGCGGAGAGGAGGCCGCCGCCACCTTCGCGGCGCTGCGTGACGGGCTCGGCATGCTGCTGATCAACCTGAGGCGACACACCGACGGGGTGGCGGTGCTCTATTCGCAGCCGAGCCTGCGGATGGCCTGGCTCTTGGACCGGCGCGCGCACCGCCCGGCTGCGCAAACGGCGGACGATCCGTCGCTCGGATCCTACCCGCGGACCGCCGCTTGCGGCTTCACCCGCACCGCCGAACGACTGGGGATCGAGCCGGAGTTCATCGCCGCCGCGCAGCTTGCCCGCGGTGCTCTGCAGCAGGGCCGCTACCGCGTGCTGATGCTGCCCGACGCGATCGCCTTGTCGCCGGCAGCGGCGCGCGCGATCAGCGCTTTTGTCGCACGAGGCGGGATCGCGATCGCCGCTGGCGAGCCCGGACAATTCGATGCGCATGGCCGCAAATTGCCGCGACCCTTGCTCGCCGACGTTTTCCCCGGGGGAACCGCCGCGGCCCGCCGCCAGGCTGCGTTTCGCGGGGGACGTGCGTTCTACCTGCCGTTCGCCGGCGGCGCAGCCGCCACGGAATTAAGGACGACCGCCAGGATTTTCGCCGCTGGCGGGGTCACGCCGCCAATCGCCATTTCCGGGAGCGGCGGGACCCGGCCCGGTGATCTCGACAGCTATTTGTTCGATGACGGGCCGGTGACGGTCCTCGCCTTGCAGCGCGAAGCTCTCGGGCCGCTCGGCGATCGCCCCGCGCCGAGCGGCGCCGGCAGCCACGAGGCGGTCGTCGTTAGCTTGCCGCAGCCGCTTGATGTCTATGAGCTGCGAACGGGGCGGGCGCTCGGCCGGACCGCCCAGATCGCGCTCAGTCTCGGACCTGGCGAGCCGGTTCTGCTGGCGTTGTCGTCGCAACCGCTTCCCGGCCCGACGCTGGCGGGACCGCGCCAGGCGCGCCTTGGCAGCAATGTCGCGTTCACGGTGCGCTCGGGGCGGGCGCCGGCGATCGATGTCGTGCATTTCGAGGCGATCGATCCCGCCGGGCTCCCAGTCGCCCATTATTCCCAAAACCTGCTGCTGTCCGGCGGGAGCGCCACGGTAAACCTGCCGCTGGCGGTCAACGACCCGCCCGGAACCTGGCAGATCCGGGTCCGCGACGCGCTCGACGGCGGGGTGGCGACGATGCATCTGGCGGTCGGTGAGTGAGCTGCGGCCGGCACCAGACCGAGCTGTCCACGCCCTACTTTGGGATAACTATGCTACTGCTTTGCCTGCGTCAGCTATCATGATAGAATTCGCCTTCGTGAAGGTCCGCCTGGCGGACAAGCGGGGCGGCAGAACATAGCGAACCTCGCATCGGCGAGCGGCCGAAGGTGGTAAATGCGCAACGTCATTTTGCTGGAATTCAACGAGATCTGCCCGCCGTTGCTCGAACGGTGGATCGGCGCCGGAAGGTTGCCGAATTTTGCGGCGTTTTACCGTTCTTCGCAAGCGTTCACCACCTTCGCGGACGACCCTGATCCGGTCAATCTCGAACCATGGATCCAGTGGTATTCGATCCACACCGGCCTGCCCTACCATCAGCACCAGGTCTTTCACCTGACCGACGGGCCAAAGGCGGGTCACCCGGATCTGTGGCACGAGCTGCACCGGCTCGGCAAATCGGTCATGAACTGTTCGAGCATGAACGCACAGGCGATTTCGGGCCCCGGGACGTTCTTTTTGCCCGACCCGTGGTGCATCGCCGAACCGGCTTATCCCGCCGAGCTCGAGACGTTCAAGGCGGTGGTCGGCCGCGGGGTCCAGGAATATAGCCGGGGCCTCGCCGCGGTCCCGCCGCGCCAGCTCGCCGGGTTTCTCGCCTTTCTCAGCTGCCACGGCCTGTCGGCGCAGAGTGTTGGCGTGATCTTGCGCCAGCTGGCCCGCGAGCGACTGGGCGGCAAGGATGTGTCGTGGAGGCGGGTGGCGCTGCTCGATTTGCTGCAGCTCGATGTTTTCCGCCATTACTACCGCCAGCTCCGGCCGGATTTCGCCACCTTCTTTGTCAACAGCACCGCACATCTGCAGCACGCTTATTGGCGCCACATGGACCCTGGCCCGTTCTCGATCAAACCCTCGGCGGCGGAGCAGGAGACCTATGGCGACGCCGTGCTGTTCGGCTATCAGGCGATGGACCGGCTGCTCCAGAATTTTATGGCGCTGGCCGGCGAAGAGACCGTGCTGATCCTGTGCTCGGCGCTGAGCCAGCAGCCGTTTCTGACCCGCGAGGATTGCGGCGGGCAGCATTTCTTCCGGCTGCGCGACCCTGCCGGGCTCTGCCGTCTGATCGGCATCACGCCGGTCGCGATCGAGCCGATCATGACGCATATGTACATGATGCGCTTCGCCGATCGCGCCGCGGCCGAGCGCGCGGCCATCGCCTGCCGCGCACCTCGTCTGGGAGATCGCCAGGTATTCGCAGCAGAGCCTTCGGGTGACGCTTCGCTGTGCGTCGGCTGCCAGATTTTCGACATGATCGAGAGCGATGCCGTGCTGAGCGGCATTCCCGGAGACAACGGGACGCTCGGCTTCTTCGACGCGCTCTACCCGATCGATGCCGTCAAGAGCGCACGGCATCACCCCGAAGGCGTCTTATGGATCCGCTGTGGCGGGCGCCAAGCGCATCGCGAACCGGTGTCGATCCTCGATATCGCGCCGACGGTGTGCGAACTCCTCGGGGCCGGCGGCGCGACCAACTGGGTCGGCGACAGCTTGGTGCCGCGATTTGCCGCCGCTCGGTCCGACCGCGCCGCGGTTCCGGAACAGCCCTTGGAGCTCGCTCGCTGACGCTCAGGCGGCGTCAACCAGCACCAGTTCGGCCTCGTCGAGCGCGCGCACCCGCAATCCGTTCTCGCCGTGGATGGCAGCACCGTCGCGGGCGTCGAGCGTGACACCATTGACCTCGACCCGGCCCTTGGCCGGCACGAGGTAGCCGTGGCGCTCCTTGCCGAGCGGGTAATCGACGCTCTCGCCGACGCGAAGCGTCGCACCAAGAACCCGTGCGTCGCTTCGGATCGGCAACGCCTCGCCGTCCTCGGCAAAGCCGCTGGCGAGCACCACAAACCGGCCGGACCGGTCATTCTTTGGAAACGGCCTTGTGCCCCAATTCGGCGCGCCGCCGCGGCTCGTCGGCAGGATCCAGATCTGAAACAGGCTCGTGGTCCCGGGCTCGCGATTGTATTCGGCGTGGCGGATGCCGCTGCCGGCGCTCATCACCTGCACGTCACCCGCCGCGGTGCGGCCCTTATTGCCGAGGCTGTCCTGGTGCGTCACCGCACCCTCGCGTACATAGGTGATGATCTCCATATCGGCATGCGGGTGCGGCGGGAAGCCGGTGTCGGGCGCGATCGCATCGTCATTCCATACCCGCAGCCGACCCCAATTCATCCGCTCGGGGTCCTGGTAATCGGCAAACGAAAAATGGTGCCGCGTGTCGAGCCAACCGTGGTTTGCCCCGCCGAGGCTGGCAAAGGGCCTCTTTTCGATCATTCGAAGGATCTCCGGACCTCGGGGCGGCGGTCGCCCCAATCATGCCCAAGAGATCGGGTGCAGCAGCCCGCTTTGGAAGGAGCGCAGACCAGTCACGAGCGTGGCGCGGGCCGCGAGCGCTACGGCACCAGCAGGATCTTGCCGATATGCCGACTCGATTCCATCAGCCGGTGCGCGTCCGCCGCTTCGGCGAGCGGAAAGGTCCGGTCGGTGCAGGGGCGCAATTTGCCTTGCCCCCAGAGCGGCCATACTTGCTCTTTGAGCGCGGCGACGATCGCCGCCTTTTGCGCGACCGTGCGACCGCGCAGGGTCGAGCCGGTGACGGTCAGGTGCTTTCTCTGGATCAGCCCGAAATCGGCTTCGACCCTGGTGCCGCGCATCAGCGCCACAAAGCACAGCCGCCCCTCGCGCGCCAGCAAGTCTAGCTCGCGCGGAATATAGTCGCCGCCGACCATGTCGAAGATCGCATCGACGCCGCGGCCGTTCGTGAATTGCTTGCCGATCTCGACAAAGTCCTGGGTGCGGTAGTTGATCGCGACATCGGCGCCATAGTCGCGGCAGGCGGCGCATTTCTCGTCCGAGCCGGCGGTGGCCAGCACCTTGGCGCCGAATGCCTTTGCCAGCTGGATCGCGGTGATGCCGATACCGCTCGACCCGCCTTGCTGCAGCAGCACCTCGCCGGCCTTCAGATGGATGCGCTCGAACAGGTTGGTCCACACCGTGCAGAACGTCTCCATCAACCCGCCGGCATCGACGAGGCCGACACCAGGGGGTACCGGCAGGCACTGCACCGCCGGAACCGCGGCATATTCGCCATAGCCGTCACCGATCATCAGCGCGCAGACCGGGTCGCCCTCGCGCCATTGCGCCACCCCGTCGCCGAGCCGGACAATGGTTCCGGAGCATTCGAGCCCGGGAATATCGGGCGCCCCGGGCGGCATCGGATAGCGTCCCAGGCGCTGCAGGCAATCGGCGCGGTTGACCCCGGCGGCGGCGATGCGGATCAAGACCTCACCCGCCTTCGGCTCCGGCACCGGCCGCGTCGCCGGCACCAGCACCTCCGGCCCGCCCGGCTCCCTGATCTCGATCACGGTTTGCGTCGCAGGAATATTGGCGAGCATGGCTGCTCTCCCTCGGCTCGAAACGGGTTGCGTCATTTACGCTATTCAGCGCCGCGAAGCGATCACGCCCTCGGCACTTCCCGCGATATTGCGCGGCGCCACCGCGGCCCGGCGATCAGCGGCCCGGCGATCAGCGGGCGCGGCAGTGGTCGTGCAGGAAGTAGCCGCCGGTGCTCGACGCGTTGCGCATCGTCAATTCGCCGGTGCCGCGGTCGAGGTCGTAAAACCCGCCCGCCGCGGTATCGCGCCAGCGGATCGAATGCGTGTCGATATCGGCTGGAAACGCATCGACGCGATGATGGGCGAGATCGACCGTGATGTCCCAGGCGGTACCGCTTGCCGGGTTGGTGCAGCGATAGACAGCCATATCGGCGGCAACAGCCGGCGCTGCGGCGATGGCGACGGCAAGCAGCAGCGCCAGATGCGCGGCGCCCTGCCCCGTCACGGGAAGAGGGCGCAGTGCTCGAGCGCAGTCGTTTCGGGCAGGCCCAGCATCACATTCATGTTCTGGATCGCCTGGCCCGAGGCGCCCTTGACCAGATTGTCCTCGGCCGAGACCAGGATCGCGCGGCCAGCGACCCGGTCGCGGCTGAGGCCGATCAAACACAGATTGGTGCCGCGCACATGCCGCGTCGCCGGCAGGCTGCCCTCGGGCAGGATTCGGACGAAGGGCTCGTCGCGATACGCCCGTTCGAGCACCGCGCGCAGATCGCCCAGGGTGGCGCCCCTGGCGAGCCGGACATAGATCGTCTCGAGGATGC
Source organism: Allostellaceae bacterium (assembly GCA_035503615.1). Lineage (GTDB taxonomy): Bacteria > Pseudomonadota > Alphaproteobacteria > ATCC43930 > CGMCC-115725 > AP-15. The sequence continues at coordinate 28,482 of DATJTI010000015.1, read as the reverse complement.
CGCGGTTCATCGGCATCAGATGCGGCGTGAAATTGACGACGACGTTGTGCCCGGCAGCCTCTGACAGGCCCTGCTCGATCTCCGGCGCATGGCGGTGATTGGCGACGCCATAGGCGTTGATGCCCTCGGCCACCTCGCAATAGAGGCTCGCCTCGCGTGCGGCGCGACCGGCACCGCTGACCCCGGATTTGGCGTCGATGATGATGTCGTCCGGGTCGACCAGCCTGGCCCGCAGCAGCGGCACCAGCGGCAGTTGCGCGGCAGTCGGGTAGCAGCCGGGGTTGGCGACGAGACGCGCGGCACCCACCTTTTCCCGAGCGATTTCGGTCAGGCCATAGACCGCCTCGCGTTGCAATTCCGGCGCGCGATGCGCATGGCCGTACCATTCTTCATAAGTTGCGGTGTCGGCGAGGCGGAAATCGGCCGACAGATCGACGATCTTCAGATGGTTCGGCAGTCCGGCGATGACTTCCTGCGTCGTGCCGTGCGGCAGGCCGCAAAAAACGAGATCGAGCCCATCCCAATCAACCTCGCTGATCGCCACGAGGTCGGGCAGGCCCTCGCCGCCGAGATGCGGAAAGACCGCGCCGATCGGCTTGCCGGCCTGGCGATCGGCGGTCAGCGCGCGGATCTCGGCCTGCGGGTGATAGCGTAGGAGGCGCAGCAATTCGGCACCGGTATAGCCGCTCGCCCCCAAAATCCCGATCCGGACCCTCGCCGATAAAGCCATCATCCACCTCCGCCATGCCGCCGGCTGCCCGAAAGTGTCGGCAACGCCGCAGCGCACATCAAATTCACATTCGGCGCGCGTCAAGTGGTATTGCTCGGCGAGAACATGAGACCGGCCCGACCCGTCGCCGCCGGGAATGCTCGCATCAAGATCTTGGAGCTGTTCGAGAATGAGATCCAACGCGCCGACCGCCCGCAGCGGCCGCCATTTCCTGCAGATCCCCGGCCCGACCAACGTACCCGACCGGGTGCTGCGGGCGATCGCGATGCCGGTCATCGACCATCGCGGGCCGGACTTCGCCGAGCTGGCGAAGGAGGTCGTCGCCGGCATGAAGCGGGTATTCAAGACCGACGGGATGGTCGCACTCTATCCATCTTCGGGCACCGGGGCATGGGAGGCGGCGCTGTCGAACACGCTGTCGCCGGGCGACCATGTGCTGATGTTCGAAACCGGGCAGTTTGCCAGCCTGTGGCGGACGATGGCCGAGCGGCTCGGGCTCGACGTCGAATTCGTCCCCGGCGACTGGCGTCACGGGGTCGATCCGGCGCAGGTCGAGGCGACCCTCGCTGCCGACCGTGCGCACCGGGTGAAGGCGGTGTGTGTCGTCCACAACGAGACCTCGACCGGGGTGGCGAGCCGCATTGCCGAGATTCGCGCGGCGATCGACCGCACCCGCCACCCGGCGCTGTTTATGGTCGATACGATCTCGTCCCTCGCCTCGGCCGACTACCGTCATGACGAGTGGGGTGTCGATGTCACGGTCGGCGGTGCGCAGAAGGGTCTGATGCTGCCGCCCGGGCTCGGCTTCAACGCGATCTCGAAAAAGGCGCTCGCCGCTGCCGAAACGGCGCGGTTGCCCCGCTCCTATTGGGATTGGCGGGCGATGGCCGATGTCGCGCAGACCGGCGTCCTGCCTTATACGCCGCCGACCAATCTGTTGTTCGGGCTTCGTGAATCGCTGCACATGCTGCTCGACGAGGAAGGTCTCGACGCAGTCTTCCGCCGCCATGCGCGCCATGCCGAGGCCACCCGCCGCGCGGTCGCCGGCTGGGACCTGGAAATCGTCTGCGCCGATCCACGGGAATATTCGCGCACGCTGACCGCCGTGCTGGTGCCCGAGGGCCATGATTCCGACCGGCTGCGCGAAATCATCCTCGACGATTTCGACATGTCGCTCGGCACCGGGCTCGGCCGGCTCAAGGGCCGGGCCTTCCGCATCGGCCATCTCGGCTGGTTCAACGATCTGATGCTGTGCGGCACGTTGAGCGGGGTCGAGATGGGGCTGCGCCGCGCCGGCATCCCGCATCGCCCCGGCGGGGCCGCCGCCGCGCTCGATTATCTCGGCGCGACGACAGCGTGACCGCATTCGCCCGCCGACCGGCCCCGGCTGATCAGTAGCCCGGCTGATCAGTAGCCGCGCTGCCAATCGAGCACGTTGCACAGCTCCTTGCCATCGAGATAGGCGCGCAGATTGGCGCAGAACAGCTCGATTGCGCCATGCCGGTTGTCGTCGCTGGCGCCCGAGACATGCGGCGTGATCAGGACCCGCGGATCGGACCATAACCGGGCCGGCGGCGGGTGCTCGAACTCGCCGGTATAGACATCGAGCACGACGCCGCGCAGCCCGCCGCGATCGAGTGCATCGGCCAGCGCCTCCTCATCGACGATCTCGCCGCGCGCGAGGTTGACGAGCACGCTGCCGGGCTTCATCGCGGCAAACCGCGCGGCGTTGAAAAGGCGGGTCGTCTCCGGTGTCCACTGGCAGGAGATCACGACAAAATCGGCCTGCGGCAGAAAGCGGTCGAGCTCCGCCGCACCGCCGAGTTCGCTAAAGCCGGGCGGCAGCGTTGCGTCCGGCCTGGGCTGGCGGCGGGTGCCGACAACGCGCAGGCCCACAGCCGCGAGCAGGCGCCCGACCTCGCAGCCGATGCCGCCGGTGCCGACGACAAGCACGGTCTTGCCATCGAGCAGCAGCGGCCGGTAGGCGCGGTGGTCGAAATGGGCGGGGTCGCGGCCGGTCACCGCATGGCCCAAATCCTTGGCAAAGTGCAGGATGCCGGCGAGCGCGTATTCGGCCATCGCCAGCGTGCTGCCGGCGCCACGCGAGGTCGTGACCGTGACATCACTGCCCCACAGATCGCTGCGCAGCAGGTTGCTGGCGCCGGCCTGGCGCTGGTGCAGCCATTTGAGCCGCGGCGACCGGGCGCGCAGATCGAGCGGAAACGGCCAGCCGCCGAGGATGATCTCGGTTTCGGCCAAGAGACGGTCGCGCTCCTCGCGCGTCCCCGCGCCGCATGAGCCCGGCGGCAGATAGCGCGCCGCAGCAAATTCCGGCCAGGTGTCGCGGATCTCGCCGTCGAACCAGCCACCGGCATCGGTCAGCCGGATCGCCGGATCGACCGCCTCGATCTTCGCCCGGTCGCGCGCGCCGAGGCGCTGCATATTGAGAATGTTAACCTGTCGCATCGCGGCCTTGCCACATCGTCGCGGAAAATCGGCATAGCATATTGCGCGCCGGCATGGCGGGCCATCGCGCGCCGCGACCGCGGTGTGTCAAAGAGGCCGCGCCGGGGCCTGCCGCAACCGCGCCGGATCGAGCGGCCGCATCCGGCCGGGATCGAACGGTGCAAGATCGACCTGCCGTGCGGCACCCTCGGTGATCAATTCGGCCATCGCCTCGCCGGTCGCCGGCGCGTTCAGGATCCCCCACACACTGTGGCCGGTCGCGACATAGGCGCCGGCCACCCCCGGCACCCGACCGATCAGCGGCAGCCCGTCCGCGGTGATCGGGCGATAGCAGGCTTGGCGCGCCCGGATCCGCGCCGGGGTGAGCGCCGGCGACAGCCCGGCGCAGATTGCTTCCAGCCGCTCGATCGCTCCCGGGTCCGGCATGACCGCGGCCGGGTCGAGCGGCAGTGGCCGCTCGCTGGAAATCGCGCAGACATAGGTAGTGCCGTCAGGGCGCGGAAAGACCTCGGGCTGCTGCATTGTCCCGCCCATCTCGCGATATTCGAGAAACACCGCGTCGGCCGCCATCTCCGCCCCGGTGTCGAAGACGAGGCTGTGCCCCTTCAGCCCGAACACCGCGGGCAGCGGCAGCCATGCAGCGGCGAGGAGCGACCACGGGCCCATCGCGATGACGACGACATCGCCTTCGATCGTGGCCCCATCGACTGCGACGCCGGTGACGCGTTCACTACCCAGGCGGCGCACGATACCGGTGACCCGACCCGCATGGAGCCGTCCTCCGCGCGCCTCGGCCGCCCGCATCAGCGCCGCGGTGAACGCCGCCGGATGCACCTGCGCCGTCGTTTCGGGCGAGCCGAGCCGGCGCTCGACCCTGACCCGCGGCGACAGCCAGCCGAGCTCGTAGTGCGGGTCGTGCAGGCGGACATGCCGGCGGCCATCGGCGAGGCCGCCATAGGTATCGAGCCGGCGGTAGCCCCAATCGCCGAGACGCTGCTGCGCCAGCTCGGCATGCAGCACAAAGCTGCGCTGCGCCAGCGGGGCGAGCGGGGTACCGTCGCACCAGTCGCGGGCGAGAAAGCCGCCGGCTTTTCCCGAGGCGGCACAGCCCAGACCGGCGCGCTCGATGACGATCGCCTCGACCCCACGGCAGGCCAGGAAATAGGCGGTCGCGGCGCCGATCACGCCGCCGCCGCAGATCAGCACCCGCATCGGCTTACCCAAGATTTGGCCTGAACTGTCGCAGCATCTCGAACAGCGGAACCGCCAGCCCGGCGGTGGGCCTGGTTGGGGGAGATCCCGCCGATAGAATATCGTTGCCGCCCATGCGTTCAATCCCACCCGATGACCAACGCGCGGCGATCGCCTTTCTCGGCCGGGCATCCTCTTACGGGCCCACCGTCGAACGGGTCGACATCGTCGAAACCCATGTGTCGATCGTGTTTCTGGTCGGCGATCGTGCCTACAAGCTCAAACGCGCGGTCAGGCTGCCCTATCTCGATTTCTCGACGGTGCGGCGGCGGCATCGCGGCTGTGAAGCCGAGCTCGCGTTGAACCGGCGCACCGCGCCCGCACTCTATCTCGAATTGCGCCGGCTGGGCCGCGACGGGGCGGGTGAGGTGAGTTTTTCGAACCGCGGCACCGCGGTCGATTGGGTCGTGGTGATGCGCCGCTTCGACCAGGCGCTGCTGTTCGATGCCTTGGCCAAGGCGGGCCGGCTCGAGCCGCGCATCATGGACGCGCTCGCCGACCATATCACCGAATTTCACGAAGCAGCGGAGCCGCAGTTCGATCGCGGTGGAGCAGCGGCGATCGCGGCGATAGCCGAGGAGAATCACGATTTGCTGGCCGCGACGCAGCCGGCAGGCTTCCCCCGGGATCAGGTCGAGCAGGTTTATCGACTGTGGCGCCAGCAAGTGAGCGCGGTGGCCGAACTGCTCGACCGGCGGCGCGAGGCGGGGCGGGTACGGCGCTGCCACGGCGACCTCCATCTGCGCAACATCTGCCTTCTCGACGGCGCGCCGACCCTGTTCGACTGTCTCGAATTCTCCGAGCGGCTGGCCTCCATCGACACGCTCTACGATCTCGCCTTTCTGTTGATGGACCTCGAATATCGCGGGCTGGCAGGACATTCCAGCCGGGTGCTGAACCGCTATCTCGACCGCAGCGGCGATGAAGCGGGGCTGGCGGCGATGCCGCTCTTCCTGTCGCTGCGCGCCGGGATCCGTGCGCATGTCACGGCAACGGCACTCGAACATGCCGCGAGCCGCAATGTCGCCACGGCGATGGCCGCCGAGGCGCGGCGCTATCTCGATCTGGCATGCCAGGCGCTGGAGCAGCCGCCGGCGCGGCTCGTTGCGATTGGCGGGCTCTCCGGCAGCGGCAAATCGACCCTCGCCGCGGCTCTCGCCCCGGAACTCGGCGCGTTGCCCGGAGCGCGTCTCTTGCGCAGCGATGTGATGCGCAAATTATTGCTCGGTGCCGCCCCGGAAACCCCGTTGCCGGACGAAGCCTACCGGCCGGATGTCACGGGCCGTGTTTACGACGCATTGCGGAACAAGGCGGTGACGACGCTCGCCGCCGGATATTCGGTGATCATCGACGCCGTGTCGCTGCAACCCGACGAGCGGCGCTCGTTCGCCGAGACGGCGCGCCGGGCCGGCGTGCCGTTTTGCGGCTTGTGGCTCGAAGCCGGCGCGGATGCGATGGTTGCCCGCATTGCCGCGCGCCGCCACGACGCCTCCGACGCCACCGCCGAAATCCTGGCGCGCCAACTGCGTCAGGATCCGGGCCCGATCGACTGGACCCGCATTCAAGCGGACGGCGGACCGCAGGAGGCCCTCGCCGCGGCGCGGCGCGTTCTCGGCGCCGCTTGAACCTCACCAGCGCCAGCGCGGCCAGTGCTCGACCAGGTTCTTGGCGTCGACGCTCCCAAGCCCGGTCGCGAAATTCCAGCTAGACCCGGCAACAAAAGCCGGCCGGGACGAGCTGTCGCGGCGCGACAAGACGCCGTTGGTGCCGCCCGGCAGATAGCAATCTTAACAGCCGATTTCGGGCGGCAGGCGCACCGGCAGGCGGCGGCGGGTGCCATAGATGCGCCGGTCTCGGCAAATGCGAAGGCGAATTCTCCGACCGCGATGCTGCTGCAAGCTCACTCCATCGGCAGGCCCGGATGGACCCCGCGGCTGTCAAGCGAGGTGAATTGCGGCGCCAGCGCCGGGATCGCGACCTCGGCCAGCGTCTCAGGGGTCCAGCCGCCCTGGCGGTGGACCATCCGCACCGGCCGCATATGGCCATAAAGCGACAATTCGCCGGCGCGCTGGTGGAATACCTGGCCGTTGACGTGAGCGGCCTGCTCGGAGGCGAGAAAGACGCAGAGAGGGGCGATTGCATCGGCCCGGCTGCGCCGCAACCGCTCCTCACGCATCGCCGCGGCGGCCGGGTCCTTCGGGGTCGGCACCGAGCGGGTCATCCGTGTGTCGGCCGACGGGCAGATCACGTTGACGGTGATGCCGCGTGAGGCGTTCTCCATCGCAACGATGCGCGCCAGCGCGACGATGCCGAGCTTCGCCGCGCCATAATTGCACTGGCCGATATTGCCGAGCAGGCCCGAGGTCGACGACACCATGATGATGCGCCCGTAATTCTGCTCGCGGAACAGGTTGATCGCGGCCCGGTTGATGTTGAAATGACCGGTCAGGTGCACGTCGAGGACGGCTTGCCAATCCTCGGGGAACATGTTGTGGAACATCTTGTCGCGCAGGATGCCGGCGGCGTCGAACACGATATGCAGCCCGCCGAAGGTGTCGCGGGCCTGGCTAACCATCTGCAGACAATCGTCGAACCTGGCGACCGAGCCGTAATTGGCAACCGCCTCGCCGCCGGCCGCCTTGATCTGATCGACGATCTCCTGCGCCGGGCGCTGGTCCGCACCCTCGCCGCTGCCGCTGGTGCCGGGGTCGTTGACCACGACCTTGGCGCCGTTTGCCGCCATCAGCTTGGCGACCTCGCCACCGACCCCGCGACCGGCACCGGCGCAGATCGCGACCCGTCCTTCGAGCATGCCCATCCCTCGACCCTCACTGTTCCGCACTCGCCGTCCCGGTTGTCGGGACCAATTCGAGTTTTGTCAATTGTCCGACCGCCATACCGGGGCTGGCGACGAAGAGGAGATTTGGACGATGCCTTTCGCGACCAAAGAGATCGCCACCGCACCCGACGTGATCGCGCCCGACGGCTCGGAGGTTCGCCTGTTGTGTGGGCTGTCCCGCGGCGGTCTCGCAATGTTTACGCTGCCGCCGCAAGCGGTGTCCAAGCCGGTCGCGCATCGCACTGTCGAGGAAGTCTGGTACGTCGTTGCGGGCCGCGGGCGGATGTGGCGCCGGCTCGCTGACGCGCAGCAAATCGTCGAACTCGCTCCCGGCGTGTCGCTCGCCATTCCGGTCGGAACGCATTTCCAGTTTCGCTGCGACGGATCGGATGCGCTGTCGATCCTGGGGGCGACGATGCCGCCCTGGCCCGGCAATGACGAGGCCTATCAGGTCCCCGGCGTCTGGCCGGCGAGCGTCTGAGCGTTCGCGCGCGGCAACGGACAAAAAGCGGCGAATGTGAGCGCGATCACACGCTGAGGTGGCAGTCCGCCGGTAGCTTGCCGGTGGTCGCAGCCATCTGCGGGTTGGGCACCTCCCGTCCGGCACACGCTGCGACAAAACGGGAAGGAGTTAGCGATGTCGACGATCTTCCCCGGTGGGAGCGGCATTACGATTGCCCCCGGGCAAACACAAGGGTGGACGTTCACCTGGAACGACGGAGGCTGGCAGGGCATCACGATCACCCAGCCCCAGCCGACCTCCCCGCCCGGTGTCACGTTGTCCTATTCCGAAACTTCGGTGAATTTTAACGAAGGCAACGGCACCTACGGGTTCAACTTCTCGATCACCAACGACACAAGGTTCGTCGTCACCTACAACATCCAGACATCCTGGTTCAATTGAACCGGCCGCAGGAGGTTCAGCATGCAATTGACCGTCGTCAGCGACAGCCACGGCAGGATCCTGTCGCTGTTCAGCGTGCCGCATCCCGCCGGTCCGGCCGGAGCGACGCTTGCTTATGTGCCAAAACCCGGTGAGCGCGTGCATGTGCTCGACGTGCCCAAGGGCTTCGAAAAGAAACCGCTGGCGGAGCTGCACAGCGAACTCCATGTGACAACGCATGGTGCGGAGGTGGCGCTGGTCCGCCGGCCGTAGTCTCGCGCGGCGCTGCATCGGGAACGGGGCCCCGCCGGGAAACCGGCGGGGTCTTGGGCGATCCGCTTAGCCGGGGCGACAGTGCTGGCACCCGCCCGAAACGCACCGCTGATATCGCTCGCGCCGTGCGGACCCCGGTTCCGCCGGCGAGGAGCGGCAGGCCGATGATGGAGGGGCTGGGTGGTGTTCCGAGCGCTGATGCTTCGCGATGCGGCAGGGACACCCGCGCCGCAGCTCGAAACCGTAGACGAAGCGCTGCTGCCGGAGGGCGAAGTTACCATCGCCATCGAATGCTCGACCTTGAACTACAAGGACGCGATGGTGTTGCAGGGGCTCGGCCGGCTGGTGCGATCCTATCCGCACATTCCGGGGATCGATTTCGCCGGCACCGTCGAACAATCGGACTCAGCCGAATTCGCTGCCGGGGATCCGGTCATCCTGACCGGCTGGCGGGTCGGCGAATTGCACTGGGGCGGCTTTGCCGAAAAGGCGCGGGTCCGCGCCGACTGGCTGGTGCGCCGGCCCGACGGGCTGAGCGCGCGGCACGCGATGGCGATCGGCACCGCGGGGTTTACCGCGATGCTGGCGGTGATTGCGCTCGAGCGCCGCGGCCTGCAGCCCGGGAGCGGCGAGGTGCTGGTCACCGGCGCCGCCGGTGGCGTCGGCAGTGTCGCAACAGCGCTGCTGGCCGCACTCGGCCATCGTGTCGTCGCCGCGACCGGTCGCCCCGAGCTGCGCGACTATCTGACGGGCCTCGGCGCAACCGAACTGATCGATCGCGCCGCCCTTGCCGTCGCGCCAGCGCGGCCGCTCGACCGTGAACGCTGGGCCGGCGCCATCGACGCGGTCGGCGGCACGACATTGGCGACGATCCTCACCCAGCTGCGCTACCGCGCCAGCGTCGCCGCCTGCGGCCTCGCCGGCGGGAGCGATCTGGCCGCGACGGTGATCCCCTTTCTGCTGCGCGGGGTCGATCTCGTCGGCATCGACTCGGTCATGTGTCCGCGCCACGAGCGGATCGCGGCATGGCAGCGCCTGGCAAACGATCTACCGCGCGACCGGCTCGAGCAGATGATCGCGGTAGTGCCATTGGGGGCGCTTCCAGGACTGGCATCGACGATGCTGCGCGGCGGCGTGCGCGGCCGCCTCGTTGTCGACGTCGGAGCCTGAATTCGCGGGCCGGGAATTGTCCGTCGCCTCGCGCGTTGGCGCAGCATGAAGAGGCGTTCGGGGACTCGGACCGACCTGACTGCCGCGCAGCGCGGGCGGATCATCCAATACGTCATCGTCGAGGGCTGGAGCAGCGCCGAAACCGCCGCCGCATTTGGCCTGCGCGAACGCCTGGTGGCGGGCTGGGTCGCCGATTATCGCCGTCATGGCATGGCGAGCCTGCGGGATCGGCCGGACAAGACCGTGGCCGCGGCGGTGATCCGGCGGCACCTGCTGCGGCCGCTGCGCGGGTTGTGGCGCGGCATTGCCCGGGCGATGCGCTGGCTGCTGGATTGCCGCTGGCCGCCGGCTGCGGTCACCGAGCCGCTGCGCCGCTCGCGGGACGATCAGCACGGCGGATCATGACCCGCTGAGACGCTGCGGGACAGCGCTGGTGACGCCATGCTGCCCTGCAACCCTGTGTTAACCCTGTGAATACTGGCGGCGCGAGCCACATCGGCGCATGATCCCCAGAGCTGACCCATCCTCGATTGGGGCGAGGCCGGGTCTGCGGGGGATCCGGGATGGGCAACGTCGCCTGCGCGCGGCGCGCCGTGTTGCGGTTGCTGGTGGGCGCAGGGACGCTCGCTGCTCACCTCGCCTTAGCTCGGGCCCAGCCGCCGGACCGAGCCGCAGATTGGACGACGCCGCCTCCGGAAAAGCCCCGTATCGGGATCCGGCCAAAGCCTGGGCGCGAACGGCCGATGATCGTGCTCGACCCGGGGCATGGCGGCATCGACCCGGGTGCGATCGGCGCCGACGGGGTCTACGAAAAGACCATCAATTACGCGACCGCACTCGATCTCGAACGCGACCTCCTCGCGACCGGCCGGTTTCGGGTGGCGCTGACCCGCGGCAGAGACGAGTTCGTGCCGCTGCGCCAGCGGGTCGCGCGGGCCCGGGCGCTGCATGCCGACCTGTTTCTGGCGCTTCATGCCGACGCGCTGCCCGATCCGAGCATGCGCGGCTTGTCGGTCTTCACGCTGTCGACACGGGCCTCGGATCGCGAGGCGGCCGCGCTGGCGAATAGTGAGAATTACGACGTCATCGATCGGGTCCGGCTGTCGTTCGAACCACCCTCCATCAGCGACGTGCTGATGGATCTGGTGCGCCGGCAGACCGACAATTCGTCGCTCAGCTTTGCCCGCGACGTGGTGGCGGCCATGCGCCGCGAGGTGCCGCTGCTCGACCATCCGCAGCGCTCGGCCGGGTTCGTCGTGCTGACGGCACCCGACATCCCCTCGGTCCTGGTCGAGCTGGGCTGCCTGTCGAACCCGGGCGAAGAGCACCTGCTGGAACTGCCGGCTTATCGGCGCAAGCTCGCCCGCGGCCTGACGCAAGCCATCGAGGCCTATTTCAAGAAGGAATGAGCCCGGCGGTGGCTCGCACGGACCCGAAGCCGGCAAACTTTCGCCATCTCTGTGAGATGCCTCACAGCGACGATGCAGCAAACGCGGCAGATTGCGGCTGGCCAGCGCCCGGAGTTGCGCAGGCCTTCCGTTGATTGCCGAACAGGTGAGAGAACATGCCCGACCAAGTCATGTCCGCGCTCGTATCCGCCTGGATCACGACGCTGATCGCGACCACGCTGCTCGCCGGCGCCCTGGCGATGGCGCCGGTGTGGCCGATCTATTTGCGGGCGCTGCCGCGCGCCCTCGATCTCGGCCCGTAAGCGGCTCGCCCCTGCCCCGCCTGGTCAGGCGGCGCGTGCCGGCCACACCGGCTCATGATAGCCGAGCGGTGCGGAGGGTCTCGCCCAATAGGGTGGAGTCTCGGACAGCCGCACCGTCGGCCCCAGATGACGCAGCCGCCCGACCGGCGTGTCGCTCTCAATCGACCAGCGGGCGATCTCGGCAGGATAAAGCTCCTTGTCGACCTCCTTGAGCGCAGCTTCCGGGACCTGGCCGCGATCAACCAGCCATTTCCCGGTCTGTGCCAGTGAGATGCGCACGAGCCAACTGCCGCCCTCGCGGGCACGGCGCGCCAACGCAACCATCGCGCCAAACGCCATCAGATATCCGGTTAAGTAATCGATAGCCGAAACCGGGTAGAATTGCGGGCCGGGATTGGCGCCGGGGAACAGCTCGGCCTGGCGTGTCGTGATCCCGCTCACCGTCTGCACCACGGTATCGAAGCCGCGGCGCGAGGCCCAGGGACCGGTATGGCTGAACGCGCACATCGACACATAGACGAGCCCCGGCCGCAGCCGCGACAGTTCTTCCGGGGCCAGCCCGCGATTGCCGAGCGTGCCCGGCCGGTAGCCCTGGGTGAAGATGTCGGCCTCGCGCACCAGACCGAGCAGCGTGTCGAGGTCCCGCTTCTGGCGCAAATCGAGATGCGCCTGCAGCTTGCCGTGGCCGGTGTCGTATTCCTGATAGCCGATATTCGGCAGATGCGGTGCGGTGATCTTCATGACCTCGGCGCCGTGCTCGGCGAGCGTGCGGGCCGAAGTCGGGCCGGCCAGCACCCGCGTCAGGTCGAGGACCCGGATGCCCGACAACGGCCGCTCACCCTCGGGCAATGGCTCGGGCGCGCTGTCGCCGATCTTGACGATCTCCATCAGCGGCAGCGAGGCGATCGCCGCTGCCTGGGGATGGGTGGCCCATTCCTGCATGCTGCGCACCATGCCGCCTGCACCCTTGGCGGCGAGGATCGCCTCCTCGAGCTCGAGCGCGTCCCATTTCGCGACCGCCTGGCGCACCGCTTCTTTCTCTTCGGGCACGCCCAAGACGCTCATCGCCGCGGCGCGATGGTTCGGGAAATTGGCGTGGATGTAGCTCCAGCGGCCGTTTTTCGCCGGATAGACGCCCATCACCGGGTTGCGCTCGGTCGAGATCGCGGCACCGTCGATCTGCATGTAATGGCCGCTGCGCAGCGAGGCGACCGCCTGGCGCAAATCGACCGCGACCTGTTGGCGCCGCCCGCTGCGCAACTCCCACAGCTCGGCGGCGGCGAGCCCGGTCGCGGCCAACGCCGCCGCACCCGCAGCACCAATGCGGAACGGCGTCGGCAACACCGGGTCGGCGCCGCCGGTAATCTCGACCTCACGAGCCCGCTCTGCAGGCCAACCGGCGATCGGCATGATCGTGCGCAGGGCGTCGTAGGGCATGCTCGTTTCTCCCGTGCAGACTGCCGGCTCTTGCCTTGATGCCGGTTGATGGCGGATGATGCGCTCAAACGACGCATAAAGGGAACGCCGATGAGCCAAGTCATGATCGTCGTCGATTTCGAGGTCAAGCCCGAGTTTCGCACGCAGTTTCTCGACCTGATGCGCGCCCATGCGCAACGTTCTCGCGGCGATGACGGCTGCATCCAGTTCGACCTTATGCTGCCGAACGGCGATGACCGGCATGTGTTGCTGATCGAAAAATGGCGCGACCAGGCCGCACTCGACGCGCATGCGAAAGGGCCGATGCCCGGCGACACCTACCGGGACTGGATCGTCGGCCGCAAGGTAGCGCGCGGCGCTCCGGCCGACTGATCCCGCCCGTCACGGGGAGAACGACCATCGGAACCGCGCTTCGATCCATCCGGCTCTTTCTCGCCGCACTTCTGATAGCGGTCCCGTTCACGACGGCCCGTGCCGCACATTCGGGCGGCTCGAATGACGAACCAGCCACGGCCGGACAGCAACCGCCGCCGCAGATCCGTGCGCTGTTGAACCTGCTCTCCGATCCGGCGGTCCAGAAATGGCTGGAGAAGGAGGGCGCGGCCGCATCCGCGGCGAAACCGGCACACGGCAAGCATCGGGTTTCGGCCCCGGACTACTTCTCCGCGCACATCGCCGAGATTCGCGCGCACATCGTAGCGCTGGCCGCGGTGATCCCGGACTTCCCCAACCAGTTCGAGCACGCGAGCCGTCTCGTGCGCACCGAGCTTGGCGAACGCGGGCGCGCCAAGGTTGCGCTGCGTCTTGCGCTGTTCGTGGGGTTGGGCTTTGTCGCCGAGTGGATTTTTCGCAAAGCGACAGCGCGGGTGCGCCGCCGTCTCGACGAGTTCCCGGTGGAGACCGTCAGGCACCGCCTGCGCCTGATCGCGGCGCGGTTTGCCTTCGCCGTCTGTCTTGTCGCGGCGTTTGCGCTCGGCAGCGTCGGGCCGTTTCTGGCGCTCGACTGGGCACCGTTGTTGCGCGAGATGTTGCTCGGCTATCTCGTCGCCTTTCTGATCCTGCGCATTGCCGTCATCACCGGCCATTTCCTGTTGGCGCCGGGTCACGAGCGCTTCCGGATCATTCCGATGGACGAGACCGCGGCACGTTTCTGGTGCCGCCGCTTTGCCAGCTTTGTCGGCTGGTTTGCGTTCGGCTGGGTGGTGTTCAGCCTCGGGCGCATCCTCGAATATTCGCTGGAGGCGCGCCAGCTCGTCGCCTACGCGTTTGGTTTCGTCCTGCTCTTGATTGCGCTTGAGGCAACCTGGCGTCGACCTGTCGCGGCGCAGCGCGGCGCCGATGTCACGCCGACGCACGACGCCCATCACCTCGGGCGCGGTGCCCAGAATGCGCTGCTGTCGGTCGCCTTCGTGCTGTTATGGACGCTCTGGGTCATGCGGGCGATGCCGGCCTTTTGGCTGCTGGCGATCCTCGTCTTGCTGCCGCTCGCAAGCGGGGTGACCCGGCGCGCCGTCGATCAGCTGCTTCGACCACCGGGTTCGCCGCAGCTCGACACCGAGCTGCCGAGCGTGACGGCCGTCTGTATCGATCGCGGCATGCGCGCGCTCTTGATCATCGGCGCCGTGCTGGTGCTGGCCTGGGGCTGGGGCATTTCGCTGCAGACCCTGGCCGGGGAGGACACCCCGTTCGGCCGGATCCTCCATGGTGTGCTGAGCGCGATCATCATCGTTCTCGTCGCCGACGTGCTGTGGCAGGCGACCAAAGCAGCGATCGACGGCAAGCTCGCCAGCGCGACCGACCCCGGCCTGCCCAACACCGACGAGGCGCGGCGCCGGGCGCGGCTGCGCACGCTGTTGCCGATCTTCCGCAACGTGCTGTTCGTCGTCGTCGTCGTCGTCGCGATCCTGATGGCGCTCGCGGCCATGGGTGTGCAGATCGGTCCGCTGATCGCCGGCCTGGGCGTGCTCGGCGTGGCGATCGGCTTTGGCGCGCAGTCCCTGGTTCGCGACGTCATCGCCGGCATGTTCTACCTGCTCGACGATGCCTTCCGGGTCGGCGAATACATTCAGAGCGGCAATTACAAGGGGACCGTCGAATCCTTCAGCTTCCGCTCGGTCAGGCTGCGCCATCAGCGCGGCGCGCTCTACACGGTGCCGTTCGCGTTGCTCGGCGCGGTGCAGAACCAGAGCCGCGACTGGGTCATCGACAAGCTGACGGTCGGTATCACCTATGACAGCGATATCGACAAGGCGCGAAAGCTGATCAAGCAGATCGGCTTGGAGCTGGCCGAGGAGCCGGAATTCAAGCCGGTGATCCTCGAACCGTTGAAGATGCAGGGCGTCGACGCGTTCGGCGATTTCGCAGTGCAGATCCGCATGAAGATGATGACCTTGCCGGGCGAGAATTTCGTGATCCGGCGACAGGCTCTGGCCAGGATCAAAAAAGCCTTCGACGCCAATGGCGTCAAATTTGCCTATCCGACCGTGCAACTGGCCGGCGACGGCGAGCCTGCCGATGCCGCAATTGCCCACCATGCGTTGCAATTGACCCATCCCGCAGCCGCGGCCGCGGAATAGCCCGTCTCGCCGACTGACGCAAAGCCGTTTGACGGAGGAGGCCGTCCCCGCCTCCGATCCGAACGCCGTGTCGTCGCAGGACGCGCCGGCGATGTCGCCATCCCCCAGGGTTGTGGCCCCTCAGCGATGGGCAGCGTTGAACCGGGTGAGCGCGTCCGCGCCAGGACACAGCTCGGCTTCGCCAAGCGCGTTGAGCGGAGCCTCGGCCGTGTCGAGAAATTCGTGCATGTCACCCGCATCGGGCTCGACAAACAAAAGGCCGGTCACGACCTCGCCGGCGGCGTGCCGCTGCTGCAGATAGGCCAGCGCGGAGATGCGGTCGTGCGGATCATAATCGGGGGCGAGCTTGCGCAGCCGCAGCGCCGAGCCGTCGTGCTGGATCACGGTCTCCACCGTCCCCGGCGCGTAATCGGCGGTGATCTCGTCGCGTTCGAGGATCACATCGAGCCGGTTCACCGCCTCGTTATGAGCGCGGACATAATCGAAGCTTTTGGTCGATTCCGGATTGTTGTTGAACGCGACGCAGGGCGAGATCACGTCGATGAACGCGGCCCCCCGGTGCTCGATTGCCGCCTTGATCAGCGGTACCAGCTGCGCCTTGTCGCCGGAAAAACTGCGGCCGACAAAGGACGCACCGAGCTGCAAGGCGAGCGCCACGAGATCGATCGGCGCATCGGTGTTGACCGCACCGCGCCGGGCTTTCGACCCCTTGTCCGCAGTCGCCGAGAACTGGCCTTTGGTCAGTCCGTAAACGCCGTTGTTCTCGACGATATAGACCATGTTGACGGCGCGGCGCAGGCAATGCGCGAACTGGCCGAGACCGATCGAGGCCGAATCGCCATCGCCCGAAATGCCGAGATAGACGAGATCGCGGTTGGCAAGATTGGCCCCGGTCAGCACCGAGGGCATGCGCCCGTGCACGCTGTTGAAGCCGTGCGACTTGCCGAGGAAGTAGGTCGGCGTCTTCGACGAGCAGCCGATGCCGGAGAGCTTGGCGATGCGGTGCGGCGGCAGGCTCAGTTCGAAACAGGCCTGGATGATCGCGCCGCTGATCGAATCATGACCGCAACCGGCGCACAGGGTCGAGACCGCACCTTCGTAATCGCGGTGGGTGAAGCCGAGCGCGTTGGTCGGCAACTTCGGATGATGCAGGCGGGGTTTGGCAATGTAGGTCATCGGGACCTCAGATGGGCGATCAAGATGATCGTCGCGCTGGCGAAAGCGGGAGTCCAGGGCAGGCGTAAGGTGCTGGCGCCCTGGGTTCCCGCTTGCGCGGGAATGACGAGGAGGAGCGGGGTCATGGCAGCGCCCGGCGCAGCGGTGCCAGGGTGACGACTTCGAGCATGTCGGCGATTGCCTTGACGATAAACCGCGCCGTGATCGGCGTGCCATCATAGTGCAGGATCGGCACCAGCCGGGCTGGGTCAATGTCGCCATCGTTCATCAACAATGTGCGCAGCTGGCCGTCGCGGTTCTGCTCGACGACAAACACCCGGTCATGAGCGGCGACGAAATCGAGCACATCGTCGTGGAATGGGTAGCCGCGCACGCGCAAGGTGTCGAGGTGGACCCCACGCTCCTCAAGGGTTTCGAGCGCCTCGGCCATCGCCGGCGCGGTCGAGCCGAAATAGATCGCGCCGAACCGGGTCGGGCCATCCTCCAAACCGGTCGGGGCCGACCGCTTGATCGGGGCGGGGACGAGGCGCTTGGCAGTCTCGAACTTGCGCAACAGCCGCTGCATGTTGTCGACGTAATCCGATCCGTCTTCCGAGTAGCGCGCGTAACGATCCTTGGTGGTGCCGCGGGTGAAGAACGAACCGCGGGTCGGATGGGTACCGGGCAAGGTGCGATACGGGATGCCGTCGCCATCGACATCGAGATAACGGCCGAATTCGACCCCGGCCTCAAGCCGTTCCGCGGTCATGATCTTGCCGCGATCGTATTGGCGGCCTTCCTCCCAGATGAGCGGGGCGACCAGCCAATCATTCATGCCGATATCAAGATCGAGCATTACGAAAACCGGGGTCTGCAGCCGGTCGGCCAGATCAAACGCCTCGGCGGCGAAGGCGAACGCCTCGTGCGGATCCTCGGGGAACAGCAGCACATGCTTGGTGTCGCCATGCGAGGCATGGGCACAAGAGAGGACATCGGCCTGCTGCGTGCGGGTCGGCATGCCGGTCGACGGGCTGCCGCGCTGCACATCGAAGATCACCGCCGGGATCTCGGCGAAATAGGCGAGCCCGATAAATTCCTGCATCAGCGAGATGCCGGGGCCCGAGGTCGCGGTAAAGGCGCGCGCCCCGTTCCAGGCGGCACCGACCACCATGCCGATCGAAGCAAGCTCGTCCTCGGCCTGCAGGATCGCGTAGCGCTTTTTCTTGGTCTCGGGATCGACCCGGTAGCGCCGGCAATGATTGGCAAACGCCTCGGCCAATGACGAGGACGGGGTGATCGGATACCACGCCGCGACTGTTGCCCCGCCATATACGGCACCGAGCGCCGCGGCGTCATTGCCGTTGATGAAGATGCGGTCGCCGACCTTGTCGACGGGCTCGAGATGCAACCCGATCGGGCAGTCGTGCTCGCCGAGCGCCCAGTCGCGGCCGAGGTTCAGCGCCCGCAGATTGGGCCGGATCAGCGTGTCCCGGCCGCGGAACTGCTCGGTGATCAGCTGCTCGATCGCCGCCGCATCCATGTTCAAGAGCGCCGACAACGCGCCCAGATAGATGATGTTCTTGAACAGCTGGCGTTGCCGCGCGTCGTTGTATTCGCGGTTGGAGATCGCGGTCAGCGGCGCGCCAATGATGGTGATGTCGTCGCGGAACTTGGATGGCGGCAGCGGCTTGGTCGCGTCATAGAACAGGTAGCCGCCCGGCTCGATCTCGGCGATGTCCTCGTCCCAGGTCTGCGGGTTCATCGCCACCATCATATCGACGCCGCCGCGCCGTCCGAGATGGCCCTTGTCGTTGACCCGCACCTCGAACCAGGTCGGCAGTCCCTGGATGTTCGACGGAAAGATATTGCGCGAGCTCGCCGGCACGCCCATGCGCAGGATCGACTTGGCGAACAGCGCGTTGGCACTGGCCGAGCCCGAGCCATTGACATTGGCGAATTTGACGACGAAGTCGTTGACGCTCTGGATCGCGGCAACGTCGAGATGGGTCTGTGATGCCATTGGCAGAGAGCCTATGAAAATACGGTCGTATTTCCGTGTTGCCTTATTCGTCGCCCCTACGGACGCGGGGGTCCAGGGTCACAAGGCGATGCGCCAGCCATCTCCCCGCTTTTGCCAGGGATAGGCGCTGGGTCCCCGCTGTCGCGGGGATGACGGACGGGGTCAGCGGCTGCGGCATGCGGGGCCGGCCTGGGTGATGTCGAGGAGGAACTTGCGCATGTCCCAGGCTCCGGTCGGGCAGCGCTCGGCGCACAGCCCGCAATGCAGGCAGACATCCTCGTCCTTGACCATGATCCGCCCGGTCTTCAACCGGTCGCCGATATAGAGGTCCTGGTCGAGGTTCAGCGCCGGGGCGGTCAGCCGGCCACGCAGCTCCGGTTCGCTGCCGTTGTCGGTGAAGGTGATGCAATCCATCGGGCAGATATCGACGCAGGCATCGCATTCGATGCACAGCTGCCCGGTGAACACAGTCTGCACATCGCAATTGAGGCAGCGCTCGGCTTCGAGATAGCCGAGCTTCTCGTCAAAGCCGAGCTCGACCTCCACCCTGATGTCGGCGAGCGCCACCGCGGTGTCGCGCAACGGCACGCGGTAGCGCAGATCATTCGAGATGTCGTTGTCGTAGCTCCACTCGTGGATGCCCATCTTCTGGCTGACGAGCGTAACCCCCGGCGCCGGCCGCTCGCCGACATCCTCGCCATGGCACAATTTGTCGATCGAGATCGCCGCGTCGTGGCCGTGCGCGACCGCCCAGATGATGTTTTTCGGCCCGAACGCCGCATCGCCACCAAAAAATACGTTGGGCAGGGTCGATTGCATCGTCTTCGGATCGACCTTGGGCATGTCCCAGCGGTCGAATTCGATGCCGATATCGCGCTCGATCCACGGAAAGGCGTTCTCCTGGCCGACCGCGATCAGCACGTCGTCGCAAGGGATGTGCGTGTCGGGCTCGCCGGTCGGGACCAGGTTGCGCCGGCCGCGCGCATCGTATTCGGCCTTGACCTTCTCGAACAGCACCCCGGTCAACTGACCGTCTTCATGGGTGAATTCCTTTGGCACCAGCCAGTTGAGGATCGGGATGCTTTCATGCATCGCATCCTCTTTTTCCCAGGGCGAGGCTTTCATCTCGTCAAAGCCGCTGCGCACGACGACGGTGACCTCGGCGCCGCCGAGCCGGCGCGACGAGCGGCAGCAATCCATCGCCGTGTTGCCGCCGCCAAGCACGACGACGCGCCGGCCGATCTTGGTGGTATGGCCAAACGAGACACTCGACAGCCAGTCGATGCCGATATGGATGTTGGCCGCGGCCTCCTGCCGGCCGGGGATGTCGAGATCGCGCCCGCGCGGTGCGCCGCAGCCGACAAAGATCGCGTCCCAGCCCTCGGCGAGCAGCGCCTTCAGGCTCTCGACCGGCTCGCCGAAATGCCCTTCGACACCCATTTCGAGGATCAGATCGACTTCCTCGTCGGTGACCCGCTCGGGCAGGCGGAAGCGCGGGATCTGGGTGCGCATCATGCCGCCGCCCTTGGCGTCGCCGTCGAACATCACGCAGTGATAGCCGAGCGGCAGCAGATCGCGGGCGACGGTCAGCGAGGCCGGGCCGGCACCGACCAAGGCGATGCGCTTGCCGTTTTTTTCGGGCGGGATCGCCGGCAGATAGGGGGTGATGTCGCCCTTGTTGTCGGCAGCGACGCGCTTCAGCCGGCAGATCGCCACCGGCTCCTTCTCGACCCGGCCGCGCCGGCAGGCGGGCTCGCACGGCCGGTCGCAGGTGCGCCCGAGGATGCCCGGGAACACATTCGAGTACCAGTTGATTATGAACGCGTCGGTGTAGCGCCGGTCGGCGATCAGCCGGATGTATTCCGGCACCGGCGTATGGGCGGGGCACGCCCACTGGCAATCGACGACCTTGTGAAAATAGTCGGGAACGCTGATATCGGTCGGCTGCACTAGGCTCCTCCTGGCGGGCAGGACGACGCCCGCTTTGGCCTCATCCTCGTCTCCGCCGCCCACCCGGTGCGATCGCCAGCTGGGCCAAGCATCGGCGCCGCCTTATAATCCGACGCGTGCCGGTCGTCATCGTTGTTCTCGCCCGGTCTGCCTTGCGCATATTGGCGGGCCGACCGCCTCGGTCTCGTTGGTGTGGCAGCTTGCCTCATCACCGGGAGGGGCGCAACCGCGCGCTTGTCATTCAGCCGTCTTCGCCGATGGCGATCTTGCTATCGTGAACCGCTCGACGTTGCCGCAGAATCGTCGCGACCTTCCAACATCCGGAGGCATGCCGGTGAGACGATCTTCCTATTCGATGGTTGCCATCGCGTTAGTGACCGCCAGCTGCGCCAACCCGGCAGCGGCGCCGACCGGCGACCTGCTCGTCGAGGCCGGCTTTGTCGAGAGAAAGGCAGACAGCCCGGAGCGGGTCGCGGCCTTGCACGCGCTGCCGCCGCACGAGTTCGTCCTGCGCGACTCGAACGGCAGCGTCAAGTACATGTATGCTGACCCGATCGCCTGTAATTGCATCTATGTCGGCGGCCAGCGCGCCTATGATCAGTATCGCCGCAGCATGGCCGGGCGGGTCGGCAATGATCAGCTCCGCGCCATCCTGAGCACCGCTCCCCTGCCCGGAGAGGCGGGGCTGTAGCGGACACCACCCCGCGTGCGGTGTCCGACGGCTGCCGCGGCTCAAGCGGGCAACAGATGGGCGACTTTCGGCATGACCTCCTGCGCCAGGAGCCGCATCGATTCCTGCCAGGCTCGCGGATTGGCGCTGTAGTCGAAGCAGAACAGCAGCAATGAGCCAAACCCGCCGACCTCGTCATACATCCGCTCGATCTTCTCGACGACCGTTGAAGGCGAGCCGATCAGCCAATTGTGGCGGGCGCAGTATTCGGGAGTGATGTCGCTGTCGGCAACGCCGGGATCGTGTTTGAGGAACTCGATCACACCGACATCGGTCAACAGCGGCAGGAAGTATTCCCGCATCATCCGACCCATCATGCTCTCGACCGACAGCCGCCACGCTTCGGTGTCGCTGTCGGCGACGAAGATCTCGCGCACCAGCCGCCATTGCGCGCGTTTGGGCGTGCGTCCGCTGCGCCGTGCCCCCTCCTCCACCGAATCCCAGTGGCTGGCGACATAGGTCGGATTGAGGTTTAGGCTCATCGGCAGAAAGCCGTGCTCACCGGCGAGCTTCAGCGTATCCGAGCCCTTGCTGACCCCGGCGACGCCGATCGGCGGATAAGGCTTTTGCAGCGGCTTGATGTGCGGCCGCAGCGTGCGCAGCATCAAATCGGTCTTGCTGACCTTCCAGTATTTGCCGGGATAGTCGAACGGCTCGTCCTCGGTCCACAACTTCAGGATGATATCGAGCGCCTCACGGGTCATCTCGCGATGCTGGCCGGCATTGCCGTCGACATTGAACATCGCCCAGTCGCTCGGCAGCCCGCTCGCGGCGACGCCGAAATTGAGCCGTCCCTGGGCCATGTGGTCGAGCATCGCGACCCGGTGGGCGAGCTCGGCCGGATGATGGTAGGGCAGCAGGAACCCGCCGGGAGCAAGCCGGATCCGCTTTGTCTGCAGCAGCGCCTGCGCGATCAGGAGGTCGGGTGCGGGGTGCGGCTCCCAGGGTGCGGTGTGGTGCTCGCCGATCCACGCTTCGGAGAAGCCGAGCTCGTCGGCCCAGCGCAATGTGTCGAGGTCCCAGCGATGCCCCTCATAGAGAGGACGCTCCGGCGGATGCGAGGGCATCGTGAACAGGCCGTATTCCATCATGCTCCTCCCGCGGGGTGTTCGGCGCGTCGGAAAGTTTAGCTCGGGACCCGGCGGAGCGCGAGCACGCCCGACGGACACCGGCTTGACGCGACCCTTCCATGATGTCGCCGCAGCGCCACAAGGAAGAGCCATGGTGTTCACATTTGACAGTCTCGCCTACGCGAAGCACCTTCGCGACCATGGCGTTCCCCAGGAACAGGCTGAGGCGCATGCCGAAGCGGCGCGGGCGTTCATCATGAATGAGCTGGTCACAAAGGAAGACCTTCGGGTTACGAAGGATGACCTCCGGGCCGGGATCGACGAGCTGCGCCGCGACCTCGAAGCCAAGATCGAGAACCTGTCGCTGCGGATGGAAGGAATGTCGCTGCGGCTCACCGTGCGCATGGGTGTCATGTTTGCCGCCGGACTGACCCTTCTCGGTGCCGTCTTGAAATTGCATTAGCGCGATGTTGCGTCCGACCGCGGAGGCCGCGCGAGCGATCTACACCGGCCCGGCTCACACCGGCATTGTGCGGTGCTGATGGGCGCGGCCGATCCCGGCAGTGTCCTCGCGATGGCCGGCGACGACGCGCACTCCCTCGTCGAGCCGGGCCGCGACATCTTCGGGCGAGCAGGTTTCGAGAAACGCCACCCGGTTCTTGCGGCAGGCGGCGAGCACGCGGCGACGCGCCGCATCCATCTCCGCCGGATAGGGCTGGCGCGGCACTGCCACATAACCGAGCGAGAGCCCGAGATCGCCCGGCCCCATCTCGGCGAAACCGAGGCCCGGGGTGGCCAGGATCGCCTCGCAATTGGCGATCCCCTCCGGTGATTCGAGCTTGACCCCGAGCAGCAATTCGCCCTTCGGGTCGAGCGGCCAGGGTTCGCAGCGCGCGATGTATTCCTCGGCCGAAATGCCCCAGATCGCCGCCGCGGTCGCTTCCGAGCCACGGCCGCGGGTGCCGATGCCGAGACCATTCGCCGGCCCTCGGATCGCGCCGCGCAGACGGTCGTGAGCCGTAGGCAGGCTCGGGTCGACCCCGGCCGAATGATGCGGGAAGCGGCAGGCTTCGACAAAGGCGCGCACCGCCTCGGCGGTCTCTGCCTGACACAGCAGCACGCCATGCACACCGCGGCCGAGGATCTGGCGGAACTGCCAGGCATTGAAGCGCACGTTGGCGGCGTCGGTGCCGTTGACCGGCGCCTCGACGATGACCGCCGGGGTCGGATGCCCCGAGCGGGTCGGCCCCGCCTCGGCCAGCCCGGTCATGTATTCGGCCAACCCCGCCATGTCGAACGCGCCGTGCTCCATCCCGACATTGATGTAGTCGGCCCAGGTGCCGGCATCCTCGCGCCCCTGCGCTCGGGTCAGCTGGTGGCCGCTGTGGCCGCCGACATAGTAGATGGCCTGGTCCTGCGCCAGGAGTTCGACTGCCCGATTGATCCGCCCGGCCATTCCATCTCCTCCTCGTGCCCGTGCACGTTGGCGTCCGCGTTGACCCGTCGTGCGCCATGGCTATAGTCGCGCCGCGCGCCGGAGCGCCGCCCGATCGGCGACGCGACGGTGTAGCATGCGAAATGCGGGCCCACGGATGATTTTTGCGGCGCGGCCGGCGGTCGAATGCGATCAAAACCGTGACGCGGCACGGATCGCGGCAGACCGGCGACTTGCGGTACAGGCCGGGAGGATCTGGGCGGACGCTGGGCGGGCGTGGCGGAACTGGTAGACGCGCTGGACTCAAAATCCAGTTCTGGTGACAGAGTGTCGGTTCGATTCCGACCGCCCGCACCACCCCTTCCATCTGCGAGATCGCGCGATATAGGGTGCACCGGCAGCAGCCCGGTTGGCAGCAGCCTGATTGAAGGGCGCGGCCAGCCGGAAGCGGGCGAGGTGCGGTCATTCGGGCGTGCGGCTCATCCCGGAATGTGATGCGGGCCGTCACCGCGGACCCGAATCGTGGAGACAATTGGATGATCGATCAGACCGTCGACATCGCCACCGCGGATGGGGCGATGGAGACCTTTATCACCCATCCCGAACGCGGCGGTCCGTTTCCGGCCGTGCTGATGCTGATGGATGCACCGGGGATCCGCGAAGAATTGCGCGACATGGCGCGGCGGCTCGCCACGATCGGTTATTTCGTGCTGCTGCCGAACCTTTATTATCGCGCCGGCCGCGACACGATTTTCGGGCCGGACGTGCTGGAGCAAGGCAGTGCCGAACGCGAACGCATGCGCGCCGTGCGCACCCGGATGACGATCCCGCCGGTCATGGCCGATATCGGCGCGATGCTCGCCTTTCTCGACCGGCAGCACGCCGCCAGGCCGGGACCGGTCGGCGCGCATGGCTATTGCATGAGCGGCCCCTATGCACTCGCCGCTGCGGCCCGCCATCCGGCACGGGTCGCCGCCGCCGCCTCGTTTTACAGCACCTGGCTCGTCAGCGATGCCGAGGAGAGCCCGCACCAGTCGCTCGGCAAAATCGGCGGCGAAGTCTATATCGCTTGTGCCGAGCACGACGAACTGGCGCCGCTGCCGATGGTCGAGGAATTGCGCGGGCTGTTTCAGCGTGCCGGCACCAAAGGCGAGATCGAGCTTTATCCCGACGTCCATCACGGCTTCGCCTTCCCGCAGCGCTGGTGCTACGATAAAACGGCAGCCGAGCGCCACTGGGAGCGGCTGATCGCGCTCTACCGACGGCACCTCGGCTGAGCCGCGCGATGCCCTACTCTGCAAGCGGGCCGGCAGCGAGCGAAACCGGGGTTCTGAGAACGTCACGCACCGGCTGGGAATTGCTGTCCGACCCGCTCTTGAACAAGGGCACCGCGTTCAGCGAGGCAGAACGTGATGCCTTTGGCCTGCACGGGCTCCTGCCGCCGCATATCGGCACGATCGAGGAGCAGGTGGCGCGCCGGCTGGCCGTGCTGCGCCGCTTTGCCAGCGATCTCGAACGCTATGCGTTCCTGCGCGAATTGCACGACAACAACGAGACGCTGTTCTTCGCGCTGCTGGAACAGAATCTCGAGGAATTGCTGCCGCTCGTCTACACGCCGACGGTCGGTGCCGGCTGCCAGCAGTTCAGCCAGCTGTTCCGCAAGCCGCGCGGGGTGTTTCTGAGCCTGCCGCATCGCCATCGGCTCGACCAGATCCTGGCCAATCCGCGCTTCGACCTGGTCGAGGCGATCGTGTTGACCGATGGCGAGCGCATTCTCGGTCTCGGCGACCAGGGTGCCGGCGGCATGGGCATCCCGATCGGCAAATTGGCGCTTTACACCGCCTGCGGCGGGCTGCACCCGGCGACGACCCTGCCGATCATGCTCGATGTCGGCACCGACAACGCCGAACGGCTCGCCGATCCGCTCTATCTCGGCTGGCGTCACGAGCGGGTGCGCGGTAACGAGTATGACGAGTTTGTCGAGGCGGTGGTCGGCGCCATTGCCCGCCGCTGGCCGCACGTGCTGGTGCAGTGGGAAGACTTCGCCAAAAGCAATGCGTCGCGCCTGCTGGCCCGCTACCGCGATCGGCTGTGCACGTTCAACGATGACATCCAGGGCACCGCGGCGGTCGCGGCCGGCGCACTGTTATCGGCGATCCGCGTCACCGGCATTGCTCTTGCCGAGCAGCGCATCGCGGTGCTCGGGGCCGGCTCGGCCGGGTGCGGCATCGCGAGCCTGCTGCTCAGGATGATGGTCGAGGCCGGGCTGCCCGAACGGGTCGCCGCGGCGCGGTTCTGGATGGTCGATCGCGGCGGGCTCCTCGTCGAGGGCAGCAACGATGTTGCACCGTTCCAGCAGCCCTTTGTGCAGCAGCGGGCAGCACTCGCCGATTGGGTCCTCGACAATCCCGGCCAAATCTCGCTCTGTGACGTCGTGCGTAACGCCCGGCCGACGGTGCTGATCGGGGTTTCCGGCGAGCCCGGCGGCTTCCCCGAGCGGGTGGTGCGGGCGATGGCCAAGAATTGTCGCCGGCCGGTCATATTTCCGCTGTCCAATCCGACCTCGCGCGCCGAGGCGATCCCCGAAGACATCGAGACCTGGACCGAAGGTCGGGCGGTGATCGGCACCGGCAGCCCGTTTGCGCCGCTGCGCCGCGGCGATATGCGGTTCCGGGTCGATCAGACCAATAATTCCTACATCTTTCCCGGTCTCGGGCTGGGCACGGTCGCGGTCAAGGCGCGGCACATCACCGATACGATGCTCGCCGCCGCCGCCAAGGCGCTGGCCGCGGTCTCGCCGGCCGCGACCGATCGCGATGGCAATCTGCTGCCACCGGTGACGGCGTTGCGCGAGGTCGCCTTCGCGGTAGCGCTGGCAACCGCGATAGAAGCGCACCGCGAAGGACTGACCCAAGGGATCGAGACCGACCAGATCGAGGATGCGATCCGCGCCAAGATGTGGTCGCCCCGCTATCTGCGCTATGAGCGCGCCGACGAGCCGCCTGGCTGAGCCGCGAACCGAGCTTGGCCCCGGACCGGCGGGCCACCGGCGCCGCGGACTGGCGCTCGCGGTGCTGTTGGCGGCACTCGCCGGGATGGTGGACGGGATCGGGTTTCTGCGGCTGGGGCATCTCTATGTCTCGTATATGAGCGGCAACAGCACGCAGATGGCACTCGCAGCCGGCCGGTGGCGGCTCGACGAGGCCGGCGCGATCCTGGTTCTGGTCGGCCTGTTCGTGGTCGGCGCGGCCGGCGGCCAGATCCTCTCGCATCTGTTCGGGCGCCGGCATCTGACCGCGGTTCTGGCCGTCGTGGTGATGTTGCTGGCGATGTCGGCGGCGCTGGACACGGCGACAAAGCCGATGGTGCTGGCGATGGGCATTTTGAACTCGGCAATGCATCGCGCCGGCGACATCCCGGTCAATCTGACCTTTGTCACCGGCACCCTGGTGCGGTTTGGCCAGGGCCTCGGCGATTTTGCGATCGGCCGTGCCGACGGCTGGGTTTGGCTGCAGCAGGCGGTGCCGTGGCTCGGGCTGATCGCGGGCGCAGCGCTCGCCGGCGCGCTCTCCCTGCGCATCGGCGCGGTCGTGGACTGGGTCCCGGTCGGCCTCGCAAGCGCTCTGCTGCTGTGGTCGGTTGCTATTGCAGAGCAGCCGCTATAGGCGAGCCGGCGAGGCAGGCGGTGAGCCCGGCGCGCAGTCCCGCGGCATCGAGCCCGCGGCCGATCAGCACCAGGCGATTGCCGGGCGCCGGCGCGTTCGGGGCCGGCGCGTTCGGGACCGGATCAAGCGTGAACCGCCGGCCGACCAGATGGAAGACATGCCGCGCGGCGCTGCCGTCGATCGCGAGGATCCCCTTGGCGCGAAACACATTGGCGCCGAGCGCTTCGAGAAAGTCCTGGAACCGCTCGGCCGAGAATGGGCGGTCGCTGGCGAACGACACCGCTTCGAAGCCGTCGCCGGCCAGATGCGCGTGGCCGGCCGCGCTGCAACCGCCATGGCGGTCGGCGTCGAATACGCCCGTACCCAAGATCAGCGGCAGTGGCACCTGCGCCTGCGTCGTGCGCACGACACGGCCGGAGCCGATCGCACCGATCCGCTGCGCCACCGCTGTCGCCGCGGCATCGCCGACCCGGTCGCATTTGTTGAGCAGGACCACATCGGCATAGCGCAATTGGGCGATCGCGGCTTTGCTGTCGAAATGGTCGAGGCTGAAGCTCTCGGCATCGGCGACCGCGGTGATCGCATCGACCCGTATCGACTGACGCAGTTCCGGGCGCACAAATGTCAGCGCGACGGGCAGCGGGTCGGCAACCCCGCTGGTCTCGACGACGAGATAGTCGACCGGCGGCTGGCACCGCAGCACGCGAAACGCCGCATCAAAGAGATCGTTGTTGATCGAGCAGCAGATGCAGCCATTGGCGAGTTCGACCATGCTCGCGGAGGTGCCGGTGATCAACTCGCCGTCGATCGCGAGGTCGCCGATCTCGTTGACCATGACCGCGATTCTGATCCCGTGCGGCTGCGCCAGGATGTGGTTGACGAGGGTGGTCTTGCCGCTGCCGAGAAAGCCGGTGACGATCATGACCGGCAATCGTGTGCTGTCCCCGGCTTGCGGCATGGCAGTTGCGGGCATGTCAGGCGGCGAAGCGATAGGTGGTGCCGACCGCCGACTGGCTGACCCGGTCGCCAAACGCATTGGCGAGCGCATGCAAGGCCCGCCAGCCGGTGCAATGGCCGGTGATGATGTGGCCGATCGCGAATGGCCGCAGCGCTTCGACGGT
>DATJTI010000014.1:0-49121 GCA_035503615.1 Allostellaceae bacterium | reverse complement strand
CTGATCCGCCATGTCGAGCGCTTTCGCCAGGCCGCGCCGCGCCTTTTTGTGGCAATGCTCGGCGGTGGTGCGGGCACCTTTGCCTCGCTGGGCGCGCAGGGTCCGAAAGTCGAGGAAGGGATCGGCCGGCAGCTTGGCATGCTGCCGATGCGCGTGCCGTCACGCACATTGGGCGACCACCTAGCCGAGAATATCTGCCTCTTGGGCATGCTGGCCGCGACCTGCGGCAAGATAGGTCGCGAGATCTACACGCTGATGAAGACCGAATATGGCGAGGTCGAGGAACCGGTGCCGCCGGGCACGGTCGGCAGCTCGACCATGCCGCAAAAGCGCAACCCGAAACTGTGCCAGGACATCATCGCCGCTGCGGCAGAGGTGCGCGCGATGGTGCCGCTGGCGCTCGAGGCGATGCAGACCGAGCACGAGGCCGACCGGACGACGAGCCTGATCATGGACACCGCCGATGCGCGCGCCGCGATCGCGACCGGCGACATGCTGGCGCGCCTCGTCGAGGTCATGCGCGGGCTGCGGCTCGATCCCGAGCGCATGCGCCGGAACCTCGATCTCGGCGGCGGGCTGATCATGGCCGAGGCGGTGATGCTCAATCTGGGTGCGGCGATCGGCCGGCAGCACGCGCATGATGTCGTCTATGATGCGGCCCAGGCGGCCTTTGTCGAAAACCGCCCGTTCGCCGGTTTGCTCGCCGGCGACCCGCGGGTGACGGCCCATCTCGACCAGAAGGCGATCGCAGCACTGCTCGACCCGACCGCCTATACCGGGCTGTGCGCCGAGATGGCCCGCGATGCCGCGATCCGCGCCCGCGCCACCGCCGCCGAGATTGCCCGCACCACCGCCGCAACCTAGGATCGGACCCCGGACACCATCAACAGGGACCCAGAATCATGGAATTCGGCGTTTCGATCTTCTTCACCGACTATTCGATCACCCCGGCCGAGATTGCCGTGGCGCTCGAAGAGCGCGGGCTCGATTCACTGTGGGCGGCCGAACATTCGCACATCCCGGTGCCGCGCAAGACGCCCGCACCAGGCGGCGGTGAACTCGCCAAGCGCTATTACGATGTCATGGATCCGTTTGTCACGCTGACCGCAGCCGCAGCGGCAACCAAGCGCCTCAAGCTTGCAACCGGTATCTGTCTCGTCATCCAGCGCGACACGATCCAGACCGCAAAGCTCGTCGCCTCGATCGACCAGGTGTCGGGCGGACGGTTCCTGTTCGGGATCGGCGGCGGCTGGAACCGCGAAGAGATCGAAAGCCATGGCACGGCCTTCGCCACCCGCATGCAGAAGATGCGCGAGCAGATGGAGGCGATGAAGGAGATCTGGACCAAATCGACCGCCGAATACAAGGGCGAGATCGTGCAGGTCACACCGATGATGACCTGGCCCAAACCGGTGCAGAAGCCATGGCCGCCGATCATCCTCGGCGGCGCCTTCCCGTGGGCGGCACGCCGCGCGGTGCGCTATGGCGATGGTTGGTATCCCAACGCGTCGAGCGGCGACCCCGAAGACTACCTGCCGCGCTTCCGCCAGATGGCGGTCGATGCCGGCCGCGATCCGAAATCGCTGCCGGTGACGATCGGCGGTGCCCCGGAGGACGCCGACAAGATCAAGCACCTTCGCGATCTGGGCGCGGTCGGGGTCAACATCTCGTTGCCAGCCGAAGGCAAGGACCAGATCCTGCCGGTCCTCGACCGCTGGGCCAAGCTGAAGCAGCAGGTGCAGTAGCGTCACCGGAGCGTCACCAGGCAATGGCGCGCTATTTGTTGCGGGCGGTGCCATCCGGGCGGTGCCATCCCGGCGGGCCGCCACCTCATGCATGCCCGTGCAGCCCAGCCATGCATGCTGTGATATTGCGAATTGATCGCAGCCTCGGTACGAGTTGCTCGCTGCATTTCGGTTCGAGGCTCGCATGTATGTATGTGTCTGCAATGCGATCACCGATCGCGACGTCCGCGCCTCGGCGGAATGCGACGCCTGCACGGTGTCCGGCATCTATCGCTCTCTCGGCCGCGCGCCGAAATGCGGTAAATGCGTTCCGCTCGTCCGTCAGCTGCTGCGCCAGGTCACCGAGCCGCCGCCGCTCCCTGCTGCCGCGCTCGCCTGAACTCTACCCGGCTGAACTCCGCGGGGCTGAACTCCGCGGGGCTGAACCCTGCCGGGCCTTGCCGAAGCGCGGTGGCGTGACCACTGTGCCATCACGTCAATCGGGCAGGAGGTGACGATGCGCGGCGACACGACCGTTTTGCAGCACCTGAATTCGGTTCTGAAAAACGAGCTGACCGCGATCAATCAGTATTTTCTTCATTCGCGCATGCTGCGTCACTGGGGCGTGACCCGGCTCGGCGCCTACGAGTATTCCGAATCGGTCGATGAAATGAAGCATGCGGACAAGCTGATCGAGCGGATCCTGTTTCTCGACGGCCTGCCAAACCTGCAAGACCTCGACAAGCTCTTGATCGGCGAAAGTGTGCAGGAAATTCTCGAATGCGATCTACAGCTCGAGCAGAATGCGCTGCCGGCGCTGCGTGAGGGGATCGTCCATTGTGAAAGCGTGCATGATTTTGTGACACGCGACCTGTTCAGCGAGATCCTCGAAGCCGAGGAGGAGCACGTTGATTTCATCGAGACCCAGCTCGATCTGATCGGCAAGATCGGCATCGAGAACTACATCCAGCTGCAATCGGCTCCAGCCGAATAGCGTGATCCGGCTTGGCCGCCGCTCATTCGGCGCGTTCGAGCTCTCCGAGTGCCGCCTGGAGAAAGCGGGCGGCCTCGCCGCCGGTCACCGCCCGGTGGTCGAAGGTCAGCGACAGCGGTAGCATGCGGTGTGCTGCCGGCCGGCCATCGGTGATCACCACCCGCGGCGCGATGCGGCCGGCGCCGAGGATCGCGACCTGCGGCGGGACCACGACGAGCGCTGCGAAATGCCCGGCGAACATGCCGAAATTCGACAGCGTGATGGTCTGACCGCGCAATTCGGCAACCGGCACGGAGCGCGCCCGCAGATCCCGCTTCATCGCCTCGATGCCGCGCCGCAGATCGGCCGCGTCACGGCTGGCGACATTGCGCAGTACCGGGACAAAGAGGCCATCCTCGGTATCGACCGCAAGCCCGAGATCGATCTGCTTCAGCAGTCGCCGTTCGAGATTGCGCCCGTCATACCAGGCATTCAGCGCCGGCACCGCGACGCAGCCGGCAACGATCGCGCGCACCAGCCGGATCGTCACGTCGGTCCTCGCCGGCCAAGCCTCGACATCGGCTTCGTCGGAGACGGTCGCCGGCACGATTTCGGCATGCGCCCGCGCCATGTTGACCGCCATCGCCCGGCGCACCCCCGATAACGGCTCGGCCGGGCCGGCCATGGTCAGCGCCCGCGCCGCGCGCTCGACATCGGCGCTGGTGACCGCACCGCCCGGACCGCTCGCGGCGACGATCCCGAGATCGACCCCGAGCCGCTGCGCCAGGGCCCGCACCGCCGGTGCCGCCCGCACACCGCCCGGCTGTGGCCGGGCGCCGCCGCCCGGGGCTGCGATCGGCGGGGCCGCAGCCAGCTCGCCGACCACGGTGCCGGTGTCGCTGCGTGCGCCATCGTCAAACTCGACCAGCGGTGCACCGACCCGGACCCGCTCGCCCGGTGTCGCAAACAGCCGGCTGATGCGGCCCGATTGCGGCGACGGAACCTCGACCACCGCCTTTTCGGTTTCGACCGACAACAGCGGCTGGTCGGCGACGACATGATCGCCGGCACCGACATGCCAGGCGACAAGCTCGGCTTCCTGCAATCCTTCGCCGAGGTCGGGCAGATTGAAGATGGTCATTGCGGTCTCACCGGAGCGGTCTCACCGGGGCGGTCTCACTGATAGGCAAGCGCGCGGCGTGCGGCGGCAAGGATGCGCGCCGTGCTTGGCAGGTAGTGTCGCTCGAGGCGCGGCAGCGGCATGACCGTATCCCACCCGGCCACTCGCTCGACCGGCGCCAGCAGCGAAACCAGCGCACCTTCGGCCAGCCGGGCTGCGATTTCGGCGCCGACGCCGCCGCTGAGCGGCGCCTCGTGGATGATCACGCAGCGCCCGGTCTTGCCGACCGAAGCGAGCACGGCACCGACATCGAGCGGCTTCAGCGTCGCTAGGTCGAGGATCTCGGCGCTGATCCCCTCTTCCGCCAGGCGCTCGGCGGCCGCCAGGGTTTCCATGGTCATCGCCCCCCAGGTGACGAGCGTGATATCGCTGCCCTCGCGCAACACGAAGGCGCGGTCGAGCGGCAGTGCCGCGCCGTCATCCTCGACTTCCTCGCGTGCCGCACGATAAAGCCGGGTCGGCTCGAAAAACACGACCGGGTCAGGGTCGCGGATCGCCGCCAGCAGCAGGCCATAGGCGCGCGAAGGCGATGACGGGATCACCATGCGCAGACCGGGAATATGGGCAAAGATCGCCTCCGGGCTCTCGGAATGGTGCTCGATCGCGCGGATGCCGCCGCCATAGGGCGCGCGCAGCACGAGCGGGCAGGTCAATCGGCCTCGCGTGCGGGTGCGCAGCCGCGAGGCATGGTTCACGATCTGGTCGATCGCCGGGTAGATAAAGCCGGTGAACTGGATCTCTGCAACCGGGCGAAAGCCTTGTGCCGCGAGACCGACCGAAAGGCCGGCGATCGCGGTCTCGGCGAGCGGCGTATCAAGCACCCGGTCGGCGCCGAAATGGCGCTGCAGACCGTCGGTGGCGCGGAACACGCCGCCCTCGGCACCGACATCCTCGCCGAGCACGACGACCGCCGCATCCTCGCTCATCGCCCGGGCGAGTGCCAGATTGACCGCCTGAACCAGCGTAACCTCGGCCATCGCCGCCTCACTCGGCGGCCGCGGCGAGTGCGGCACGGCGCTGTTCGGCAAGGTCCTCGGGCGGGTTCGCATAGGTGAAGTCGAAGATCGTGTCGGGCGATTGCGGCGGGGTGGCGAGGTATTTAGCCGCCGCCGCCTCGATCGTTGCCGCGATTTCGGCCAGCAGCCGCTCTTCGTCCTCCTTGTGCCACAGACCGGCGGCGACCAGATGCTGGCGCAGGCGCGCGATCGGCTCCTCGGCCCAGCGCCGGCTGACCTCGGCATCGTCACGATAGCGGCTGGCATCGTCGGCGGTGGTGTGGTCGCCGAGACGATAGGTCAGCGCCTCGATCAGATGCGGTCCGCCGCCACTGCGCGCCTTGGCGACGGCACGGCCGACCGCCTCGCGCACCGCAACAATGTCGTTGCCGTCGACCTGTTCGCTGTCGATGCCGGCGGCGATGCCCTTTTGCGCCAAGGTTTCGGCCGCGGTCTGGTGGGCGAGCGGCACCGAAATCGCCCACTGGTTGTTGTTGATCACGAACACTGCCGGCAATTGCCAGGCTCCGGCGATATTCAATGCCTCGGCGACATCGCCCTTGGAGGTGGCGCCATCGCCAAAGACGCACACTGCGGCGCGCGCCTCACGGCGCAGCTTGAACGCCAGTGCCACACCGACCGCGTGCGGCGCATGGGTCGCGACCGGGACGCAAACCGGGAAATCTTCGCGCGCCGCGGCGAAATCGCTGCCGCGCTCGTCGCCGCCCCAGAACATGAACAGCTCGAACGGACTCACCCCGCGCCACAACTGCGCGCCATGTTCGCGAAAGCTCGGCAGCAGCACATCGTCCGGATGCATCGCCGCGGCGAGCCCGACCGCCACCGCCTCCTGCCCCAGTGCCGAGGGAAAGGTGCCGAGCCGCCCGGTGCGCTGCAAGGCGACCGCCTTTGCGTCAAAGCTGCGGGCCAGCACCATCCCGCGATAGAGCGCTTTCAGTTCGGCGGCATCGCGGGCGAGACCCGGCAGCGGCCGGATCGCCTTGCCGGTGGGATCGAGAAAACGGCTCCAGCGGATTTCGAACCGCGCCACGACGGTCGATACCTCTGCACGCGGCTCAAGCGAAACTGTCTCGTTTGTTTCGGCGGACATGCTGCACCAGATCCGTTTCGTCCCGGCCGTCATCGGCCAACGCCGATGTGGTAACGCCGGGAGCTTCCGGTAAGTGCCGGCCGCCCTGCCTGCCGAAAACCGAAGCCGTTTCGCCGGAACCGGGATCGGAGCTATCTATCGGCTTCCTGGAACGGCCGGGAGGCAAATGGCGGACCGAGCGCAGCAGCCGAGCCGGTTCAGCCCCATTCTCGTTCAGCCCTGCATCTCGCGCGCCAGGGCCGGCGCTTCGGCGATCTCGTCTTCGGGATCGGTTTCGTCCTCGCCGTCCAGCACGATCTGCAGCCGGTCGTCGTCGAGTTCGCCCATCCACCGCGCAATCACAACGGTCGCAAAGATGTTGCTGAAGAGATTGGTGACGGCCCGGATCTCGGACATGAAGCGCTCGACCCCGAGCAACAGGGCGAGCCCGCCGACCGGCAGGATCCCCAAGGCCGGCATCGTCGCCGCCAGCGCCACGAACCCGGCCCCGGCCACCCCGGCAGCACCCTTGGTCGTGAACAGCATGACAAACAGCATCGTCAGCTGCTGGCCGAAGCTCAGATGAATATCGGTGGCCTGCGCGATAAACAGCACCGCCATCGTCATGTAAATCGCGGTGCCGTCGGTATTGAACGAAAACCCGGTCGGCAGCACCAGGCCGACCACCTCCTGCGAGCAGCCCATCCGCTCGAGCTTGGCCATCGCCCGCGGGATCATCGCCTCACCCGAGGTGGCGCTGAAAGCGATCAGCAGTTCGTCCTTGAAGTAGCGCATGATCTTCAAGACGCGCAGGCCGAACAACCGCGCGATCAACCCAAAGCCGATCACCGCGAACAGGATCGAGGTCACATAGACGCTAAGCAACAGCTGGCCGAGGCTGGTCAGCGCGTGAAAGCCGAACCTGCCGACGGTGAACGCCATCGCCCCGAACGCGGCCAGCGGGGCCACATACATGATGATCCGCACCATGCCGAACAGCACGTGGGTGAAGTCGTCGATCAGCACCGTCAGCCGCTCGGCGCGCGGCCCCAGATGGCACAGCGCAAAGCCGAACAGCACGCCCAGCACCAGCACCGGCAACAGCTCGCCGCCGGCCAATGCGCCGACCATGTTGTGCGGGATCATCCGCATCAAGAGCTCGACGATGGTCATCGACTTGGCACCGGCGACGTAGCCGGCGACCGCGTGGACGCTGAGCGAGGCCGGGTCGATATGCAGCCCGGCGCCAGGCCGCAGCAGATTGCCGACGCCGAGCCCGATAAACAGCGCCAGGGTCGAGACCACCTCGAAATAGATGATCGCGCGCACCCCGACGGTGCCGACCCTGCGCATGTCGCCCATCTTGGCGATGCCGGCCGCGACCGTGGCGAAGATGATCAGCGGCACGACCGCGCGGATGAGCCAGATGAAGCCGTCGCTGAACGGTTTCATCGCGACCCCGAGGCGCGGGAAGAAATGGCCCAGCAGGATGCCGACCGCGATCGCGATCAGCACCTGGACATAGAGCTTGCGCCATGGCGCGCGGTGCCGAGCCGGCGGCGGCGCGCCCGCTCTACTCGTCAGGGTCATGCGGTCCGCCATTCTTCCCCCTTTGTCGATCGCGGGCCCGGTTAGCTCGGGGCCAGCCGCGCGGGTTATCGATCGAGCCAGACATCGGTGAGATCCTGGCCGATGAAATGGCTGGGGGTGATGCTCCACCCCTTGACCTGCGATGAGGTCACGACGATGCGGTTCCACCACAGGAGCGGCACGGTGTAGGCCTCGGTCAAAGCATGACGCTCGAAGGCGCGCACGATCCTGATGCGCTGCTGCGGATCGGCGGTCACCGCCTGGCCGATATAAAGCGCATCGAGAAACCGGTCGGTGGCCCCGGAATTGTCGACCGGCGAGAGATCGTGCGACACGTATTTGGTCAGCTGGATCGTCGGGTCGTCGTAGAAATCACCGGAGAAATCGAGCGCCACATCGAAATCACCGGCCGAGACCTGTTTCTGCCAATCGAAGATGCCGAGCCTCTTTTCGGTCGCGGCGACCCCGACCTGGCGCCAGCTGTCGACCAGGAGGTCGGCGCCGGCGTAATGCGGCATCGGGATGTCGCGGACGAGGAGGGTGAGCTTCAGATCGTGCACGCCAGCCGCGGCGAGCAGGCGGCGCGCTTCGGCCCGCGCGGCAGCGATGTCGCGGCCGAAGCCCGGCAATGTCACCAGCTCGGCCTCGGGTGTTGCCCAGCTCGAACCGGGCCGCATCAGGCCGCCGACATATTTGAGAAAGGTGGTCTTTTGCAGCCTCGCCGCCGCGCCCCAGCGGTCGATCGCCAGCGACAGGGCGCGGCGCACCCGGGCGTCGTCAAAGGGCGGGCGCCGCGTGTTGAAAACGACCGAGAGATTGGCCAGCCACGGGCTTTCGCTGACCGTGATCTTGTCGCCCAGTGCCTTGATCAGCGCGTCGCGCTCCGGCGGGCTGACACCGCGGAACTCGGCGGCGATCTTGCCGCTCTCGTAGGCCGCGAGGATCGCCTTCGGCCCGCCCTTGATGAAATCGGCCTGGAACCCGTCGAGATAGGGCTTGCCCGGCTGGAAATAGCGTGTGAAGCGCCGACCGCGCCAATATTGCCCGGGTTTGTGCTCGACAAAGACAAACGCCCCGGTGCCGAGCACATGCGTATCGGGAAAATGCGGATCCTGGGCGAGCCTGGTGGCGCTGTAGATGCAGTTCCACGGCGAGGCGAAATCGGCCAGCATCGCCGCATCCGGCCAGCGCAGGTGAAACACCACGGTCAGCGCGTCCGGAGTGTCGATATCGGCGATTGCCACATAGTCGACGCGACGCGCGGAGACGATACCGGGCGGCGGGTCGATCAGGCGTTCGTAACTCGCTTTGATGTCGGCCGAGGTCAATGGCGAACCGTCGTGAAACAAGACGTTCGGTCGCAGCTTGAAGGTATAGGTCATATGGTCGGGCGACACGCTCCACGATTGCGCCACGTCGCCGACGATCTTCGGGTAATCGGCCGCATCGAACTTCAGCAGTGTCGAATATTCCGGTGCCACCGGGTGCAGAAAGGCAAAGGAGGTATTTGAATAGCAGTCGTAATCCTTGGGCTCGACCGAGACCGCGAATTCGAGGATGCCGCCGTGCTTTGGTGTCGCCGGCGCTTGCGCCGAGGCGGTGCTGCACAGCCGGCCAAGGCCCAACGCGATCGCCGCGGCCAGCACCAGCCATCGGCCGGCCCGCGCGCAGGCGCGGCGCGGCGCCATCCTGCCGCGCTGAAGCGTGCGCAACCGCCGATCCTCGCAGACGAGCCGAGTGCCGGGCCGGGGCCGCGGCGCTAGCGCGCCTGCCCCTTCTGCCACTCTTCGAACTGACCGAACAGCTGATCCTTCTGCTGCTGGGTCAGCGGCGCGGCCCCGCTCGCCTGCTGCCGCTCGTCGATGAACCGGGCGAAGATCGCCTTCAGGTCCTGCTCGCTCGGTACGCTCGTGACCTGGGCATTGCGGGAGAGCCAATCCGCCGCCGGCGGGAAGCGGTGCCAACCGGGAAGCTCGGCAGCGATGTTGACCTCCCGCCATTTCGGGTCGTGACCGGGTGTCAACAGCGACTGGAAATCGGTGAAGAAAGCATCGACGAAATTCACCACATTCTTATATCGCTCGGAATCGGGCTGCAAATTCGCCACCGCCAGCACGGCTCCGACGGCCACCGTATCGACCGGGTGACCGGGCGGAACCAGCCCCGGATAATCGGCGGCGGAGAGGCTCGTCGGCACATAGACGCTGGCGACCGCATCGATCGGGATCGCCAGGAAATGCAGCCCGTCGCGGCCGTCGAGGCCGCGGAACAGCGGGGCCGGCTTGCCGGCGACAAACGCCAGTGCGGCGATCTCGCCGCGACGCAGCTTGGCGAGGGCCACTTCCTGGTCGTCATTGGTGGCGACGATCGGAACGTGCAGCAGGCCGAACAGGCGTTCCGCGGTGATCGCGGTGCCGGCGCCGCGCAGATCGACATTGACCTTCTGATTGGCGAGATCGGCGACGGTTCTGATATCGCGCCGCGCCAAAAGATGAAACTCCTCGTTGTACAGCTTGGCGATATAGGTGATGCGGTTTTCGAGCCCGGGATAGAGGTTCTGCTGCCGCGCGTAATCGAGCACGTCGTCTTGCAGGATCGCCATATCGATACCGTGCAGCAGATCGAGATCGGCGATGTTCTGCAGTGCGCCTTCGCCGACGACCGGCAATACCCGCCTCGTCGCACCGTCATCGATGACATTGGCCAGATCCTCGGCGATGCGCACCGAAATCCCGCTTGCACGCCCGGTCTCCAGCTCGACGACGCCGCGGTTGATCGCGATCTCCGACGGAGCAGCCGCGTCATAGCGCGCCGCGCCGGCCAACGGTGCGAGGCCGACCAGCGCTGCGATCGACAACGCCAGGAAGACCGACGGGGCTGCAAGGATGGTCTTGTTCACGGACGCCATCTCATCTGGTTTCGAGTCGGTGCAAATAGGGTTGCGCGCCGGTGGCACCGAGAGCGATGGCGCGCCGGTACCACGAGACTGCTCTGGCCCGATCACCATGCATCGCGCGCAGGCCGAGGCTGGCGAGAAAGATCGGATCGAACGTGGCACCGACCCGGAATGCCGCCTGCCCATCGCCATCGTCAGCCGCGCGCTCGTAAAAGAGCCGCGCCGATGCGATGTCGCGAATCCGCAGAAGCGCGTCGCCACGCGCCACCAGCACCGCGAGCTGCTGCTCGGATTGTCGCGCCACCGCCGCAGCCGCTTTAGCATTCGGGCCATTGACGTCGGGCGCCGCGGCCGGAGCCGGGCTGGCGACACGCGGGCCAGCGGCCAGCGGCGGGGCACTGCCGGCGGCAGCGGGCGCTGCGACCGGGGGATGATCCGCCGCCTTGGGCACCGCCAGACCACCCGCCGCCAGACCACTCGCCGCCGGCCCACCCTTGGCCGGCCCACCCTTGGCCGGCCCACCCTTGGCGACCGGGCCCGCATGGTGCGGCAGCCTGCTTTGCGGCACCGACGCGACGGCATTGCCCGGTCTGCCGGCCGCCGATGGGCGAGGCGACCAGGGGCCGGGTTGCCGCAGCAGGGCAAAGGCCACGCCGAAGAACACCCCGATCGTGATCAGGGCGACAAACGCAATTGCGCCGAGCGAGGCCGAGACGCCGATCACCGCCGCTCGCCGGTAGCCGGCGACGATCACCGCCCCGGGGATTGCTGCCGGCCCATCATCCCACCTGCTTGCCGCCGGCATGGACCCGGCGGGGCGCGCCGCACCAGCAAATGACCAATGTGCAATGCCGCCCGGCCCGAGCGAACCGTCTGCGTCGCGCTCCTTCGGGATCGAGGCGTCAGCCCGCCGCACCACGCCCCACCTCCGCCGCAGCACCCGCCATCGAACCTTCTCCCGCCACCCGGTTCGCTCTCGCTGCTCACGCGCGGCCGGGTTTCGCGTGGAAAGCCCGATCGAGAGCGCCAGCTCCTCCGCCGTAGCCACGATTCGAGAACGGCGATGATCGCTTCACCACCGGGATCGAACCATCGCCGCCGGTTGATTGCACCACCGGTTCTACACAACGAAATGGCAAACCCGGCAGCGCCTATGCTCGAAGGATCCGCCGTGGCGGCTTATCCTTCGTGTCATTTATTCGTCAATGATCGAATCCGGTCAAGCCCCGCGCTTGGCAGAACGCAGCCAATCGTCATCCTCGAGATCATTCTTGGTTAAGATTTCGCCGGTCGGCCAAACCGGGGCGCGCCCACGGCTCAACACTGGAAAAATTCCCTGCCAGGGCTGGCCAGGGCTGGACGAAATCATCCGACATTTGGCTCGCCGGCCAAAATCCCCGCTGCCTCGCACGCGGGCACCGCAATCGGCGTGCGCCGCGGCGATCCGTGGCAATCGGTCAATCGCGCGAGCAATGCCCGTTACGCCATTTGCCGTGCTTGGCTTCCCGTCAATGCCTCGGCATCTACCACCGCCTCAGCGTGGGCCAGCGGGGCTCGGCCCGGTTGGCACCGGGGCGGCCTCGCCGTCCGGCGGAGCATCGAGAACCGTGCCGGAGACCGGCTCGACCCAGACGAGGTGGTCGGCGATTCCTTTGACCCCGGGCACGTTTTCCGCTGCGACGCGCAGCGCCTCGCGCTCGTGCTCGTCGAAGATGACCCCG
This sequence comes from Allostellaceae bacterium, assembly GCA_035503615.1. Lineage (GTDB taxonomy): Bacteria > Pseudomonadota > Alphaproteobacteria > ATCC43930 > CGMCC-115725 > AP-15. The sequence continues at coordinate 36,952 of DATJTI010000014.1, read as the reverse complement.
CTGAGCGCAACGATGCCGTCGGTGACGCCGACCGTCACCCGCGAGCGCGGCGCCCAATTCGTCTTTTCGAGCTCGGCCAGCACGCCGCGCTGGATCGCCTCGTCGCTGTCGCCGGCGGGTGGCGCGTGCTGCGCGTCGAGCGCGCGGGCCAGTGCGGCGAGCAGATCGGCGCGGCTGACGATGCCGACCAGGACGCCGCCATCGACAACCGGCACCCGCTTGATGCGGCGCCGTTCCATCAGTGCCACAATCTCGGCAAGCGACCGGTCGGGCGTGACGGTGACGACTTCGCGGGTCATCAACTCATCAACAACCCGTCCGTGGGTCCGCACATAATCACCGGCCATCCGGCCGGGGCCGAGGACGAATTCGAGCCACGACCAGCGATGCCGCTCGGTAGCGAGTTCGCTGCGCCGCAGCAGGTCACCCTCGGTCAGAATTCCCACCAGCACACCGGCGCCATCCACGACCGGCAACCCGCTGACATGGCGATCGAGCATCAATCCGATGGCCTCGCGGACCGGCGCGCCGGGGGTGATCGAGACGATGTCGCGGGTCATCACGTCCGAGGCCAGCATTGCCCACCTCCTGTGCTCGATGCACAGTGTGATCCATCGGTGGGATCGGTCAATCTCTTCGTGCCGCCGCGATCAACGCCGCCACCCCAGGCAGTTCTCGCCCTTCCAGCCATTCGAGAAAGGCGCCGCCGGCGGTCGAGACATAGGAGAGCTGATCGATCGTGCCGGAGGCGGCAAGGGCTGCGACCGTGTCGCCGCCGCCGGCGACGCTGCGCAGCCGTCCCGCCCGGGTCAGCTCGGCGGCCTTTCTCGCCACCGCCGCGGTGCCGCGATCAAAGGGCGGCGTTTCGAACGCGCCGAGCGGGCCGTTCCATACTAGCGTGCGCGCGGTATCGAGAGCGGCACCGAGGCGGGCCACGGTCGCGGGACCGATGTCGAGGATCATCATGTCGTCGCCAACCGCGTCGATCGCGACGATGTGGGCGGCCGCCGCCGGCGACAGTTCTGCGGCGACAACGGCATCCTCCGGCAGCATGATCCGGCAGCGCGCCGCTTCGGCCAGGGCCAGGAGCCGGCGCGCGCTGTCGGCCATGTCGCGCTCGCACAGCGAGCGGCCGACCGCGACCCCCTTGGCGTAGAGCAGCGTGTTGGCCATCGCCCCGCCGATCGCCAGCACATCGACCTTGCCGATGACAAAGCGCAGCAGGTCGAGCTTGGTCGAGACCTTGGCGCCGCCGATCAAGGCCAAGACCGGCCGGTCCGGGTGTTCGAGCACTGCCGCCAGCGCCTCGAGTTCGGCCTCCATCAGCCGTCCGGCGGCCGCCGGCAACAGCTGCGCCAGCGCTGCGATCGATGCATGTGCGCGGTGCGCGGCCGAGAACGCGTCATCGACATAAATGTCGCCGAGCGCCGCCAGCGCCTTGGCGAAATCGACGTCGTTGGCCTCCTCGCCCGGGTGAAAACGGAGATTTTCGAGGAGTGCGACCTGGCCCGGAGCGAGTGCTGCGGTCACCTGCCGGGCCTTGGCGCCGATGCAGTCCTCGGCAAACGCGACCGCGCGCCCGCCGAGCGCCCGCCGCAGCGGCGCCAGCACCGGACGCAACGACAGGGCCGGATCGGGCCGACCGTTGGGGCGGCCGAAATGCGACATGACGATGACCGCCGCACCCTTGGCGATCAATGCCTCGATCGTCGGCGCCAGCCGGTCGATGCGGGTGGGGTCGGTGACGGCGCCATCCTTGACCGGGACGTTGAGATCGGCGCGCAGCAGCACCCGCTTGCCATGGACATCGAGGTCATCGAGGGTCAGAAATCTGGGCATCGGCTGTTCCGCCAGCGGTGATCGGGCGGCCGATCCTAATGGGGCGCAACCCGCCCGTCTCTAGCGGCTGAGCTCGGCCAACGCGTCGCGCATCGGCTGGCTTGAGACCATCATCACTCCGGTGAACGGCGTGTCGAGATCGAGGATCACGTAGATGACCAGCGCGATCGACAACGCACCCAGAAAAATCGTTATGTATGAAAGGATGTTGCGGGGCGCGCTCAGGCCGAAGCTGGCGAACACGATCACCAGCCACAGGCTCAAGACGATATAGAACGGCATCGAGATCGAGCTGTGCGCCTCCTCGATCAGCCGCCAACGCATCCGCGACAACCGTTCGTACTGATTGAGGATGACCGGCTCCAGCCGCCGCTGCATCGGATCCGACGGTTCGAGCTGCCGCAGATCGGTTTCGAGACGAACCAGCATGCCGCCAAGGCTGACGCTCTCGATCGAATTGGCGGTTGGCGGTGGCGAAATCCGGGTCGGGTAATAAGTGCCGGCGGGCTTGGGTTCGCCGGGCCAGGTCGAGGCGATCGCGGCCGCGGTGTAGCTGCGCAGCAGCGCCCGCGCCGGATCGGCAGCATCGCCATATTGGCGCAGCGACGTGTCGAGCTGGATGATGTTGATCGCGAAGCTGCGCAGATCGTCGTCGATGCCGTCGAACGACGCCTTGACCGAGGTGGTCAGGAGCCCGAGCACCAACGCGGCAAAGGTCACCAGCATGGTCACGACGAGACGGATCAGATCGGTCGTCTCGGCGCTGCGGTGGTGCTCGGACAGGAACGGCCGGGCGACGACACCGCAGGCGCTGCCGCCGAGCAGAACCACCATCAGGAGCCCGGCATCCGCAATCTCGTTCATGATCCTCCCCGTGCCGAGCCCGGCCGATCGCATCCCGCCGGCGTCGGGGCCGGCCCGGAACGTCCGATATTGGGGCGCGATGATGGCGATCCGATGCCACCGCCCTCCGGCATCGCGCGATCGGCCGGTATTTTGCGATCGGAAGGCTCGGCAAAGGACGAAGGCGGGGCCGCGGCGGCCGCGCGCCGACTATTTCGGCGTTGCAGTGCGATTTCGCGGCTAACGCGCGGGAAGCTCGGCAACACTGTCGCCGGGCAGCCGGCCCTGCGCGCGGTACTGGCCGATCTTTTCGAGGAGCGGCCGGTCGGAGACCGCGTAGAGGACGGCATCAGCACTATTTTGGTTAAGGTGCCGCCGCCAGGTGAAGCCCGGCACCACGAAAATGTCGTTTCTGCGCCACGCGATCTGGCGACCGGCGATCTCGGTCGTGCCGCTGCCGTCGATCACCTGATAGAGCGTGCCGGCGGTCTCGCGCTTGAAGCGGGTCTCCTCGCCCGCGCGCAGCAGCATCGCCCGGTAGTCGAGGGTCGGAAACACCGGGCCGCCGGTCGCCGGGTTCACGAAGTGCAGGCCGACCCCGTCATAGGGATCGCCTGCCTCGCCGCGCAGCCCGTCGAGTGCGGCGCGCACCTCGGCACCGCGATAATGGAACATCGGCGAGGTCCCCTCCCCGAAGCCGCGGCGATGCGCGACGAAGCCCGGCAACAGGCCGCCGCGCCCATAAAGACGCTGCGAGCGAGCTTCCGGCTCTCGCACCGCCTGGACGCGGGCGTTGCCTTCGGTCTCGCCGGGAAATTCCTCATCGAGCCACACGCAATCGAGAAACTCCAGCAGCGGAAAATCGAGCACGTCGATCCACACCACCGGCCGGGCGCCGTCATTGCCGTGATCGTGCCAGGTGCCGTTCGGGGTCAGGATCAGGTCGCCGCGCGCCGCCCGGCAGCGTTCGCCCTCGATCGTCGTATAGCCACCTTCGTCCGACAGGATCGTGCGGCTGGCATTGGGCGTGTGGATATGCACCGGCGCAACGTCGCCCGGATTGTAAATCGAGACCGCGCAGCGCATCGTCGCGGTGACCTGGAGCCGCCCGCCAAGCCCCGGATTGGTCAGCAGGAACTGCTGGCGCTCGGCAAATTCGATCGGCGAGACCGCGGCCTCGCGCGCGATCTCGGCGATGCGGTCGAGATAGGGGGCGATCTCGTCCCAGCGCCAATGATGGGCGACCGGTTTGAGCTGCGCCGCACCGACCCGGCCGGCGGCGACCCGACCGCTGGCGGCGAGCCCAGTCTCGCGAAACCACGGGAGCTGCGCCGGCGCGTTCGCCGCGGTGCGCAGCCAGATGTGGAGCGGTGCCGCCTCGGCATTGAGCCGCTCCATCGCCTCGCGCGCATCGAGCGCCATGAGCCTCCCTCCTCCTAAGACAGCGCCATCGCCCGCATCAGCAGCTCGAGGTCGGCGACGAGACCCGGGTCGCGCTCGATCGCATAGTCGCTGCGGCCGGACGCATCCTTGTCGAGCACCATCAGCAACGCCGGGTCGGCGGTCTCGAACACCCGCAGGCTGCGCGCCTCGCCAGACAGCTCGGCGAGCTTCACGCCAAGCGGCACCGCCGGCAGCCGGTCGCAGATATCGATCAGCTCGATCAGCCCATCGACGGTGATGCCAGCCGCCTCGACCGCGTCCCGGATCTCGGCCGCGGCGGCCTCCCTCTGCTGCCGCTCGCTCGCCTCGACCCGCGCCCGTTCGGCAGCACCCTCCCGGTATTCGGCATAATGCGGCGCAATCCGCTGCAGAAAAACCGCGATCGGCAAATCGCGCGTATCGATCCAGCTCTTCGCCCGGGTCCAGGTCGTCGCGAGCCAGTCACGGATGGCCGGGTCGTGGACTTCGCCGATCCGTTCGGCGCGCAACGCAGCCGCCCAGCGGATCTGCGTCGGCGGTCCGGTCAATTTCGCCCAATCGGCCGGCTCAGGGGGCGGCTCGGCCGGTGGTGCGGCCACGGTTGCTGGGGGTGCCGCACGCGGACGCGCATTGGCCTGGCGCTGTTTTGCCAGCTCGAACTGGCGCCGATATTCCTGCTCCCATTCCTCGCTGTCCTGGTCGGGCTCGCTGCCGCTCTGCTCCCAGAAAAAGCGGGTGGTGCGCTCGATCGCCTCCTCTCTGACCAGCTTCAGATCCATCGGGTTGATCCTCGCTTTTTGCCGTCTTTTGCCGACGGTATCATGATCGGCAGCGCCGATGCGAGGGAACGGCGTTTATTCGTCGAGGGGCAACGGAGGGAGCCGATGATCAAGACGGTCGGGTTGCTGACCCGCAAGGATGGTCTCAGCCACGAGGAATTCGTCGAGCACTGGTACAAGGTCCATGCACCGCTCGCCCACGTCGTGCCGGGTGTGCGGCGCTATGTGCAGTCGCACATCATCGGCGAGCGCAGTCGGTCGGACATTCCGGCGACAGGGGTTGAGATCGATGGCATCGCCGAATTGTGGTATGACGACCGCGCGGCGATGGAGCGCGCCAACGCCACGCCCGAAGCAAAGCGCCTGCACGACGACGGCGCCTTGTTCATCGGCCGGATCAAGAGCTTTATCGTCGAGGAACGGGTGATCATCCCGGTGTCGCCAGGATGAGTGCGGTGACCCGCTATCTCTCCGGCTTTGGCAACGAGCACGCCAGCGAAGCTGCGCCCGGAGCCCTGCCGGTGGGGCAGAACGCGCCGCAGCGTCACCCGCTCGGCCTCTACACCGAGCAGATTTCGGGAAGCGCATTCACCGCCCCACGCGGCGAAAACCGGCGCAGCTGGCTTTACCGTATCCGGCCCTCGGCGGCGCATCCGGCATTTCGCCGGATCGCCAATGGCCTCGTCCGCAGCGCGCCATTCACCGAGGCCGAGCCGCCGCCCAACCGGCTGCGCTGGGACCCGCTGCCCGAGCCCGAGGCACCGGCGGATTTCATCGACGGTCTGGTGACGATGGGCGGCAATGGCGATGCCGGCCTCGCCACCGGTATCGCGATCCATATCTACCGTGCGACTCGCCCGATGCAGCGCGCCTTCTATGACGCCGATGGTGAGCTTTTGATCGTGCCGCAGCAGGGGCGGTTGTTGCTGCGCACCGAGTTCGGCCTGGTCGAGACCGCGCCCGGCGAGATCGCCCTTGTGCCGCGCGGCGTCAAATTCCGTGTCGATCTACCCGACGGCCGTGCGCGCGGCTATCTCTGCGAGAATTACGGGCGGTTGTTTCGGCTGCCGGAGCTGGGACCGGTCGGCGCCAACGGGCTCGCCAACCCGCGCGATTTTCTCACGCCCGCCGCCGCCTTCGAAGACCGCGACGAGCCGGTCGAAATCGTCACCAAATTCGCCGGCAATCTATGGATGGCCGAGTTCGACCATTCCCCGTTCGACGTCGTCGCCTGGCACGGCAATTACGCACCGTGCAAATATGACCTCGCCCGGTTCAACACGCTCGGCACGGTCAGCTTCGACCATCCCGACCCGTCGATCTTCACGGTGCTAACCGCACCCTCCGAGATCGTCGGCACCGCCAATTGCGATTTCGTGATCTTCCCACCACGTTGGCTGGTGGCGGAGCATACCTTTCGCCCGCCGTGGTTTCACCGCAATGTCATGAACGAGTTCATGGGCCTCGTCCGCGGTGTCTACGACGCCAAGGCCGAGGGCTTTGTGCCGGGCGGCGCGTCGCTGCACAATTGCATGGCCGCGCACGGCCCGGATGCGGCGACCTATGAGCGGGCCAGCACTGCCGAACTGACGCCGCAGAAGATCACCGACACGCTGGCCTTCATGTTCGAGACGCGCTTTCCGATCCGGCCGACCCGCTTCGCGCTCGAAACCCCGGCCCTGCAGCGCGACTACGATGCCTGCTGGCAGGGGCTGGTAAAACGCTTCACCGGATGACCGGCACCGACCCGGCTCATTCGGTGACCGGGGCGATCGTATCGAGCGCCAGCCCTTGCGTCTCGCTGCCGATCCGGGTGACCGCGAACGCGGCGATCCCCAGCATCACGGCGATGCCGGCCATCACATAGCCAAAGCCATAGACACTGACGACGCCGATCACCGGAAAGGCCAGCGCCGAGCCGACCCGGCCGCCGGCCTGCGCCAAGCCGAAGCCGGTGGCTCGCGTATTCGACGGAAACACCTCGGAGGTGAAGATCTGCATCGTGTTGCCGGCGAGCTGCGTGAAAAACGTCATGCAGAAGCCGATGCCGAGAACCATCGCGTCCGAGCGGGAGAAATAGAACAGGATGGACAAGAGGGTGGCGAGAACAAACGCGGCAACCGCGGTCCGCAGCCGCCCGTAATGCTCGAGCGCGAACATCATGAACAGGCTGCTGATCGGAAACGCCAGCTGGATGCCAAAGATAAAGCTCAGTGATTTGGTGATCGTAAAGCCGCGCTCGGCCAGGATGTTCGGCAGCCAGCCGCCGAGCCCGAGGGCGGCGCCAAAGAACGCGAAGAAGCAGATCATCGCCGCGATGATCCGCCCGCGATAGCGCCGGAACACGATTGCGACCGGATCGCTCCTGATATCGGCGAGCGCGTCGATGACGACCGCCTCGCCGGGGGACGGGCGGCCCAGCCCCATTTGCTCCAGCAGATCGAGCGCGTCGCGGCCGCGGCCGTGGGTGACGAGCCAGCGCGGTGATTCCGGCATCGCCAGGCTCAACGCGAAGATCACCAGCCCGCACAACCCGATCACGATCCAGATGCCGCGCCAGCCGATCGATTCTCGGACGCTAAGTGCGAACAGCGTGCCGAGCGGCCACACACACGCACCGCCGACAAACTGCATAAAGGCGAGAAGCCGCCCGCGGATCCGCTTTGGCGAAAACTCGGCGGCATAGGAAAAGCATAAGGGCGATGCCGCGCCGAGCCCGAGCCCGGCGACAAACCGCCCCAGTGCCAGCCAGCCCGGGTTTGGCGCCAGGGCGGCAGCGATCGTTGCCAGACTGTAGACCAGCACCACGCAGCGGAAGACCCGCTTGCGGCCAAAGCGGTCGGTGAATTCGCCCTGCGCCAATGTGCCGAGCAAGAGCCCGATCAGGCTCGCGGTGCCAACCGAGCCGATCTCGATCGGCGTCGCGAAATGCGAGCGCAGCATGTCCGGCACCAGCGAGCCGAAGATGATGAAATCGATGACGTCGAAAAACAGACCGGCGGTGACAATCGCCAGCGCCCGCTTGTGGATCCGGCCAAGCTCGGCATTGTCGAGCGCGGCATCGACCCAGGCGACGATCGACTGTGCCATCGGCGTTCCCTCCCGCTGCGCCGCTCGTTCGACGCGGCTTTTTCGCGGTGGAGCTTAGCGGCTCTGTGCTCAAAGGTTGAGCCCGGCCTTGCCGCCGCCGGATCGCGTCCCTGCGGAGAAACTAAGCGACCTCCCGCTGTATTATCGGCTCGGCGCTACCGATCGATCCTGTAATCGCGATTGACACCCGCGCGGGGACATGGAGTAGTTGAGGCTTGCGTCGTCCCGATGCGGTCGGATCGTGACCCGCCGCGGCCGAACGCCGCCAACAGCGAGCCCAACATCGGAGGATTGAACATGCCGCTCGATGCCGCATTCACCCCGAAAACCCTGACCTCGACACTGCATTACCTGCACCGCGGCGCCGAAAAGCCGGCCTATTACCGCACCGAGCCGCCGCCCGGCGTGCCGCGCTGGAATGGCACCGACGATCCGCGCGCGGTCACGATCGAGGATGCGCGCGGCCGCGAGGCCGAGTTCACCCTCGACCGCAACGGCTTCCAGCTGATCAAAGCGCCGACCGCGGTCGCCGATTTCTATGATCCCGAGGAGATCAAGCGCGTCTATTATCCCGAGGTCGAGCAGCTGTTGAAGGACAAGCTCGGCGCCAGCCGTGTCTTTGTCTTCGACCACAATGTGCGCAACGCGACCCGGCCCGGCATGGCCCAGCCGTTGCGCCAGGTGCATAACGATCACACCGTCAATTCGGCACCGCGCCGGGTGCGCGACCATCTCGGCGGCGATGCCGAGGAATTGCTGAAGCACCGCTTTGGCATCGTCAATGTGTGGCGCCCGGTGCGCGGGCCGGTGCTTGATTCGCCGCTGGCATTGTGTGACGCGCGCAGCTTTACCGATGAGGATCTGATCGCCAGCGACCTCGTCTACTCCCATGTGCGCGGCGAGACCTCGCGGGTCGCCTACAATCCGGCGCATCGCTGGTATTATTTCTCAGAGCAGCAGACCGACGAGGTGCTGCTGATCCGGGTCCATGACAGCGCCAATGACGGCCGGGCGCGGCTGTCGTTCCACACCTCGTTCGAGAACCCGCTGACCCCCGGCGCGCCGCCGCGGGAAAGCATCGAGGTGCGCACGCTGGTGTTCTTTCCGCCGACCCACTGACCGGTTCATTCGCGAGCGGCGGGGATCGATCGGTGCGGATCGCCCTGCTCCGAAGCGCTCGGGGCAGGGCGGCGGGCGATGCTGCCGGGCTGTGATGCTACGGCGACCGCCCGAGATCAGCCCCCAAGATCAGCCCCCCAAGGTCAGCCAAAGGCGAGCGTCTTCAGCGCTCGCCCCAGCGTGTCGACGATGCGGTCGCACTCGGCCCGGGTGATCACTAGCGGTGGGCACAGCACGATCGTGTTGCCATAATTGCGGCCGCCGCCGGCGCGGCCGATGATGACACCGTGCTCCCGGCAGAACTCGACGATTTGAGTGATCTGCGCCGCATCGACCGGCTCCTTTGTGGTGCGGTCCTTGACCAGCTCGACCCCGATCAGCAGCCCCTTGCCACGGATGTCGCCGACCGTGCCGTGGCTTAGCAATCCGCGCAGCCCTTCGAGCAGATAGGCTCCCATGCTCGCCGCGCGCTCGGCGAGGCGCTCGGTCTCGATGATCTCGATGTTGCGCAGCGCCACTGCGGCCGCTGCCGGGTGGCCGCCATAGGTGTTGACCTGGGCCACCTGCCGGTTTTCCGCCGGATCGCCATAAAAGCTGGCGAAAACCGAATTCTTGACCACGGTCGCGGCGATCGGCAGATAGGCGCTCGATATGCCTTTGGCGACGGCGACAATGTCCGGCGACACTCCGTAATGCTGATGCGCGAACATCCTGCCGGTGCGGCCGAACCCGTTGATGACTTCGTCGATGTGCAAGAGCATGCCGTATTTGCGGCACAGGCTCTCGACCTCGGGCAGGTATTCGTCCGGCGGCACCGCGACGCCGACACCGCTCATGATCGGCTCGACAATGATTTCGGCAATCGTCTCGGGACCCTCGCCGAGGATTGCGTGCTCCAGATTCTTGACACAGGCCAAGCCGCAGCTCGGGTAGTCGAGGCCGAACGGGCAGCGGTAGCAATAAGGCGGGGCGACATGCACGAAGTCGCCTGAAAACGGCTCGAACTTCGCCTTGCGCTCGCCCATGCCGCCGGCATCGAGAGTGCCGAGCGTGGTGCCGTGATAGGAGAAGTAGCGGCTGACGGTCTTGAAGCGATATTCGCCGGGATGTTCCTGCTTCATGTATTGGCGAGCAATCTTGAAGCCGGCTTCATTCGCCTCCGAACCCGAATTGACAAAATAGGTGTGGTAGCCGCCGCCCATCAGAGTGTTGATCTTTTCAGCAAGACCGGCGGCGGGCAGGTTCATCGCAGTGTGCGGGAAATAGGACAATTGGCGCATCTGCGCGGCGGCGACCTCGGCTAGCTCGGTGCGGCCATAGCCGATATTGACGCACCACAGCCCGGCCATCGCGTCGAGATATTCGGTGCCGTCGGCATCGACAATCGTCGAGCCCTCGCCGCCGGCAACAACCATTTGCTTCGCTTCCAACACCTTGTGCTGGACGATCGGGTGCAGGACATTGCCGAGGTCCTGCCGCACCACCGCAGCGCGCAGCGCCGGGTCTGGAGAGTTGGAAAGCGACATGAGTGCCCTCGCGAGGTTGGCCGGCCGGTGGAAGACGGCCCTGGGTGCCTATTGTCGCTGCTCGCCACCCAGCTAACAAGGGCTGGCCGGGTAACAAGGGCTGGCCGGGTCGGGTCGGATCGCCGATAAGTCACCCGATCAGCAAAAAGGGGGAAACGCGATGTTGGCCTGGCTGCGCGATCTGACCTCGCGGGAACGCAGCACGATGTTTGCCTGTTGGGGCGGCTGGACCTTGGACGGGTTCGATCAGGGGCTCTACGCCTATGTCGTGCCGACACTCATCGCGGTCTGGGGCATCTCGACCGGGGCCGCCGGCACGATCGGCACCGTCACCGTCATCACCTCATCGTTTGGCGGCTGGTTCGCCGGCGCGCTCGCCGACCGTTTCGGCCGGGTGCGCATGCTGCAATTCGCGATCCTGTGGTATGCGGTCTTCACATTCTTATGCGGCTTTGCCCAGAATTTCGAAGAGCTGTTCATCCTGCGCGGGCTGCACGGGCTCGGCTTCGGTGGCGAGTGGGCGACCGGTGCGGTTTTGATGGGCGAGGTGATCCGCGACAAGTATCGCGGCCGCGGCGTCGGCTTTGTGCAGACCGGTGCCGCATTCGGACCGGGTCTCGCAGCACTCGTCTATGCCGGCCTCTTTGCTGTTCTGCCTGCGGCGATCGCCTGGCGGGCATTGTTCTGGGTCGGCATCCTGCCCGGGCTGTTCGTGCTGTGGGTCCGCCGCAGCATCCCGGAATCGACGGCGTTCCAAGAGCAGCGCGACAGTGGTGCGCGGCCGGGGCTCGCCCATCTGCTCTCGGCGTTTCACCGGCCATATCTGTGGATGACGATCAAAGTGGCGCTGATGGTCATGGGCGCGCAGGGCGGGGTCTGGGCGGTCGGGTTTTGGATGCCGACCTATCTGCGCACGGTGCGCCATCTGACCAATTCCCACACCGGGCTCTATGTCGCAGTCCTGGCTTTCGGGTCGCTGATCGGCTTCCTGTGCGGCGCCTATCTCGCCGATGCGATCGGCCGCAAAGCCACCTTCATGATCTCGGCAGTCGCCTCGATCGTCATGGTGCTGATCTATCTTTACGTGCCGATCGGCAACACCGGTCTCTTGTTTCTCGGGATCCCGCTCAACACCGCGATCCTGATGAAGTTCGCGCCGATGGGCCCGTTCATGACCGAGCTCTACCCGACCAGCATCCGCGGCACCGGCCAAGGCTTCTGCTACAATGCCGGGCGGGCGATCGGCTCGGTGTTCATGACGGCAATCGGGTTTGCCGCAGCGATCATGCCGCTCGGCACGGCGATCGCGATATTCTCGACGCTCGCCCACGCGCTGATGATCGTGATGCTGCTGCTGCTCCCGGAGACGCGCGGCCGGGCCATCGCCGGCCTCGAGGCCGAGGCGCCGGGCGCGGTCTACCCGACCCGCTCGGCCGCGCTACGCAAGTAGACCCGCGGACAGCCGGGCCGCCATCCGATTGCGCCGGAGCGGCGTGGCCGCGAAACGGGAGTTTCGGGGCGGCCCGGCAATCTCCGGGCCGCATCATCGGCAGACAGCGCGTTGCCGAGCGTCCGGCGCCTTGCTCCCGGATTCGGCCCGGAACCCCGACGCTTCAGCCGCCGCCGGCCAGGTTCGGAGTGACCTCGCGCGGCAGCCCCGGATGGCCGGTCAAAGCCTCGCCTTCGGCCTGCAATTCGCGGGCTTTCTTTTTCACCGCCGGGAGCACCGAGGCGATTTTTTCGAGATCGAGATCGGCCGCAACCCCGGGATAGCCGGCCCGTTCGATCATCGACCCGAGCTTGCGGTTTTCGAACTGCTCGAAAACCCAGCCGAGCGGATCATCGACCAGCGTCTTGTCCCAATAGATGCGGTGGTTCTTGTTACGTGGGCCATAATGGTAGTGCGGTGCCTGCCAGAAACAGTCGAAGGCCAGGATTTCGGTTTCCTCGACATAGGATTTGCCCCTGGAGCCGCCGATATCGGTCAGCACATGGACGGCAAGACCGCCATCCCCGCCCGCCTGGCGACGCATTTCGAGCCCGAGCCGGATATTCCCGGCTTCGAAGATGTGCGTGCCGCGATTGTGCTTGACGGTGTTGCGCTTGGTGGCAAAGAGCTCCCTGGCGCAGGCCTCGACCTCCGGCAGGACGCGCGCGACCCCGGCCATGTCGGCGGCCGCCGCGAGCTGGGGATATCCCGCCCGTTTCAGCATCTTCGGGAGCTTTGTCGCGAGTGTCTTGACGGTCCAGCCGATCGGATTGCCATCGGCGATCGGGTCCATGCGGTAGACCTTGACCGCATCGGCCAGCGTCTCGGAGGCGTAGTCCCCGTCGGTCGGTGCCGCGGCCAGCGGACCGTGGTTCTCCGGCCCGTAGACGTAGCTCTTTTCCTGGTCGAAGCAGTTGAACCGCAACAGTGTCGTTTCCTTGCCGGCGATTTCCGCCGTCACCGCGATCGATACACCCTGATCGGCATGATCATGAATGTTGCCGTCCCACAATTCGTGGCGGACGCTGAATGTCAGCGGCTCGGCGGTGAAACTTGTCTGTCCTTCCTGAACCATGTCTCTCAAAGTCCTTCTGCAAGATTGGCGAGGGTTTCTGCGACCCTGCGATCATTGCACCATTTCGCGGCCTTGTTACAGGGCCTCGCGGTTACGGGGCCTCGCGGTTACGGGGCCTCGCGGTTACGGGGCCATGCCTCGCGCCGTTGCCCACGGCCGACGGATCCCGGGCTCGGATGTCGGCCTGTGGGATACCCGGCTCAGCCCGCGGCAGCGGCCAGCTTGTCCTGCGTCCTGGTCTCGAAGTCGCTGGCGTCGTGGCGCTCGTGCAACTGGCTCGACGGCTCGCCGGACAGGCGGTTGACCATGCGCCCGCGCTTGACCGCCGGCCGCTCGAACAGCTGGTCGGCCCAACGCTGCACATTCTTGTACTCGTGAACCGCGAGGAACTCCGCCGCCCCGTACTGGTTGAACTTCACCAGTCCGCCATACCACGGCCAGATCGCGATATCGGCGATCGTGTAGGCCGGGCCGGCGACGTATTCGCTTTCGCCGAGGCGCCGGTCGAGCACATCGAGCAGGCGCTTCGTCTCCATCGCGAAGCGGTCGATCGCATACTCGATCTTGACCGGCGCATAGGCGTAGAAATGGCCAAAACCGCCGCCGACATAGGGCGTGCTGCCCATCTGCCAGAACAGCCACGACAGGCATTCGGCGCGCGCCGCGGGCTCGGTCGGCAGCAATTCGCCAAACTTCTCGGCCAGATGCACCAGGATGGCACCGGTCTCGAACACCCGGATCGGCGTTGGACCGCTGCGGTCGAGCAAAGCGGGGATCTTGGAATTGGGGTTGATCTTGACAAAGTCGCTGCCGAACTGGTCGCCCTCGCCGATCCGGATCAACCAGGCATCGTATTCGGCGCCCTTATGGCCGCGCGCCAACAGCTCCTCGAGCATGATCGTGACCTTGACGCCATTCGGCGTGCCGAGCGAATAGAGCTGCAACGGGTGGCGCCCGACCGGCAGCTCCTTCTCCTGGGTGGGGCCCGAAATCGGGCGGTTGATGTTGGCGAACCTGCCGCCACTCGGCTTGTTCCAGACCCAGACCTTTGGTGGCGTGTATTCGAGTGTGTCGGCCATTCCTGAAGCTCCATGCTTGTTGCAAGCCTGCGCGGACGGGATGCGCAATCGGGTCATCTTACACGATCGGACGCCGACCGCCGACACCCGAGGACAACAACTCCGACGAATTCACCGGCGATCCCCGACGCGGAAGGACGCCGCCGGACCATCAAAAATCGCAGCGGCGCGGGCACTGCTCTCGCTACTGTGGATCGCGCCCGACTTTGTTCTACACAGCGACGCCAACCGGCTATACTGCCGCCAATCACGAGCTTGGGTATGAGCCGCGGGATCCCGGGTTACCCTGGCGGCCGGCCCAGGGGGTCGGCGGAGGAGGCGGGGCCCATGCCTCCCCGCCCGCTCCCCCTCACCGCCGGGTTGTTCCCATGGGGCTGGAATCCCGGGTGAAAATGAACCGCGGAGGGGAAGAATTGCCTCTTTCTTGCCTCCTGATATTGCCGCCTGTTTGCTAATGATCGGTGCCAGAGGGGAAACGCGGTGAAAAGCTCGGAGCCATCATCACCCGACACGGCGCCAACTGACAACGAGTGCCAACAGCCGGGCTTGTGGCTGTGGCACGGCGAGGCGCCGGCACAGGGCGAGGCGCCGGCACAGGACGAGACACCGGCACAAGGCGAGACGCCGGCACAGGACGAGACACCGGCACAAGGCGAGACGCCGGCAGCAACTCCAGCCGCCGCGTGGCGCATCCAACGAATTGCTCATTTTCTCGTCTCTTCGGTGCAACGCGCCAAGTGGCCGGCATCACCGAACGGGGCGGCGCTCGGGGCGGCGCTGATCGGGCTCGCGGCATGGACGATCGTATACCTGCTGCCGAGCGGTGCACCGGTACCGGGGAAGATGCACGCCGCCGTGGCATCCCCGGCCGTGGTATCCCCGGCCGTGGCATCCCCGGCCGTGGCATCGCCGAGCGTGGCATCGCCGAGCGTGGCATCCCCGGGCGCGGCATCCCCGGGCGTGGCATCGCCGGCCGTGGCATCGCCGGCCGTGGCATCGCCGGGCGTGTTACACTCGGCCAGCCTTGCTCCGTCGGCCGCGGTAACGGTCGTGTGGCCGGCCCCACTTTCGGCGTCGGTGGCGCCGATAGTGAAGGGACCGGCCGGACGCAGATCGGCCAGATCCTGGGGATCGCGCCGATCGCGGCGCCTGAAAAGAATGCATGCGTTGCTCGCTCGGCGGTGGACACCCGTATATTCGGAGCCCTGCCGCTACAGCTGCGACAGCTCGGCGGAGCCGATGACATGGCACGGGGGCGGTTACTGACCGCCGTGAGGAGGAGCCCCATCACCGGTGCGTCGGTTGCCGGTGCCAGGCCGAGCCCACGACAACAGCCGGCCAGCCCGCCTCCGGGACAAGCTCCCCCGGCTAACCCCGGGCGCGCAAACCCTGGGCGCGCTAACCCTGGGCGCACTAACCCTGGGCGTTCAGCACCTTCCCACCCTTGACCACCGGGTTGGCGGCAATCAGGACAAAGGCGATGACGCAAGGCTCGGTACCGCGATTGACCCAGTTGTGGATCGTGCCGCGCTGAACGAGCACGTCGCCTGCTTTCAGATGCACGCTCGACCCGTCGAGTTCCATGTCGATCTCGCCCGACATCACCACCGCATAATCGATCGAATCGGTGCGGTGGTTGCGCGGTGCCGAGCCGGGCATCAGCTCGAGCACGCGAAACACCGTGCCGTTCGCCAAGGTGGTGCCGGTGCGGCGCTGGCCCTGGTCCGCGTCGCCATTGTTGTCGACCGGGAAGCCTTCGGTTGTCCACACCACGCCCGCAGTCGCACCCGGCCGCGACGAGGCCAGGTTTCTCGCCATCTCGTCGATCTGGATGATGGCGCGTCCATCAGCGTCATGGCCGGTCACGACCCGGCGAAAACTGAGCGGCATCTTTGCCCTCCTCTCCCTGATCCGAGGTTGCTCGCGATCTTCGCCGGCAATCGCGGCCACCCGCAAGATCGGGGATGCGCCGGGCCTTTGGCGCGGGCATAGTCGGCGAGTCCCGACGCGGAGACCCCGACATGCTGCTGCGCATCCGCTCGATCAGCTACCTCGCCGAAGCAATCAACGGCTACGAGCTGGTTGATCCGAAAGGGCGCGACCTGCCGCGATTTGCCGCCGGTGCGCATGTCGCGGTCCGGCTCGGCCACGGGGTCTTGCGCGACTATTCGCTGTGGAACGATCCGGCCGAGCGGCGGCGCTACTGCATCGCGGTGCTGCGCGAACCCGGCGGCGAGGGCTCGCATTTGCTGCACGACACGATGCGGGTCGGCGAACTGGTCGAGGTCTCGCTGCCGCGCAACAACTTTCCGCTCGCCGCGGACGCTCGGCGGCATCTGTTTATCGCCGGCGGCATCGGCATCACCCCGATCATGGCGATGATTGCCGAATTGCGTCGCCGCGGTGCCGATTTCCTGTTGCACTATTGCACCCGCACGGCCGAGGCGACGGCGTTTCGCGACGAGCTCGATCTGTTGGCGGCGCAAGGCCGGGTCCGCTTCCACCATGATGGCGGCGACCCGGCGCGCAGCCTCGATATCGCCGGATTGCTGCGCGAGCCGCAGGCCGGGACCCATCTCTATTTCTGCGGCCCCTCCGCCATGATGACGGCCGCCGCTTCCGCCGCCGCCCACTGGCCCGCGGGCACGGTGCATTGCGAATATTTCACCGGACCTGCGGCGCGCCCGCCGCGGCCGCTCGAAGAAGACCGGCCGTTCCGCGTCCGGCTCGCCCAAAGCGGCGGTGAATACGACGTGCCGGCAGGCGAGACGATCATCGACGTGCTGCGCCGCCACGGGATTGCGGTGCGAACCTCGTGCGAGCTCGGTTATTGTGGCGCCTGCCTGACACGATACCGCGCCGGCGAGCCCGACCACCGCGACCAGATCCTGTCCGAGACCGATCGCGCGCGTTACCTGTTGATCTGCTGCTCGCGCGCCAAAACCCCGATCATCGAACTCGATCTCTAGACCGTTACGCAGCGCCCTGCAGCGCCGCCAGACCCGGCGCGATCAGACCGGGCGCGCTCAGGCCGGACGCACTCAGGCCGGCATCGAGGCGTCGTCGAGGATGCGCACCACGTGGCGCGCCTCGCGGCCGAGCGCGTCGGCGATCTGGTGGCGGCAGCTGGTGCCGCAGGCGGCGAGGATCGTCTCTGCGGCGGCGGCGCGCAGCTTCGGCAGTACCCCCAATTCGCCGATCTGCAGCGACATCCGGTAGTGCTCGGCCTCGTAGCCGAACGCGCCGGCCATGCCGCAGCAGGTCGAATCAAAGGTCGCGACCGCGAGATCGGGGATCAGCTGCAAGGCCTTGACTGCGGCATCGACAGTGGCGAAGGCCTTCTGGTGGCAATGGCCATGCAGCAGCACGCTGCGGCCCGGCATCGGCGCCAGCGGCAGATCGAAGCGCCCGGCGGTGCGCTCGCTGTCGACAAATTCCTCGAACAGCTGGGCATGGCCGGCGAGCGCCCGCGTCACCGCGTCGGGCAGCAGCGCCGGGAATTCGTCGCGCAGGGTCAAGAGACACGAAGGTTCGAGCCCGACGATCGGCGTTCCGGCGGCGACATGTGTCGCCAGCGCCTCGACCATGCGCTGCGCCTCGACGCGCGCCTCGGCGACGAGACCGGCGGCGAGAAAGGTGCGCCCGCAGCACAAGGGCCGGCCCCGCGCGGGGTCGGGGCTCACCAACCGATAGCCGGCGCGCTGCAGTACGCGCTCGGCGGCGCGCATATTCTCGGGTTCGAACCAGCGGCTGAAGGTGTCGGCCAGCAGCACGACCTCCCGTCCGCCACCTGTCGCCTTGCCGCTGTCGCTCGACGCGGCGGCGCGATAGGGCCGCGCCGACCATTCCGGCAATTTGCGCGCGGCGCTGAGCCCGAACCAGCGCTCGGCCAGCTGAGCCAAGAGCGGCATCCGGTTGCGCAGGTTCAGCAGCGGCGCGAGGCGCGCGGCATGGGGTGCATAGCGCGGCAGATAGGCGATCAGCCGGTCGCGCCGCGACAGCGGGTGATGCTGCCGGTAATGGTGCAGAAACTCGATCTTCATGCGCGCCATATCGACGCCGGTCGGGCATTCGCGCTTGCATCCCTTGCACGAGATGCATAGCTCCATCGTCTCGCGCATGTCCTCGCGGACGAGCGCGTCGGGACCGAGCTGGCCCGAGAGCGCCAGCCGCAACGTGTTGGCCCGGCCGCGGGTCAGGTGCCGCTCGTCGCCGGTGGCGCGAAACGACGGACACATGACCGCAGCGTCGCGGGCCCGGCAGGCACCGTTGTTGTTGCACATCTCGGCCGCACCGGCGAACCCGCCCCATTCCGACCAGTCGAGTGCGGTGGCGAGCGGCAACGGCCGGTAATCCGGCCGGTAGCGAAACAGGCTGCGGTCGTCCATCTTTGGCGGCCGGACGATCTTGCCCGGGTTGAACAAGCCCTGCGGGTCGAACGCGTCCTTGACCTCCTCGAAAGCATGGACGAGGCGCGCGCCGAACATCGCCTCGTGAAATTCGGAGCGCACCAGGCCGTCGCCATGCTCGCCCGAATGCGAGCCCTTGTATTCGCGGACCATCGCAAACGCCTCCTCGGCGATCGCCCGCATCTTTTTGACCTCGAGCTCCTGCTTGACGTTCAGCACCGGGCGCACATGCAGGCAGCCGACCGAGGCGTGCGCATACCAGGTGCCGTAGGTGCCATGCTTTTCGAAGATCCGGGTCAGCCGGTCGGTGTAATCAGCCAGATCTTCGAGCCGCACTGCGCAATCTTCGAGAAACGAGATCGGCTTCCCGTCTCCCTTCATCGACATCATGATATTGAGGCCCTGGGCGCGCACCTCCAGGATCGCCGCCTGGAACGCCGGGTCGATCGCCTCGACGACGCCATCGGGATAGCCGAGATCGCCCATCAGCTCGCCCAATGCCTTCAGCCGCCGCAGGTTTTCCGTCGGGTCGTCGCCGGCGAACTCGGTCATCAGCACCGCCGCCGGCTCGCCCCGCACAAACCGGTCCACAGTGGCGCGGAACATCGGGATGTCGCGCGACAACTCGATCATCGTGCGATCGATCAGCTCGACAGCGCTCGGGCCCAGCTCGACGATCCGCCGGGTCGCGGCCATCGCGCTGTAAAAGGTCGGGAAATGGCAGATGCCGAGCACCCGGTGCGCCGGGATCGGCTGCAATTCGAGCTCGATCTCGTTGAAAAAGGCGAGCGTGCCCTCGGAACCGACCAATAGCCGGGCCATGTTGTGGCCGGCCTCATCGATCGCATCGATGTTGTAGCCGCCGACCCGGCGCAGCACCTGCGGAAAGCGCGCGGCGATTTCGTCGGCCTCGCGCCGGTGCAGCGCGCGCATCCGCTGGACAAGGTTGCGATAGCGCTCGGGCATCGCGACATCGGGCTCGGCCGGGAAATTGCCGGGAACCTCGCCGAACCAGGCGGTCGTGCCGTCGGCCAAGAGCGCGTCGATGCCGCGCACATTGTGCACCATGTTGCCATAGCGGATCGAGCGCGAGCCGCAGCTGTTGTTGGCGGTCATGCCGCCGATCGTGGCCCGGCTGGCGGTCGACGGATCGACCGGAAAGAACAGCTTGTGCGGCCGCAACTGCCGGTTCAGCCGGTCGAGCACGACCCCCGGCTCGACCCGCGCGCGTCGCCCGTCGAGATCGACCGAGACGATCCGGTCCATGTGCCGGCTGCAATCGAGCACCAGCGCACGGGCCACGGTCTGTCCGCATTGCGAGGTGCCCGCACCGCGCGGCAATACCGGCACGCCCTCGTCGCAAGCGATCGCGATTGCCGCTGCGGCGTCGGCGCGGTCGCGCGGCACGACCACACCCAGCGGCTCGATCTGGTAAATCGACGCATCGGTCGCATAGCGCCCGCGGCTGAAGGCGTCGAACAGGATTTCGCCGCGGATCTCGCGGCGCAGCCGTGCCTCCAAGCCAGGTGCTGGGTCACTGTCAAACGGCATCGGCAGCCCTAGGTCGCGGCAGGGTTTGGACCGCCGGCAACTTAGCGATCCCAACCGGCGGCAAACAACCTCTATCGAAGCGCGTAGCGCGCGCCTCGACCGGTCACCGGCAGCCGCGCCCGGGGCCTAGGGGCGGAACGGGTGATTGAAGATCGCCTGCTGCGCCGGGGTCAGCGCCTGGTAGAACGCCTCGACCGCGGGCTTTGCCTGCTGCAACGCATCGAGCCGCGTCGACAGGAATTGCTGCGCCCGGTCCAGGCGATCGAGCACGGTCAGTTCGGGGCCGCGTTTCAGTTGCGCGCAGAGCTGCCGTTCCTTCTGCTGCTCGGCATGGGCAATGCCCTGCACCTTGTCCCACAGCGGCTGCTGCTGCGCCGTCAGATCGAGCTTGGTCTCGACAAAGGCGGCCCTTGCGGCCCGCCAGGCCAACCGGTCGATGCAGCGCTGCTGCGGATCACCGCGCCCCATCCAGATGCGGCGCATCATCATCTGCCGCAGCATCGGCTGGCCGGCCATTCCCCACCCGCCGCGGTGGTGCATCCATCCCCCGTCCCGGCCCTGTTCCGCAGCTTGCGGTTGTGGCGTCGCCGGGACACCGCTGCCCGCGCCTGGTGCGGCGGATGGTGCCGCTTCGGCCGGCGGGGTTGTCGGATTCCCGGCCGGCTGGGCCAAAACCGGCATCGCGAGTGCCGCCGTGGCAACGATCACACCGGCGAGCAGCGTCCTGTTCACGAAACCCTCCGTCGTGCCGCGGCCCGCTGACCGGACCGCATCCGACCAGCAATACGCGGCCGCGGATCGAATGATCCCCGTCCCCAGGGAAACGTGATCAGCTGTCGAGATGACGCAGATATTGCGCGACGAAATCGCATCCGACCAGTTGCTTGTAGGCGTCGGTCAATTTGCGGGTGAGCGGTCCCGGCATGCCGCCGGCACCGAAGGCCCGGCCATTCAGGCTTTTGACCCCGCAGATGCACAGGCTGGTCGAGGTCAGAAAGCATTCTTCGGCAGTGTAAGCATCGTAAAGGTCGAGATCGGCCTCGGCGCAGGCGATGCCGAGCCCTTGGGCGAGGTCGATCACTGCCTGGCGGCTGACCCCGGGCAGGACAAAGCGCGCCCGCGGCGTCAGCAGGCTGCCGTCACGCACCAGAAAGATATTGCTGCCGTTACCTTCGGCGAGATTGCCGTTGACATCGAGCAATACGGCCCAGGCGTCCGGATTTTGCGCCTTCACTTCGCGGTCGGCGAGAACGAGGTTCAGGTATTGGTGCATCTTGGCGCGCGGCGACAGCGAATCGGGCGGGGTGCGGCGCACCGACGGGGTGACGACATCGATCCCGTCGCGGAACAGCCGGGCGCGCTCGCGCAACGGCAGCGGCACGCATTCGACAATCACATTCGGACCGTAATGGTCCCAATTGTCGCCGGCAACCGGGTGGATGCCGCGACTGACCCGCTGCGCCAGCCAATAATCCTCGTTCGGGCCCAGCAGATGCCGGTTGCGCGCCAGCACATCGGCACTGATCGCCGCCATCTCCGCCGGTGACAGCCCGGGATCGAGATCGAGATATTTGAGCGAGCGGTAGAGCCGGGCGACATGCTCTTCGAGGCGAAATGCTTCGCCGTTGAAGCTGCGGGTCATGTCGAACACCGCATCGCCGCGCAGGAACCCCTGGTCGCGGAACGGGATCAGGACTTCGCTCTCGCGCACGATCCGGCCGTTGAACCAGGCCACCCGTTCGTTTGTCAGCGCCATCGGCCGGCCCCTCGCACGATCGTCTGCGGCAGTCTCACCAAGGCCCGGCGAAAACGCAATCGCCAGGATCGCGCCTGGCGCTGCGTCCGGCGGGTCCCTGGTCGAAACGCGGAGTAATTCAACGATGTTGCCGGCGGATTTCGCGACCTTGCGAGAGCCGATCAGCGCGTATCCAACACCGCGGCACGACGCGCCGGGATCGCTCGACCTGGATTGGCTTCATTGCGATCGACAAACGCCTCGACCTGTTCGCGGTAGGTATAGCGGAATGTGCTGCACCGATTTTCATATTGGAGGCGGTCCATCGCATGATGGGCGCAGCCGCCCATGCAGACCGGCAACGCGATGCAGCCCCGGCATTCGGGATCGTCGAACGGATCGAACTTCAGCCACTTTTGCAGGCGGCGATCGGAACTCTGGTAGTCACTGACGTGACCGATGGTCTCGTGGTCGTTGCCAACCGATTCCCAGCATTTGTAAAGCTGCCCTTCGCTGCCGATCACGAGTTCGTTGGCGCGCACCGCCGTGCACGGCGCACCGCTCGGACCCGGCAGCGACGTCGTCGCGAAGCCATGCGCGTCCGCCAGCTTCT
This sequence comes from Allostellaceae bacterium, assembly GCA_035503615.1. Classification (GTDB taxonomy): domain Bacteria; phylum Pseudomonadota; class Alphaproteobacteria; order ATCC43930; family CGMCC-115725; genus AP-15. The sequence continues at coordinate 14,383 of DATJTI010000014.1, read as the reverse complement.
TGAACGCCAATTCCGCCTTGGCGAATTCGGATCGGGTAAAGCAGCACGCGCGGTAGGTAGCGGAGGGTGCGGGCGCGCCATCATCGACACCGACCAGCTGGCCAGGATAGACCGTCAGCTTGCCGGCAAAGCCGTTCGCGGCCAGGATCTGGAACAACCGATCGGCATGGGCGAAATTTTCCGCGTCGATGTTGACCCGCACCGCGACATCGAAGACTTCGGCCGCGTGGTGCAGGTTTTTGAGGATGCGGGCAAAGGAGCCGCGTCCGCTGACCAGCGGCCGCATCCGATCGTGGATTTCAGGCGGTCCGTCGAGCGTGACCTGCACCAGCGCGACACGCCGCTGGCGCAGTTCGGCGCAGGCGGTATCGTCGAGCAGATAACCATTGGTGATGATATCCGCCGCATAGGTGATGCCGGCCCTGTCGCATCTGGCGATAAACGCGTCAGAGAGATCCAGTAGAGATTTCTTTCCGAGCAGCGGTTCGCCGCCAAACCACGACACGTGAAGCGTCGAAATTTTCGGCAGCTGGTCATCGACCAGCTTGAGAATCTGCAGTTGAACATCCGGTGCCAGGATCGAAGGATATTTGGCTTCGAAGCAATAGGGGCAGTCGAAATTGCAGCCGAGACTAGAGACGATTGTCAGCACGAGACGATCATTGGCTTGGCGGCTGGTCTCATAGCGGCGCTGCAACGTCAGCAACTCGTCGGCGTCGTCGGGAACCAGCATCCGGCCGACCGCCAGTTTCGCGAGCAGATCGGCCGAGACGTCCCGTGTTTCCGTGTTGTCCAGGTAGCGACGCAACGCGGCATGATCGTGTGCGGGCATCCCGAGCAGACTGCCGCTCATCCCGTTATAGACGTAATATCGATCGTCCCGCCTTGCCCAAACATTATAATTCGATTCTTTCATGGGCTGATTCCCAGCACCGTCCGCAGCTATGCAATGGTGACCGGCTTCTTTGGTCCAACCGTCAGATTGCAAATGGTCACCCCACCGCAGGAGAGCGGATTACAGACGACGACCGGATTGCATTGCTCGCGAAGCAAGGCTTGCACTTCCCGCTCCTGAAGTTCTTTGGCGAGCGCCTCGATCGCAGCTTCGAGCTTTGGCGTCAGTTGCGCGCGTGACCCGATCGCCAAAGTGATCTGCATTTCGCCAACATTGGGAGGAGAAAGAACGAACCGAATATCTTCGAGCTCGTCTGCTTCGCTCTCCGGGCCTTCAGATACGCGATGCCGGTCGGCCGATTCTGCCATTTTGATTGCTCCTTGGTCGGGGCGGCGAGAAGGCGCCGCGCAGGCAACGGCACTTGTGCGATCCCGTTGATCGCCCCGCTCGCGGCACCGGGACGGCCGCACGCGATGCGTCAATGGGCTTACATCAAGATGAACTTACGATAACCTTAACTCTAAACGGCCGTCAAGACCTTACAACCCCGAACCCGCGCGAACGGCGGCCGGGATGGCCTCGATGAAATTACCGAGCGGCCTCGGCCATCGGCCGTCGCCGAGCATCGGCGCGAACTACCCGCGCAGCGTGCCGCCGGTAGCCTTCTCGACCTGGGCGACGAGCCGCTTTGAAAAGCCTTCGATCTCGGCATCGGTCAAGGTGCGTTCCTGCGGTTGCAGCACCGCGGTGATCGCCAGCGATTTCTTGCCCGATGGCAGGCCGGCACCCTCGTAAATGTCGAACAGGCGGATCTCGGCTACGAGCTTGCGATCGACCCCGCGCGCCGCGCGCAACAGTGTTTCCGCCGGCAATTCGCGATCGACGACAAACGCGAAATCGCGCTCGATCGGCTGGAACACCGAAAGCTGCAGCGGCACCCGGGCTCGGCCGGAGCGCGGTTCCGGCACCGCATCGAGCAGCACTTCGAACGCGGCAAGCGGCGGTTTCGCATCGAGCGCGCCGAGCACCGCCGGATGCAATTCGCCAAAACTGCCGAGCAATTTCGGGCCGAGCCGCAAGGTGCCGGCGCGGCCGGGATGGTACCAGGGAGGCGGGTCGGCTGCCGCCTGGACATTCCCGGCAGGCGCACCCATCGCCGCAAGAGCGGCGAGCGCATCGGCCTTGGCCTCATAGAGATCGACCTCGCGCGGCTGGTCGCGCCAGTGCCGCGGCCGGGTGTGACCGGCCCGCAACCCGGCTGCGGCCAGGCCCTGGCCCTGCGGCGTGTCGTCCACGTAGAGCGGCCCGAGCTCGAACAGCGCCGCATCGGCCAAGCCGCGATCGGCGTTACGCCGCGCGGCGGCGACCAGACCCGGCAGCAGCGATGGCCGCATCGCGTCGAGATCGGCGCTGATCGGGTTGACGACCCGCAATTCGGGCTTGCCGCCGCCAAACAGCGCCGCTTCACGCGCAGCGATAAACGAGAACCCGACAGTCTCGGTCAGACCACGGGAAGCGAGCGCGCGACGGACCAGTTCGGAGCGGCGTCGCGTCGGGAGCAATGCCGGGCGCGGCAATGGTGCGGTACGCGGCAACGGCAGTGCTGGAATATGGTCGTATCCCTTGACCCGCAGCACCTCCTCGACAAGGTCGGCCTCGCCCTCGATATCGCCGCGCCACGAGGGCGGCTCGACCGCGAGATCGCCGCCGGGCAACGGCTCGACCGTGCAGCCGAGTGCGGTGAGGATCGCGGCACTCTCCTCGGCCGGCATGTCGAGACCGCCGAGGCTCGCCGGTCGCGCGACGCGCAGCTGATAGCGCCGGCGCCAATCCGGCACCGCACCCGCGGTCACGATCTCGGACGCCTCGCCGCCGCACAAATCGAGCATCATCCGGGTGGCGATTTCGAGCCCGTCGGTAACAAAAGCCGGGTCGAGGCCGCGCTCGAAGCGGTAGCGTGCGTCGCTCGCGATGCCGAGCCGGCGGCCGGTTGCGGCGGTGCGCACCGGATCGAACAAGGCTGCCTCGACAAACACTTCGGTCGTCGTCGCGGTGCAGCCGGCCGCCTCGCCGCCGATCACGCCGCCGAGGCTCTGCACCCCGTTGCCGTCGGCAATCACCGTCACCTCCGGGTCGAGCCGGTAATCCTGGCCGTTCAGCGCCGCAAGCGTTTCGCCCGCGCGCGCCAGCCGCACGACGAGATCGCCCGCGAGCCGGCCTGCATCAAAGACATGCAATGGCCGGTTGATGTCGAAGGTCAGAAAATTGGTGATGTCGACCAGTGCCGAGATCGGCCGCAGCCCGATCGCTTCGAGCCGGCGGACGAGCCAGTCCGGGCTCGGCCCGTTGCAGAGCCCGCGCAGATGGCGGCCGAGAAACAGCGGGCAGGCGATCCGGTCCTCGATCGTGATCGCGATCGGCGAATGGAAATGGCCCGCCACCGGGGTCGTGTCGAGCGGCTTCAGCCGGCCGAGCCCGGATGCGGCGAGATCGCGGGCGATGCCGTGGACGCCGAGGCAATCGGCGCGGTTTGGCGTCACCTTGATGTCGATGACGGGGTCGGCAAGACCGATCAGCTCGGCATATCTCGCGCCGACCGCCGCGTCCGACGGCGCCTCGATGATGCCGTCATGGTCGTCGCCGAGCCCGAGCTCGTCGGCCGAGCACAGCATGCCCTGCGAGGCGACGCCGCGGATATTGCTCTCTTTCAATACCGCCCCGCTGCGCGGGATCACCGTGCCGGGGCGGGCGAAAACGCCCTTGATGCCGGCGCGGGCATTGGGCGCACCGCACACGACCTGCACCCGCCCCTCCCCGGTATCGACGACGCACAGCTTTAGCCGGTCGGCATTCGGATGGCGCTCGGCCGAGACGACCGCTGCGATCGTGAACGGTTCAAGCCCCGCGGCGCGGTTCTCGACCGCTTCGACATCATGGCCGAGCATCACCAGCCGCGCGACGATCTCCGCCACCGGCGCTTCGGTATCGAGATGAGCCGCGAGCCAGGCGAGGGTGGTTTTCACGCCGCTCCTCCTCCGGTCAACGGGCCGCGCACGAGGGAGGGAATATCGAGCGGCAGGAACCCGTAGTGATGCAGCCAGCGCAAATCGGCATCGTAGAATGCGCGCAGATCGGGAATGCCGTATTTCAGCATCGCCACCCGCTCGATCCCCATGCCGAACGCAAAGCCCTGATATTCCGCCGGGTCGATGCCGCAATTCTTCAAGACGTTCGGGTGGACCATGCCGCTGCCGAGAATTTCGAGCCAATCGCCGCCATTGCCGATCTCGAGCCGTCCGCCCCGGCGCGAGCAGCCGATATCGACCTCGGCCGAAGGCTCGGTGAACGGGAAATAGCTCGGGCGAAACCGCACCGGCAGATCGTCGAGCCCGAAAAACGCGCGGCAGAACTCGATCAGGCAGCCTTTCAAATGGCCCATATGGGTGGTCCGGTCGATGACCAGCCCCTCGACCTGATGGAACATCGGCGAATGCGTCGCGTCATGATCGCAGCGAAAGGTCCGCCCGGGCACGATGATCCGGATCGGCGGCTGCTGCGCCAGCATCGTGCGGATCTGCACCGGCGAGGTGTGGGTGCGCAGTACCAGCCGGGTGCCGTCGGCCCGCTCCGGCAGGTAGAAGGTGTCGTGCTCCTGCCGCGCCGGATGCTCGGGCGGAATGTTGAGCGCAGTGAAATTGTAGAAATCCTCCTCGATATGCGGCCCTTCGGCGACGACAAAACCCATCTCGCCAAAGATCGCGACGATCTCGTCGATGGTCTGGCTGATCGGGTGGATGCGCCCCTCGCCGGCAAACACGACCGGCAATGTGACATCGGCGCGCTCGGCGAGCAGGCGCTCTTCGAGAGCAGCGCGGCCGAGCCGTTCGCTCGCCTCGGCAAGAGCAGCGGCGATCCGGTCCTTGGCGGTATTCAGCTCGGCCCCGGCACGACGGCGTGCCTCGGGTTCGAGGGCGCCGAGTTCGCGCATCGCCGTGGTCAGGATGCCGCGGCGGCCGAGATATTTGATGCGCACTGTTTCGAGGATTTCGGGCGACCTCGCCGCCTCGATCTCGTCGGTCGCGGCATCGCTCAGCTGGCTGGCATCTTCCATGGCGGGTTCTCCTGGTGCCGACCGCGAATCAAAAAGGGCCGTGCATGACGGCCCCGGGTCATGAAAGCGCTGTTTGCGGGGCCTCTTCTAGCCTGACCCCGCGGTAAATCGGCAAGTGCTCGGCTTTGCTGCTGCTCGTCTCATCGGTGGCGCCGCTCAGGCTGCCGCTGCCGGTGGCATGGTGCTCAGCGCGGTGCGCGCGGTGCCGACGATCGCGGCGAACGCTTCGGGCTCGCGAATGGCCAGATCCGACAACACCTTGCGGTCGAGTTCGAGGCCGCTGAGCCTGAGACCGTGCATGAACTGCGAATAGGTCAGCCCGTGCTCGCGGACCCCGGCATTGATCCGCTGGATCCATAGCGCGCGGAAATCGCGCTTGCGGTTGCGGCGGTCACGATAGGCATATTGCAGCGCCTTCTCGACCTTCTCGATCGCGACCCGATACGCGGTCGAGCCGCGGCCGCGATAGCCCTTGGCGAGACCGAGGATCTTCTTGTGGCGGGCATGCGCCGTCACACCGCGTTTGACGCGCGCCATCGCTCACCCCCGCAGATAAGGCATATAGGTCAGGACGAGCTGCGCATCGCCCTTTTCCAACAGCGTCGTGCCGCGCCGCTTGCGCTTGCCCTGCTGCGGCTTGCTGATCAGCCGGTGGCGTTTGTATGCATAATTGTGCTTGATCTTGCCGGTACCGGTGCGGCCGAACCGCTTCTTGGCACCGCTCTTGGTCTTCAGCTTTGGCATCCGTAACGATCCATCAGAGGCTGGCCGGTATCAGCCAAGACCGGCCGGAACCCGCTCGCGGTGCGCGCCGCCGCTCGGTCGAGCCGCGCCTTATAGCGACCGGCCCCCGCGAACGCAAGCCGCGCTACAGGGTTGGATGACCCCGCCCTCGGCCGTATAGGCGACGTGATATAAAGGATCGTCTGGCCGCCCGAAATCTTGACCGCCTGGCTGTAAGCGGGCGGGTCGAACACGCCTTTTGCCGCATAACGTTCGATTTTCGCCATCAGAATTTTCCTTTGGGCGGGGATTTTCCTTTGGGCAGGCATTTTGCTTTGGGCGGGCCGCTACGCGCGGCCGTGCGCGTTTGGGTCCCGACCGAGCCTCTGCCGATCCGGCCTGCGCCGCCGCGCCGCTTCCCGTGATGATGCTGGTTCTCTTAACGATGCTGTTGCTGGTTATTTCGGCGACATGACCATGGTCATCTGCCGGCCTTCCATGCGCGGCATCTGCTCGACCTTGGCGACTTCCTGAAGGTTGTCGCGAACCCGCACCAGCACGTCCATGCCCAGTTCCTGATGCGCCAATTCGCGCCCGCGGAACCGCATCGTCACCTTGACCTTGTCGCCTTCCTCGAGAAACTTGACCATGCTGCGCATCTTGACGTCGTAGTCGTGGTCGTCGATGCTGGGGCGCAGCTTGATCTCCTTGACCTCGATGATCTTTTGCTTTTTGCGGGCTTCGTTCTTCTTTTTCTGCTCTTCGTATTTGTACTTGCCGAAGTCGAGCATCTTGCAGACCGGCGGATCGGCATTGGGAGCGATCTCGACCAGATCGAGGCCGGCCGCGGCGGACATCGTGAGCGCCTCGTTGCGCCCGACTACTCCCACCATGTTGCCTCGGTCGTCGACCAGCCGCACCCGCGGGACGCCAATCTCCTCGTTGATCCGCGGCCCGTCACGGGTCGGGGTCAGGTTCATCGGTGGTCTAGGTATCTAGAATCTCCTCTCCATGGTTGATCAGCGCCTTCCCGGGCTCGCCTCTTCCGTTAGGGCGACGACGGCACTGCCGCCTCTCGCTTCAATCTAGCAACCGCTTCGTCGAGCGCAAGAGCTTCTTGCGCGTTGCCGCCAAGCCGGCGCAGCGCGACCGCCCGGTTCTCCGCTTCGCGCCGGCCGACGACCAGCATCACCGGCACCTTGGCGAGGCTGTGCTCGCGCACCTTGTAGGAGATCTTCTCGTTGCCGCGATCGAGCACCGCCCTGAGCCCGGCCGCGGCGCAGGCCTGGGCGACCGCGGCGGCGTAATCGGCCGCTTCCTCGGTGATCGAGGCGACGACGATTTGCACCGGCGCCAGCCACAGCGGGAAACGACCCGCATAATGCTCGATCAGGATGCCGATGAAGCGCTCCATCGAGCCGAGGATCGCGCGGTGCAGCATGACCGGAACATGGCGCCCGCCATCCTCGCCGACATAGGAGGCGCCGAGCCGTTCGGGCATGTTGAAATCGAGCTGCAAGGTGCCGCACTGCCAGTCGCGGCCGAGCGCATCACGCAGGTGGAATTCGAGCTTGGGGCCGTAAAACGCGCCCTCGCCCGGCGCCAGTATATAGTCGAGGCCGGCGGCCGCGACCGCGTCCTTCAGGCTCTGTTCGGCGCGGTCCCAGATCGCATCGCTGCCGGTGCGCGAGGTCGGCCGGTCGGCGAATTTGATCGCCACCTCGTCGAACCCGAAATCCCGGTAGACCCTCAGCAGCAGCCGGCAGAACGCGACCGACTCGCCGGTGATCTGGTCCTCGGTGCAGAAGATATGCGCGTCGTCCTGGGTAAAGGCGCGCACCCGCATGATGCCGTGCAATGCGCCCGACGGCTCGTTGCGCGTGCAGCTGCCGAACTCGGCGAGCCGCATCGGCAATTCGCGATAACTCCTGAGCCGGTCGCGGAAGATCAGCACATGGCCCGGGCAGTTCATTGGCTTGACCGCGAGCACCCGGTCATCGCGGCTTTCGGCGATGAACATGTTGTCGCGAAAATTCTCCCAATGCCCGGATTTCTCCCACAGGCTGCGGTCGAGGAGCTGCGGTCCCCTGACCTCGAGATAGCCGGCGGCATCGAGACGATGGCGCAGGTAGTCCTCGATGATGCGGAACAGCGTCCAGCCCTTGGGATGCCAGAACACGCTGCCGACCGCCTCCTCGCCGAGATGAAACAGTTCGAGCTCGCGGCCGAGCCTGCGGTGGTCGCGGCGCTCGGCCTCTTCGAGACGGTAGAGATACTGGTCGAGCTCCTTCTGGCTGGCCCAGGCGGTGCCGTAGATGCGCTGCAATTGCGCGTTCCTGGCGTCGCCGCGCCAATAGGCGCCAGCCACGTTCGTCAGCTTGAACGCCTGGCCGAGATGCCCGGTCGATGGCAGATGCGGTCCGACGCACAGATCGACGAACCCGCCCTGGCGATAGAGGCTGATCTCCTCCGCTGCCGGGATCTCGCCGATCCATTCCGCCTTGTAGTGCTCGCCGATGCCGGCGAAGAACGCGACTGCCTGGTCGCGCTCCCACACCTCGCGGGTGATCGGCTCGGCGCGGCGCACGATCGCGCGCATGCGCTCCTCGATGCGGGCGAGGTCGTCTGGAGTAAACGGCTCGGCGCGGGCGAAATCGTAATAGAAGCCGGTGTCGGTCGCCGGACCGAACGTGACCTGGGTCTCGGGGTAGAGTTCCTTGACCGCCTCGGCCATGACATGGGCGGCGTCGTGGCGCAGGATCTCGAGCCCTTCGGCGGTGTCGCGGGTGATAATCGCAACCGCGGCGTCATGATCGATCCGGGTGGCGAGGTCGCGCGGCTTGCCATCGATCCGGATCGCGATCGCCGCCTTGGCAAGACCTGGGCCGATCGCGGCGGCGATGTCGGCGCCGCTGACCGGACCGGTGAATTCGCGGCGCTGGCCGTCGGGCAGCGTGACGACGACCGGAACCGGCGGCCGATCACTCCGCTGTTGGCTCTCAAGGGCGTTTTCTGCACTCATGACCGACCGGGATCCTGAACGATGAGTTCGGCGGCAGCGTCGCCCTGCTCCACCGAGGTTCGAACGTAGTACGACGTAGCCGAAGCGCAAGCCGACGGCAACGCTGTGTTGGCAAGCCGGTCGCCGCCGCCAGTCATCCGCCGGCAGGATGGGTCCCTTTCTTCGAGGTCGACGCATAGCAGATGCGACTAACTCGCATTTGCCTTGTTGTTACGAGTCACTCGCATTATCAGCCGTGCAAGGTTGAACCTTGAAAGATGCAACTCGCCGAACCGGCAAGCGTGGCGAGCCGTCCGACGCAAAGGGGAGCTTGAATTGACACTGCGGCATCCGCCATTCCCGCCGGCGCCGATTGGGTCGCGATTTACCGCTGCATCGATCGGTTGCGGACTGGCCGGCGCCTGGCTGGCAACCTCGCTGTGGACGGCTCCCGCCGCCGCGGCACCGCCCACACTGCTGGTTCCGGGCGGTGCCGGAACGCCCGAGACCACCCCAGCCGAAGGTTTCCAGCCGCTCGGGTTTCTGACCGGCATCGAGAAAAGCGGCAATCTGGTCGGCGACATGTGGGGCCTGCGGCCGCTGCTCGCCCAATACGGAATTTCGTTCGCCTTGTCGGAAACCAGCGAAGTGCTCGGCAATGTGACGGGCGGCGTCCGGCGGGGCTTTGAATATGACGGCCTGACCCAGATGGCACTGCAGCTCGATACCCAGCAGGCCTTCGGCTGGTATGGCGGCACGTTCCACGTCAGCGCCTTGCAGATCCACGGTCGCAACCTCAGCGCCAACAATCTGTTGAGCCTGCAGACCGCGAGCGGCATCGAGGCGGATGACGGCGCCCGTCTGTGGGAGCTGTGGTATCAGCAGAAATTTCTCGACCAGGACCGGGCCGATGTGAAGATCGGGCAGATGAGCCTCGATCAGGAATTTATCGTCAGCCAGAACGCGCTGTTGTTCGTCAACACGATGTTCGGCTGGCCGATGGTGCCGTCGGCCGATCTGCCGGGCGGCGGGCCGGCCTATCCGCTCTCGGCGCTCGGTGTGCGGCTGCGGGTGCGCCCCACCGACTCGCTGACCGGGCTCCTCGCGGTGACAAACGGCAATCCGGCGCCCAACAATATCGGCGACCCGCAGGTGCAGAACCCTTCGGGCACGAGCTTTCCGCTCAATGGCGGGGCGCTCGTGATCGGCGAAGTACAATACACCTATCCGGCCCTCGGCGCGATGGTCAGCCCAGGGCAGGAAGAGGTGCATCAAGGCACCTACAAGGTCGGGTTCTGGTACGACAGCGAAAGCTTTGACGATCTCGAATACGACAATACCGGGTTGTCATTGGCCGATCCGCTCAGCGATGGAATGCCGCTCGAGCATCACGGCGATTGGAGTCTTTATGGCGTCGTCGATCAGCTGGTCGGGGAAATGCCCAATGGCGGCACGCTGAACTTCTTCACCCGGATCATGGGGACACCGCAGGGGAACCGCAATCCGATCGTCTTCGCCCTCAATACCGGACTGACCCTGCACGGGCCGTTTGCCAGCCGGGAAAACGACACCGTCGGGCTCGCACTCGAATACGCAAAGGTCAGCGGCTACAGCGCGGCACTCGACCAGCAGACGGCGCTCTTCACCGGCAGTTTTGTCCCGATCCAGACCGGGGAGACGGTGATCGAGGCGACCTACCAGTACCAGTTGACGCCGGCGGTGCAGCTGCAGCCCGATTTTCAATATGTCTTCAATGTGGGCGGCGGCATCGCCAATCCCAACGTTCCGAACCAGTCGATCAAAAACGAGGCAGTGCTCGGCATGCGGGTCAACCTGACCTTCTGACCAGCGCATCTGCCATGCGCACCGCGCCGGGATCGTCGCTTGACGGTGATGTATCGGCGGAGTAATCAGATTGCGACTTAATCGCACCAACGTCGGGCCTGCCACCGGCGCGCGAGAGGAGCGGGATTGATGACACGTGATTTGTCGGCGAAGCTGCTGCGAACGGCTGTCTTGTTCGCATCGTTGACGGCGCTGGCCTTGCCTTCGGCCCAGCCCGCGCGAGCCGCCGATGCATCCGGCCTGCTCGACACGATCCACCGGCACGTGACCCAGACCACCACCGTCACCGACAATGGCGACCTCAACCCCTATGCCGTCGTCGTCGCCCCGGTGACTGCCGGGAAGATCCAGAAAGACGATGTGCTCGTCGACAATTTCAATAATTTATCTAATTTGCAGGGCACCGGCACGACGATCATCAGCTACAACCCGGCAACCAGAAAAACCGCCTTGTTTGCCAGACTGCCGCAGAAACTTGCGCAATGCCCTGGCGGGGTCGGGCTGGGCACGGCAATGGCGGTGCTGAAAAGCGGCTGGGTCATCGTCGGCAGTACCCCCAGCACCGACGGGACGACCCGCACCAAGGGCAATGGCTGCCTCTTGGTGCTCGATCCGAACGGGCGGCTGGCCACGGTCTGGACCGGCCCGAATATCGACGACCCATGGGGGAACATGGCGACGGTCGATAATGGATCGAGCGCCACCTTGTTCGTCAGCATGGCCGGTTTTGGTGTGCCCGGCCCGCAGGTTCATGGCGCCGACGGCGCGCCGGTGGTCGTCAACAAGGCAACGGTGCTGCGGCTCGATCTGGCGATTGCGCCGGGCCAGCCGCCGCGGATTGTGCATGAGACGGTCGTTGCCAACGGTTTCGGCCAGCAGGCTGACCGGGACGTGTTCCTGATCGGCCCGACCGGATTGGCGCTTGCTCCGGATCACACGCTCTACGTGTCGGACGCGATCGGCAACCGGATCGTCGCAATCCCTGACGCGACGACGCGCACCACCAGCGCCGGCACCGGTCGCACGGTAACCAAGGATGGTCTGCTGAAACGCCCGCTCGCGCTGGTCATGACCCCCGAGGGACACCTGTTGGCGTGCAATGCGCTAAACGGCCAGGTCGTCGAGATCGATCCGGCCACCGGCAAGCAGCTCTATGCCCAATGGATCGACACCAACCAGGCGCAGTCGCCGCCGGGCAGCGGCGATCTGTTCGGGCTGGCGATGGCGCCGGACGGCAAGGGTTTCTATTACGTCGAGGACGACATGAACACGCTGGTCGAGGCAACCCGATGAGCGGGCGGGACAATCGCGGACCACGCCCGACCCGGCGCGGTCTGGTCCGTGCCGCGGCCGGCCTTGCCGCCGTCGCCGGCTCGGGGCTGGGTCTGGCCGGGACCGCCGGGGCTCTGGCCGGGAGCGGAACGCCTGCGGCCGCGGCGGCTGACAGCAAGAGCCTGGTCGAGCCGTTTCTCGGCAAGCACCAGGGCGGCATCGCCACACCGGCGCAAACCCACAGCTATTTCGCGGCACTCGATCTGGTCACGACCCGCCGTGACGATGTGATCGGGCTGCTGCAACGCTGGACCGACGCGTCGCTGCGCATGAGCCGCGGGCAGCCGGCGCAGCCGGTCGGGCAGGATGTGGCAGAGCCCGGACCCGACACCGGCGAGGCTTTGGGGCTGCCGCCGGCGCGGCTCACCATGACCTTTGGTTTCGGCGCCGGGCTGTTCGTCAAGGACGGCAAGGATCGCTACGGCCTCTTGGCGCAGCGGCCGCCGGCGCTGGTCGACCTGCCGCGCTTCAATGGCGACGAGCTGCTGGCGAGCCGCACCGGCGGCGATCTATCGGTGCAGGCCTGCGCCGACGACCCGCAGGTGGCCTTTCACGCGGTGCGCCAATTGGCGCGGCTGGCCGGCGGCGCTGCCGAGGTGCGCTGGGCGCAGACCGGCTTTTGCACGCTTGCCGACGGCACCGGCACACCGCGCAACCTGATGGGCTTCAAGGACGGCACGATCAACCCGTCGGTCGCCGATCCCAAGGTGATGGAGCAGTTCGTGTGGGTCGGCGACGAAGGCCCGGATTGGCTGCGCGGCGGCAGCTATGTCGTCGTCCGCCGCATTCGCATGGCACTCGAACACTGGGACCGGATGAAAGTCGAATTCCAGGAACAGACCTTTGGCCGGCACAAATATTCGGGCGCACCGCTCGGCGAGAAACGCGAGCGCGACCCGCTCGACCTCGCCGCCACCGACAAGGACGGCAACCCGGTCATTCCGCAGAGCGCCCATGTCCGCCTCGCTGCCGCGGCCAGCAACAACGGAGCGCAGATCCTGCGGCGGCCCTATTCGTACAATGACGGGGTGGATTTCACCGCCGAGCGCTGGCCGCCGTGGCGCCAGGGCATGGAATACGATGCCGGCCTGTTCTTCATATGCTACCAGCGCGATCCCCGCACCGGCTTTATCAAGATCTTCGACCGGATGTCGAAATTCGACATGCTCAACCAGTTCGTGACCCATACCGGCGGCGGGCTGTTCGCCTGTCCGGGCGGCATCGGCGCCGGCGAATTCATCGGCCAGCGCCTGTTCCGCTCGGCTTGAGCGCGGGCGCGGCACCGGCCGCTGGCAACAGCGCTGCTAATGCGCCGCCCCAGCCGCCGGGCTCCGCGCCCAAGAACACGCCGGCTCCGGCTTACATGCCTTGCGGCTGCGCTGCCGGGCCTTCCGAGCGGCGCCGGCGCTCGGCCATGAACTCGTCGAACTCGGCCTTGTCCTTGGCATGGCGCAGCCGATCGAGAAAATCCAAGAACTCGCGCTGCTCCTCTTCGAGCCGGCGCAACGTCTCGGCACGATACTCGTCGAACGCGCGGTTGCCGGTGGTCGCAGCGGCATGCCGTGCGGCCCCACCGCAGCCCCAGCGCTCGGCCGTCCGTTGCATCCGGCTCATGCGCTGCTGCATTCGTTCGATGCGCCGTTGCCAGCGCGCCCCACCGCCATCGACCCAACACGCCATTCGTCCACTCCCGATCAGAAAGCCGAGGATCACGAGGCCGAGCGGCCACCACACGACAAAGCTCAGGATGGTCAATCCGAGCCATGCCGGTCGGCCGAGATCATCGAGATGCGCCGCCAAGGAATGCATGACCGCACCATGTAAATGTATTTAACATTTACATAGGAAAGCTGCGTCCGATTGTCAAGCGCGACCCGCATGGCCCGGTCGATCGCGGGCGCAGCCGGCTGAATGCACCGCCGGCCCAGTGCCAGCCGGTTCAGTGTTCCGGCGCAGGCGGCTCGGCGATGACCCCGAGACCGCGTAGATAAATCAGCATCGCCGCTTCGAGCAGGTCCTCGGCGGTCATCGGCAAGCGGCGCCGCCCGCCATCGCCGCGCGCAAACAGCGAGGCGATGCCATGCGACAGCGCCCAGACATGCAGGCTCATCATCAGCGAGGGCGGCCGGCGTTGCGGCGGCAGACGGGCACACAACAGTTCCGAGGCGCGGCGCAGCACCGCGAAGCTGCGGTCGGCGGCCTGGCGCAATGCCGGGTCGTCGTCGAACGACAACCCGGCCTCGAACATCGCCGAGTAATAGGCCGGTTCGTTGCCGGCGAAGGCGAGATAGGCGCGGCCGACATTCTCGAAGGCGCGGAACGGGTCGGGCGCGCCGTCGTTCCAGGCGCGATCGAGATGTGCGGCAAACAGCTCGAAACCGCGGCGGGCGATATCGGCGATCAGCGCATCGCGGTCGCGGAAATGGCGGTAGGGTGCGGCCGAGCTGACCCCGGCGGAGCGCGCCGCATCGGCAAA
>DATJTI010000013.1:0-4722 GCA_035503615.1 Allostellaceae bacterium | reverse complement strand
GACATGGTCGAGATAGACGAGCCCGCCGCGCAGTTTGAACGCGCCGATCGGGGTATGGTTCTCGTGCTTGACCCACAATTCGGTGCCGACCCGCCGCGCCAATAGCGGCCAGCAATATTGCGGTGTCGGCGGCATCACCTGGTGGACCAGTGCCGCCGCTTCGCCGAGTGTGTCGAGATTGTCGAGATCGGTCATGCAGCCGGGTTTGCCCGGATTTCCCGGCCGAGGCAAGCCCGGTCCGGCGGCGATGGCCGGCACCGGTCGCAAGGGCGGGCCGCGGCGGGTTTCCGCTTGCCCCGATGCGCCGGGCGCGGGCAAGCTCCGATCAGCGATGACCGTGCTCACCACTGCGCTCGATCGGCACGCCGCGGCGTTTCACGGCAACGAGGCGGTGATGCGCGCGCTCGTCGCCGATCTGCGCGACAAGCTGGCGACGATTGCCGAGGGCGGCGGCGAGGGTGCGCGGCGCCGGCATCTCTCACGCGGCAAGCTCTTGCCGCGCGAACGGGTGCGGCTGCTGCTCGATCCGGGCTCGCCGTTTCTCGAATTATCGCCGCTAGCGGCCTTCGGCATGTATGACGGCGAGGTGCCGGCGGCCGGCGTCATCACCGGCCTCGGCCGGATCATGGGGCGGGAATGCGTCGTCGTCGCCAATGATGCGACGGTCAAGGGCGGCACCTATTTTCCGATGACCGTCAAAAAGCATCTGCGCGCGCAGGAGATCGCCGGCGAGAACCGGCTCCCGTGCATCTATCTGGTCGATTCGGGCGGGGCCTATCTGCCGGCGCAGGACGAAGTGTTTCCCGATCGCGATCATTTCGGGCGGATCTTCTACAATCAGGCACGGTTGTCGGCGGCTGGCGTGCCACAGCTGGCGGTGGTCATGGGCTCATGCACCGCAGGTGGCGCCTATGTGCCGGCGATGTCGGATGAATCGGTCATCGTCAAGGGTGAGGGGACGATCTTTCTGGGCGGTCCGCCGCTGGTCCGCGCCGCCACCGGCGAGATCGTCAGCGCCGAGGAATTGGGCGGCGCCGAGTTGCACAGCCGCACCTCGGGCGTCACCGATCACCTGGCGATGCACGACCGGCACGCCCTCGGCATCGCCCGGCATATCGTCGGCAATTTCAATCGAGTGAAAACAGCCGGCCTCGCGGTCGAGCCGCCGGTCGAGCCGATCTATCCGGCCGGAGAGCTCTATGGCATCGTGCCGCAGGACACGCGCCAGCCCTATGATGTGCGCGAGATCATCGCCCGGATCGTCGATGGCAGCGAGTTCGACGAGTTCAAGCGGCTCTATGGCCCGACCCTGGTGTGCGGCTTTGCCCGGATCTGGGGCTATCCGGTCGGGATCCTCGCCAATAACGGCATCCTGTTCTCGGAGAGTGCCCTGAAAGCCGCGCATATGATCGAGCTGTGCGCGCAGCGCGGCATTCCACTCGTCTTTCTGCAAAACATCGCCGGGTTCATGGTCGGCCAGAAATATGAGGCTGGCGGGATCGCCAAGGACGGCGCCAAGATGGTGACCGCGGTGGCGACTGCGGCCGTGCCGAAATTCACCGTGATTATCGGCGGCAGCTTTGGCGCCGGCAATTACGGCATGTGCGGGCGCGCCTATGGGCCGCGATTTTTGTGGATGTGGCCGAACGCGCGGATCTCGGTCATGGGCGGCGAGCAGGCGGCGGCAGTGCTGGCGCAGATCCGCCGCGACAGCCGCGAGGCGCAGGGCCGCGACTGGGATGCGGCCGAGGAGGAAAAATTCAAGGCGCCGATCCGCGCGCAGTACGAAAGCCAGGGGCATCCGTATTACGCGAGCGCCCGGCTGTGGGATGACGGGATCATCGACCCGGCCGATACGCGCATGGTGCTGGGCCTGGCAATCTCGGCGAGCCTGAACGCACCGATCGGTCGGTATGATGGCGAACCCGGCCGCTTTGGCGTCTTCCGGATGTGACCGGCGTGATCATCGAGGACTTCCGGCCAACCGACGAGCCCCTCCGTGGTCGCGGGGATGCAGAGAGACCGGCGTCGCCCCGAGGCTCGACGTGTTCACAAAGCTGCTGATCGCCAATCGCGGCGAGATCGCCTGCCGGATCATGCGCACAGCCCGGCGGCTGGGGATCGCCACGGTCGCGGTCTATTCCGCAGCCGACCGCGCCGCACTGCATGTCGAGCTCGCCGACGAGGCTTGGCCGATCGGCCCGGCGCCGGTGCGCGAGAGCTATCTCAACAGCGCGGCGATCCTCGCCGCGGCCCGGGCGAGTGGCGCCGAGGCGGTGCATCCGGGTTACGGCTTTCTCTCCGAGAGCGCCGATTTTGCCGAGGATTGCGCAGCGGCGGGGCTGGTCTTTGTCGGGCCGCCCGCAGCGGCGATCCGGGCGATGGGTGCCAAAGCGGCGGCCAAGGCACTGATGGAAGCAGCCGGGGTGCCGGTCGTCCCCGGCTATCACGGCGAGTGGCAGGACCCGGACCATCTGCTCGACGCGGCGCGGCGGGTCGGCTTTCCGGTGCTGATCAAAGCCTCCGCCGGCGGTGGCGGCCGGGGCATGCGCATCGTCACCGAACCCGGCGAATTTGCCGCGGCCCTCGACAGTGCCAGGCGCGAAGCCGCTGCCGCGTTTGGTGACGACACGATGCTGCTCGAAAAATACCTGACCCGGCCGCGGCATATCGAGGTCCAGGTGTTTGCCGACCGGCATGGCCAGGTGATCGATCTGTTCGACCGCGACTGCTCGATCCAGCGCCGCCACCAGAAGGTGATCGAGGAGGCGCCGGCGCCGGGGCTCGATCCCGAGCGGCGCCGCGCGATGGCCGCGGCCGCGGTCGCCGCCGCGCGCGCTGTCGGCTATGTCGGCGCCGGCACCGTCGAGTTCGTCGCCGAGGCCGACCAGTTCTATTTCATCGAGATGAACACGCGGCTCCAGGTCGAGCATGCGGTGACCGAGAGGGTGACTGGGCTCGATCTGGTCGAATGGCAGCTGCGGGTCGCCGCCGGTGAGCCTCTGCCGTGCGACCGGGACAAGCTCGTGCTGCGCGGCCATGCGATCGAAGCGCGGCTTTATGCCGAGGACCCGGCGCGCGGGTTCCTGCCGCAGACCGGGGTGCTGCACCGCTTGCACCTGCCATCGCCCGAGCTGGCGCGCACCGATACCGGGGTGCGCGAGGGCGACGCCGTCGCCCCATTCTACGATCCGATGATCGCCAAGATCATCGCCTGGGGCGAGGACCGATCGGCGGCGATCGAAAGGCTGCGCCGCGCGCTCGGAGAGACGGCGGTTCTTGGGGTGCGCTGCAATCGCGATTTTTTGGCGCGGGTCGCCGCCGATCCCGATTTTGCCGCGGCGCTGGTCGATACCGGCTTTATCGAGCAGCATCGCGCCCGGCTGCTGCCACCGCCGCGACCGGCCCCCGACCCGGTGCTGGCGGCGGCAGTTCTCTCACGGATTGGTGCCCGTGCCGCGGCAAGTGCGGCGGCCGCCGCAAATTCGACCGATCCGCACTCGCCTTGGGCCGCGACCGATGGCTGGCGCCTCGGTGCCAGCGCTGCCCAGGATGTCGTGTTGCGCGATGGCGCCGAGGAACGCGCCATCACCGCGACCGCCCGTGACGGCGCATGGCTGCTGCAATTCGACGGCCGGGCCTTACTCGCTTCCGGCGCGTTTGCGTCCGATGGCGGCGTTGCATTGGTGCTCGACGGGGTGCACCGGCGCCTCAGGCTGCTGGCGCACGGGTCGCAGACGGCGGTCTTCATCGCGGCCGAGAGCTGGCAACTCGACGAGATCGACCGGCTCGCGGCCCCCGCCGATGCCGAGATCGCCGACGGTCGCCTGACCGCCCCGATGCCGGGCCGGGTCACCCGTCTGCTGGTCGAGCCGGGCAGCCCGGTGCGGCGTGGCCAGCCGCTGATGACCATCGAGGCGATGAAGATGGAGCATACCATTGCCGCCCCTACCGATGGCCGGGTCGAGCGCGTGCGGTTCGCGGTCGGTGACATGGTCGAGGAAGGTGCCGAGCTGATCGCGCTCGCCCGGCCGGCGGGCGTGGAAGGCTGACGGAATGCGTGCATGACCCTTCACCTGTTGAAACTCGCGGTCGGCATCACCGATATTGAAGATCTCGTCCGGGTGCGGGCGGCGCGCGCAGCAGCGCGTGGCGGCGACTGGGTCTACACCCGCAACCATCCGCGCCGGGCAGCCGAGATACTGGCGGGCGGATCGATCTATTGGGTGATCCGTGGCCGGATCCGGGTGCGCCAATCGGTGACCGGGTTTCGCCGCGCGCGGGACGAGAACGGCCGCGGCTATTGCCTGATCGACGTCGATCCGGCCCTGGTCGAGACGCAGACGCGTTTGTGTCGCGCGTTCCAGGGCTGGCGCTATCTGCCGCCCGAAGCGGCACCGCCCGACCGGTCCTCGGGTGCCGCACCGCCGCCCGAGCGGATGCTGGCCGAACTGCGCGCGCTCGGGCTGATCTGACCTTTGCCACAAAACGCGGCAGCCGCCCTGGACACACGACACCACCCCGCCTATCTATGGCGGCGCTGCACCAGCCATTCGCTAACCCCCGGCATCGGCGATAACCGGGTTGACGGTGGGGTTGGGGGGTTGGTATAAGGCGTGCCCCCGCAGGGGAGCTTGGGAGGCGATGGGTTTCCCGGGGTCCGGGGCGGGGTTTGTTGATTGAGATTGTGGACATGGGAAGGGATGCGCGGACGGCGGCGCG
>DATJTI010000012.1:0-4128 GCA_035503615.1 Allostellaceae bacterium | reverse complement strand
GGGTCCGGACGGGGCTATTCGGCGGCAAGAGCGGGGCGTTCCCCGAGATGGTGCAGGCAGCGGTCGATCCACAGCTTGGTCAGCTTTTCCTGGGCGCCGTTCTGCGACAGGCGGCGATGCAGCGCGGCGAAATCCACCTGGTCCATTTCCTGATCCTGGTTGAAGCAGGAAAACACCACGGTCTCGGTGCCGGTCATCGGATCGCGATGCATCTGCAGGCACTGCGCGCAGATCTCCTTCATCATGCACTGCATCGGCGAGTTGATCGAGGCGATGGCCCGGTGGTCGGGCCGGAAATAGCCCTTGAGCCGTGCCTGGCGCGCTTGCGCAACCGCGTTCATCATACCGTCCGAGCCGATCGCGATGATGCGGTCGACCGCCCCGAGCGGGATCGCGACCGGCCCCAGATCGCCCGCACCATAAGCCGCGATCGCCTCGACGATATTGCCGACAAAGGTGCCATCCTGCGGTCGGCCGGGAACAAAACCCGGCGCCTCGTCGCAGCACCACACGACCGTGTCGGCGGACCGCTCGATGTCTTCGACCTTGTAGCGGTCGGCGATCGTCTTGTAGCCGGCGAAATAGAGCACGCGCGAGCCCTGCGCCCGCAATGCCGCAGCGATCGAGAACAATACGGCATTGCCAAGCCCGCCGCCGACCAGCAGCACGGTCTCGCCAGACGGGGTCTCGGTCGGGGTGCCGGTCGGGCCCATCAAGATCACCGGCTCGCCCGGCTTCAGCAGTGCACACAAATCCGACGAACCGCCCATCTCGAGAACGATCGTCGATAAGAGGCCGCGTTCCCGGTCGACGGCCGCACCGGTCAGCGCCAACCCTTCCATCGCCAAGGTCGTACCGTCGACTCGCGCCGCCAGGGTCTCGTAATTCTGCAGCCGATAGAACTGGCCGGGTTTGAACGCGCGCGCCGCCATCGGCGCTTTGATCACGATTTCGAGGATCTTCGGCGTCAGGCGGATGACCTCGTGCACTCGCGCACGCAATTCGTCATCGAGCCGGAGGCGCAATTCGGCCGGCGGCGGCGCCGATGCCGGACGGCGCGCCAGCAGGCGGCTGACCACCGGATAGCCGCGCGTGGCACCCCCCATCGCCTTGACGACATTACCGGAAAAGCTCGGATGGAGGTCGCCGAAAAAGCTGACGGCACGGCCGTCATGGCGCAGATGGGTCAAAACCCGCACCTGCGTGGGTTTCGCTACGCGCTCCGGCACCGCCGGACTGCCATCCTCGTCGAGGGCGCGGAAATAGCGGCCGTCGAGCACGATATTGTCCGGGTCTTCGCGCGCCAGCACCGTATTGGGTTGGGTCCCGGCAGCGACCAGGATCGTACGCGCCGGCAGGACCACCGTCTCTCCCGGGCCCTGATCGACCGACGGTCCGCCGCCGCCAACCTCTTGCGGGCGATGGCGCGTCAGCCGCAAGGCCCGGGCCTGACCGAATGCATCGACTTCGACTTCCGCCGGGGTCAACAATTCGGCAAAGCGGATCCCCTCCTCCATCGCCTTGGCCACTTCCTCATGGTTGAGGGTGTAGCTCGGCGCATCGATCAGCCGGCGGCGATAGGCGATCGTCACCCCGCCCCAACCGTCGAGCAGTTCGGCGAAGCGCGGGGCGCGGCCTTCGCGGCGGGCCAATTCACGCTCGGCGCGCAGCGCGCGGCCATGGGCGATGAAGTCCGCCGCACTCTCGCGCTCGGCCATACTCCATTCGGCGCGCACCGCCGCCTCGCCGCGTTCGGCCACCAGGGTTTCGTAACGCGACAGGAACTTCTCGACCTGTACCGGATAATAGGCGAGCGACTCGGTGGCGGTATCGATTGCGGTCAGCCCGCCGCCGATCACGACCACCGGCAAGCGCACGCTCAGATTGGCGATGCTGCTGGTCTTGGCCGCCCCGGTCAATTGCAATGCCATCAGAAAATCCGAGGCCTGCCTGACCCCCGGCGCCAGGTTGTTGGGCATCGGGATCACCGTCGGCCGCCCGGCCCCGGCGCACAACGCCACATGGTCGAAGCCGAGCGCGAAGGCGCTGTCGATCGTCATCGTGCCGCCAAACCGCACCCCGCCATACATCGCGAACTCGGCGCGGCGCTCGAGCAGCAGGCGCACGATCTTCAGGAAGTTCTTGTCCCAGCGCACCGTGATACCGTACTCGGCAACCCCGCCAAACCCGGCCATGACGCGGTCGTCAAGGCTGTCGACGAGTTCGGCCACATCGCGGATCGGCCGGAACGGGAGGCGGCTGCCATCGGGATTGACGCCGGAGATTTCGCCCGGCAACGGCTCGATTTTGAGCCCGTCGATGGCGGCGACAAAGTGCCCGTCATTGATCAGATGGTGCGCCAGCGTGAACCCGGCGGGGCCAAGCCCGACGACCAGCACCTTCTTGCCGGTCTCGGGCCGCGGCAGCGGGCGGCGGATGTTGAGCGGGTTCCACCGCGTCAGCAGCGAATAGATCTCGAACCCCCAGGGCAGGCCCAGCACGTCCTTCAGGGTGCGGGTCTCGATCTGCGGGATGTCGACCGGCTGCTGGCGCTGATAGATGCACGCCTTCATGCAGTCGTTGCAGATGCGGTGGCCGGTCGCCGCACAGATCGGGTTGTCGACGGCGACAATGGCCAGCGCCCCGAGGCTGTAGCCGCGCGCCTTGACCAGGTTCAGTTCGGAGATTTTTTCTTCGAGCGGGCAGCCGGCGAGGGTGACGCCGAACACGCTCTTTTTGAAGGCGCCGTCCTTTTCTCTGAGCCCCTGCGAGCAGCTGTCCTTGCCCTGATTGTGACACCAGATGCAGTAATTCGCCTCGTCGAGCGCACCCGTCAGGTCGGTGCCATGATCGGTCAGCGCAAAGCCTTCGCGGCGCCGCCATTCGTCCTGCGGCAGGCGCAGCATCGTCACGCCGTCGCGCTCAATGGTCTCGACCGGGACGAGATGGGTCATGTCGAGCCGCTGCGGCACCTGGAACAACACGCCGCCGCGGTGCTTTTTTTGGCCTTCGGGCGAAAGGGTTGCCCAGGCGGCGTAGCGCTGCGCCGTCGCCAGCGCCGCGGCGTTGCCGGTCTCGTCGTCGAGCCAGCGCGCGACATGCTCGGCGTAGCGCCGTTCCCACGCCGCGAGGCTGTCGAGCCGGTCACCCATCAGCACGCCGCCCATCAGCAGGTCGAGTTCGCCGGCAAGGGCGGCGCCGTCGATCGCCGCTGCCTCCTGCTCCTTGACGCCTTTGACGGCGCGGCGCTGTACGAACAAGCGCTTTACCGAATAAACCGGCGCCAGCTCGTGATGGAGCTCCTGCAATGCCCTGACCTCGGCGGCAATCCCGAACAATTGCCCGAGGAAATCCTCGACATGCGGTGCGGTGTCGACCAGCAGGTCGGATTCGCCGGCGCGGTCCAATGCGTCGGGATCGCGCCGCGCCGTCATCAGCCGGTCGTGCAACCCGCTATCGGCAGCGGCGAGATGCGCGACAAAAGCCCGGTCGACGCGGACGAGGCCGTCGCGATCGTAGAGGTCTGGCAACAGCAGCCCGTCTTTCAGGGCGAGATCGGTCATCGGCGGCGGAGATCCAAAAAAGCGGAGCGTATGACAAAATAGTTAAGTGGTGCCGGAATGGCGCAGCCACGACAATTCGCCGCGCCAGCGTTGCGCCCGCCTCGGTATTGTCGCTGCAGATGTTGGGTCGTTGCCGCTGCCGGTAAAGGGCGCTCGGGCAGGCCAGGGCGAAGGGGCCTGCCAGGAATCCGCTATCCCGGGGGCGGTGCGCAACTCGAGACGCATTTTTTCTTTTCGACCGTTGTCGAGGTCATCTCGGCAACCGCCTGGTTTATCGTCGTCGGGACTCTTCGCCTCGATCATCCCCACGCAATCGGGCGCCGCGCCGGATCAATCTTCGTTATCGCCCCCTTTATTACCGGCCGGTCGGCCGCTGTTGTGCGCGGTCCCGACACCGCGCTCGATCGTGCCATGCACATGTCGCCTGATCGCGGCTCGACCGCGACAGCTCACGGCTTCTCTCCAACTCAGAGCGCACGATCGCCGCCAGCCGGTGCGCTTCTTCGGTTTCCTGATGGACGCGCAGGGCGGTACGGCGAACCTCTTCGGCAAGCGCCTGGATCCG
>DATJTI010000011.1:0-16832 GCA_035503615.1 Allostellaceae bacterium | reverse complement strand
TGCCGGGTGCCGAGCACCTCGCCGGCGCCGCGCAGGCGCAGATCCTCCTCGGCGATGCGGAAGCCGTCATCGGTCTCGCGCAACGTGCGCAGGCGCTGCCGCGCCACCTCGCCGAGCGGCGACTGGTAGAGCAGCAGACAGGTCGATGCCCGCGCGCCGCGCCCGACCCGGCCGCGCAGCTGGTGCAGCTGGGCGAGACCGAAACGCTCGGCATGCTCGACGACGATGACCGTCGCCGCCGGGACATCGACGCCGACCTCGATCACCGTGGTCGCCACCATCAGCTCGACCGGGCCATCGCTGAATTGCGCCATGACCCGATCCTTTTCGGCGGCTCTCATCCGCCCGTGAACGAGCCCGACGCGGCCGGGCAGCAGCGCCTCGAGCGCGGTGAAGCGCGACCGCGCCGCGGCGAGATCGGCATCCTCGGATTGCTCGACCAGCGGGCAGATCCAATAGGCCTTGGCCCCCTGTGCCAGGGCCCGCCCGACCGCCGCGACAACCTCGTCGAGGCGTTCGAGCGCCACGGTGCGGGTATCGACCGCCTGTCGCCCGGGCGGCTTTTCGGCGAGGCGGGACACTTCGAGGTCGCCATAGGCGGTCATCATCAGCGTGCGCGGGATCGGCGTGGCACTCAACAGCAGCGTATCGGCGGCACGGCCTTTCGCGGCAAGCGCCAGGCGCTGCTCGACGCCGAAGCGATGCTGCTCGTCGATCACGACGAGAGCAAGGTCGCGAAAGACGATATCCGGCTGCAACAGCGCGTGGGTCCCAACCGCGATCGGGGTCAGGCCGGAAGCAAGGCCGGCGAGAAGCGCGTCGCGGGCGCGGCCCTTCTCCCGGCCGGTCAAGAGCCCGATCTCGATCCCGGCCGGGCGGGTCAGCCGGGCCAGCGTCTCGCGATGCTGGCGCGCCAGGATCTCGGTCGGCGCCATCAGCGCCGCCTGCGCGCCGCTTTCGATCGCGTGCAGCATCGCCATCAGCGCGACGACGGTCTTGCCGCTGCCGACATCGCCGTGCAGCAGGCGCATCATCCGCCGCGGCTGCGCCATATCGCCGCTAATCTCGGCGATCGCCAGACGCTGCGCGGCGGTCGGCGTGAAATCGAGCCCGGCCATGACCTTGCCGGTCAGCACCCCGGAGCCGACGATGGTACGGCCGGCGCGGCGACGGCGACGGGCCCGCACCAGCGCCACCGCGAGCTGGCTGGCGAGCAGCTCGTCATAGGCGAGCCGTTCGCGTGCCGGATCGGTCGGCAACAAATCGGCCGCCTCGCCCGGCGCATGGACCCGGCGCAGCGCCGCCGCCCAGCCGGGCCAGCCGCGGCGTTGCAAGAGGCTCGCATCGATCCACTCCGGCACCTGCGGCAGCCGTTCCAGCGCCGCGGCCAGAGCACGCTGCATGGACCGCAGCTGCAACCCCGCGGTCAGCGGATAGACCGGCTCGATCGGCTTCAGGCGATCGCCCTCATCCGGGCGGAGCACCAGATCAGGATGCGGCATTTGCGCCAAGCCGCCGTAGAACTCGATCCTGCCGCTGACCAGACGCTCGGCGCCGATCGGCAAGAGCCGCGTCAGATAGTCGCCTTTGACATTGAAATAGACGAGCGCCAGCGTGCCGGTGTCGTCGCTGCAGACGACCCGGTACGGCCGCCGCCCCGCTCCGGGCTCGTGGCTCTCGACCCGGACCCGCAGCGTCACGATCTGGTCCGGCATCAGCGCCCGGACCGGCGGCGAGGCCCGTCGGTCGATGATGCCGCTCGGCAGGTGCCACAGCAGATCGACGACGAGCGTGCCGGTGAGCCGCTCGAACAGGCGGCCGAGCTGCGGCCCGATCCCGGGGAGCGTCGTCACCGGGGCGAAGAGGCGGTCGAGGATGGCCGGACGCATGGCGGGTTTGAGCGCGGCAGGTTCGGGCTGACACCGGGACCGGGGATCTCTATATCCCTCTCTCGACACCGCCAAGAGTGCCCGAGTGACATCCCCGTCGGACATTCGCAAAAAGCGCCTGCTGTTCCGGTCCTGGCACCGCGGGACGCGAGAGAGCGATCTGATCCTCGGCCGCTTTGCCGAGGCGCATCTTGCCGGCTTTGGGCCGGACCAGCTCGACCGCTACGAGGCGCTGCTCGAATGCGCCGACGCCGATCTCTTCGACTGGGTCAGCGGCCAGGTCGCACCGCCAAAGCGGCATGATCACGACGTGATGCATCTGCTGCTCTCATTCCGCTGCACGCCGCCCGGCTGATGTTCTTCACGACCGGCGGGTGTGCTCGATTGCTGCCGCGGGGCATGGCGAGAGCTGTGGCGCAGAGGCGGTTGCCGCTGCCGGAAACTGGCGCTCGGGACGTCGCGGCCGCCGCTGCACTCCCGGTTGACCGCCGCGTCCGCAGGCAGCGGGAGCAGGCCCGTTGATGGCATTGGGCGAACTCGGCCATTCGCTCGCCGCACGGCCCCGGCGGGTGCTGCTCGACGGTGCGCCCGAGGGCTGGGACGCCGCCGCGACCGGCACGCTCTTTGCCGCCGGCGGGGTGCGCCGGTGGCTGCAAGTGTGCCGCGACGATGGCCGGATGGCGCGGTTTGCCGCCGCACTCGGGTTCTTTCACCCCGGCATCGCGGTGCTGAGCTTTCCGGCGTGGGATTGCCTGCCCTACGACCGGGTGTCGCCAAATGGCGAGATCGTCAGCCGCCGGATCGATACCCTGACCCGGCTGGCCGCCGCTCCGCCGGAAACGCCGCTTTTCGTCCTGACCACGGTCAACGCGCTGGTGCAGCGGGTGCCGCCGCGGCGGCTGTTCGACGGCCGGGTGCTGAAATTGCGCACCGGCGGCCGGATCGGGCTCGACCGGATGCAGAGCTTTTTCCGCAACAACGGCTATCTGCGCACCGATACGGTGCGCGAGCCGGGCGAGTTTGCCATCCGCGGCGGCATCGTCGATCTCTACCCCGCCGGAGCGGCGCAGCCGCTGCGTCTCGATTTTTTCGGCGATGCGATCGAGAGCATCCGCAGCTTTGATCCGCTGACCCAGCGCTCGACCGGTGCCGCGGCCGAGGCGGTGCTGCAGCCGGTCAGCGAAGTCTTGCTCGATGACGACGCGGTGCGCCGCTTTCGCCAGCGCTATCGCGAGGAGTTCGGCGCCACCGGGACCGATGACCCGCTCTATGAAGGGGTCAGCGCCGGGCGCCGCTATGTCGGCATGGAGCACTGGCTGCCGCTCTACTATGAGCGGCTTGAGACCCTGTTCGACTATCTGCCGGGCGCATGGCTGTCGCTCGATCACCAGGCCGACGAGGTGCGCGGCCATCGGCTCGATGCGATCGCCGATTTTTACGGTGCGCGTCGCAATGTGACGACCGCCGCTCGCGCCGGCGCCCCGGTCTATCGCCCGGTGCGGCCGGACCAGCTCTATCTTGACGAACGCGAATGGCAGGCGGCGCTGGCTGACCGGCCGGTGGTGCAGCTGTCACCATTCGCCGCCCCCGAAAGCAGTCCCGACCGGATCGATGCCGGCGCCCGGCCGGCGCACAATTTCGCCGCCGAGCGCGCCGATCCGCGGATCGTGCTGTTTGAAGCGGTGCGCGACTATCTCGATGGTGAGCACAAATCCGGCCGACATCCCGCGGTCGCGGCGTTCAGCGAAGGTTCGGCCGAACGGCTCGCCGGCGTGCTGCGCGAGCGCGGCGTCACCGATTTGCGCCGGGTTGCCGATGGCGATGCGCTCTCGGCGCTGCCGGCTGGTGCGGTCGGTCTCGCCGTGCTGCCGATCGAGCAGGGCTTTGTCACCGACAGGCTCGTCATGCTCGGCGAGCAGGACATCCTCGGCGACCGCCTCGTTCGCACCCCGCGTCGGCGGCGCAATCTCGACCAGTTTATCACCGAGGCGACCAATCTTTCGCCTGGCGACCTCGTCGTGCATGCCGACCATGGCATCGGCCGCTACGAAGCGCTGGAGACGATCGATGTCGCCGGCGCGCCGCATGACTGCCTGCGCGTGCTCTATGCCGGCGACGATCGGCTCTACGTCCCGGTCGAGAATATCGAGGTGCTGTCGCGCTTCGGCTCCGAGGACAATGCGGCGCAGCTCGATCGCCTTGGCGGCGTCGCCTGGCAGTCGCGCAAGGCGCGGGTCAAGGAACGCATCCGCGATATCGCCGGCGAATTGATCCGGGTCGCGGCTGAGCGCCAGCTGCGGCCAGGCGAGGTGGTGAGTCCGCCCGAAGGAATTTATGAAGAGTTCGCCGCCCGTTTTCCCTATCCCGAAACCGACGACCAGCTGAACGCGATTGCCGACACGCTCGCCGATCTCGCCTCCGGCCGGCCGATGGACCGGCTGATCTGCGGCGATGTCGGTTTCGGCAAGACCGAGATCGCATTGCGCGCCGCTTTTGTCACGGCGATGGCCGGCGATCAGGTCGCGGTCGTGGTGCCGACGACGCTGCTGGCGCGCCAGCATTTCCGCAATTTCACCGAGCGTTTCGCCGGGTTGCCGCTGCGCATCGGCCAATTGTCGCGGCTGGTGGCGGCGAGGGAGGCGCGCGCAGTCAAGAAGGAGCTTGTCGAAGGCCGTCTCGACATCGTGATCGGGACTCACGCGCTCTTGGCCAAGGATGTCCGCTTCGCCCATCTCGGGCTCCTGATCATCGACGAGGAACAGCATTTCGGCGTCTCACAAAAGGAGAAGCTGAAGCAGCTCAAGGCCGACGTCCATGTGCTGACACTGACCGCGACGCCGATCCCGCGGACCTTGCAGCTGGCATTGTCGGGCGTGCGCGAGATGAGCCTGATCGCCTCGCCGCCGATCGACCGCCTGGTGGTGCGCACCTTTGTCATGCCTTACGATCCGGTCACGATCCGTGAGGCGATCCTGCGCGAGCGCGACCGCGGCGGGCAAATCTTCTATGTCGTGCCGCGCATCGCCGATCTCGACGAAGTCAGCCAGCGGCTGCGCGAAATCGTGCCCGAGAT
Organism: Allostellaceae bacterium; assembly: GCA_035503615.1. GTDB lineage: Bacteria > Pseudomonadota > Alphaproteobacteria > ATCC43930 > CGMCC-115725 > AP-15. The sequence continues at coordinate 11,870 of DATJTI010000011.1, read as the reverse complement.
CAAGTTCGCCACCGCGCATGGGCGCATGGCGGCGGCCGATCTCGAAGCGGTGATGACCGCGTTTGACGAGCGCGCCTTCGATCTCCTGCTGTCGACCAACATCATCGAATCGGGGCTCGACATCCCGTCGGCCAACACGCTGATCGTGCACCGCGCCGACATGTTCGGATTGGCGCAGCTCTATCAGCTGCGTGGCCGGATCGGCCGGGCCAAGCTGCGTGCCTATGCCTATCTGACCCTGCCCGAGCGCCGGCAATTGTCGGCTACCGCGCAGCGTCGCCTCGAGGTCATGCAGACGCTCGACAATCTCGGCGCCGGTTTCCAGCTGGCGAGCCACGATCTCGACATCCGCGGCGCCGGCAACCTGTTGGGCGACGAGCAGTCGGGCCATATCCGCGAAGTTGGCATCGAGCTCTATCAGCACATGCTCGAAGAGGCGGTTGCGACGGCGCGCAGCCGCGACGGGGAGGCGCCGGCGGCCGAGGAATGGAGCCCGCAGATCACGGTCGGCACACCCGTTTTGATTCCGGAGGGCTATGTCGCCGATTTGGGCGTGCGGCTCGGGCTCTACCGGCGCATCGCCGCGTTGAGCGACCGGCGCGAGATCGACGCCTTCGCCGCCGAGCTGATCGACCGCTTCGGTCCATTGCCGTCCGAGGTCGAGAACCTTTTGCAGATCATCGCGATCAAAGGGTGGTGCCGCGACGCCGGGGTCGAGCGCGTCGAGGCCGGGCCCAAGGGGGCGGTCGTCACGCTGCGCGGCAACCGCTTTGCCAATCCCGCCGGCCTCGTCGATCTGATCCAGCGCAATTCGGGCACATTGAAGCTCCGCCCCGACCAGAAACTCGTCTATCTGCGCCGCTGGGATGACGCCAAGGAGCGTCTCGCGGGGGTCGCCCGCCTGCTCCAGGCGCTGGTCAAGATTGCCCGCACCCCAGCGGCTGTGGCCGAAGCGGCATTGCCGGCAGCAACCCCGACGCCGGTCAAGCCAACGCTGGCGCGGCGGGCCTGAGGCGGTCGGGCCCGCAAGTGCCGGGAAACCCGTCGCCCGCCTCTCCTCGGTTACCGCTCAGCGGTTGATGATGATATCGACGCGGCGGTTATAGACCGTGGGGTCGCTTGACCCGGTCTGGCCGATCGGTTGCTGCTCGATCAGCGCGGGTGCCACGCCATCGGCTTCGAGCTGGTCGGCGACGATCGAGGCGCGGGTCATGGCGAGGTATTTGTTGGTCCGCACCGTCCCGGTGGCGCTGGCCCGCGCCTGAACCGTGATCGACTTCGCATCGATCGCCTTCGCCCGCTTGGCCACGGTTGCGATGATGGTTTTCGCCCGTGGCGAGAGATAGGCGCTGAACTCGTTGAAATAAATGAGATAGCGCGGTATCGTGGCAGACACGGTCGCCGCGCCCCGCGCCGCGGATGTGCTGGCCGTCGCCGCTGGCGGGCTCGTCGTCGGCGCAGTTGCCTGGGCGCGCGCGCCGACCGGGCACGCCAGCACCGCGAGCACCAGCGGCAACCAAATAGACTGTCGAAGCGTCGCTCTCATCCTCTTCCCCCGCAACATGCCCCGCGGCAATCCTGGCCGGGTCGTTCCCCCGCGGCCGGCCATGTATGCGGTTTTGCCGGTCGATCCGCAAGGCTCGCCGCGCACACGGAAATCGCCCGAATCACGCGACGATCGCGCTGCGCTGCATCGCCAGCGCATTTCCCGTGTTGATAAGAGGACGGCCGGCTTTCGGACCCGATCGGCGATCGGTCGGTTTGCCGGCTCGCTCGCAACGGGAGTCAGACGATGTATCTCGCTCGCTTTTCCTATGACGTGCTGCCGATCAACCGCCAGCGCGCGATCGACTTCATCCAGCGCGAAGTCGAGGCCGCGCGCGCCAGCGGGCTCGTCGCCCGGATGCTGGTGCCGTTGACCCGCGGCCAAGGGCAGGGTGCGGCATTGCAGTTCGAGGTCGAATTGAGAGGGCTCGACCAGCTCGACCAGTTTCGCAGCAGAGGGGTCGGCTCCTCCGAGGAAACCGGCAATTGGATGCACGCGTTCAGCGCAGTGCTGAGGGAGCCGCCCGCTGTGGAGATCCTGCGTTTCGAGACCTGATCCGCATTTTGCGTGGCGGGGGCAGGTCTGCGCGGCGAGGTGCGGGCGCACCACATATTAGCGAAGCGATGACGCCGGCCGGAAACCGAATGTTTCCGGGATTTCGGTTACGCTGTGACGGGACAGAGGAGGCCCGTTATGGACATCGTCTTTGCCCGCCCGCTGCCCCCGGCTGCGCCGTTGCGCACCGCGATCCGTGACAGCACCCGCCGCGACGAGACCGCAATGGTGGCGCGCATCCTTGCCGCCGCCGAATTTCCGGCGCGGGCGCGCGAGCGGATCGCCGAGCGTGCCCGCGATCTTGCCGCCGCCGTCCGCCGCGGCCGGCTCGGTGGCGGCCTCGACGCGTTTCTGCACGAATATGCGCTGTCCTCACAGGAGGGGGTGGCGCTCCTGTGCCTGGCCGAAGCGCTGTTGCGCATTCCCGACACCGAGACCGTCGACCGGCTGATCCGCGAAAAGTTCGGCGAGAGTGACTGGGCTCAGCATCTCGGGCATTCGGCTTCGGTCTTTGTCAACGCCTCGACCTGGGCGCTGATGCTGACGGGGCGGCTCCTGCATTCGCAGCGTGAGGTGCATGACCTGCCGGCCGCATGGCAGCGCTTTGTCGCGCGGTCGAGCGAATCGTTGGTGCGCCAGGCGGTGACCGCAGCGATGCGCATTCTCGCCCGGCAGTTTGTCATGGGGCGCACGATCGGCGAGGCGCTCGACCGCGCCCGGCCGGCCGAGCAGCAGGGTTGGCGGCATTCCTACGACATGCTCGGGGAGGCGGCGTTGACCGCGGCCGATGCGGCACGCTACCTCGCCGCCTATCGCGACGCGATCGCCGCGATCGGCCGTGCGGCGGCGGGCACGGAGATGGCCGCGGCCGCCGATATCGCGGTCAGGCCGGGCATCTCGGTCAAGCTGTCGGCGCTGCATCCGCGCTACGAGACGGCGCAGCGCGAGCGGGTGCTCGCCGAGATGACGCCGCGGCTGCTGGCGCTGGCGATCGAGGCGCGGTCGGGCGGCATCGGCCTGACCATCGATGCCGAGGAGGCCGACCGTCTCGATCTGTCGCTCGATCTTTTCGAAGCCGTGGCGCTCGCCTCGGAATTGGCCGGGTGGGACGGGCTCGGCCTTGCCGTGCAGGCCTATCAGAAGCGGGCCTTGCCGTTGATCGACTGGCTCGCCGATCTCGCCCGGCGCAGCCGGCGGCGGCTGATGGTGCGTCTCGTCAAGGGCGCCTATTGGGACAGCGAGATCAAGCGTAGCCAGGAGCGCGGCCTCGACGGCTACCCGGTCTATACCCGCAAGCTCGCCACCGACGTCTCCTATCTCGCCTGCGCCCGGCGCTTGTTCGCCGAGGGCAGCGCGTTCTACCCGCAATTCGCGACGCATAATGCGCAGACCGTCGCCGCCATCCTCGAACTCGCCGGCTCGCGGCGGGACTGGGAGTTCCAGCGCCTGCACGGCATGGGGGAGGCGCTTTACGCCGAAATCGTCGGTCCGGACAAGCTCGACCTGCCGTGCCGCGTCTATGCTCCGGTCGGCAGTCACGAGGAACTCTTGGCCTATCTGGTGCGGCGGCTGCTTGAAAACGGCGCCAATACCTCGTTCGTCAACCGTCTTGTCGACGACCGCCAGCCGATCGACGAGATCGTCGCCGACCCGATCGCGCGCCTCGCCCGGACCGAGCACAAGCCGCATCCGCGCATCCCGCTGCCGGCCGATCTCTACATGCCGGCGCGACGCAACTCGCGCGGGCTCGACCTCAGCGATCTTCCGGCGCTCGCAGCGCTGCGCGGCGAGCTTGAACAGGCTTTCGGCCAGACCTGGCATGCCGCACCAATCGTCGGCGGGGTCGAGCAGCCCGGCGACGGCGAGGCGGTGTTCAATCCGGCCGACCACGGCACCCGGATCGGCACCGTCATCGAGGCCGGTGCGGAGCAGGTGAGCCGGGCGCTCGCCGGGGCGGCCGCGAGCTTTCGCGGCTGGGAGCGCCGGCCGGCCGCCGAACGGGCGACGATCCTCGAACGCGCTGCCGACCTTTACGAACAGCATCGCGCCGCGCTGATCGCATCGATCATCGGCGAAGGCGGACGCACGATCCCGGCAGCGATTGCGGAAGTGCGCGAAGCGGTGGACTACCTGCGCTATTACGCGATGCGCGCCAATACCGATTTCGCCGCACCGGAACGGCTTCCAGGCCCGACCGGCGAGCGCAACCGGCTTTCATTGCACGGGCGCGGTGTCTTCGCCTGCATCTCGCCGTGGAATTTCCCGCTGGCCATCTTCACCGGCCAAATCGCAGCGGCACTGGCTGCGGGCAATGCCGTTATCGCCAAGCCGGCCGAGCAGACCCCGCTCACCGCCGCCGCCGCGGTCCGTCTGTTGCACGCGGCCGGCACCCCGGGCGATGTGCTGCATCTGCTACCGGGAAGCGGCACGACGGTTGGCGCGCCGCTCGTCGCCGACCCTCGGGTCGCGGGTGTCGCCTTTACCGGCTCGACCGAGACCGCCCGCGAGATCAACCTGACGCTCGCCCGACGCCCCGGCCCGATCGTGCCACTGATCGCCGAGACCGGTGGGCAGAACGCGATGATCGTCGATTCCTCGGCCCTGGCCGAGCAGGTCGTCGCCGACGTGCTGGTCTCGGCATTCGAAAGCGCCGGGCAGCGCTGCTCGTCATTGCGCCTCTTATATGTCCAGGCCGATATCGCCGACCGGCTGCTGGCGATGCTGAGGGGAGCGATGGCCGAGCTCACGATCGGCGACCCGGCACTGCTGGCGACCGATATCGGCCCGGTCATCGACGCGGCCGCCCGCGACACGCTCGAAGCACACGCTGCCCGCATGTCGCGCGAAGGCCGTCTGCTCTACCGATGCGCGTTGCTGCCGGGACATGAGCACGGCACGTTTTTCGCGCCCATCGCCTTCGAGATCGACAGCGCGCGGCGGCTCGACCGCGAGGTGTTCGGTCCGATCCTGCATATCGTGCGCTGGCAGGCCGACCGCCTCGACCCGGTCCTGGCCGAGATCGATGCGACCGGTTACGGGCTGACCCTCGGCGTTCACAGCCGCATCGACGAGAACGTCCGCTACATCCTCGACCGGCTGCGCATCGGCAACAGCTATGTCAACCGCAACATGATCGGCGCCGTCGTGGGGGTGCAGCCGTTTGGCGGCGAGCGGCTCTCCGGCACCGGGCCAAAGGCCGGCGGGCCGCGCTACCTCGACCGCTTCGCCACCGAGCGCACCGTCGCCACCGACACCACCGCCGCCGGCGGCAACGCCAGCCTCCTCTCGCTGCAGGAAGAGGAAGGCTGACGCCGGTTCGGCGCGTCGATTTCCCGAGCCAGAACCGATCAGGCCTGAGCCGACCAGGCCAGAGGCCAGAGCCGATCAGGCCGGGTCAGGCCGCGCCGCAATCACGCCGGGGTCAGACGACGCCGTCCTTGTGCAGCTTTGCGACATCCTCGGGGCTGAGGCCGAGCCATTCGCCCAACGCCTCGGTGGTGTGCTCGCCGAGCAGCGGTGCCGGCTTGAGCGGCGCCGGGGCGCCGTCGAACCGGACCGGCCAGGTCGTCATCGGCATCTGCCAATCGCCGTGATGCATCGTCTGCAGGATGCCGCGCTTCCAGAAGCTCTCCTCGTTGGTCAATTCCATCGAATCGAACACCGCACCCGCCGGCACGCCGGCACCGCTGATCAGCGCCGTCGCTTCTTCCTTAGAACGTTGGCGCGTCCACTCGGAGACCATCTCGTTGACCTCGGCCTCGCGTTCGAGCCGCGCCGCGGGTGTGTCATAGCGCGGATCGCCGATCAGGTCCTCGCGCCCAATCAGCTTTAGGAGCCGCGGCCAATGCTGCGGGTTGGCGCGGCTGGTCAGCATGTAGACGTAATCGTTGGGGCCGCCAGGTTTGCACGGAAAAATCCCTGAGGGGATGTTGTTGCCGCTCCCAGGCTGGCGCTGTGCGGCCTTCTTGGTCTGCGCCTGCCGGATGAACATGCCGCGGCTGTAATGCATGACCGAATCCTGCATCGCCGCCTGCAATTGCCGGCCCTTGCCGGTCGTGTTGCGCTGGTAGAGTGCGGCAAGGATGCTGAACGCCAATAACATGCCGGTGCCGGTGTCGCCGATCGTCGGGCCGGGTTTTTGCGGCGGTCGGTCCCGCTCGCCGGTGATGCTCATCGCCCCGCCGACCGCCTGCGCGATCGGATCGAAGCACAGGCCCTTTTCATAGGGGCTGCCTTCGCCGAAACCCTTGACCTGGGCATAGATGATGCGCGGGTTGAGCGCGCTGATCACGTCATAGCCGAGGCCCAGTTTCTCGATCGTGCCGGGGCCGAAATTCTCGGTGAAGACATCGGCCTTCTTGGCCATCTCCTTGACCAGCGCGAGACCGCGCTCGGATTTGAGATCGACCGTGACCGAGCGCTTGTTGGCGTTGTAGATCATGAAATAATAGGGGTCGGCGACACCGCGGCGGCCGGCCTCGCCGCCATCGGGGTTCTCGATCTTGACGACATCGGCCCCCATCCAGGCAAGCGCCTCGGTGCAGGTGGTCCCGGCTTCGAACTGGGTCAAATCCAGGACCTTGATGCCGGCGAGACAATTCGGCGGTACCGGTGTCGTTTGGTCCATTGTCTGTCACTCCTTGTGGAACGACGTTTGTGAGTTGTGGAACGACGTTTTCGAGTTGCGGACGACGTTCAGTTCATCCCTTCGGCCTGCAGTGCGCGCTGCACCGCCGGACGCGCCATCATGCGTTCGAAATGCGCTGCGCAATTTTTCGGCAATTGCAGCCCGACCCGCTTGGCGCCCCAATATTCGACATAGAACAGCGCCGCATCGGCAATCGAAAGATCATTGCCGCCAAGATAGTTCTTGCCTTCGAGCGCCTTGTCGACCACGGCAAAGCCCTTGTCGATCTGTTCGCGGCCTTGCGCCTTGACCTTATCATGGTCGGCCGGCGACGGCGCGAAGCGCTCGGTGCGGAACAGCCGCGTGAAACCCTGCGCATGGATCGTGCCGACCGCATACTCCATGACCTCGGCCGCCCGGATCATCGTTTCGCCATCCTTGGGGAGCAAATTGGCTTGCGGATTCTGCATCCCGAGCCAAAAGGCGATGACCGGGAACTCGGTCAGGATCGAGCCGTCGTCGCGCTCCAGGGTCGGCACCTTCGATTTCGCATTGACGCCGGTAAAGGGCGGCTTGTACTGCGCACCGTCGCGGAAATTGACGATTTCCGTCTGATATGGCTTGCCGATCTCCTCGAGCAGCACATGGATGCCGATCGAGCAGGCACCGGGGGCGTAATAGAGCTTCATCGCGGGTCTCCTCGTTCGAGTTGACGGGCTGATCGGGGGCCGAAGCTAGCACGGCGATGCTGAACCGCGCATCCCCTTTGGCCGCACATCCCCTTCGGAGCGCGCCTGACGCCGCTCTCCGCCCGTCAGATCGCCAACCCCCGTCGGGAAGTCCGGTCGTGTCCCGTGCGTGCCGGCCGTCTGCTGCGGCGTGCCGGGGCTGCGCCCGCTGCTAGCCGCCTTCGAGCTTGGGGATGAAGAAGACTTCGCTCCCCTGGCGCAGGGGCTGCAGATAGCCGATCTCGTGGAGCTCGCCATCGATCGCGACCGTGGTCTCCTTTTCAAGATGCTCGGCGAGGCCGGGATAGAGTTGGTCGAGCGCCTTGATGACGCCGCGCAGGCTCGATGCCGCGATGTCGAATTCGCGCGTGCCGCTGGTATAGCGGCGGCTGAACCCGCTCGACAGCACCACCCGCGCGGTCGTCCCGGGCATGTTCCTGTTCCTGCCCCTAATCCGCGGCAACTGCGTCGAGAGCCGCGCGGATCCTCGGCGGCGACATCGGCAGTTCGGTCAGCCGCCGGCCGATCGCGTGGTCGATCGCGTTGGCGATCGCCGCCATCGGCGGACAGATATTGACCTCGCCCACCCCCTTCGCCCCGTAAGGATGCGCCGGGTTCGGCACCTCGACCAGCACCGCCTCGATCATCGGGATGTCGGGAGCGACCGGCACCCGGTAGTCGAGAAAGCCGGGATTATCGAGCCGTCCGTTCTTGTCGTAGATGTATTCCTCGTTGAGCGCCCAGCCGATGCCCTGGGCGACACCGCCCTGGATCTGCCCTTCGACATAGGAGGGGTGGATCGCCTTGCCGACGTCCTGGGCGGCGACATAGCGCAAGACCGTGACCTTGCCGGTTTCGGGATCGACCTCGACATCGCAGAACTGGGTCGTGAAGCCCGGCGCCTGGCCGCCGGCATTGACCGAGGCGGCGGCGGTGATTGGACCCCCGGTCAGCGCCTTCTTGGCGGCGATCTCCTTTAGTGACAGCGGGGCAAAATCGCCGACATTGGCGCCCGCGGGCTTGGCATGGCCGTCCTCCCAAAGGACGCCATCGACATCGACGTCCCAGATCACCGCCGCCCGCTTGCGCAATTCGTCGACGATCTTTCTGCTGGCCTCGACGATCGCGGTGCCGGTGGCGAAGGTGACGCGCGAGCCGCCGGTCGGGTTGGTGAAGCCGACCGAGGCCGTGTCGGCGACAAACGAGCGCACCTGACTGTAGTCGATGCCGAGCGTCTCGGCCGCCATCAGCGCCATCGAGGCGCGCGAGCCGCCGATATCGACACTGCCGGTGGTGATCGTGACCGTGCCGTCCTCGTTGACCTGCACCGTCGCACTCGACTCGCCACCGCCATTGAACCAATAGCCCGAGGCGACCCCGCGCCCCTGGTTCGGCCCGAGCGGCGCCTGGTAGGCCGGATGGTTGATCAGGGCTTCGAGCGTCTCGACATAGCCGCGATGGGCCATCTTCGGCCCGTAGATCATCGTCGTTCCCGGCCGTGCGGCGTTTTTGAGCCGCAATTGCAGCGGGTCGATGCCGATCTTCTGGGCCACGATGTCGAGCGTGCTTTCGACCGCGAAAGCCGAGATCGGCGAGCCCGGCGCGCGGTAGGCCGAGGCCTTGGGACGATTGCTGACGACGTCGTAGCCGACCGTGCGCGCATTCGGGATATTGTACGGCGCGAAGGCGCACAGGCATGCATTCATGACCGGCGAGCCGGGGAAGGCGCCGGCTTGGAATTTGAAGACGCCATCGGCGGCGGTGATCGTGCCGTCCTTCTTGGCGCCGATCTTGACCCACATCGAGGCGCCCGAAGTTGGCCCGGTCGCCTTGAACACCTCGTCGCGGCTCATCACCATCTTGACCGCGCGACCCGATTTCTTCGACAGCGCCGCCGCGATCGGTTCGAGATAGACCGGGATCTTGCCGCCAAAGCCGCCGCCGATCTCGGAGGGTGTCACCCGCACATCGCCGATGCTCATGCCGAGCAGCTTGGCGGTCATCGCCCGCACCCCGAAATGGCCCTGGGTCGCGGTCCAGATCTCGGCCTGGCCATCGGCCTCGACCCGCGCCGCGCAGGCATGCGGCTCGATATAGGCCTGATGCACGGCGGCGGTCTTGAATTCCTTCTCGACGACGATGTCGGCCTCGGCAAAACCCGCTTCGAGGTCGCCGATCTGGAATTCGAGCTTTTTCGAGATGTTCGAGGGCCTGATCGGCGCCGGCTCGATGCCGCGGGTGATCATGTCTTCGAACAGGAGCGGCGCATCGGGCGCCATCGCCTCGTCGACATCGATCACATGCGGCAGCACCTCGTAATCGATCTCGATCAGTGCCGCTGCCTCTTCGGCGAGCGATTTGCTGGCCGCGGCGACGGCAGCGACCGGGTGGCCCTCATAGAGCGCTTTTTCGCGCGCCATGATGTTGCGCGTGATATGCCAGAAATTCTGCGCGACCCGCTCCGGACCGACATATTCGAACTTGTGATCGGGGAAATCGGCGGCGGTCACGACCGCGCGCACGCCGGGCAGGGCCAGCGCCTTTGACGCGTTGATCGAGCGGATGCGGGCATGCGCGTGCGGCGAGCGGATGACCTTGCCGTAGAGCGCCCCGGCCATCGCCAGATCGGCACCATACATCGCCCGGCCGGTGACTTTCGGCACCCCGTCGGGACGGATCGGCCGCGTACCCACCCATTTGTAGCGCGATGGTGTGATATCGTTCACGGCATTCTCCTGCTCGCCGGATCAGAAATGCAACTGGCCGGCAGCGTCGCGCGGCCGGCGTGCAAATGCAAGCTCCGGCGTGCTCGGCGATGATCGCCCGGGCTGGTCACGCGGCCGGCGCCCGGGGCAGCGCATCGCCCTCGGGCGGGCGCGCGCCAGGCGCTGCTTCGGGTTCTCTTGCCGTTCCCCGACAGAACGTGCTAAGCCCTTGCCGCCGTTCGGTCGGAGAGGTGCCGGAGCGGTCGAACGGGGCGGTCTCGAAAACCGTTGTCCTCCTTGCGGGGGACCGAGGGTTCGAATCCCTCCCTCTCCGCCAGCGGCGAAGGTGTACGAAAGCCCACGAACAGAAAAATGATAGAAATCAAAAGCTACTAGGTGCAACCGGTCTGGACACCTTCGCCGCTCTTCGCCACTATCCGGCTTACGGTGGTGGGATAACTGGTGGGACGAAAATGGCGAAGGCGATCGACAGATTGTCGGCGCTCGGCCTGAAGAGCAAAGGGCCGGGCATGCACCCCGATGGCGCCGGCCTCTATCTCTGCGTCGGCGCCACCGGCAGGCGCAGCTGGATCTTCCGCTACATGTTTGAGGGCAAACGGCATGAGATGGGGATCGGGCCGTTGCACACGATCGGGCTCAAGGAAGCGCGCGAGCGCGCGCGGCGGTGTCGCGAGCAACTCCTTGACGGCATCGATCCGCTCGCCGCAAGGCAGACGCAGCGCCAAGCCGTCAGGCTCGACCACGCGAAAGCGATAACGTTCCAGGAATGTGCCGAGCGGTACATCGAGGCTCACCGGCCGACCTGGCGCAACGCCAAGCACGCCGCACAATGGCCGTCGACGCTCGAGACCTATGTCTACCCGATCTTCGGCGACCTGCCGGTGCAGGCGATCGACGAAGGCCTTGTCGTAAAGGCGCTGGAACCGATCTGGTCGACTAAGGCCGAGACTGCGACGCGCGTCCGTCAGCGAATCGAAGCAGTGCTCGATTGGGCAAGCGTACGCAAGTTCCGCCGAGGCGAAAATCCGGCGCGTTGGAAAGGCTGCCTCGAAAGCCTGCTGCCGAAACCGGCGAGTGCCAAGCGAGCCGTACGACGGGCGACCGGCCGCGCCGAGCATCATGCGGCACTCCCTTACGACGAGATCGCGGCATTTGTCGCCGAGTTGCGTCGCCAGGACGGGATGGCGGCACGCGCGCTCGAATTCGCGGTCCTGACTGCGGGCCGCACCGGGGAGGTCATCGGCGCCCGGTGGGATGAAGTCAATTTCGCCGAGTGCGTCTGGACGGTGCCGGCCGAGCGAATGAAGGCGGGCCGGGACCACCGGGTGCCGCTTGCGCCGCTGGCGATCGCGATCCTCGATGAGCTCGCTCGGCAGCGGCCGCCGGGCGACGATGCACCGGTCATCTTCGCTGGCCCCAAGCGCGGCAAGCCACTCAGCAACATGGCGATGCTGATGTTACTGCGGCGGATGGGCCGCGGGGAGCTGACGGTGCATGGCTTTCGGTCGACCTTCCGCGACTGGGCGGCCGAACGCACCAACTTCCCAGCCGAGGTCGTCGAAATGGCGTTGGCGCACGCCGTATCGGACAAGGTCGAAGCGGCTTACCGGCGCGGCGATCTCTTCCAGAAGCGCCGCCAGTTGATGGCGGATTGGGCGGGTTTTTGCAATGCGGCGCCAAGCGGCGGT
>DATJTI010000010.1:0-6697 GCA_035503615.1 Allostellaceae bacterium | reverse complement strand
ACAACCCGTGGGATGCCGCGGCGCATCGCTCGCTCGGCGGCTCGTCGAGCGGCGCCGGCGTCAGCCTTCTGGAAGGCTCGGCCTTGCTCGCGTTCGGCAGCGATACGGCGGGCTCGGTGCGCATCCCGGCCTCAATGACCGGCAATGTGGGGCTGAAGGTCAGATCGGGCGCTGGTCCACCGGGGGCGTCGTGCCGCTGTCTTTTACGTTCGACACGCCCGGGCTGCTGGCGCGCAGCATCTCCGACCTCGCCTACGGCTTTGCCGCGCTCGATCCCGCCGGTATCGATCCATTCAGGTTGGCCGCTCGGCGAGGCGCGCGCGATCTGAGCGGAATTCGCATCGGTGTCGGCGATGCGTTTCTCTGGCGCGACTGCGATCCGGGGATTGCCGAAACTACGCGGGAAGCCGTGGATGCTGTTGTTCGCGCCGGCGCCGTCGCTTGCGATTTCAATTTGCCGGAAGCGGAGGCGGCGTACGACGTGTTTCTCGCCGGCGGCCTCGGCGCGATCGAGTTACGCAGTTTCCTGGATCGGGAGCTGCCGGAGTGGCTAGATCAGCTCGACCCGGTCATCGCACCGGCCGTACGCAGCGCGGAGCGCTTGGGCGCGCTCGAGTATCTGGCGCGAGCCGCCCGGCTTGCCGATCTCACGCGGATGGCGGCGGCGCGGCTCGATGCTGTCGATGTGATTGCCTCACCGACGCTCTACCTGACCCCGCCGCTGATGTCGGAGGTTGCCGATGCGGAGAGCCATCTCCGGGTCAACTTGCGCATCGTCCGCAACACGGCCTGGGTCAACTATCTCGGCCTCTGCGCGACCACGATGCCGGTCGGGCGCGACCGGGCCGGCATGCCGGTCGGGTTGCAGCTGACCGCTCCTGCCCGTGCCGAGGAGAAGCTGCTGACGATCGCGCTCGCGGTGGAACGGTTGCTCGGCACCGGGGCGGACCGGCTCGGCACACCGCCTCTCCTTGCTGGCTCATAACAAAGGATCGACCGATGGCGATAATCGACGTCCAGGTACATGCCTACGAACGCAACCACCACGGTCGGCCTTGGGCCGGAGAGCTGCACGGCCCGGCATCGGCGACCGGCGAGGAAATGGTGGCGGCCATGGACGCTGTCGGCGTCGATGCCGCGATCATCGTCTCCACCTTCAACCTCTACCGCTACGACCCGAGCTATGCGCTTGAGGTCTATGCCAAGTATCCGAGGCGATTCCGAGTCATTAAGCCGATCGATCCCGCCAATCCCGCGGTGGATGACGTCCTGGCGGACTGGGCCAAAACGAAGGGGGCAGTCGGGGTCAGGCTGATGTTGCGGGAAGAGCAGATTTCTGATCCTACCGACTCGCGCCTCAATCGGGCGTTCGCCGCCGCCGGGCGACATGGCTTGCCGGTCAATTTCCTGTGCTGGGGGCGCCTGGATGACGGTGCCGAGGCGGTGCGGCGAAACCCGGACACCGTCATCGTCATCGACCATCTCGGTCTGCTGCAACCCAACGAGCCGCCGCCCTTGGCGGCGCCGTGGGCCGATCTGCCGAAGCTGCTTGCGCTCGCGGCCTACCCGAATGTCCGGGTCAAGATCAGCGGCGCCTGCACTCTCTCACGCGAAGCCTTTCCCTATGACGACATCTGGGGTCCGGTGCTGCGGATCATCGACGCGTTCGGGATCGATCGCTGCATGTGGGGCACGGATTGGACGCGGACGAGCGGCATGCTGACCTATGAGCAAGGCGTCGCACCGTTTCGCAACACCGATCGTCTGTCCGACAGCGATCGCTCGAAGCTCATGGGCGGCACGCTGCAGCAGGTCTATCGCTGGTAGCTGCCGCCTCAGGTTCGGAATGCCGGCATCACCTCTTCGCCAAAGCGGCGCATCGAGGCGAGGTTCTGGTCGTGGCTCATGTCGCCGAAGCCGATCTGGCACAACAGGTGCTACACGCCGGCATCGCGCAATTCGGCGACTTGGTCGCGGACCCGCGCCGGCGAGCCGTAGAGCGACCCGGTAGCAAGCACGTATTTGACCGCCTCGTCCTCGCCGACCACGGGATCGGCCCAGGGGTTCAGCATCGCCGGGTCGATCGTGAAATCCGCCGGGTTGTACGCGGCGCGGACATGCATCATGTGGGCGCGGGTCTGCAGCAGCAGAACCGATAGCCTCGTCCTCCGCCTGCGCATTGGATTGGGCGACATAAACGTTGCGCCACAACGCACTCTGCGCCAGCAGGCGGGCTTTGGTCGCCGCGTCATGCCCGCCGGCATCGAGCCCCGCCCCATAAGCGGCCCATCGCTCCTTGATCCGTGCGACCGGCAGGCGCGCCGTCAGGATCGGCACGCCGAGCCGGCCGCATTCGCTGAACGAGGATGGCGAGATCACGCTGCGCCATAGCGGCAGGTGGGGGCGCTGCACCGGACGCGGCCGCAATTGCGGCACCTGCACCTGGAAATACTTGCCATTGTAGGTGATGGGGCCACCGCCGCACAGGCGGCCGATGATATCGATCGACTCCTCCATGCGCTCGCGGCTGTCCTCGCTGCGCAACCCATGCCCGACAAATTCGTACTCGTTGTAGATCGTGCCCTTGTCGACCCCGACATCGATCCGGCCCCTGCTCAGATTGTCGAGCAGTGCCAGCTGGACGGCGAGCCGTACCGAATGATGGAAGGGCAGCTGCACGACGGCGAAGCCGATCCGGACCCTCTCGGTGCGCATCGCGACAGCCGAGGCGAACAGCAGCGCGTCGTTGTAGACGCTCTCACCGATGATGTAATGCCCGGTCAGCCAGACATCGCCGAACCCGAGCCGTTCGGCAAAGCGCACCTGCTCGATCTGCTGGTCGATGCGATCGGCGTCCTCTTCCGGCGAAGCCGACAGTGACAAAGTGAGCCACCCGAAGCGCATCGATGCCTCCGAAGAAATTTGCGGAAATCTAAGCCGCGGTGCCCAGCAGATCGCGGATCGCGGCCGCCCCCGCGAAGAGCGAGGCGTCCTCACCGACAAAACCGGCGATCTGCAGCCCCAGCGGCAGCCCGTCGATCGCGAGCAGCGGCAGCGACACGGCCGGAATACCGAGCATCGAAGCAGGCACGTTGAAGACCGGGTTGCCGGTCGAGCCGAGCCCGACCGGAGCGGCGCCCGGTGCGGCGAGCGTGATCGCGGCATCGTAGCGCGCCGCAAGGCGGGCGTGGGTCTCGCGGTTGCGCTGCCGGACGGCGATCGCGGCACCATACTCGGTCAAATTCATGGCCTCCGCCATCGCAAGGCGTTCGAGTGCCGACCGGCTGAGCTTGGTGGCGTCGCGGTCGCGATAGGTGTTGAGCGGCCAGCGCCCTTCCCAGGCGTTGATGGTGCGGGTGAGCTGCGCCGAATCCGCAATCGCCCCCTCGACCTCTTCGATAACCGGATCGGCATGACGATCGGCGAGCGTGATGCCGGCTGCAGCGAGCCGCGCCGCCGCCGCCGCGAAGGCGGCACGGGCCTCGGGTGCTGCCTCCTCCCATCCGGAAGTCTGCAGCACTGCCAAGGTGTGAGGTCGCCGGGGCGGAGGCGGCTCGGCAGGGCCCTCTAAGCCGGGATACCCTGGATCGCCTCCGACCCGCGCCGCGATGCTGACTGCGACGGGCCAAGCGTCTTCGAGCGCGGCGGCGAGCACGCCGGTACAGCTCTGGCTGTAGTAATCGTAGCTGCCGCCGCGATTGATCCGGCCAACGCTCGGCTTGAAGCCGACGCAGCCGCAAAAGCTTGCCGGCCGCAAGATCGAGCCGACGACCTGCGTTCCGAGCGCGGCCGGCACCATCCCGCAAGCCACCGCGGCGGCGGAGCCGCTGCTCGACCCGCCCGGGGTGCGCTCCCGGTCCCAGGGATTGCGGGTGCCGCGCGGCTCGGATGCGGCGAACTCGGTCGTAACGAGCTTGCCGAGGATCACCGCACCAGCCTCGCGCAACGCCGCGACGCTGGCGGCATCCCGACCGGTACGGCAGCCCTCGAAAAGCGGCGAGCCTTGTTCGGTCGGCATGTCGGCGGTCTCGACGATGTCCTTGATGCCGAGCGGCATGCCGTCGATCGGCGACAGCGGCCGGCCGTCGCGCCAGCGTGCCGCCGAGCGGTCGGCGGCGGCGCGTGCGGCGGCGATATCGTGGCAGACGAACGCGCCGACGGTGGGTTCGAACGCCTCGACATGCGAAAGGCAGCGTTCGAGAAATTCGCGCGGCGTGCCATTGCCGGCGGCAAAATTCGCAGCGGCGGAAAAGAATGGCATCGGCTGCGGCAATGTCATCGCGTCACTCCATGACCCCAGGCGAATTTCGGGAAACACTTTCTCATATCCGCAGGTCGGCCCAGACACCTGCGTGGTCGGACGGCCACAGCGATGGATCGTCCGGGCTCGGGCGATTGAAACAGACCGCACCGGCGAGGATCTCGATGCCTTCGGAAATCCAGATGTAATCGATGCAACGGTCCATCCGCGGCCAGTAAGGATGCGAGACCGCGCCGTTCCGATCGGCGAGCGGGGTGAAGGCCGTAGGCCCGGTCTGGGTCGGGCGAAATCGGGTGGCCATCAACCCGGCCGAAGCGGCATCGACGGTGGCGTTGAAGTCGCCGCACACGATCGCCGGCGTGCCGTCCGCCCGGCTCTCGATCCATTGCAGAAGCTGCTGCACCTGAAAGAGCCGCAGGGAATCGTCGCCACGCGACCTATAGAGGTGGGTCACGTAGAAATCGACCGGCCTCTCCTCGACCACGACGCGGGCGAAGAGCGCGATGATGTCGTGGGCCTGATAATCGAGATTGCCGGTTTCGACGATCGCAAACCGGGTCAGTAAAGCCTCGGCTTCGACCTTTGAGAGCCCATTGACGCGAGTTTGCTGGACGAGCTTGTAAGGAATGCCGGTCGCGGCGATTGCCGAGCCGCGCAGCACCCTTGCGGTCTGAAGCGGCACACAGACTTCGTTCAAGGCCATGACATCCGGCCGCAAACCGGCTATCTCGGCGCTGATCAGCGGCAGCCGGTCGCTCCAGCGCTTATGATCCTGTTCCAGGTTGAGCGTCACGACTCGGAATTCCATCGGCCTTGCTCGGCAGCCCCGCACGATTTGGCGATGCTGCGTAGGATCCCACCCTCCCAAAGAGGTGTCCACCGCGTGAGGGGTGCCGCGTTCCTGTTGCTTGGATTGTACCTTGTCCCCGTGCTGGTCAGCTTCTGCCTGCGCGACCCGCGGGGCGGCGTTGCGTGGCGCCAGGCGCGGCGCGATCCAACCGGCCTCTCTCCCGACCCCACCGTGACGCAGGAGGCGGTGATCCAGGCGTTTGCCGCCCCGGCCGTGGCGTGGCGCGGTCTCTTTTCGGTCCACACCTGGATTGCCGTGAAGCCTGCCGGAGCACCCGGTTTCACTCGTTACGAGGTCCTCGGGTTTGGTGTCGCGAATGGGGCGCCGGCGGTACGGATCGACCGGATGGGACCAGACAATTACTGGTTCGGGGCTCGGCCGCAGATCTTGCTCGACCGCCGCGGCGCGGGTGTCGACGAGATGATCGCGCAGCTGCGCGCCGCGGTGGCTGGCTATCCCTATCCCAATACCTACCGTCCCTGGCCCGGGCCCAACAGCAACACCTTCCTCGCGCACATCGCCCGCCGGGTCCCCGAACTGGGGCTCCAACTGCCTTCCAATGCGGTGGGCAAGGATTTCCTGCCGGGCGGCGGATTGTTCGCCCCGGCACCCAGTGGGTCCGGGTTTCAGGTATCGGTTTATGGGCTTTTCGGGATCCTGCTCGCCGCCCGCGAGGGTGTTGAGGTGAACCTGCTCGGCCTCAGTCTCGGAATCGACCCGCTCAGGCCGGCGCTGAAGCTGCCGGCCCTCGGCAGGCTCGGGATGGCGGGCCTATAGAGTGGCGGCCGCCGCTCGCTTCGATAGCCGCGCCAGGAAGTGCTGCACAATCTCCCAGCCGGTGGCGCGCCACACGCCGGAGAGCGAGCAGATGTATTTGAGCGCGGCGTCGAGAGCCCCGATCCGATACGGCTGGCCGGCCACGAAAGGGTGTACGGCGATTGCCATGACGCACGAGATCGTTTCGCACTCGCGGATGCCGGATCGGGCAGCGATCTTTCGGACCGAAATTGTTGCCGCACGACGAAGCGATGATGATTCCGGACCACGAGAGATATCGCCACTGCCCATCTATCCGCTCCTGCGCCGACTTGCCGACCGCTCGATCCCCGGCGTCCACAAGGTCGGCGTGATCGCAGCGCGGCTGGCAGGGAGATGGTGTAGACTTAAACTCAATGCGCAAGGGCGCGCCCGACCCGGCGCTCGACAACCGACAACCCCCATAACTGGCCGGATCCTCTGGCGCGTGTCGCCTCTCAGTTGACGGATCGGGACCGAATGACCGCGATGCGAATCGTCTATTTCAGCGACGTGCATATCGAAATCCGGGAAAGTCAGCCAGCCGCGCCGTGGAGCGATACCCTGCCGCTTGGCTTTGGCCCCGAATTGTCGACGTTCGTCGGGGCGGTGGATCTGCTGATACTCGCGGGCGATATCGGTCGGGTCCGCTCGACACGGAATGTGTCGCCGCTCTCTTACGCGCGCGAAGCAGCCGACTTTCTCGGGTGCGGTGTCGTCCTGGTGCCCGGAAACCACGAATATTATCGCGGCTGCTTTCGAGAGGATCGCGCCGCATTGCTCGCTGCGGG
>DATJTI010000009.1:0-89047 GCA_035503615.1 Allostellaceae bacterium | reverse complement strand
CGCCGGCGACAAAAGCCATCCGCAAAAGCCCATCCTGTTGTAGGCCCATCCTATTGTAGAGTGTCGCACCCCGCGGACGGACCGGTGCGGGCGCGGCTGGCGCAGGAGCAACGGATGAACAAGGTCTACCCCGACGCCGCGGCGGCCCTCGCGGGGCTGTTGCGGGACGGCATGACGATCATGGCCGGCGGGTTCGGCCTGTGCGGCATCCCGGAGCAGCTGATCGCGGCGATCCGCGCCTCGGGGGTGCGCGGGCTGACCGCGATCTCAAACAATGCCGGGATTGACGGGGTCGGGCTCGGCGTGCTGCTCGAGAGCGGGCAGATCAGCAAGATGATCTCGTCCTATGTCGGCGAGAACAAGCTGTTTGCGGAACTCTACCTGAAGGGCGCGCTCGAACTCGAATTCAATCCGCAGGGCACGCTGGCGGAGCGCATCCGTGCCGGTGGCGCCGGGGTTCCGGCGTTCTTCACCAAGACCGGGGTCGGCACGCTGATCGCCGAGGGCAAGGAGACCCGCGAGTTCGACGGCGAGACTTATGTGATGGAGCGCGGCCTCGTCGCCGACCTCGCCGTAATTCACGCCTGGAAGGGCGATCGCGAGGGCAACCTCGTCTATCGGAAAACGGCGCGCAACTTCAACCCGGTGATGGCGACCGCCGGGCGGGTCACGGTCGCCGAGGTCGAGCATCTGGTCGAACCCGGCGAGATTGATCCCGACCGGATCCATACCCCCGGCATTTTCGTGCAGCGCATTGTCCAGCCGGCCGCCTTCGAAAAGCGGATCGAGCAGCGCACCGTGCGCCGGCGCGAGCCGTGAGCGAGAGAGCGTGAGCGAGAGAGAAGGAGTCCCGACCCATGCCCTGGTCACGCGAGGAGATGGCGCGGCGCGCCGCCGCCGAGCTCGAAGACGGCTTCTATGTCAATCTCGGGATCGGCATCCCGACCCTCGTTTCGAACTTCATCCCGCCCGGCATCACGGTTCAGCTGCAGAGCGAGAACGGGATGCTCGGCATGGGGCCATTCCCCTATGAGGGCGAGGAGGATCCGGACCTGATCAATGCCGGGAAGCAGACCATCACCGAATTGCCGACCACCAGCTATTTCGACAGCGCCCAGTCGTTCGGCATGATCCGCGGCGGGCATATCGACCTGTCGATCCTCGGCGCGATGCAGGTGGCCGAAAACGGCGACCTCGCCAACTGGATGATCCCGGGCCGCATGGTCAAGGGCATGGGCGGGGCGATGGATCTCGTCGCCGGGGTCAAGCGGGTCGTCGTGCTGATGGAGCATACCGCGCGCAGCGAGCCCAAGCTGTTGCGTCGCTGCACGCTGCCGCTGACCGGAAAGGGGGTTGTCGATACGGTCATCACCGATCTCGGCGTGTTCGCGATCGATGATACCGGGATGACGCTGGTCGAGCTGGCGCCGGGGGTCGGGCTCGACGAAGTGCGAGCCAAGACCGAAGCGAATTTTGTGCTGCGCCCCGGCCTCGGCTGAAGCACGGGCCGGCTGCCCCGGTGCGGTGGCGGCGGCGCGGCGCGGGAATGGTGCGGGGCGGGAATGGTGCGGGGCGGGTTCGACGGCCCGGGACCGGTCGCGAATTTTCCTGCAGGCGCAGCGCTTGGCGATCGTGGCGCTGCCCTGATCCGCGGCTATCGCTGTTCAGCCATGCGCTTTCTGCCGGCCTCGGACTACCGGTTTCGACAAACCTGGCGCGCCGCTGGCGAGTGCGCGGGGGAGCTTGGCTCTCAGCCGATTCGGTGTCTCGTTCCGGCCCGTCGGGCGGCCACGATCGGGCCGGTCTCGACCACCAATTAGCATCCCGTCAGGATTCTGGGGGATTGTTTGAGAGACGTTTCGTACCACATCCGTTCTATGAGTGAAGATACGCCTGTCTCGCCTGTCTCGGTGCAATCGTATCGCCTCACCCGGTTCGGAGTGGCGGGAGGAGTTGGCGCCGTCAACGCATCGGTTGCGGAGGTGCACCAAATTTGCCGGCATGCGGCAGAACGCCGCGGTCGCGAGAGGCGCTGCGGCACGCTCGTGGCGTGGATCGGTGACGGGGAGCGAACGGCGGCTGGTGACGACCGCCGCCGGTAACCTACATTTTTATTGGGATTCCCTGGTGCCTAACATATGCTGATGGGGAATGCAGAAATCGCCACAAGATGTTGTTAGGATTTGGCACGATCGCGCATCAGACGGGACAGGCCGGCGGGCGGGCGCGGGCCTCGGGCGCATCGCCCGCGAGACTCCGCACTCTCGCCACAAAGTCTTGGCATGGTGGTTGCTTTGAGACTGTTGCGGCAGTCGAGTGGTCGGGGCGGAACGCGGTCCGCAAACCTCGCACGGGCCCGGGATCGCCAACCGGCCGATCGGTGGGGCAACGGACGGCGAATTCGGGCGGATGGTTTTCGGCGCGCAGCGTTGTCTGATCTGGAGCGCGCCGGGATGAACGAGTCGAGATTGGCGCCGGTTGAGGTGTGAGATGAGATTCGACGAAGACGGAATCTTCGAACTCTATTCGCGGTTGTACGACAACCGCCGCGAGGTCGAGCTTTCCCTTGAGGATTATCTGCGCAAATGCTCGGACGACCCGTCATTCTACGCCGGTGCGGCCGAGCGCATGCTGCGGGCGATCGGCGAGCCGACCATGATCGATACCAGCCAGGACGGGCGGCTCGGCCGGATCTTCATGAACCGGACGATCAAGGTCTATCCCGAATTCGCCGATTTTTTCGGCATGGAGGAGACGATCGAGCGCATCGTCGGGTTCTTCCGCCATGCCGCGCAAGGGCTCGAGGAACGCAAGCAGATCCTCTATCTGCTGGGCCCGGTCGGCGGCGGCAAATCCTCGCTGGCCGAGCGGCTGAAGCAGCTGATGGAAAAAGAGCCGGTCTATGTGCTGAAGGCAGGCAAGGAAGTCAGCCCGGTGTTCGAAAGCCCGCTCGGGCTGTTCGACCCGGTTACCCTCGGTGCCGAGCTCGAGCGCCGTTACGGCATCCCGCAGCGCCGACTGACCGGAACGATCTCGCCCTGGGCGGTCAAGCGGCTCGAGGAATTCGGCGGTGACATCACCAAGTTCACCGTGGTCCGCCTGCAGCCGTCACGGCTGAAGCAGATCTGCATCGCCAAGACCGAGCCTGGCGACGAGAACAATCAGGACGTGTCGAGCCTCGTCGGCAAGGTTGATATCCGCAAGCTCGAGTTTTTCAGCCAGAACGATCCCGACGCCTACTCCTATTCGGGCGGGCTCAACCGCACGACGCAGGGCCTGCTCGAATTCGTCGAGATGTTCAAGGCGCCGATCAAGATGCTGCACCCGCTGTTGACCTCGACGCAGGAGGGCAACTACGTCGGCTCGGAGAATATCGGCGGCATTCCCTATCAAGGCATCGTGCTCGCGCATTCGAACGAAGCCGAATGGCAGACCTTCAAGAACAACAAGAACAACGAGGCCTTCATCGACCGGATCTCGGTGATCAAGGTGCCGTACTGCCTGCGTTCGACCGAGGAACGCAAGATCTATGAAAAATTGCTGCAAAACAGCGAGCTGGCCAACGCCGCCTGTGCGCCGTCCACCTTGGACATCCTGTCGCGCTTCAGCGTGCTGTCGCGGCTGAAGCCTCACGAGAACTCCAATCTCTATTCGAAGATGCGGGTCTATGACGGCGAGAGCCTGAAGGACACCGATCCGCGTGCCAAATCCGGGCAGGAATACCGCGACGCCGCCGGTGTCGATGAGGGCATGGACGGGATCTCGACCCGCTTCGCGTTCAAGGTGCTGTCGAGTACCTTCAACTTCGACACCCAGGAGGTGGCGGCCGATCCGGTCCACATGATGTACGTGCTCGAGCAGGCGATCTGGCGCGAGCAGTTTCCCGACGATGTCGAGAAGAAGTATCTGAACTACATAAAGGCCGAGCTGGCCCCGCGCTATGCCGAGTTCATCGGCCACGAGATCCAGAAGGCCTATCTCGAATCCTATTCGGATTACGGACAGAACCTGTTTGACCGGTACGTTGCCTATGCCGATGCCTGGATCGAGGACCAGGATTACAAGGACCCCGATACCGGCCAGCTGATGAACCGCGAGCTTCTGAACCAGGAGCTGTCGAAGATCGAGAAGCCGGCTGGGATCGCCAATCCGAAGGATTTCCGCAACGAGGTCGTCAAATTCGCGCTGCGGGCGCGCGCCGCCAATGCCGGGCGCAATCCGTCCTGGACCTCGTATGAGAAGTTGCGCGAGGTGATCGAGCGGCGCATGTTCTCGCAGGTCGAGGATTTGCTGCCGGTGATCAGCTTCGGCTCGAAGAAGGACAGCGAGACCGAGAAGAAGCACGCCGACTTCCTCGAACGGATGGTGTCGCGCGGCTATACCGAGCGCCAAGTGCGCCGGCTGGTCGAGTGGTACATGCGGGTCAACAAGGCCGGCTAGATGGCAATGATGACGCCCGGTCTGGAGGGAAGACGATGAACATTGTCGACCGCCGGCCCAACCCGAAGGGCAAGAGCCTCAGCAACCGGCAGCGTTTTTTGTCGCGCGCGCGCGCCGAGGTCAAATCGGCCGTCCAGAATGCACTGAAAAAGCGCAAGGTTGCCGATATCGAGCACGGGGAGAAAGTGGCGATCCCGATGCGCGGGATCGTCGAACCGGTGTTCCACCACAGTCGGCGCACCGGCCGCAACGAGCATGTGGTCCCCGGCAACAAGGAATATGTCCGCGGTGACGAGATCCCACGCCCGACCGGCGGCGAGGGCCGCGGCGGTTCGCAGGGAAGCCCCGACGGGTCGGGCGAGGACGCGTTCGAGTTCACGTTGTCGAAGGATGAGTTCCTCGACATGTTCTTCGAGGATCTCGAACTGCCCGATCTCGTCAAGAAGAGCCTGCGCGAGACCTTCGCGGTCGATCTGCAGCGCGCTGGCTACACGGTGACCGGGAGCCCGGCCAATCTCTCGATCCGCCGCACGATGCGCAACAGCATGGCGCGGCGCATCTCGCTGCGCCGGCCCAAGATGTGGGAGGTCGAAGCGTTGCGCGAGGCGCTCGCCGAAGTGCGCGCGCGGGGCGACGAGGAAGAGGTGCACCGGCTCGAACTCGAACTCGAACGGGTCGAGCATCGCACCAAGATCATCCCCTACATCGATCCGCTCGATGTCCGCTACAATCGATTCGAGCGGGTGCCGCGGCCCAACACCGAGGCGGTGATGTTCTGCCTGATGGACGTGTCGGGGTCGATGACCGAGGCGATGAAGGATCTGGCCAAGCGGTTCTTCATGCTGCTGCACGTGTTCCTGATCCGCCGCTACCGCCACGTCGATGTCGTGTTCATCCGCCATACCAGCACCGCCGAGGAGGTCGACGAGGAGACCTTCTTCTATAGCCGCGAGACCGGCGGCACCGTGGTCTCGACCGCGCTCGAAAAGATGCTGGAGATCGCCCGAGCCCGCTACCCGACCGACCGCTGGAACATCTACGCCGCGCAAGCCTCCGATGGCGACAATTATGGCGCGGATAGCGGCCGCTGCGTGGCGCTGCTCGGCGGCGAAGTGCTGCCGTTGTGCCAGTATTTCGCCTATGTCGAGGTCGGCGACGGCATGGGCGGGAGCTTGACCGGGCTCGCCCGCGACAGCGATTTGTGGCGCGCCTATAGCGAGGTGGCGCCGTCGCACCCGCATTTCGCGATGCGCCGGGTCGGCGATCCCTCGCAGATCTTCTCGGTTTTCCACGAGCTGTTTGCCAAAGGGGGGGTCCGTGCCTGACACCGCTGCCGTGCCGCTCAGCCGGCTCGACGTCGCCACACCGCTGTTCAATGGTCCCAACTGGGATTACGGATCGCTGCGCCAGACCTATGACGCGATCGAGCGGATCGCGCTCGACGAACTCGGGCTCGATGTCTACCCGGTCCAGGTCGAGGTCATCACCTCCGAGCAGATGCTCGACGCCTATGCCTCGGTCGGCTTGCCGCTGATGTACCGGCACTGGAGCTTTGGCAAGCGGTTCGCATTCCACGAGACGCTCTATCGCAAGGGGCTGCAGGGCCTCGCCTACGAGATCGTGATCAATTCCAACCCGTGCATCTGCTACATCATGGAGGAGAACTCCATGACCATGCAGACTTTGGTCATGGCCCATGCCGCGTTTGGCCATAACCACTTCTTCAAAAACAACTATCTGTTCCGGCAGTGGACCGATGCCAATGGCATCCTCGACTATTTGAGTTTCGCCCGCGACTACGTCGCCAAGTGCGAAGAGCGGCATGGCGTCGAGGCGGTCGAACGGGTGCTCGACGCCGCGCATGCGCTGAAGGACCATGGCGTCAACCGCTATGCCCACCGCGCCAAGCCCAACCTCGCCGAGGAACAGCGCCGCGCCGAGGAGTGGCAGGCCCATGCCGAGGCGACCTACAACGATCTGTGGCGCACCGTCCCCGGCACCGGCAAGGAGAAGGAGGATCCGGACACGACCGAGGCGCGGCTGCAGGAGATCAAGCGCGAGCTCGGGCTGCCCGAGGAGAACCTGCTGTATCTGATCGAAAAGCGCGCCCCGCGGCTTGAGGACTGGCAGCGCGAACTGGTCCGCATCGTCCGGCTGATTGCCCAGTATTTCTACCCGCAGAAGCAGACCCAGATGATGAACGAGGGCTGCGCCACCTTCTGCCATTACGAAATCATGCGGCGTCTGCATGACAAGGGGCTGATCACCGAAGGTGCGATGCTCGAATTCCTACATTCACACTCGAGCGTCGTGTTCCAGCCGGATTTCGATGACCCGCGCTTCAGCGGCATCAATCCCTATGCGCTCGGCTTTGCGATGATGTCGGATATCCGCCGCATCTGCGAAGAGCCGACCGAGGAGGATCGGCTCTGGTTTCCCGACATCGCCGGTCGTGGCGACGGTTATGGGGTGCTGCGCCATGCCTGGGCCAATTATCGCGACGAGAGCTTCACGCTGCAATATCTGAGCCCGGCGGTGATCCGCAAATTCCGCATGTTCCACGTCTCCGACGACAGCACCAAGCCGGCGCTGCGGGTCGAGGCGATCCACGACGATATCGGCTATCGCAGGATCCGCAGCGCGTTGTCGCGGCAATACGATCTGTCGCGGCGCGAACCCGACATCCAGGTCGTCGATGTCGATTTGCGCGGCGACCGCTGCCTCGTTCTTGCGCATTATGTGCATAATGGCGTGCTGCTCGCGGAAAAGAGCTGCCGCGCAGTGCTGCGCCACGTAGCCGTGCTGTGGGGCTATTCGGTCAAGCTTTTGGAGATCGATGCCGCCACCGACAAGACGCTGAGGACCTATGAGGTGGCGCAGCCCGGCTGAGCCGCTGCGGCTCATTCGGGCACGGTCGGCCGCGGGACAGTCGCGGCGGTGATCGTCCTCGGTATCGAGACGAGCTGCGACGAAACCGCGGCGGCGGTGGTCGAGGCCCCGCTGGCGGCCGGTTCCCGCATCCGCTCGAATCTGGTCCATTCACAGCTTGCCGAGCATCGGCCTTACGGCGGCGTCGTGCCCGAGATTGCGGCGCGGGCCCATCTCGATCACCTCGACGGTATCGTTCGGCGGGCGCTCGCCGAGGCGGCGATCGGGCTCGACGATCTCGATGCAGTCGCGGCCGCGGCCGGCCCGGGGCTGATCGGCGGGCTGATCGTCGGCACGATGCTCGCCAAGGGGATCGCCTGGGCCAAGGGCAAGCCGTTCATCGCGGTCAATCATCTCGAAGCGCATGCGCTGAGCGTGCGGCTCAGCGACGATGTCGCCTTTCCCTACCTGCTGCTGCTCGTGTCCGGCGGGCATTGCCAGCTGCTCGCCTGTCTCGGGGTCGGCCGCCATGTCCGGCTCGGCACGACGCTCGACGATGCCGCCGGCGAGGCGTTCGACAAGACCGCCAAGCTGATCGGGCTCGGCTACCCCGGCGGTCCACAGATCGCGCGGGCGGCGCGCGACGGCGACGACCGACGGTTTGCGCTGCCGCGACCGCTCAGTGGTCGACCGGGCTGCGATTTCTCGTTTTCCGGGCTGAAGACCGCGGTGCGCCGCATTGCCGCCGAAGCGGGCCCGCTCGATCGGCGAGGCCAGGCAGACCTTGCCGCATCGATCGAGCGTGCGATCTGCGAGACGCTCGCCGACCGCACCGGCAATGCGATTGCCTGGTTTCGCCGCCAGCACCCCTCCGGAACGAGCCTGGTCGTCGCCGGCGGAGTCGCTGCAAATACGCGGCTGCGCAAGTCTCTGAGCGAACTGGCTGCTGCCGCGGGGCTCGACTTTGTGGCACCGCCGCCGGCGCTGTGCACCGACAATGCGGCGATGATCGCATGGGCCGGGCTGGAGCGGCTGCGGCTCGGTCTCGTCGATGGTCTCGACGCGCCACCGCGCCCGCGCTGGCCGCTCGATGCCGCGGCGCCCGGGTGCCGGGATCAAGGCATGATGCGCGGAACGGCGGAGCGGTGAAGCGGCTCGCGATCATCGGCGCAGGGGCCTGGGGGACGGCGCTCGCCCTCGTCGCACGCCGTGCCGGAACCACACCGGTGCTGTGCGCACGCGATCCCGAAATCGCCGGTGCGATCAATCGGCGGCACGAAAACCCGGCCTATCTCCCCGGCATCGGGCTCGACCCGGCAATCGTCGCCACGATTGATACCGCTGCGGCCGTGGAGAAAGCGGATGCCGCCCTCTTTGTGGTGCCGGCGCAGTTTCTCCGCGCCGTGCTCCACCGGCTGCGCCCGGTCCTGCCGGTCGGGTTGCCGGTGCTGCATTGCGCCAAAGGGATCGAGACCGGCTCGCTGGCCATGATGTCGCAGATCGGTGCCGAACTGTTGCCGGCGTCACCGTTCGCCGTGCTGTCCGGGCCGAGCTTCGCCGCCGAGGTGGCGCGCGATCTGCCGACCGCGGTGACGATCGCGAGCGCCGATCCGAAGCTGGCCGAATGTTTTCTTGGCGCCCTCGCCGGCGGCCGGTTTCGGCCCTATCTGTCGGCCGATCCGGTCGGCGCCGAGATCGGCGGGGCAGTCAAGAACGTGCTGGCGATCGCTTGCGGCATCGTTGTCGGGCGTGGTCTCGGCGACAATGCCCGCGCGGCGCTGATCACCCGCGGATTGGCCGAGATGGTGCGGTTGGGCGTCGCCTGCGGCGCGCAGGCGGAAACCTTTCGCGGTCTGTGCGGTCTTGGCGACCTGGTGCTGTCGTGCAGCACTGGCCAGTCGCGCAATCACGCCCTCGGGCTGGCGCTGGGTCGCGGCCGGAGCCTCGGTGCGGCTCTCGGCGGGCGCCGCTCGGTCGTCGAAGGGGTGGCCACCGCCACGGCGGTCGCGGCACTCGCCGCACGGCACGGGATCGAGATGCCGATCAGCGCGGCGGTCGATGCCGTGTTGCATCGCGGGGTGGCGATCGATGCGATGACGGAAGGGCTGCTGCGCCGGCCCTATCGCAGCGAGTAGAGCGTCCCGGCGCGGCTTCGACCGCCCGGCCCGGGTCGCGAAAATCCTTTTCCGGGCCGGCGGAAAACCAATATCATGTGACAATGAGCAAGGCGATCGGCCCCGCATCGATGAGCGATAACGGAAAGCGCGGCGAGGAAGGACCGGGGACTGGTGTCGTCGTCAAGGCCAAGCCCAAGACGAAGAAGCCGTCCATGTACAAGGTACTGATGCTGAACGACGATTACACGCCGATGGAATTCGTCGTGCACATTCTCGAGCGGTTTTTCGCCAAGAGCCGGCAGGAAGCGACCCGCATCATGCTGCATGTGCATCGCCGCGGGGTCGGTATCTGCGGTGTCTATACCTATGAAGTCGCCGAGACCAAGGTCACCCAGGTCATGGATTTCGCCCGGCAGCACCAGCATCCGCTGCAGTGCACGCTGGAGAAGGACTAGGGCAAGCCAGCCAAGGAAGGAAGGGCGGGAGTGCTGTCACGCAATCTCGAAAAGTCGCTGCATCGGGCGCTCGCCCATGCCAACGATCGCCGCCACGAATACGCCACGCTCGAGCACCTGCTGCTGGCGATGACAGAAGACCAGGACGCGGTCGCGGTGCTGCGCGCATGCAGCGTCGATGTTGATCGGCTGCGCCGCGAGGTCCTCAACTACATCGACAACGAGCTCGGCAATCTGGTTGCCGCGCACAAGGATGATGCGAAACCGACCGCGAGCTTCCAGCGCGTGCTGCAACGCGCCGCGATCCACGTGCAATCCTCCGGCCGCGAGGAGGTTACCGGCGCCAACGTGCTGGTGGCGATGTTCGCCGAGCGCGAAAGCCACGCCGTCTATTTCCTGCAAGAGCAGGACATGACCCGGTTCGATGCGGTCAACTACATCTCGCACGGCATCGCCAAGGCGCCCGGCCGCTCGGAGACCCGCCGGGTCCAGGGCGCCGACGAGGACGAGCGCGGCGACAAGTCGCAAAAGCGCAGCCATGACGCGCTCGACGCGTACTGCACCAATCTCAACAAGAAGGCCAAGGGCGGCCGCATCGACCCGCTGATCGGGCGCGAAGCCGAGGTCGAGCGGACGATCCAGATCCTGTGTCGGCGCTCGAAGAACAACCCGCTCTATGTCGGCGATCCAGGTGTCGGCAAGACCGCGATCGCCGAGGGGCTGGCGCGCCGCATCGTGCAGCGCGAGGTGCCCGAGGTGCTGGTCAACGCCACGATCTATGCGCTCGATATGGGGGCGCTGCTCGCCGGCACCCGCTATCGCGGCGATTTCGAGGAACGGCTGAAGGCGGTGCTGTCGGAGCTCGAAGCGCAGCCGGGGGCGATCCTGTTCATCGACGAGATCCACACCGTGATCGGCGCCGGGGCGACCAGCGGCGGCGCGATGGATGCCTCCAACCTTCTGAAGCCGGCGCTGGCCGGGGGAGCCATCCGCTGCATCGGCTCGACCACCTACAAGGAATATCGCAATTATTTCGAAAAGGACCGGGCGCTGGTCCGCCGCTTCCAGAAGATCGACGTCAACGAGCCGACCGTCGAGGATTCGGTCAAGATCCTGCGCGGGTTGAAGCCCTATTACGAGCGCCATCACAAGGTGCGCTACACGATGGACGCGCTGCGCGCCGCGGTCGAGCTGTCGCATCGCTATATCGGCGACCGCAAATTACCGGACAAGGCGATCGATGTGATCGACGAGACGGGGGCGGCGCAGATGCTGGTGCCGGAGAACCGGCGGCGCAAGACGATCACCGCACGCGAAGTCGAGGCGGTGATCGCGACGATGGCCCGGATCCCGCCAAAGAGCGTATCGCGCGACGATCGCGAGGTGCTGCGCAACCTCGATCGCGATCTGAAGACGATGGTGTTTGGCCAGGACAGCGCGATCGAGGCGCTGGTCTCGGCGATCAAGCTGGCCCGCGCCGGTTTGCGCGACGCTGAAAAGCCGATCGGCAGCTATCTGTTCTCCGGGCCGACCGGGGTCGGCAAGACCGAGGTGGCGCGCCAACTCGCCCGCACCCTCGGCATCGAGATCACCCGCTTCGACATGTCGGAATACATGGAGCGTCACACCGTCTCGCGGCTGATCGGGGCACCCCCCGGCTATGTCGGCTTCGATCAGGGCGGGCTGTTGACCGACGCGATCGACCAGCACCCGCATAGCGTGCTGCTGTTGGACGAGATCGAAAAGGCCCATCCCGACCTGTTCAACATCCTGCTGCAGGTCATGGATTACGGCAAACTGACCGACCATAACGGCAAGAATGTCGATTTCCGCAACGTGATCCTGATCATGACGACCAATGCCGGGGCGGCCGATCTGGCCAAACCGGCGATCGGCTTTGGCAGCGGGATCCGCCAGGGTGATGATCACGAAGCGATCAATCGCATGTTCACCCCCGAATTCCGCAACCGGCTCGACGCGACGATCTCGTTCGCGCCGCTGTCGACCGAGACGATCGGGCGGGTCGTCGACAAGTTCATCCTGCAGCTGGAGGAGCAGCTGGCCGACCGCAATGTGACGATCGAGCTCGATTCCTCGGCCCGCGGCTGGCTCGCCGAAAAGGGCTACGACCCGCTCTATGGCGCTCGTCCGCTGGCCCGCGTGATCCAGGAGCATGTCAAGAAGCCGCTCGCCGAAGAATTGCTGTTCGGCCGGCTGGCCAAGGGCGGCGTCGTGCGCGTCACCAAGAAGCCCGATGAGGATGCGCTCGGTTTTGCCTTCGAAGAAGGTCCTGCGGCCCCGGCCGAGCCCAAGGAACCGGCGCTCGTCGAATAGCCGCTCCCCGGTTCGCGCGGCAAAATCCGGGTCGGATCTGCAGCATCATTCGAACCCGCGGCGTGACGGCAGGACGGTGCGCACACCACCCTCGCGTCGGGTCGTGCCGATCCGGTCGAGGTGCTCGAGAACGCTGATCGTCAGATTGCGCCCGATCCCCGAGCGGTCTTTGAACATGGCCGCGGTAAAGCTGCCCTCGGGCGACGCGTCGGCCAGTTCCCGGGCGATCACACCGAGCCGCGCCACGGTCTCGGGCAGGAAATAGCGGTTGTCGGCGATCTTCGCGACCTGACCCAGCCGCTCGACGCGGCGCAGCAGCCGCTCGACCGCCGCGGGTTCGAGCGTCAGCGCCGCGGCGATTTCGCGCACCCGCGGCGGCCGCAATTCCCCGCTATCGAGCATCGGCCGAACTTGCTGCCACAGCGTCTCGTCGGCCCGGGTTAGCCGCGGGCGGTGCTCGGGCAGGTGCCACAGCCCGCCACCTTGTGCGACCCGACCGGTCTCGGCGAGCACCGCGAGGGCGGCGTCGAGTGCGGCTGCCGGCGCCTCGCCGCGCAACCGCTCGACCAGAGCCGGGCGCGACGGGCCGAGCATGTCGGGTTGCCGGCGATGCCAGGACGCGAGTGCCTCGATGATCGTCTCGCCGAGCGCGGCCAGCCGCTCGGTCGTGACTGCGACCGGCGCGCGCGCTGGGCCGATGCGCAGGAACCCGGTCTTGTCCTGGCCATCCGCGGTCAGGGCGTCAAGCTCGGCCGGGGCCAGGTTGCGGATCAGTGCGAAATTCGCCAGATCGACTACGCCCGCCGCCGCGAGCATCCCGGCGAGCGAGACTGCCGGGTCGACCGGCGCCATCGCCGCCAGCATGGCGAGCCGTGTCGGCAGCCGGCGTCCGCGGCGCGGCGCGAACGGATCGACGACGCGGCCGCCGGCCAAGGTCTGGCGCGAGGCGTGGTCGCGCAGCACGACACGGTCGCCATGGAGCGCACCGATCGGCTGATCGATGTCGATCTGGACAAAGCCGGTCTCGCCGGCGGCAATGCTTCGCCCGCTCAGCACCGCGACCCGGCCGACGACATCCTCGGTGCCGAGATGCAGGTGCACCGGCAGCCCATCGCGCAGCGCGGTTGCGGCGTGGCGCGAGGCGCGCACCGCGAGATCGAGCCGCCGTGCCGGCTGGTGCCGTTCGGGCGCCAGGAGCCAGTCGCCACGACGGGGCTCGCCGCCCTCGGGAAACGAGCCGACAATGTTGACGGCGCAGCGCTCGCCGGCCGCAGCCTTTTCGATCGACCGGTTCTGCGCATGCAGCCCGCGGACCCGCACCGGAACACCGCGCGGGCTGACGAGCAGCCGATCGTCCACTGCCACAGTGCCGGCAGCCGCGGATCCGGTCACCACCAGCCCGATCCCGGGGAGGGTGAAGACCCGGTCGATCGGCATGCGGAACAGGCCGTGCGGCGAGGATGTCGCGCGGCTCAGCTCCACTGCTGCTGCGGCGCGCTGCAAATGTTCGATCAGCGGCGCGATGCCGTCGCCGGTGCGGCTCGACACCGCAAAGATCGGGCTTCCTGCATAGCCCGCTGCCGACAGGAGTTGATCGGTCTCGGCCCTGACCGCCGCTAGCCGCTCCGA
Source organism: Allostellaceae bacterium (assembly GCA_035503615.1). Classification (GTDB taxonomy): domain Bacteria; phylum Pseudomonadota; class Alphaproteobacteria; order ATCC43930; family CGMCC-115725; genus AP-15. The sequence continues at coordinate 75,204 of DATJTI010000009.1, read as the reverse complement.
CGCGACCCGGTCAATCTTGGTGATGACCGCGGTGATCTCGGCGACCTCGATCAATTCCAGAATGTCGAGATGCTCGATGGTCTGCGGGCGTGGTCCGTCATCGGCGGCGACGACCAGCAGCACCCGGTCGATCGACAAGACCCCGGCCAGCATGTTGGGCAGAAACCGCTCGTGGCCCGGCACGTCGACAAAGCCGATCCTGGCGCCATCGGGCAAGGTTGCATAGGCAAAGCCGAGATCGATCGTCAGCCCGCGCCGTTTTTCCTCGGGCAGGCGGTCGGCATCCACCCCGGTCAGGGCGTGCACCAGCGCCGTCTTGCCGTGATCGATATGTCCGGCGGTGGCGAGGATCATCGGGTCGGCGCCGGCAGATTGGTGAGCTGGGCGAGGAAGCCGGCCTCGTCTTCGAGGCAGCGAAGGTCGAGCACGACACGACCGGCTTCGATGCGACCGATGATCGGGACCGGCACGCTGCGCAGCGTGCGGGCCAGCGTTTCGACCGCGGTCCCCGATCTTGTCATGCCGATCGGGCGCAACGCCAAAGCCATGCTCGGCAACAACGAGATCGGCAGGGCGCCGCTGCCGATCTGGCTCTTCGTCTCGATCAGATCGACTTGCGCGACCCCGCCGAGCGCATCGGCGACCGCCGGCAATAGGCGGCGGGCGAGCGCCTCGATTTCGGCCTTGGCCCGCGACAACAGCCGCAAGCTCGGTAATTTCCGCGCCAGTCGGTCGGGGTCGGCATAAAGGCGCAGCACCGCTTCGAGTGCGGCGAGCCGGATCTTGTCGAGCCGCAACGCGCGTTTCAGCGGGTTCTTCGCGAGCCGCGCGACGAGTTCGGCCCGGCCGACGATGAGCCCGGCCTGCGGTCCGCCCAACAATTTGTCGCCGCTGAAGGTGACGAGATCGGCGCCGCCCGCCAGAGCCTCGGCAACGGTCGGCTCGTGCGGCAATCCCCAGGCGGCGAGATCAACCAGCGAGCCGCTGCCGAGATCCTCGACAAACGGGATCGCGTGCCCGTGTGCCAGTGCAGCGAGCCGCGCTGCCGGCACCGCGGCGGTGAACCCCTCGATCGCGTAGTTGCTGGTATGCGCCTTCAGGATCAGCCCGGTCTGCGGCCCGATCGCCGCGGCGAAATCGCCGAGATGCGTGCGGTTGGTGGTGCCGACCTCGCGCAGCCGGGTGCCGGCGCGGGCCATGATGTCGGGCAGCCGGAACGAGCCGCCGATCTCGATCAATTCGCCACGCGACACGATCGTCTCGCGCCCGTCGGCGAGCGTGTTCAGCAGCAGCACCAGGGCGCCGGCGTTGTTGTTGACCGCGAGCGCCGCCTCGGCCCCGGTCAGGCGCGTCAGCCAACCTGAAACGTGGTCGTCACGCTCGCCGCGGCGCCCGGTCGCGAGATCGTATTCGAGCGTCGATGGGTCGCGCATCGCCTCCGCCGCAGCGGCGATCGCCTCCTCGGGCAACGGCGCGCGGCCGAGATTGGTGTGCAGTACGGTCCCGGTCAGGTTGAAGACGCGCCGTTGCGAGGAGCGGCCGAGCCGGCCGAGAGCAGCCGCAACCACCGCGACGATCTCGGCCACCGCGGCGGCGGTGCCTGCCTGCCGGTGCTGCGCCAGCACTTCCCGGACCGTGTCGAGCACCAGGCTGCGCCCGAACTCGTCGATCAGCGCGCACCCCCCGGGCGACCGCAGCACGAGGTCCACCGCCGGCAACAGGGCACGTCCCTGGCGCTCGGCGTTGCTCATGAAACTGCGGCTTGCTGCGGCATCAGTTCCGCGGCACCCGGTTCGAGGCGGACGCGCGGTTCGGCGCCGCGTGCGGGCACGACCCTGCCGATCATCGCCGCCCGGTAGCCGAGTGCGGCCAGCGCGGCCAGGCACGATGCGGCCTGCGCCGCCGGAACGCCGGCGAGCAACCCGCCCGCGGTCTGCGGATCGATCAGCAGCGCTGCGATCGGATGCTCGGCGCCAGTCTCAAGCGTCGCCAGTGCTGCGAGGTTGTCGTTGTGCAGCGAGCTCGTGACGCCGCGCGCCAGCAGTGAGAGCGCACCGTCGAGTGCCGGGATCGCTTCCTGGTCGAGCACGGCATCGCGCGAAGAGGCGCGCAGCATCTCGACGAGATGCCCGAGCAACCCGAACCCGGTCACGTCGGTGCAGGCGGTGGCGCTGTGGGCCGCAAGGCAGTCCGCAGCCGGGCCAGCCGATTGCAACATCGTCGCGATCGCGCCGGCGACGACCGGTGCCGGCGCCAGCCCGCGCCCGTCGGCGGCGAGGATGATCCCGGTGCCGAGCGGCTTTGTCAGGATCAGCCGGTCGCCCGGGCGCAGACCGCTCTTGCGCAGCAGCCGATCGGGGCGGGCCTGGCCGGTCACCGCGAAACCGAGCGCCAGCTCGGCGCCCTCGGCGCTGTGGCCGCCGACCAGCACCGCACCCGCCGGTTCGAGCACGTCCAGCCCGCCGCGCAGCATCTGATACAAATCATGCTCGACGATCGGCGGCCGGGCCGGCGGCAATGTGGCGATCGCCAGCGCCGTTTCCGGCTGGCCACCCATCGCATGGATGTCGTTGAGCGCGTGGGTCGCTGCGATCCGTCCGAACAGATACGGGTCGCCGACCATGGCACGAAAGAAATCGACGGTCTGCAACAGCGGCGGAGCGCCGGGAAAGGCGATCAACGCGGCGTCATCGGCGTGGTCGAGGCCGATCGCCACGACATCGCTTGCCGCCGGTTGCAGCCGGTCGATGACCCGCGCCAGCACCGCGGCCGGAACCTTTGCCGCGCACCCGCCGCAGCGCATCGCCTCCTCGCCTGGCGGCGGCACCATCTCGGGCAATTCGCGGTAGCGCTGCATCCAGCGCCGGTCGATCCATTCCTTGAGCCGCCACCACGCCCTGCCCTCGGCGACAAACCGTCCGCGCGAGGCGAGGGCCCGGCGGTCCCCGGTGCCGATCAGCGCCAGGCCGCGGCGCTGCGGCACGGCGCGGCGCAGCCGCTTGCCGGCGAGCGCCCGGCGCAGATTGGCGGCGAGCGGCGGACCCTGGCGGACCGCATAGACGCCGGCCTTCTCGCGCGGATGTGCGACCATGGCTGCGACATCGCCGGCGGCGAAAACCTGCGGATCGGCCGGCGAGCGCAAGGTTTCGTCGACCTTGACAAAGCCGTCGGCGTTGAGCGGCAGCCCGGTCTCGGCGAGCCAAGCCGCGGCCCCGGCTTCGGTCACCCATAGCGCCTCGTCGAATTCGATGCTGCTGCCATCGGCGCATAGGAGGCGCCCCGGCTCGACCCGGACGACGGCGCTTTTGCTATAGGGCACGATCCCGTGCGCCGCGAAGATCTGGGCGAAGCGTTGCCGGACGCGGCGGTTATGGGACGGCAGCAGCCCCTCGCGGGTGACCAGCGCCACCTGCAACGGCGCCACCGAGAGGGCCGCGAGCCTGGACTGCGCGGCAAGTGCCAGCTCGACGCCGGCAGCACCGCCGCCAACGATCGCGAGGCGTAGCCCCGACAGCCGCCGGGCACGGTCCAGCAATGCCTGCCAGCCGGCCGCGAACCGGGCAATCGGCTTGACCGCGATCGTGTTCTCGGCAGCGCCCGGAACGTCGCGCGCGCGGGGTGTCGAGCCGATATCGAGCGACACGACATCGTAGCGGATCGGCGGATGGCTGCGGCAGAGCACCTGCCGGCGGACGCGGTCGAGCCCGATCGCCTCATCATGGATGAGCCGTGCCGCCGCGAAGCGGGCAAGCCGGCCGAGATCGATATGGCACTCGTCAAAGTCGTAATGCCCGGCCACCCAGCCCGGCAGCATGCCGGAATAGGGCGTCTCGACCTCGCGCGCGATGAGCGTCACGCGGATCCCGGGCATCGGCCGCATGCCAAAGCTTTTCAGCACATGGACATGGGCATGCCCACCGCCGACCAGCACGAGGTCCTGGGTGATTGGCGCCTGCTGTTGCATCGCGCCGCACTATGCCGCAGCCCCGGCGGGAAGACGAGAGTGGCATGGTGCCGGGACTTGCGCTGGGCATGCTGCAAACCGGTCGGCCGCGCCGGATCCGTCGCTTAGGCCTCGTCCCCCGGGATCGGCTCGGGGTCCTCTTCGAGCCATGCCTGCAGTAGTGTATAGGCCACCGCCAGCACCACCGGACCGAGAAAGATGCCGACGAGGCCGAAGGCGACAAGGCCCCCGATCACTCCGGCCAACAGCAGGACCAGCGGCAGATGCGCGCCTTTTCTGATCAGGAGCGGACGCACGATGTTGTCGAGGCTGATGACGATGATCGACCAGACCAGCAAAAAGGTGCCCCAACCGGCTGCACCGCTCCAATAGAACCAGACGACCGCGGGGATCAGCACCAGGCCCGGCCCGAGCTGGGCGACGCACAGCATGAACATGAGCGCGGTCAGCACCGCCGCGAGCGGGGTCCCGGCGATCGCCAGGCCGAGACCACCGAGCACCGATTGCAGCAATGCGGTGACGACGACGCCGAGCGCCACGCTGCGGATCGCCTGACCCGCTAGCCGTACCGATTGCCGGCCGCGCTCGCCAGCGAGACGATGGCCGAAGCGCTCGGCCAGATTGGCGGCGCGCTCGCCGCTCGAATACAGCACCGCGGCGATGACCAGGGTCAGCAGGAACTGGATGATGGCGATGCCGAACCCGCTCAACAGGCCAGCGAACCACCCGGCGGCACTGCCGGCATAGGGTGCTGCCTTGGCTGCCAGCTCGTCGATGCCGCTCGCCTCGATGCGATGCCACAACAGGATGATCTGGCTGCCGAACAGCGGAATGCTGTCGAGCCACACCGGCGGCGGCGGCAGGCGGAATGACGCGAGCGCATGGGCCCAGCCGACGATCCGCTCGAAATTCTGGGTGATCGTCGCGATCGCCAGCCAGAACGGCCCGATGAACACCAGCAGCAGCGCCACCGTCATGACCGTGACCGCGAGCCAGCGGCGGTGCCACAGCCGACGCTGCACCTGCAGCATCAGCGGCCAAGTGGCGACTACCAGGGTCACAGCCCAGATCGTCGCCGGCAGAAACGGCCACAGGATCCAGGACGAGGTCGCAATCAGCCCGGCGATAAACAGCACCGCGAGGATCAGGCGGACAAGGTCGAGCGGGTTCGCCGGCCGCGGCGGCGGCGCCGGCTCGGACCAGCGGCGGGCTGGCGGCGGCGCCTGGATCCCGATCAGGCGCTGCGAAAGCGGGGACTTGCCGCGCATCGAAATCCACAGGAGGGCGGCATTGCGGGCGATCGCGGCGGCGGCCGGGTCACGCTGGCGAGCCGAGCGCAGCACTCCGTCGCTCGCTCAGGCGCCGGTCGCCGATCAGCGCCGCAACCACGGTCAGCAGCATGAATAAGGCACTGCTGCCGAAAATCCAATGCGGCATGCCGCGATCCATGATCCATCCGAACAGCATCGGGCCCAGCGTCCCGCCGACGCTGAAGCCGATCGTGACGATGCCGAACGCCCGCCCGATCGCTCCGGCCGGCGCCGCCGCGCGCACCAGCATGTCGCGCGATGGCATGATCATGCCGGAGAGGAACCCGGCCATTGCCATCGCCATCACCAGCACTGCGGGGCCGAGGCCGATCACGCCGATCAGCGCCACCAGGACCGCGTTCAGCCCGAAGCCGATCGCGGCGACCTCGCCATGACGGCGCGTCACGTCCGCGATGAACCCGCCGCCGAGCACGCCGAAGGCGCTCGCGGTCAGAAAGGCGGTCAGCGCCAGGTTCGCGGTGGCGAATGGCAAGTGGTAGCCGCCCATCAGCGCCGGGACGGAGAAATTGCTGATGCCGCTGGTCGACAGGCTGAGCAGGATGAAAAATACCATCATGCCGAGGATCGCTGGGGTGAAGGCCGACCCCGCGCGGCGCGCTTTCGGCTGTTCGCGAGGGGCCAGCGCCGCCTTGGCGAGCGCTTCACCCTCCACCGCCGGAGCGCAGAGCAGCGGGATCGCCACCAGCGGCCCCATCGCCCCGGCCATCACCAGCGCCGTGCGCAGCCCGACCATTGGCGCCAGCAGCAGCATCGCTCCTGGGGCAGCGGCATTGCCGAGCATGCCGGCGAAGGTGTGCACCGAGAACGCCCGGCCAATCCGCCGCGGCGTCACCTTGGCCGACAGGATCGCATAATCGGCAGGGTGATAGACGGCGTTGGCGATGCCCGAGAAGCCGGCCGCGACCAAGAGCCAGGCATAGCGGTCGACGATGCCGACCGAGGCGATCGCAGCACCACCGAGGCAAAGCGCGAAGATCAACAGCTTGCGCGAGCCGAACCGGTCGGCGAGATAGCCCATCGGCAGCTGCGCCAGGACCGAGACGATCGCGTAGACGGTCAGCGCCAGACCGAGCTCGACAAAGCCGACCCCCCAATGCCGCCTCAGCAGCGGGAACAGCGGCGCCAGCACGAGGGCATGAAAATGTGCGACGAAATGGGCCGCCGAAACCAGCCCGATCGCCTTGAAACCACCGCCCCGCACGAGCTGCGGAGCGGCCAACGTCTCGCTTACCATCCTGTCGCCCTTGACCGGGTGTCTTATCGCCGGAGCATAAGCGCGGCGAGGTATTGCCGGCAATCACTGCCTGACCTTGCGCAGGTGATCGAAATATCGGTGCGAGCCGGTCCCGAGACGGTGGCCGCAATCCCGCCGGACCCGTTCTCACTCCGGGCCGCGGCGCGAGGTGGGGATACGGGCGCGGCAAAGCGCCCGACATGACCGACATGACCCCGCTGACCCCCGATCTGTGCATCATCGGCGGCGGTGCCGCCGGGCTCGCGGTGGCTGCCGGGGCGACCCAGCTCGGCGCCCGGGTGGTGCTGATCGAGCGCGCGGCGATGGGCGGCGACTGCCTGAATTACGGCTGTGTGCCGTCGAAATCGCTGCTCGCTGCGGCCCGGCTCGCTGCGCAATGGCGGCGCGCCCCGCAATTCGGGCTCGCCGATGCGCCGCTGCCGATCGATTTCGCCGCCATCATGGAGAGCGTCGCGCAGGTGATCGCGCGCATCGCCCCGAATGATTCCGCCGCGCGGTTCGAGGCGCTCGGTGCCACCGTGCTGCACGCCGAAGCGCGGTTCACCAGCCCGCGCACGGTAGCAGCCGACGGGATTGTGATCCGGCCGCGGCGCTTTGTGATCGCGACCGGCTCGCATCCCGCCATCCCCGCGATCCCGGGGCTCGACCGGGTGCATTGTCTGACGAACGAGACAGTCTTTGCCAATCGCCGGTTGCCGGAACATCTGATCGTGATCGGCGGCGGTCCGATCGGTGTCGAGATGGCGGCGGCGCATCGCCGGCTCGGCGCGCGGGTCACCGTGCTCGATCAGGGGCCGCTATTGCCGCGCGACGATCCCGAACTCGTCGCCCTGCTCGGCGAAAGCTTGGCCGGGGAGGGGATTGTATTGCGTCCGCAAACCCCGATCGCCGGCGTTGAGCGCAATGGTGATGGTGTGGCCGTACTGCTCGGGGATGGCGAGCGGATCACCGGCACGCATCTGCTGCTCGCCGCCGGCCGGCGGCCGAGCATCGCAGCACTCGATCTTGCCGCCGGCGGGATCGCGGCCGGACCGCAGGGGATCGCGGTCGATGCGCGGCTGCGCACCTCGAACCGCCGCGCCTTTGCCGTCGGCGATGTCGCGGGCGGGCCGCAATTCACCCATGTGGCGCTGCAGCACGCCGGGATCGTGATCCGCAATGCGCTGTTCCGGATCCCGGCACGGGTCGATTACCGGGCGCTGCCGTGGGTTACCTACACCGATCCCGAGCTGGCCCAGGCCGGGTTGACCGAGGCGGCGGCACGTGCCACCGGTCGCGCGGTGCGGGTATTGCGCTGGCCGTTTGCCGACAACGACCGTGCCCAGACCGAGCGCGACACGGCTGGTCTCGTCAAGATCGTGACCCGTGGCAACGGACGGATCCTCGGCGCCTCGATCCTCGGCGCTGCGGCGGGGGAGCTGATCCTGCCCTGGGCATTGGCGACCGCGCAGCGGCTCAAGATCGGCACTCTCGCCAATCTGGTGATGCCCTATCCGACCCGCGGCGAAGCCGGCAAGCGCGCCGCCGCCAGTTTTTACACGCCGGCATTGTTTTCGCCGCGCACCCGCCGCATCGTGCGTTTTCTGGCGCGGTTTGGCTGAAGCGGGTGATCGGCCGTGCTGCTGAGGAGCCTGTCGGCTCGTCTTCTGGTGCTGACCGTCTTTTTCGTGATGGTCGGCGAGGTGCTGATCTTCGTGCCCTCGGTCGCGCGCTTCCGCATGGATTATTTCGACGACCACATCGCTTCCGGCGCGTTGGCGAGCCTGGCGCTGGAGGCGAGCCCGACCGGGCGTCTCGACCGCAGCCTCGTCGACCGGCTGCTCGCCCGCGTCGGCGCCCATGGCGTCATCCTGCACCGTGCCGACGGCATGCTCTTGATGCTCGACCGGCCGCGGCTGCCACGGCCGGATCATACCGTCGATTTGACCCGAGAGACGATGATCGGCGCCATTGACGGCTCATTCGCCTCGCTGTTCCACGGCGGCAACCGCATCTTGCGAGTGATCGGCCGGTCGCCCGCGGATGGTGGCGAGATTGTCGAGCTGCTGCTCGACGAGGCGCCGCTGCGCGCTGCGATGTGGGGCTTCGGCATCCGCATTCTCGAATTGTCGATCGTGATCTCGCTGCTGGCCGCCGCACTCGTCTATCTGAGCCTGCAATGGCTGCTGGTGCGGCCGATGCGCCGGTTGACCGCGAGCATGATCGCGTTTCGCGAGGACCCGGAGGATGCGGGCCGGATGGTCGTCGCAAGCCGTCGCCGCGACGAGATCGGGGTCGCCGCGCGCGAGCTCGCGGTCATGCAGGATACCGTGCGCCGCGCCCTCGGCCAGCGTGCCCGGCTCGCCGCCCTCGGCACCGCGGTGACCAAGATCAATCACGATCTGCGCAACATCCTGTCGACGGCGCGGCTGGCGACCGAGCGGCTGACCGAGAGCGCCACCCCGGAGGTCCGCCGGCTGCTGCCGCGGCTGATCGAGGCGATCGATCGCGCCGCCGCATTATGCACGAGCACGCTCGATTTCTCGCGCGAGGGGGCGGCGCCCTTGGTTCGCAGCCGCTTTATCCTGGCGCCGTTGGTTGTCGAGGTCGTCTCCGGCCTGGCGAGCACCGAGCATGAGCCGGCGGTCGAATCCGTCATTCCGGACGATCTCGAAATCGAGGCCGATCGCGAGCAGCTCTACCGGGTTCTGTCAAACCTGGCGCGCAACGCGCTCGAAGCCGGTGCGCGGCGGCTGCGCTTTTCCGCCGGGTTCGCGGACCGCGCGGTGGTGATCGACATTGCCGATGACGGGCCCGGCCTGCCGCCCAAGGCACGTGAGAACCTGTTCCGCCCGTTTTTCGGATCGGCGCGCCCGGGTGGCAGCGGGCTCGGTCTGGCGATCGCCCGCGAACTGGTGCGGGCGCATGGTGGCGAGCTGACCCTGGTCAGCAGCACCGCCGCGGGCAGCGTGTTTCGCCTGAACCTGCCGCTCCCGGACGGGCAACGCCACGCTCAGTCGAGCGCCAGCACTCTCGCCTTCAGATAGGCGGTCTCGGGCAGTGCCGGATGCACCGGATGATCGGCCGCGGCCGCGCCATCATGCAGCACGCGAAAGCTGCGGCCGGCATCGGCGAGACCCGCCCGGACCGCCGCGGCAAAATCGGCGGCGCCGATATGGTAGGAGCAGGAGGCGAGCATCAGGATGCCCTCGCGCGCGGTCAGCGACGCGGCCAGCCGGGCGAGCTTGCGATAACCGCGCAACGCGGCCGGGACTTCGCGGCGCGATTTGGCAAAGGCAGGCGGATCGGCAACCACGAGGTCGAAACGCTCTCCGGCGGCGGCGAGGCGGGCGGCCTCGCCGAACACCTCGGCGCGGCGAAAGCTGCAACTGGGCTCGACCGCGTTCAGCGCTGCCGCTGCACTGGCGAGAGCGAGGGCCGGCTCGGACCGGTCGATGCCGAGGACCGCCGCGGCACCCTGCCGCGCCGCCTGGATCGCGAACCCGCCGCAGCCGCAATAGAGATCGAGCATCCGTGCCCCGTCTGCCAGCCCCGCGACCAGGAGGCGGTTGTCACGCTGGTCGAAAAACCACCCGGTCTTCTGCCCGCCGAGCGGATCGACCGGAAAGACCGCACCGTCTTCGTGAACGAGAACCCGCTCTTCCAGTGCCCCCAGCGCGACCCGTGTTTCGGTCGGCAGACCCTCCTGGGCCCGCGCCGGGCTGTCGTTGCGCAGCACGATCGCCCGCGGCTGCAACAGCGTGGTGAGCGCCTCGATGACCAGCGATTCGAGTCTGGCGATGCCCGCGGCGTTCGACTGGACCGCCAGAACCGCGCCGAAGCGATCGATGACGAGACCGGGCAGCCCGTCCGCCTCGGCATGGACGAGGCGGTAATAGGGTGCCGCGAACAGGCGTTGGCGCAGTCGCAGCGCGCGCTCGATGCGGCGGACGAGAAAGCGCCGGTCGATCGGCCGTGCGGCATCGCGGTCGAGGAGTCGCGCCGCCAGCAGGCTGTGCGGGTTGAACATCGCCACCCCGAGCACGCTGTCGTCGGCCCGCTGCAACGTGACGAGACCGCCCGGCGCCAGCCGCCGGGTCGCCTCGTCCATGTGCAGCTCGTTTGCATAGATCCAAGGGTGGCCCATCTCGGCACGGCGATGGCGCGCCGGCAGCAATGTGACGCGGGGCCGGCTCGCCGGGTCGTCGACAGGTACGCGCGGCGTTGCCGTCTCGTGGCTCATCGGCCGGCCCGGCCGGGTCGCGATGCCGTCCCACGCACCTTTGCTGCCGCTCGCCGGTTGCACAACGCCACGCTCCCGGCCCGCGAACCCCGATCGGTCTTGCCTTTGCCGGCCCGAGCGGGGTAGTTGTTGCCGCCACCGTCGCCGGTGCCGCCCCGCGGCATGCGCCCGTAGCTCAATTGGATAGAGCACCAGACTACGGATCTGGGGGTTAGGGGTTCGACTCCTCTCGGGCGCGCCAGCCGGTCCAGGAATTCGGAGGAGCTGGCTTGGGCGCCGGGCGACGCTAAAAGCCGCCAGCGCCCGTGCTTGTCCTGAAGCGCTGCCCGATGCGGGCCGCAGGCGAGCGGTGCGAGCCACCGGGTTCGGCACCGAGGCAGATTTTCGCGCGGACAGGACGGCGATGCCGGCATTGCGGTCAGCAAGCTCCCCTGAATGGCCTCGTCGCTGAATGGCCTCGCCGCTGGGCGATGGCACGCGACGGGTCGTCGATCGCGACGATATCATCCGCGGGTATTGGACTGCCGATCATCGAGACCGGAGGGCCCATAGGGCGGAGGGTGATACATCGTCTCATGATGCGACTTTACGCCGTTCGGCCCTATAACGGACGGCTCCACAACGAGCGGCCGCCCGATCGCCGCCGCCGCTCCTCCCCGGAGAATTTGGCGACAAGATCGGCTGATCGGTTTGTCGATCGGATCTTCTCAGCCGACAGTTGATGCCGCTCGGCTTGCGACTGATGATGCCCGCACCGTCGTTGTCGTTTGCCAAGAGCCCGTCCTGCGGCGGTACAATCAACTCCGCCACGGTTACCGCGGTTGCGGGTCGCCGCGGCAAAGGGTTCGTCAACAGCGCTCGTCGCGGCAAGGGTGGGATGACGCATGAGTGAACTTGATATCCCGATGCATGACTCGCTCGGCCTCGCTGCAGCAGGCGTCGAACCGCGCCGCGTCGATGAAGGCGTCTGGCAATTCCCGGGAGCAACCGATCCTTGCTTTTTGCATTCGAGCTGGCGAACCGGGAAAACCTGGTTTTTCTTTCTCTTCCGCCACTTCCCCGAGACCATGTGCTTCTATGAGCCGTTCAATGAAGCTCTGGCGTCATTGACTCCCGATGAAGCCGTGAGGCTGGGCCCACAATCATGGGAATCGGGACACCCCAGCACGGCGTCCTATTGGCGAGAATACTTACCATTAATACGAAAATCGCGCGGTGTCAGGCTGTTCCAGCCCGAAATGCCGTATGACTGGTTTATCCCGGTTGGCGGCTTGCATGGCGATCTGCGTGCTGCAGAACTCAAATACCTGGCGTTGCTGACGCGATATGCGCAGCGTCGGCGGCAAATTCCGGTTTTTGGTTTTTCCCGCTCCCTCGGTCGAATCCATCCAATCAAACAGCGTTTTTCTGGTAAGCATATTGTTATTATTAAGAATTTATGGGACCAGTGGCTGTCCTATCTGGCGCAGCGCGAAGCAAACAACCCGTATTTCGTACGGTCGATTTTTCGTGTTATCCACAACCAGGATCCGTTCATCGCGTATTTGCGGGACTTCTATTCGGGTCTAAAAGCATCGACCGACGACGATCCCGATGCCGTTACGTCGCAATCGTCAGAACAAAAAATCGATAACATATTGATGACGTTGTCCGACAGTGACATATTTTCGATATTTGTCGCGCTACATGTCTATTTATATTGTAATGCACGATCGGCCGCCGATGTGTTGGTCGATTCCACCAGGCTTGCCGCGGATCAGAAATATCGAGAAGCAACGGCAAGTGATCTCCGTGAACTGACCGGATTGCGGCTCAGTCTGACAGATGCGAAAGAAACGTTGTCATTTGCCAGTGCCGATCACCCGATCAACCGAGATCGCATAGAAAGCCACGTGCGGATTGCCGTGAGCATGGGCCGAGAGGGCCAAAGCCAGGCGTCGCAGCAATTTGCCGAGGAACTGCTCGAGGCGCTTTACGCGAAGCGGGCGGGCAATGAACAACGATTTGCACCCTTGCGTCGCCGCATCGCTGTCCTGGTGACGGAGAACGAGCGGTTGCAGGCAGCGATAGCCGAGCGAGATACCGCGGTGGCGGTGTCCGATGCCAAAGCCGATGAGACCGAGACGAGCTTGGCGAAGGCAGCGGCGGAACTCGCGATGCTGCAGGTGCAAATTGCCGATCTGGAACGCGAACGCGATCAACGCGCCGCCAGCGTGGAGCAGCTCGAGGCCGAGAATTCGGGCTTGCGGGCGAGGGTCGGTGAGCGCGACATCGCGGTTGTGGCCGCCGAATCGCGAGCCGATGCAGCGGCGGCCGACTTGGCCAAAGCCCAAGACGAGCTTGCCGCACAGGTCCAGGAACTCGCCGATTCGCAACACCGGGAACAGGAGCGCGCGTCGGCCCTGGCGCAAGTCGAGGCTGAGGCCGCGGGTCTGCGGGTCAGGGCAGGCGAGCTTGCCGCCGTTGAAACACGGGCAAGCGGGGCCGAGGCCGATCTTGCCGAAGCACGGTTCGAGATCGCCGGATTGCGCGCGGAGCTCGCCGAGACCGAACGGGAGATGCATCAACGCGGCGAGACGGAATTCACCCTCCGCGGTGATCTGAAGCGTTTGCTGCGAGCATTCGAGCGCAGCGAGCGACACCGGAAGGATCAAACACAAGAGGTTGACGCCCTGCGCGTCGAGGTTACAGCGAAACGCGCGGAGGCGGCAGCGGCGCAAGCCCAAATCCGCTCCCTCGAGGTACAGCTCGCCGAAGCACGCCGGGAAAGCGAGACCCAGCTGGCCGCGATGCGGCGCGCCAGCGAGTCAGAGCTCGCCGAAGCGCGGAAAAGTAACGAAGACTATAAGGAAAATATTAAACTGGTGGAAAAAGAAAGATCACAGCGGGAAGCCGAGGTGGCGGCGCTGAGCGAAGAGGTCGTACTGTTATGCGGCGATTTGTCTGCCACCAGGCAAGTCGGGCGGGAGTTGATCGTTGCCACGACGGCGGATGTCGCCGAGCAGCGCCGGCACCGCGACCGTAGACGAGCGCTGCTGCCGCCGCTTGTCGGCCCGAGTCACGCCAGAGCCGTGGCGAAAGGCGACCGGGCGCGCGACGCAAAACAGTGGGAGCTCGCCGCGCGCCACTATCACAAAGCGCTGGCCCGCGACCCGCGCGACGCGCCGTGCTGGGTGCAATACGGCCATGCGCTGAAGGAATCCGGCCGGCTGCCGGAAGCGGAGGCCGCTTATCGGCACGCGCTCGCCAGCGCCCCGGCCGTCGCCGATACGCATCTGCAGCTCGGGCATGTGCTGAAGCTTCAGGGCCAGGCGGAGGCCGCGCAAGCCGCCTATCTGCGAGCCCTGGCACTTGACCCCGACATGGCCCATGCGCGCGAGGAACTGGCCGGGCTCGGCTGGTCGCAGACGCATCTGGCCCGGCTCTGCGAGCTGTCGGAAAATCTCGGGATCGCAGGGATGCCGCCGCTGCAAGAAGCCGCCGATGCCGCGCGCGACCGGCAGGATTGGGCCGAGGCGGTGCGGCTCTACCAGGAATTTGTGACGGCCGATCCGAGCGCTCTCGAGATCGCGGTGCAGCTCGGTCACGCCCTCAAGGAGATGGGCGAATTCGACCGCGCGGCGCAGGTCTATTACGGTGTGATCGACAAAACCCCGCTCGATGACGATTTGCACCTGCAGATCGGGCATCTGGAGAAATTGCGGCGCAATTATGCCGCGGCGCTGACCCATTACCAGCGGGCCGCCGAGATCAACCCGAACAATGGAGACGCGCGGCGTGAGTGCGACGCGCTGCGCAATCAGGTGCAGCTACCGCATCCCGGCAGGGCGGATGTGACCAGGCCGCGTCAGGGGCGAACCGAGCGCCGCGATACGGACGAGCTCGCGCTGCTTGACGAGCGCGCCGGTGAAATCTACCAGCAGCTGCTGTCGGCAATGGCCTGAACGCGAGGCGAGGGAATGGGGATGCGCATTCTGATCGATCTACAAGGCGCCCAGACCGGCAGCCGGTTCCGCGGCATCGGCCGCCACGCGACCGCTCTTACCAAAGCAATCATCCGCAACCGTGGCGACCATGAGGTTTTCATCCTTCTGAATGGGCTGCTGGGTGATACCGTAGAGCCCATAGTGAACGAGTTTTCTCCTATCCTTGCATCGGATCGTATTATTGTCTTTTCCATACCTTCGCTAACAACGGGCGCCATAAAATCACGGATGTGGCGAAAAGAAGCGGCAGAGATCATAAGAGAGTGGCAAATCAATACGCTTAAACCCGACGTTGTGCTGATCACTAGCCTGTTCGAGGGACAGGTTTATGACAATTCTATAATATCGATCGGCAGATTGCCTACAACAATAAAAACTGCGGTGGTACTCCACGATTTGATTCCTCTTATTGACCCGCAAGTTCTTCGGGAAAGCGAACATGAGTGGTATAATTCCAAAATTGAATCTCTTAGACGGTCAGATTTATTGTTAGCTGTGTCGGATTACTCGCGCAGCGAGGCAATTACCGCTTTAGGATTCGATGGTAATAGAGTTAAATGTCACTACGCTGGGGTTGATAATTTTTTCAGCAATGCGACTCCCTCTCGCGATGATGTGGAATTCATAGAAAACCTTGGCATAAACCGACAGTTCATCTTATATGTAAGCGCTTTTGAGCCAAGAAAAAACTTCGAAGGTCTAATGAGAGCTTTTGCATTGCTTCCAATGCGACTCCGTGATCGATATCAATTAGTACTAATAACGGGAAGAGACCACGAACCCATTCTTCGAGAGCTGGCCGATGCGATCGGCATAGGATTAAATGAGCTCATCTTACCGGGTAATGTCTCGGATCGCCAGTTAGTCACCTTATATTCACGATGCTTTCTCTTTGTATGTCCAGCGTTTCGTGAAGGATTCGGTCTCCCGGCGCTAGAAGCAATGGCCTGCGGTGCGGCAACGATCGGATCGAACGCGACCAGCATCCCGGAGGTGATCGGGCGCAAGGATGCGCTGTTCGATCCACATTCCGACCGCAGCATAGCCGTACTAATGGAACAAGCGCTGACCGACACGGGATTTTGGTGCTCGTTAAAAGACCACGCCCGCGAATGGTCCAAACGGTTCAGTTGGGACCGGGCGGCCGAGCGTTCGTTGCGTGCAATGGAGGAGCTTACCGCCCCCTGGCCGGCGCATGAGAAGAGCCACGACGTATCGACCCTGTTGGATAAGATCGCGGCCATTCGGACCGAGGTTGCACCAGGTCGGGAAGATCTGGTTGCGATCGCGAATGACATTTCAAAAATTGAGCAAGCTATTAATCGATCGTGCTATGGCGTGGACAACGCCATGCGCGCAATCGGCGGAGACCTTCACGCGGCCGAGAACGGCAAAACGCGTTTTGATCAAACATTTGTCGAAAATCTTTACCGTATCCTCTATGGAAGGGAACCGGATGCGTCCGGGCAGAAACATTATTTGGACCGATTGCGGTCGGGGCTAGCGCCACATGAATTGGTTGCAGAATTCCTCCATTCTGATGAGTTTGCTATGCGAGAGGTACGCCGCCGGAATGGCGCCGGGGACCGAAATAACGGGGGCGGTCCGCCGTCTGATCCAGTCGTCGAGGTCATTTGCCATCGGGTGTGGGGACGAGAAGACCGGCCACGCATTCTCTTGTTGAAACTCGACCATATCGGTGACTTCGTGCTAACGCTCGACGCCTTCCGGCTGATCCGCGATACATGGCCAAAAGCTGAAATTACCCTCATCTGCGGAGCATGGAACCACTCGCTCGCCAGGCAACTCGGGTGGTTCGATCACATTTTCACCTATAACTTCTACGTCGCTGCCGCGGGGGATGACGACCGGGACATGGCGACCAAAATAGCGGAGTACAGAGCGCTCGATCTCGGCGCCTTCGACCTCGCGGTCGATCTGCGATGGCATAGCGATAATCGCATGCTCCTGTCGCATACCGATGCCAAATATCGCGCGGGCTACCGCGCCAATGACGTTGCGTTGGACCTGTCGCTGCCCGCGGGATCGGAAGGCGATATGACGGCCCATATCGGCGGCCGCACCTTGGCGCTGGCGGCGGCCGTCGTCTGGACATTCGGAACCCCGGCGGGCGGCGGGCGGGAGGCGCTGTTGAATGAGCGAGTCCCGGTGCGGCCCTTCAAGGACGGGATCGTTGTCGGCATTTCTCCGGGCACGAGGAACGCACTACGATCCTGGGGGCGCGAGCGGTTCGCCGAACTGGCACGATTGTTGTGCAAGGAGGGATTAAGAATCGTCTTAATCGGCGGCAGCGCCGACCAACCCGATACGCAATTCATCGCCGCGCCATTGCCCAAATCACATGTTGTCGACTTGGCAGGAACCTTGCCTATCGCCGACGTCCCGCCGGTTTTCGCCGGGCTTGATTTGTTCATCGGCGGGGAGACTGGTACAACCCATATGGCGGCGCAAATGGGCGTTCCGACGCTCTGCATCCATTCAGGAGCCACCAACGTCGAAAGCTGGCGACCCGTAGGCCCGCGTGTCGTGACCTTGCGCGGGAACGTCTCCTGTTCCCCATGTTTTCTTGCCTCAGTTGAAGAATGTCGGTGGGATAAGCGATGCATGGATATACCGCCCTCGCGCGTCGCCGCCGAAGCGATGGAGATGGTCAAGCGTTCCGGTGGTCAGGCGCCGTCCCACCCCGCCGCTAACAGCAGACCGGCACGTTCCTCTCGTGCCCTTGCTGTTATGCCTGGCACTGAGCGGAGGGCCTGATGCCAAAAATATTTCGTCGATTCACCGCTGACGACCCGCGCCTATTCATGGGAATAGGCATACGGGAGCAGGGTCGGATTCGCGTCGACGGGTCCAGAAGGGGGACGATCTTTTTCGGCCCTTACATTGCCCTGCATCCGGGCCGTTACGAGGCGACGGTAAAGTTCGATTCCAGTGTGATGCCACAGGGTTCAGCGAGGCTCGACGCCTCTGCTGATACTGGCCGCATGGTCCTGGCGGTCCAGACCCTGTCTGCCGAACAGTTGCAGGAACAAAATATGAGCGCCTCGGTCGTGTTTTCCTGCAGCGACTTGATGCGGCGGGCGGAAATCCGACTTCACTGCGATTCCGAATTCGTAGGGGCAGTTCAATCAGTAGAACTTTCCGGGGAAGTCACGCCGGTGCGAAACGGTGAGGGTTTCACCATCTCGGAGCTTCCGTCCGTGAACGTCCAGGATCGTCTTTCTCATGGTCGAAATCTCCACGACGGCTATCAACGGGGGCTGGCCCTATCTCCAGCCATACCTGAATTCGCAGAGAAAATCAGGGAAGATCTCGACTTCCAGGAGGCCCTTGAGATGGCGCGAGGTCGTACCATCGTCAGCGAAAATAACCTAGCGAACATTTTCATGCTGATAAAATTGTATATCCCGCGACTCCCGTTCGGCCATATCGTCGAGTTCGGGTCGTTCAAGGGCGGTTCGGCCATCTTCATGGCTATCCTTGCGCAGAGATTTTTGCCAAATGTACGGGTCCTCTCGTTCGACACCTTTTCTGGGATGCCGCCGACCGACAAATCGGTCGATCTGCATAACGCCGGTGACTTTCGAGGTGTCGATCTACCAGAGTTAAGGAAATATACCGAGAATCTCGGATTGCGAAATCTTCATTTCATTCAAGGAATGTTCGAAAAATCCGCTTTGCCAGCAGTTAAGGAGTTGGGAACGATTGCATTGTGCCACATAGATTGTGACATTCGAAGCGCAATACAGTCGGCATATGATTCAACCCGACCGTATATGGTTCCAGGCGGATATTGGGTCTTCGACGATCCGCTCCAGCCAACCTGTTTGGGAGCGATCGAAGCAGTCGAGGACCTGTTGATCAGGAGAGATGGTCTGAACGCAGAACAGGTGTGGCCGCATCTCGTTTTTCGAGAGCCACTCCCTGCCTGAAGGTCGGGCGTCGTGCCTCAGGCGAGAAGAAGGCGTCCCTGGGGTCCAGGCTCGCGCTACTTCGCGCGTTCTGCGCGAGCCGCAGCACAGGTTCTCCTGGTCGGCTTGTTTCCGCTAAGCTCTGCGATCGCTCGGGATCGCGATGCTCAAGCCGTTTCTTCGGTTGCTACTAGGATCTTGGTCGCACCGACGAATGCATTGCTCGCGCGGGAGGCCGCGACGGCGGGCGGTGCGGTTGTGCGCGAGGGGGTCGGGACGCCGGGCGATGCGCCGCCGTTGACCTTTCGACTCTCTCGTGACGGTTGCGCTGCTCCCGATGGCTATATCGAGGTGACGCTCGTCGATGGCGGCTGCGCGCGGGCGGTTATTCCCGCGTCGGGGCTCGATCCTCGGCAGGAGGGCGCCAAGTTCGATGGCAAGACCGACGACACCGCTGCTCTGCAGCGCGCTTTTACCTATGTCGCCAGGCATTCGGCGAAGCTGACCCTGCCGGCGGGCCGCGCTCGGTTTTCGGCGATGCTATCGATCCCATCTGGTTACAATCGCTTCACGATCGCCGGCGCTGGCAACAATTCGGTGCTCCAATATGCCGGGACCGGCACGACCAATGACTTGATCGAAATCGGCACTCCAGGTCGGAGGGGCCAGAGTAGCGGAATCACCGTGACCGGGTTTCGCATCACCAGCGCAACCCGGATGACCTCGGGTGCAGCGTTGCATTTGTGGCACGTCGTGGCTTCGCAAATCGATCCGATTATTGATGGCCCGGACGGTAGCGGCCGGCTTTATGACGGGATTTGGTTCGACGAATGCAATGTTGTCGATGTGCCGGATGTCGAGATGGCCGGCGCCTCACACGATGTGGCCCTGCTGAACGGCTCGCGGCGAACCGAGTCCTGGTGGCCTAATTATGTCACGGAAGTTCGATTTGGCCGCGGCAAGATCTCGCCGAGCAACCCACAGGTCGTGGCTGGTACATTGCCGCTAAACGGAGTTCATGTCGCCGGTGGGGTCGGCGGGCTGTCCTTCGACTCGGTCGATATCATCGGCAATCAGCACAATCTCACGATCGACGAGGCGGTGACCCGCACCGGAAACCAGACGGTGACGCTTGGTCCCGCAACCTATCTCGACATTTCGCAGCATGATGACGTCGTGATCGACGACAACAGCCCGCCGACGCAGTGGCAGGGCGGCTCCAAGCTGATCGATATCGGCGGCTGGATCGCCAGTGGCGGCCAATGGAAAGACAAAGATCGGAGCGCAAACTGCGTTGACATTAAGGCGTTCTCGGGTGGCCGGATTCTGCTGCGCGGCAATGTGGTTGCGGCGTGCATGAATAACGGGGTCTACGACCAGGACCAAACCGCGGTAGTTGATATCGCATCATCGGAAGATTTTTACGAAAACGGGCATTACGACATCGCCAGCGCGGTCCCTCGGCCGCAGATTGCGGTAACCAACGCGCGGTTCAGCGGCCACGGCGCGGTGTTCGACGCCAATACTCTGACCTCCATATTGCCGATCTACACCGGCGAGATCGCGATGAAAACACCGGTCGGCCTCGCCATCGACGGCTCGACCCGCGGCATCACATATGCTGCGCGACGCAGCTATTACCAGTTGCTCGGCAATATGATCGTGGTCGATTTCGCGCTCAACCTGTCGCGCAAGGGGCCGAATCAGGGCCCGTTGACTCTGATCGACCTGCCGAGGGGCGAAATACCGGGTGCGGCATTGGGGGGCGGCGGGACGGTCCGTTATTACACTGGATGGCTGGGGCTCGCTGGCGGCCTCGATCTGTCAATCGACAGCCTAGGCCGGCCGATCGCTAACATCTACCAGCCGACGATGCACGGCATCATGCCGGCCTCCGCTACGAACTTGACCGACCGGGCGACATTGTGGGGCCAGCTGCAGTATTTCCGGTGATTCATCGCACTTGTTGCTAAAGCTCGAACCAAGGCCCATCCCCGGGGATCATGTGCCGCCCGACCCAGTCGTAGAATTTCAGATCCTCGGCATTCTTGTCGTAGATCGTCAGTCGCAGGCGACGGTCGAGATCGGAGAGTTCGACATATCGGGTCGAGATGTTGAACCGCTTATGCCGAGCAACTCCGCGGTAACGAATATAATCGTCGATTTGCTGGAACCGGATGATCTTCAAGTCGAGGATCACGGCATTGTCGAGTACCGATTCGAGGAGAGGCTCGGTGCCCAAGGCCCCGCAGGTCGGATTGTCCGGCACGAGCAGTTCGACGATCTTCGGCGCGAGTTCAAGCGCTCGCCGTCGGTCCGGCAGAAATGGATCGTCAGGAAGCTGAAGGATGTCTCGCCATGTAGCCGAATCCTGGGCCGTGGGGTAGTCGCAGAGGCGGGTCAGAACATAGTTGATCATCGACAGCGACGAGTCGATTGGATCACGCAAAATCGTGAACGCATGGTCCCAGCCACGTTTGAGTTGGTAAGACAATATACGTTTTACAGAAGGGTGTCCAATAATCAGAACTGACCGTGTTCGCGGGTTTGCCAACCGCAATATTGTATTTCGAAGAGAGGCCAATCGATATGCGAACGCACCGCTATCGCGGCCTTGGGAAATGTCGATTGGACAAAATCTGCCATCCGAATCAAGGGCTGCTGTCAGCGTGGAGCCACCGGATTTCGGGATATGGAAAAAGAATTCGCGCGACAGATGCGGAAACTCACGTTGCAGGATGATGTCGTGGCGACCCATGAATTCGTTTGAGCTCAGGATCTCCGAGATGCGGCGCGATGGGCACAACACGAGCTCGCGCGCTTCGGCGGCGGTGGCCGGGCTGCGGCCCAGCATCTCCTCGATGTAGAAGCGGGCGAACTGGCTGGGTCCGCGCTGCCGCAGCTCGTCATCCAAGCGGCGGAGCCCGGCGTCGTAGCCTTCGGGGTCCCTCAAGGCACTGAACACTTTATCGAGTAATCGTGGGTAATGATCCGCAGCGAATCCTCGCGAGTTTGCGCTTCGGTGCTGTCTAGGTGGCTCTTCCATTTCGGCATCCGGGTCCTCGGCCAAAGGATGCCAGCGAGAAGGAGCGATTTCGTTTATCTGGTCGAGCGACATTGGCGGAGCTTCTTCTGAGCAGTTTTGGAAAGTGTCATGGGCCAAGGTGCGTGAGCCATATCGACCCGAAGAACGGCATTATTCGCGCGCTTTAGCAACTGTCCGGCATCGTCCGGGCCACGGCCAACGGGGGCGGCAACCCCGCACAATTTGATCGCGGCATATCCTCAATTCTCCAGAATTTCGTTTGGCGGGTGCATTGTCTGGCTATGGCGCGGGAAGCTGCGCGGGTCGCGGCGATGCGAGATTCGGGTCGGCCGGATTGTCACCAAGCCCGACATGCCGGTCAGTACCTCCTCTAGAAGCATAACGCGGGCCAGCGCATCAGGGCCGGGCGCATAACCGATCGAGCCGACGCCGAACCATAGATAGTCGCGCGGATCGAGGCCGGCGGCGATCTCCCCGACCGCCTCGAACTCGAGCGCCACCCGTCCATCCTCGGATGTCGCATGCAGCAGCAAAAACCGGCGCGCACCGGCGTCCAGTTCGACGGCGGGATAGCTTGCTCCGTTAACGGCGATGCGGAGCTGCATCGCCTCCAGCCACGCCACGGTAAAGGCCTCGATCATGACCACGACCGGTTGTGGCTGCGGCTGTTCGGTCGCGAATGTGATCCTGGCGGTGCGCCCGCGCATCCATCGTCCGAAGCTCTCAACCGCATCCCACGACGCGTCGCAGGCAAAATTTACGAATGCCGAGTCACCCGATCGGATGAATTCGGCGACGTCCCCCTGGTGACCCAGCCGATACACCCGCCCCGGTACCGCCAGCGGCGGCGTCACGTTCTTGCGCTCGAAGCCCCAATCGTCGCGCAACAATTGCAAGATCGAGAGCATGTCGGTGGCGACATCGAGCCACTCTCGCGGTGTAAAGTTTTCCCGGATGTTGCGAGCTCGCTGGTCGAGGTATTCCCGATCCTCAACGAGCCGCGCGATCTTCTCGTAGCCATCGTTGTCGTTGAACGGATCGACATAATCGACTAAATCGCCGGCGATTTCGGCGATCGCGCCGGATCTCGCTGCGACGCACGGTCGCCCATATAGCAAACTCGTCGAAACCGGCGCTGCCCAACCGTCCTCGAGGCTTGGAAACACGGTGAACCGGGCCGAGCCATAAAGAGCCGCCAGTTCCGCCGCGGCGATATCGCGCAACAATACAACCTTGCCGTCCAGATTATTTGTCACGTCAAGCTGGTTCACGAGATCGCTTCCCTGCCACCCCGGCTGGCCGACCAGGACCAGCTGGGGCATCGCATCGCCAAGCCGTTCGTGCAGGCGCTTCCAGATGCGGAACAAGTATTGATGGTTCGAGCCGGCGGCCAATTCCGAGACGTATATGACGTATTCATTGCTTATCGGCCGGGCGACGGTGAGCGACAAATCCGTGTTGGGGCTGGTTTCGGTCCCTATCCGATCGGCCGGTTTGACGACCCGGATCGTGAGCGGCCCGGTGTCGTTCTCGGCGGCAAACTGTGCAACGGTCCGAGCACTGGTCTCCGACAGGCAGAGCACGAAATCGGCGACGCGAAGGATCGACGACAAGGCGGAGCGGACCGACTCTGCGAGCGTTTTCGAGCAAAATTCGGGATGGGATATTGGCGTGACCGTATAAATGAGCAGGCCGATTCTGACACCCTTGCGCCCGAGATCGATGATCCTCTCGGTAATGGTCGGCGACAGCCAAAATTCTCCGACGACCAGCAGCACATCGCCCGCTGCGGGATCGTAGCCGCGAGCGGCACTGGTGGTCGAGCGCACGACCCCGGCCAATCGGTCCGGTTCGGCCGCATCGCGCTGCAGCTCTTCAGCAAGCTCGCTGACGACCTCATCCCTGAGGATGATGTAGCCGGGGCTCTCGTAAGCCTCCGATAAAAATGCGATGCCACGGCGCTGTTCGGGCTCCATCGCCATGATGGCCGTGGCAAGGCCCAGCTGATATTGGCGAGTGTCGTATACCCCCCACCGGTCATCAGGATAATAGAACATATCTGACAGGTCGATGAAGGTCATCGGGTCGCGCGGAGGGGTGGAGCGCTGGGCGGGCGGCAGCTGCTCCCGGTCGACACCGAATTCCGCGAGTTCGGCGCGGGCATCGATCAGCGTGTTGTCGAGCCGCGCCGATTCGCGATAGGCGGCGATCGCGTCCGAAAAATTGCGCATCCGCTTATAAAGATGACCGAGTTGCAGATGCGTGTCGGCAACTTCCGGGGCCAAGGACAAACTCTGCTTGTAGGCGGCTTCGGCGTCGCCCAAGTTACCGGATTCCTTGAGCGCATGCCCAAGCTGCACCCAGATCGGCGCATCCTCGGCGCGAAGCGCCAAATATTGGCGGTAGAACCGGACAGCTTCAGTCCAATTCCGGTTGTCACGGGCCGTGTCCGCCGCCGCCAGCAGCTGTGGTGCCGCCTCCGCCGGGTCTGCAGGTTGGGCACCGCGTGCGTCGCGCACGCGCCTGTTGAGAGTGAGTGCCATTACGCTAACCTGAATTCGAAATTCCGGGCCGATCAGACGCGGCTTTATGATTGCTTGTCAAGATCGTAACCGGGCTTGCTGGCGCGTGCATTTTGGCTGGACTCGGATGGGGTCGGTGCCGAACCGAAGGCGATCAGCAGGATCGCCAAAGTTGACGCCCAGCGCTGGTTCCGGGGCGCCACTTTGCTCGGGTGAGGATCCGGTTGCGGCGCGGCCGGGCGCGTCAATTTCTCGCAGGCTCACCTCTGCGCGGCGACGCGCGCGTCGCGGGTCGGTTGCCCTTTCGTCAGCGCGAAATCTCTTTCGTCAGCGCGAAATCGCTTCGAGGCGCAGCCGTGTGGTGCGCGGCCCCATCGAGGCGATCACCACGAACACGATCAGCATCGCCCCGGCGATGAACAGAAACACGCCGAGCGTGCCGTAATGGCGCAGGAAGAAGGCCACGAAAAAGCCGACGAAAATCGTGCTGAAGCGGCTCCAGGAATAGGTGAAGCCGACCGCGCGGGCGCGGATCCGGGTCGGGTAGAGCTCGGACTGGTAGGCGTGCAGCGAATAGGCGAGAATCGTGTTCGAGAACGCGATCAGCACGCCGACGATGATGATCCCGGCTGCCGCCCGCTGCTGCGAAAACAGGATGCCAAAGCCGGCAATCGCCAGGGCGGCGCAGGCGAGCTGCCATTTCCGCTCGATCCGGTCGGCGAACCGGGTGGCGACCAATGCCGCGGTCGGCGAGGCGATCGCGATCACCACGATAAAGGCGAGCGATTTCGTAAAGGTGATTCCCTGCGCCACCAGCAGGGTCGGGACCCAGCTGGTGAACCCGTAATAGCCGATCGTCTGGACCAGCTGGAAGATGACCAGCATCGTCGTGCGCTTGCGATAGGGGGGCCGGAAGGCCTCGCGCAGCGAACCTGTTGCCTCCTCGATCTCGCCGGCCAGGAGCTGGGGCGGCGGCAGCGGGCGGCCGATCTCGGCCTCGATCCGGGTCTCGATCGTTCGCGCGATGCGGTCGGCGTCGGCGTGCCGCCCGTGCTGTGCCAGCCAGCGCGGTGATTCCGGCAGGCCCAGCCGCAACCACCAGACAACGATCGCGCCCAGCGCGCCGATAATCGTCACCCAGCGCCAGCCATCAACGCCGAACGGGATGCGCGGGACCAGCAGCCAGGCCAGAAACGCCGCGATCGGGTAGGCGCACAGACCGATTGTTGCGACAAAGGCAAACGCCGCACCGCGGCGGTCGCGCGGCACCAGTTCGGACAGATTAGGTGTCGATCGTCACGAACTCGACACCGATACCGACCCCGGCGATAAAGCGCCAGATGACGAGACCGACATCGGTTGATTGAAACGCCATGATGAAGGTGGCGATCGAGTACCAGACCAGCGCGAAGGTGAAGATCGTCCGCCGGCCGAAATAGTCGGATAGCGGGCTGAGCAGCATCGTGCCGATGAACATACCGACAAAGGTCGCGGCGACCAGGCTGGCAAAGCCGTGCACGTCGAAGAACCCGCGAGTGGTCGGCACCATGATCCCGGTCCGGTAGAGGCCGGGGGCGATGTACGCGATCAGGCCATTATCGAAGACCTCGAAAAACGCACCAAGCGCCAACAGCACGATGAAGCCCAGCATGTAGCGGCTGGAAGGCAGCCGGTCCATGCGCGCCGCGATCGTCATCGCCGGGCGACCGGCACCGGGCATCACGGCATTGTCTACCACGGCAATTCCTCCTGGTTTTCGCCATTGTTTCGCGACCGCGGCGACGGCGCAAGCCGCGATCGATACGGGTGCTGCTGTTCAATCGCTGATTATCCGGAAAGCGATGCGGCAAGCCCGCCGGTGCGGCATTGTCATCGCCAGCATTTTCATCGCCCGGTAAGTATCGAGGCACACTTTGTCACAGCCACGCCGCCTGGCCTCGCTCTCGGCAAATTCGAGCAGCGCCCGACCGATGCCGCTCTATCTGTAACGCGAGGTTGCGAGCCGCAGTATACAATCGAATTTCCCGGCGGCGGGGACGCAGGCTTGGCGCCGCCAGGAGCGCGGGATCACCGCCGGCCACCAAACACCGCCAGTCACCGACCACCAAAAACCGCCGGTCACCGAAATGTGAAATGCGCCATGATCCAAAGGTCCCCAATTTTCAGCCGTCGCCGCGACGGCGCCACAGAAGGGAGGCAACCGGAGATGCTCTGGAGGTCGCTTGTCGCAGGGCTCTTCACCAGCCTTTGTTGCGTCGCCGCGCTGGCGCAGTCCCCACCCGCCGCCGCGCCGGCGCATATTCGCGGCACCATCGAAAAGCTGCAGGGCCATACCCTGGTGATCAAGTCGCGCGACGGGGCGACCGCGAAGGTCACGCTGGCACCGGGTTTCACCGTGGTCGCGGTCGTCCCGAAGACTCTCGACGACATCAAGCCCGGAGATTTTGTCGCCTCGACCTCGGTGCACGGTCCCAATGGCGCGCTCGACGCGATCGAACTGCACATTCTGCCGCAGAACCTGCGCGACAAGATCTCCGGCCAGTTCCCGTGGGACTTGGTTCCCGGCAGCCTGATGACCAACGCAACCGTGGTTGAGATCACCGCCGCGCCGAGCAGCCGGATCCTGCACGTCACCTACAAGGGCCACAACGCTGCCAAGGGCCATAACGCCGCGATCACGGTGCTACCGGGGATCCCGATCGTCGGCTATGTGCCGGGCAGCCCGAGCCTCTTAAAGCCGGGTGCCGCGGTATTCCTGATCGCCCGCAAAGCGCCCGACGGCAGCCTCACGACCGCTCGGGTCACGGCTGAGAAAAACGGCGTCAAACCACCGATGTAGGGAGGGCTGCGCCGCAGCCGGAGCATCGCCTGATGGTTTATCCGTGGAATGATTACGGCCCGTGGTACGATTACGGGGGCCGGTTTTCGCCGCTGAAACTCGCCGTCCTGGTCGCGCTGTTCATGCCGGCGATGTGGGTCGCGTTTGCCTATGGCTTCGGATTGCTCGGCGCCCGGCCGCTGAACGAGGCGATCCACCAGATGGGGCTGTGGACGATCCGGCTGATCTTTCTTGCGCTCGCGATCACGCCGCTGCGCCAGATCCTGCGCTGGTCGCGGCTGATCATCCTGCGGCGGATGATCGGGGTCGCGGCCTTTGCCTATGTGCTCGTCCATTTCTCGCTCTATGTCGCCAGCGAAGCGTTCGATCTCGAACGGGTGGCGAGCGAGATCGCGCTGCGGGTCTACCTGACGATCGGCTTTGCGGCGCTTCTCGGTCTGGCAGCATTGGCGGCAACCTCGACCGACGGCATGGTGCGCCGCCTCGGCGGCCGTCGCTGGCAGCAGCTGCACCGGCTCGTCTATGCGATCGCGGTGCTGGCGGTCATTCACTACTGCTTTCAGTCGAAGCTCGTGCTGTGGGGGCCGACCATCATGGCTGGGTTGTTGTTCTGGCTGCTCGGCTATCGGCTGCTGCTGTGGCGCTTCGGCCGGCATGGGCAGCTGGCACTGCCCTGGGTGGCGAGCCTGAGCCTCCTGGCGGCGATCCTGACCGGATTGGGCGAGGCCATCTATTTCGATCTCGCCTTTCACGCTCCGCTATTGCGGGTTCTGATGACCAATTTCTCGCTGGAGACCGGATTGCGACCGGCCCCGATCGTGCTGGCGATCGGCCTCGGCGTCACCATTGCCGGCGCGCTCAGGATACTCGCTGCGGGTCGCGCCGGCCCTCGCCTGCCCGGTGCAGCGAACCGGACGCAGCCCCAGCCCCACAGTGCCCAACCCCGCAGTACCCAACCCCACAATGCCGCCGCGCCGCAACCGGCCGCTCGCGGCCGGACCTTGTCGCCGGACCGCCTGACAGCAGGCGCGGCGGATGGCGCCGACCGGGCCGCCGGTCGCTGAGCGGTCGGTCGTGGCGTGATCGGTGGCGGCACCGCGAGAGCCTTGGCAAGCCGCTGGAGTGCCCGCCCCGGCTGCTGATATCGTGCCGGCCACGTAACCCGGCATCCGCAGCAGGCCGCAGAGGCCGGGCATCTGCAGCAGGAGAGACGAGATGGCATCCAACGGCAAGGTGGCGCTGGTGACCGGCGGGGGCAGCGGCATCGGCAAAGCCTCGGCCCTGGCGCTGGCCAGGGAGGGGTTCGCGGTCGTCGTCGCCGGGCGCCGGCCCGAGCCGCTTCAAGCAGTCGTCGGCGAGATCGAGGGCATGCAGGGCAAGGGGCTCGGCGTGCCGACCGATGTCGGCAATCCCGATTCGGTGCGAGCGTTGTTTGCCCGGACCAAAGCGGCGTATGGCCGCCTCGACGTCCTGTTCAACAATGCCGGTTTCGGCGCCGCCGCGCCGATCGAGGAGCTCGCTTTCGAGCGCTGGCAGGCGGTGGTCAGCTCGATCCTGACCGGCTCGTTCCTGTGCACCCAGGAAGCCTTCAAGATCATGAAGGACCAGACGCCGATGGGCGGCCGCATCATCAACAACGGCTCGATCTCGGCGCATGTGCCGCGGCCCAATTCGGTCGCCTACACCTCGTGCAAGCACGCAATCACCGGGCTGACCAAATCTACTTCGCTCGACGGCCGCAAATACGACATCTCGTGCGGCCAGATCGATATCGGCAACGCGCTCACCGAGATGACCCAGCGCATGACGCGCGGTGTGCCGCAAGCCAATGGCGAGGTCATGGTCGAGCCGACGATGAATGTCGAGAACGTCGCCCGTGCCGTCGTGTTCATGTCGACGGTGACCCCCGAGGCCAATGTCCAGTTCCTGACCGTGATGGCGACCAAGATGCCGTTTGTCGGCCGCGGCTGAGTTTGGGCCGGGCCCGGATCGCGCCGTGCCGGATATCTGCCGTGCCGGATAGCTAAGGGCCGCGTTTGCAGCGCGGCGCGCACGATGCGGCGCAAATGCCCGCACCAGCGTCGGCATCCTCTAGCGAGCGAGGGAGGCGAGCATGCTGTCGCAAGCGCGCATCGAGGAAAGGCTGGCGCGCCAGGCGCTCGCCCTCGTCCTTGCCGGCGGCCGCGGCAGCCGGCTGAAGCAGCTGACCGACCGGCGCGCCAAGCCCGCGGTGTTTTTCGGCGGCAAGTTCCGCATCATCGACTTCACGTTGTCGAACTGCCTCAATTCGGGGGTGCGCCGGATCGCCGTTTTGACCCAGTACAAGGCGCACAGCCTGTTGCGCCACCTGCAGATGGGCTGGTCGTTTCTGCGCCCGGAGATGGGCGAATTCCTCGACCTCCTGCCGGCGCAGCAGCGGCTCGACGAGGCGACGTGGTATCGCGGCACCGCCGATGCCGTCTATCAGAACTTCGACATATTCCGCGCTGCCGGGCCACGTTACTTCGTCGTCCTCGCCGGCGACCACATCTACAAGATGGATTATTCGAACATGCTGGCCGACCACGTCGCCCAAGGTGCCGACTGCACCGTCGCCTGTGTCGAGGTGCCGCTGGCGGAGGCGTCGGGCTTCGGGGTGATGGCGGTCGACGCTTCGATGCGGATCGTCGATTTCCACGAGAAGCCGGCGGTGCCGCCGGCGATGGTCGGCAAGCCCGACCGGGCGCTGGCCAGCATGGGGGTCTATGTGTTCACCGCCGAGTTTCTCTATGCCGAGCTCGAGCGTGACCATCACGATCCGGGTTCGAGCCATGATTTCGGCAGGGACATCATCCCGCGGCTCGTCACCGAGGGTCGGGCGATCGCGCATTCCTTCGAGGCAAGCTGCGTCAAGACCACCCCGGAGGCGGAAGCCTATTGGCGCGATGTTGGCACGATCGACGGCTACTGGGCGGCCAATCTCGATCTGGTCATGCCGGTCCCATCGCTCGACATTTACGACCCCAACTGGCCGATCTGGACCTACCAGCAGCAATTGCCGCCGGCAAAGTTCGTGTTCGACGATGACGACCGGCGCGGCATGGCGGTCGATTCGATGGTCTCCGGCGGCTGCATCGTCTCCGGCGCCACGGTACGGCGCTCGCTGATGTTCTCGAACTGCCGGGTCAATTCGTATGCCCGGACGTGCGAGGCGGTACTGCTGCCCGAGGTCGAGGTCGGGCGCCACGCGCGGCTGACCAAGGTCGTCGTCGATCGCGGCTGCCGGATCCCGGAAGGGCTGGTCGTGGGCGAGGACCCCGCGCACGACGCAACCCGCTTCTATCGCAGCGATGGCGGCGTGACGCTGGTCACCGCCGAAATGGTGGCGGCGCTCGGCACGGACGGTCGCGACGGGCGCTGAGCCGCCGCCTTTGTCGCGCCGCCGGGCGGGTCATTCTGTTGTCGGTTCGAACGGAGGTTTCGCTTGCAGGTCGCGCGCATGATCGCCGAGTTGCGGGGCCGGTTGGCGCCTTGGCGGAAGGCTGGCGAACGCATCGGGCTGGTGCCGACGATGGGAGCGCTGCATGCCGGGCACATGGCGCTGGTCGATGCGGCGAGCGCGGCATGCGAGCGCGTCGTCGCGACGATCTTTGTCAACCCCAGGCAGTTTGCACCGACCGAGGACCTCGGCGCCTATCCGCGGCCCGAGGCGGCCGATCTGGCGATGCTGCGCGCGGCAAATGTCGACCTCGCCTTTGTCCCCGATGTCACCGAGATCTATCCCGCCGGCTTTTCGACCCTGGTGCGGGTGGCCGGGCTCAGCGAAGGCTTGTGCGGTGCGCACCGCGCCGGGCATTTCGACGGGGTCGCCACCGTCGTCGCCAAGCTCCTGATCCAGTCGCTGCCCGACCGCGCCTATTTCGGCGAGAAGGATTATCAGCAGCTGATGGTGATCCGCCGGCTCGCCCGCGATCTCGACCTGCCGGTCGTGATCGAAGGGGTGCCGACCGTGCGCGAGGCCGACGGGCTGGCGCTGTCGTCGCGCAATGTCTACCTGACCGCGCAGGAGCGGCGCGTCGCTCCTGAACTGGCGCGGGTGTTGCGCGGGGTCGCCGCCGCACTTGTCGCCGCGCCCGATGCGGTGGCACGCGAAACCGCGCGGGGCCGCGCCGCGCTGGCGCAGGCCGGGTTCGATGTCGAATATCTCGAA
This sequence comes from Allostellaceae bacterium, assembly GCA_035503615.1. Taxonomy (GTDB): domain Bacteria; phylum Pseudomonadota; class Alphaproteobacteria; order ATCC43930; family CGMCC-115725; genus AP-15. The sequence continues at coordinate 43,918 of DATJTI010000009.1, read as the reverse complement.
ATCCGCGATGCCGCGAGCCTCGCCCCGGTCACCGCACCCATCACCGCGCCGGCGCGCGTATTCGCGGCGGCGCGGCTCGGGCGGACCCGGCTGATCGACAATCTCGCGATCGGCTAACCCGCCTGGACTGTCACTTTGCCACGCCGAGTTCGGCACGGAAGTCGCGCACCACCTCCTCGCGGGTGCGGGTCTGCCAGCGGCGGCGGCGGCTGATCGGCTCGTTCTCGATCTCCGGGACCACCTTGCAGGCGACAAAGACCGGGCCCGGTGCCGCCATGATGCCGGGCAGCTCGCGCTCGAAATCGCCGATCTCGGTAAAGGCGAAGGTGCGCGGGTAGCCGCAGCCGCGGGCGATCACATCATAGGCGATGTTGTCGGCATTCGGCACCGGCTGGCCGCCGGTCGTCGCATAGACGCCGTTGTCGATCAGGAAATGATAGAGGTTCTTCGGCGATTGCTCGGCGACGGTCGCCAGCATGCCGAGGCTCATCAGGATGTCGCCCTCGGAATCGAACAGCATGACTTTCTTGTCCGGGCGCGCCAGTGCGAGACCGAGACCGAGCCCGGCATGCCCGCCCATTGCCGGGTCGCCGACTTCGACATCGAGCCGCTGATTGTCGCTCAGGTTGATCCAGTAGCGGCCGCTACGGCCGGGAACGAGGATCGCGTCGCCACGGAATTGGGCGACCGCTTTCATCATGTCTGCCGTGTGCATCATCGCAACTCGCTCCCGCTACCGGTTGAAGCCGTGATATTCATCGCCGACCAGGATCACCACCGGCCGCTGGGTGCGCTCCGCCTCCTCGAAGGCGACCGAGATCCGTGACGAATCGGCATCGTTTTCAACAAGGTAGTAATTGAGGCCGAACGCCATCAAAAAGCGCTCGGTATAGGTCGCGACGGTGTCGGTGGTGACGCCGTGCCGGGTCCAGCCGCGATAGCCGACCATCAGCACGACCGGCACGTTGAGGCTCATCAGCCAGCCGCGGATCGAATCCCCGGCTTCGAGCATCCCGGTATTCTGGATCAGGACCACGGGCTTGGCACCGCCGAGCCACAGCCCGGCGGCGATCGAGCAGGCATTCCCCTCGCGGCCGACCCCGACGAGGTGGATCGCCGGATCGGCCTTCATCAAGAGGTAGAGCCAGTTGGTCTCGCTGTCGGGCAGGTATACGACATGGGTCACCCCGTGCCTCTTCATTTCGGCGAGCACCGTTTCCGGGCTCAAGGCTGCTGCCGCCTCGCTCATCGATCGTCTCCGCTCCACGAAATCTCGCCACGATGCAATCGCGCTACGATAACGTGTCGGGTGCGTGAGGCGAAACGTTCTCGCCGCAGCGCTGCCCGGCGCCGGGCGATGATCCTGTGACTCTCGCGGAGGACCAGCATGCCGACCCGTCGTGAGCTGTTGATGTCGGCGCTGGCCGCGACGGCAATCGGCCCCGCGACCGCGCTCGCGGCGGCAGAAGCGGCACCATCGGCGACAGTGCTGCGGCTGGACAAGCGGGTGATCGAGGTCAATGGCAAACCCGCATCGGTCTATGCCATCCGCCAGCCGGACGGGATATCAGGCATCACCACCCGGGTCGGCGACCGGTTCCGTGTGCGGGTCGAAAACCGGATCGACAAGCCGAGCCTCGTCCACTGGCACGGCCTCGCCCCACCTTGGCGGCAGGATGGCGTGCCCGGCATCTCGGGGCCGCCGATCGCGCCCGGCGGCAGCGCCGACTATGATTTTCCGTTGGCCTATGGCGGCACCTTCTGGATGCACTCGCATCAGGGCTTCCAGGAGCAACTCCTGATGAGCGCGCCGCTGATCATCCGCGACCAGCGCGACCGGCCGGGCCGGCAGGAGATCGTGCTGATGCTCGAGGATTTCAGCTTTACGCCGCCGGCGGAAATCTTCGCCAATCTGAAAAAGGGCGGGAGCATGCCGGGGATGGCCGCCAGCGGTGCCGGGCTGACACCGGCGGGCGCGAAGAGTACGGGCGGCATGCCCGGGGTGAACAGAATGGCCGGCATGGGCCAGTCGAGCGCCACGGGCGAGGCGAGTGCTGCGATCGCGCCCGATCTCAACGATGTGACCTATGACGCGTTTCTCGCCAATGGCCGCACCTTGGCCGACCCCGAGATCGTCGCGGTCGAGCCCGGCCGCGAGGTGCTGCTGCGGGTCATCAACGCCTCGTCGATGTCGAGCTACCATTTCGATCTGGGCCGGCTCGATGGCAGGCTGATCGCGGTCGATGGCACCCTGGTGCAACCGATCATCGGCCGCCGCTTTCCGATCGCGGTGGCGCAGCGGCTCGACATCGTGCTGGTGATCCCGCGCGACACGGCGGCCTATCCGCTCTTGGCGACAGTCGAGGGTGAGCGCAGCCGCACCGGCATTGTGCTCGCCGCCGGCAAGCCGCCGATCACCCGCCTCGCGACCGAGGCGCCGGCGCCTACCCCGGCGATCATGATGGCGTTGGAAAGCCGGCTGCGCGCAGTGGCGCCGCTGGCACCGCGCAAGCCCGACCGCATCCACAACATCGACCTGACCGGCGAGATGTCGAAATACATCTGGTCGATCAACGGCGTCGCCTGGAACCCGGAGGTCCCGCCGCTGCCGATCGCCAAGGGCGAGCGGGTGGCACTCGTCATGACCAACTCGACCGGCATGCCGCACCCAATGCATCTGCACGGCCACCGCTTTCAGGTGGTCGCGATCGACGGGCTGCGGTTTCCGGGGGCGGTGCGCGATACCGTGCGGGTGCCGCCGGCCGGGCGCGTCGTCATCGAGTTCGACGCCGACAATCCCGGCTGGTGGGCCTTCCACTGCCACATGCTCTATCACATGGAAGCCGGCATGTTCACGACGCTGCGCTACGTCTGAGCTGCGCTGCCCATGGGCGCTGGCTCGTGGGCGCTGCCGGGCCGGCGGCGCTATCTCGGCCGCACATTCGGGTTGCCACCGGGCGTGCCGGGCGGCGGAATGATCGGGGTGCGGCTCATCCCATTCTGTGTCTGCGCGGCGGCGACACCGATACCGGCGCCGAGGAACATCGCAGCGAGCAGCGGCCGGATCATGACTTGCATATCGCTTCCTTTCGTGCGGAGGGCTCCATTGCAGCACGCCGGAAAAAGTTTCCTTGGAGGGCGCGGCGGCCGCGCTCGGCCTCCGGTAATGGCAACCCCCGCGCCGCATCGAGCGATCGTGTTGTCGGCGCGGTCTAAGGAGGGGGTGCCGTATCGGCCGGGCGTGGCATAGGATCGCGCTTTGTTAATTCGCTAACGACCAAACCGCTGTCGCGGCGCCGTGCGGCCACTGTTTCCCTATGATTTGGCCTCCGTCAGCAAACCGAATAGCATCGATTTTGAACGCACAGGAGAGGGTGTTTCGGTGACTGTTGCGACGGCACCCGGCAGCGAAATCCGCTACAATTGGAGCGCTGGCGAAATTGAAACCCTGCTGGCCGCGCCCTTGTTCGATCTTCTTTGGCGCGCGCAACAGCTACATCGGCAATATCAGGATGGCACCGTGCAGCTGGCCAGCCTGCTCTCGATCAAGACCGGCGGCTGCCCGGAGGATTGCGCCTACTGCCCGCAAAGCGCGCATTACGCCAAAGCCACCGGCATCGCAAAAGCGCCGCTGATGGCGGTGGCGGACGTGCTGGCCAAGGCGCGCCTCGCGCATCAGGCGGGCGCCTCCCGCTTCTGCATGGGTGCGGCGTGGCGCGAGGTGAAGGACGGCACGGATTTCGACAATGTGCTGATGATGGTGCGCGGCGTGCGCGAGCTCGGCATGGAAGCTTGCGTCACGCTCGGCATGCTGACGGAACATCAGGCGCGGCGCCTAGCCGAGGCGGGCCTCACCGCATACAACCACAATCTCGATACCGGCCCGGAATTCTATCGCGAAATCGTCTCTACGCGCGATTATGCCGACCGGCTGGAGACCCTCGCGCGGGTGCGCAAGGCGGGGATCACGGTGTGTTGCGGCGGCATCATCGGCATGGGCGAGAGCGTGCATGACCGCGCCACGATGCTGCAAATCCTGGCGACGATGAAGCCGCATCCCGAAAGCGTGCCGATCAATGCGCTCGTTGCCGTCAAGGGCACGCCATTGGAAAACCGCGCCAAAATCGACCCGCTCGATCTCGTGCGCATGATCGCCACGGCGCGCATCACGATGCCGCAGGCGCGGGTGCGGCTCTCTGCGGGGCGCGCCGGACTTTCCCGCGAGGCGCAGGCCTTGTGCCTGCTCGCCGGGGCGAATTCGATTTTCTACGGCGACAAGCTGCTGACAACCGCGAACAACGACGCCGGTGCGGATCGGGAGATGATCGCGGCACTCGGATTGACGATCGCGGGTGCGGCGGACCCCGTCAAAGCGGCCTCACTCGCGCCGCCGCGAGGCTGAACACAGTGCAACAATCGCGAACGCCAGCGCATCGGCGAAGCGCGCTGCGACTGTGAGCCCAGCGCCGGTGCGGTTGCGCGGCGGCATGCCCGATTCCGGGCCGCTCGTGAAACCCGCTGGCGCAGCGCGGTCGAGTCGGGGCAAGCTCGGCCCCAGTTTAGCCCCAACTTGGCTAGGCCAGCGGCGGAGCGGGTCATGAAGGCGGTCGTGTGCGAGGCGTTCGGCGGTCCCGAGGTGCTGGCTTTGCGCGATGTGCCCGATCCGCCGCCGCCTGCCGCCGGTGAAGTGCAGGTGCGTATCCGATCGCGCGGCGTACAATATGTCGATGTGCTGATGCTGGCCGGGAAATACCAGTTCCGGCCGGAGCCGCCGTTCGTCCCCGGCAGTGAGGGGGCCGGCGAAATCGTCGCGGTCGGACCCGGCGTGACCCGGTTCAAGATCGGCGACACGGTCATGAGCCGGCAGCGGCTCGGCGCCTTTGCCGAATTGGCCAACGCTGCTGCCGAGAATTGCGATCCGGTGCCGGCCGGGCTCGGTCTCGACGAGGCCGCGGTGTTTCGCGGCGCCTACGCCACCGCCTATCATGCGCTCCTGCAGCGCGGCCGGCTGAAAGCGGGCGACCGGGTGCTGATCCACGGGGCGGCGGGCGGCATCGGCCTGCCGGCGATCCAGCTTGCCAAGCTCCACGGTGCGATGGTGATCGCCACTGCCAGCACCGAGGAGAAGCGCCGGGTCTGCCGCGAAGAAGGGGCGGATCACGCGATCGCCTATCAGGGCGGGTTTCGCGAGCGGGTCCTGGAGCTGACCCAAGGCCGCGGCATCGATATCATCTACGACCCGGTCAATGGCCCGACTTTCGAGGAATCGCTGCGCTGCCTCGCCTGGGGCGGGCGCATCCTGATCCTCGGCTTTCTCGGCGGCCCGCCGGCCGCGGCCCGCACCAATTATCTGCTGATCAAAGGGATCGAGGCGATCGGCGTGCGCATCGGTGGCCTCAACGAAAACCGTCCTGACATAGCCGCGGCGAATGCCCGAACACTTCTCGATCTTGCCGGGCAGGGCAGGATCAAGCCCCGCATCTGGCGTCGCTATCCGTTGGCGCGGGCCGGCGAGGCGATCCAGGCGCTGATCGATCGTGCGGTGATCGGCAAGGCGGTGCTGACCGGCTAGGCTCCGGCCTTCGCGATTCAAACACCGGATAGTCACGAGCGGCCGAGGACCATGCGATCAGAGGAGCAGGTGGTGAGGAGCAATCCCGACGCGATCAACAAGGTGGTGCTGGCCTATTCGGGCGGGCTCGACACCTCGGTCATTCTGCGCTGGCTGCAGGAAGCCTATCGCTGCGAGGTCGTGACCTTCACCGCCGATCTCGGCCAGGGCGAGGAACTGGAGCCGGCGCGCAAAAAGGCCGAACTGCTCGGTGCCTCACAGATCTTTGTTGACGATCTTCGCGAGGAATTTGTCGGCGATTTCGTCTTTCCGATGTTCCGCGCCAATGCGCTCTATGAAGGCGCCTATCTGCTCGGCACCTCGATCGCCCGGCCGTTGATCGCCAAGCGCCAGATCGAGATCGCGCGGCTCGTCGGCGCCGATGCGGTGGCCCATGGTGCGACCGGCAAGGGCAACGACCAGGTGCGCTTCGAGCTCGGCTATTATGCGCTCGCCCCCGACATCAAGGTCATCGCCCCGTGGCGCGAATGGGACCTCAACTCGCGCACCCGCCTGCTCGACTATGCCGACCAGCACCAGATTCCGATCGCCCGCGACAAGCGGGGCGAGGCACCGTTCTCGATCGATGCCAACCTCTTGCACGTCTCGGCCGAGGGCAAGGCTCTCGAAGACCCGTGGGCCGAACCGGAGGAGTTCGTCTACAGCCGCACGGTGGCACCCGAAGCGGCCCCCGACGCACCGCAATATGTCGAGATCGAATTCGCGCGCGGCGATGCGGTGGCAATCGACGGCGAGAGGCTGTCGCCGGCAGCGTTGCTGGCGCGCCTCAACGAACTGGGCGGGATGCACGGCATCGGCCGGCTCGATCTGGTTGAGAACCGGTTTGTCGGCATGAAGTCGCGCGGGGTCTACGAGACGCCGGGCGGCACGATCCTGCTGGCGGCGCATCGCGGCATCGAAAGCATCACCCTCGACCGCGGTGCAGCGCACCTGAAGGACGAGCTGATGCCGCGCTATGCCGAACTCGTTTACAACGGCTTCTGGTTCTCCCCCGAGCGGGCGATGCTGCAGGCGCTGATCGACCGGAGCCAGGAGAATGTCGAGGGCACGGTGCGGCTGAAGCTCTACAAGGGCTCGGTCCGCGTGGTCGGCCGCAAATCGCCGAAGAGCCTCTACAGCCAAGCCCACGTCACCTTTGAGCACGATGCCGTCTACGACCAGCGCGACGCCGAGGGCTTTATCAAGCTGAACGCGCTGCGCCTGCGCCTCGCCGCCCGCCGCGACCGGTGACGATCGGGCAAAGCCGGTTTATGCCGCGTCCTGAACCCCGATAGTGAGGCGTTTCCCGATCGCCCGCAGCGCCTGATCGATCTGCTCGATCGTGGAGTGGTTGCGAAGATCGAACAACCGGTCGATTTGCGGTGCACGCCAGCCCAGGCGGCGGCCCAGCTCTGCCTTGGTTATACCGGAGACGCGTGCGGCACGATAAAGCTCCACCTTGGCGGCGGTCAGTGGCGGCAGAGCGACCACGGACCGCACACCGTCGGGGGATGGAGCGGGGATGTCTTCCTGGTGGGCAATCCTCGCGGCAAGGGCTTCCTCGATCGCATCGACGGCGCGCTGCATCGCGTCCTCTTGATCCTCGCCAAAGGTGGTGACCTCGGGCAGGTCGGGGCAGGTCACCAACAACGTGCCGTTATCGTCCGGCTCGATCAGGACCGGGTACATCACGTCGGCCGGTGCGCAGCGGATGCATCAGTCGAGCCCGAGATCTTTTTTGATCTTGTTGACAAGCCCAGCGCCCAGCTCCTTGTTGCGCCCATGCATCGGCAGTTGCGATCGGCGACCATTGCGGACAACCGTCACGTGACCGCTGCCACCCTTATGGCTCTCAAAGTTGCAGCCTAATTTGGCCAACCACCGGCGAAGTTCGCTCGCCGTCACAGGCGTAGCATAGATGTTGTGCTGACCACGGACAACAACCGCGCCCGGACCCTTGGATCGATCAGGTCCCGGCGCCCCAGTATCATTCCCCTCTCCGTGGACGCTCCACCCCCGTGGCGTGTTCCAGGGGCCGGACCCGCCGCGCGGCGGGCGTTGCCGCTTACCCCGGCGGGGGCCAGGGCAGCATGATCCTGACGCCGGTGAAGAGCGGATGGGCGAGATAGAGGACGGCGTAGAGCAGCAAGGCCGCGGCCGGCCGCAACAGCCCGATCTCGCGCCAGCGCAGCCGGGTGCGTCCGGCGGCGAGTGCCGCAAACGGGATGTTGGAGGTGACGAGCGCCAGCCGCTGCCAATGGCTGCCGAGCGCCAGCCGCTTCTTGCGATCGATCAGCACGGTCCCGCCGAGCGCCAGCGCGGCAATCAGCCCGAAAAACCACAGCGCAGCGAGATCGCCATTGGCGACGAGGTGGCTCAGCCCCCACAGCCCGATGGCCCACATCACCGGGTGCCGGGTGACCCGCAGAATCCCGGGGGCCGGGTCGTCGGCGCGGGCCGATCGCTCCATGCCGACCGCAGTCGGGTTCGCGGTCGTGTATCCGGCGACGAGCAGCAGCGTCGCCAACGGCATGACCAGTACCGGGATCAGGATCATCCACTCCCGGCGCGGCCATAGCGGGATCACCGGTGCGCGCGAATAGGCGAGGACAAACCAGGCGAAGGTCACCAGGGCGGTCAGCGAATAGACCAGCAGAAACCCGTTCTCGCCGAGCTGGTCGCGCAACGACCCGCGCAAGCGCGTGCTCGACAGCAGGATGTGCGAGCCGCAAAACGCGATGCCGGCGATCGCCAGCGACCACAGCGCGTGGCTCACACCGGCCCCGGCGGTAGGCGTCGACCCGCTGCCGCGATCAATGCTTCGAGGCGATCCTTGAGCGATCGCGGGTCGCCGGCGACGTGAACCGTCTTTTGCCGGCTGGCAAAACCGGCGAGAATCGCCAGATCGTTGCGCGCCACCCGCCACTCGCGGGCGAGCAGTTGCAGGAGCGCCTCGTTGGCCCGTCCGTTCTCGGCCGGTGCGGTAACGCTCACCCTGACCACCTGCCGGTCCCCGGCAGCGGCAGCGATGCCAACGACACGGTCCGCCTTTGCCCGCGGCGTCAGCCGGATCGCCACGCGCACACCGTTTTGCACCAGGTTCAGCGGGCCGTCAGCCAAGATATTCGAACATCAGATTGTCGATGAAGTAGAGCAGCAGGATCAGGATCACCGGCGAGATGTCGATGCCGCCGAGATCGGGTATAATGCGGCGGATCGGGCGAAGCAGCGGCTCGGTAATCCGCCACAGGAAATCGCCGACCATGGCGACCGCGCGATTGTGCCGGTTGACGACACCAAAAGCGACCAGCCAGCTCAGCACCGCCTGAATAATCAACAGCCAGATGTAGATCGTGATCACCGTATTGACGAGGTTCAGCAACGCATACATCAGGGGGCGAGACCTCGGCGGTGATGGCGGCGGTGATGATGGCGGGCGGTGATGGCGGCGCGACCGTAGCTTTGGCGGCCGGGGTCCGCAAGCGCAGCGCTGTGGCGCCGCCGTGGCGCACCGTGCCGCTCGCCTTGACAGCATGCGGCCACCCCAGCATAGTCGCCGCCGCCCGGCAACGAAGTCGAATCGCGCGATTGGGGCCGTAGCTCAGCTGGGAGAGCGTCGCGTTCGCAATGCGAAGGTCAGGGGTTCGATCCCCCTCGGCTCCACCAATGCCCGCCGATCTTTTGTCGCCTACCGCCGGCACCGCCTGCTGTCAGCCGCCGCTAATCTTCGGCGCGCACTTTGACATAGGATCCAGGAGCGTCTTCGATGACCGGGAGCGCGCCGCCGCCGGGGTGGCGTGCCGGCACTGTGCCGCCGGCGTGATGCGAGACCCAGCGCTGCCATCGGGGCCACCAGGAATCGGCCTCCTCGGTCGCGCCCGCCAGCCACTCTTCTGCGCTCGGCGGGTTCCGGTCGTTCCACCAATGTCCGTATTTGCTGCCGGGCGGGTTGACCACCCCGGCGATATGGCCGGAGCTCGATAGCACGAAGGCGATCGGACCCTTGTAGATCCGGGTCGCGGCATAGGTCGAGCGCCACGGGGCGATATGGTCCTCGCGGGTCGATAGCAGGAACGCCGGTGTCCTGATCTTGCCGAGATCGATCGCCACCCCGTCGAGGGTGATGCCGCCTGGTTTGATCAGCAGGTTCTCCTGATACATGTTGCGCAGGTAGAAGCTGTGCATCGCCGCCGGCATTCGCGTCGAATCGGCATTCCAATACAACAGGTCGAACGGAAACGGCGACTTGCCGAGCAGATAGTTGTTGACGACGAACGACCAGATCAGATCGTTGGCGCGCAGCATGTTGAAGGTCTGCGCCATGTCGCGGCCTTCGAGATAGCCTTTGGCGTTCATCCGCTCTTCGAGGGCGGCGAGCTGCTCCTCATCGATAAACACGGACAGTTCACCGGCCTCGGCGAAATCGACCATCGTGACGAAGAAGGTGGCGCTCTTGATCCGGCGGTCGCGCTTGGCCGCGAGATAGCCGAGAGTGGCGGCCAGCAACGTGCCGCCGAGGCAATAGCCGATGACATTGGCCTGCCGCTCCCCGGTTGCCTGCCGGATCGCTTCGAGTGCCGCGAGCAAGCCTTCCAGCATGTAGTCCGTGAAGGTCTTGGCGGCGAGGCGGGTGTCGGGGTTCACCCAGGAAATCACAAAGACCGTGTGGCCCTGCCTGACTGCCCAACGGATAAACGAATTCTCCGGGCGCAGATCGAGGATGTAGAACTTGTTGATCCAGGGCGGCACGATCAGCAGCGGCCGGCGCGCGACCTCCGCCGTTGTCGGCGCATACTGGATCAGCTGCATCAACTCGTTCTGGAACACGACCTTGCCCGGCGTCACGGCGATGTTTTCGCCGAGCCGGAAGGCGGTCATGTCGGTCATCCGGATCGCCAGCCGGCCCTTCCCGCGTTCGAGATCGTCGAGCAGGTTTTCAAGGCCGTTGAGCAGATTCTCGCCGCCACTTTCGAGGGTCGCCCGCAGCACTTCCGGATTGGTCAGCAGAAAGTTGGATGGCGCCAGCGCATCGACAAACTGGCGCGTATAAAAATCGATCTTTTGCGCAGTGCGCTCGTCGATGCCGTCGATATCGCGCACATTCTGCTGCAGCCAGCGGGCGGCCAACAGGTAGCTCTGCTTGATGAAATCGAACAGCACGTTGTCGGTCCAGCCGGGATCGCGAAACCGGCGGTCGCCCTGCTGCGGTGCGACCAGCGGCTCGGGCTCGCCGCCGAGAAACCGCTGTGTCGCGCGCTGCCAAAGGGTCAGATAGTCGTTCCACAGCGACAGCTGGGCCTGGACCAGGCGCGCGGGATCGGCCATCAGCCGCGCAGTCATCTCGAAAAAGGCACGGCCGATGGCGAACGGGCTGGCCATGCCGGAACTGGCCATGCCGGCACTCGACTCCGTGGCCTGCCGCTGCAGGAATTCGGCGACGAGACGCCGGCTGCGTTCGGCGATCCCGGCGAGGTGCCGCGCCAGCTCGTCGGCATCGGGCCAGTTCTCGTGCGAGGCGTGTTCTCCGGATCTCGCAGTGCCGCCGCCGGGCGTTACCCGGTCCGTGTCATTCATCGCTCTCCTCGTCGCGATCGGTCGGCCGCGATCCCACGGCCCGGTCGCGGGCGGGTGCGCCGATTCGCCCGATCAAATGTGGTGACGTGCCAGCCGCGATCTAATACACCAGCCCGGGACGAAGTTGCAGCAGCGAGGGAGCCGCCGCAGGGCTTTGGTCCAAGGCGGAGTCTTCGTGGCAAGGGTTCGGGGTGGTTTCTCGATGGCTGGAACCCCGTTGCGCCGTTGCGGCGCTGGCCCGAATAGGCGCCGCCCGGCATCGCGCCTGCCGGGATCATGTCTGATCGCGACGGTGCTGTCGCTCGGGCTGGCGGCGTGCAGCCCGATTGCCGCCTATCGCAATATGGTGGGGATCAGCAAAGACGACCCCAATCCGGCGACGACGCCGAATACCAAGAACCTCGCGGCCGGCGAGGCCGAAAGTTATCCGAACCTCGCCACCGTGCCCGCGCCGCCGACCCAGGCGCTCTCGACCGCCCAGCTCGACCGGCTGACGCAAAGCCTGATCGCCGACCGGCGCAACGCGAGATACACGACCGAGCGGCTGCAAGCCGGGTTCGACACGAATGCGGGTGCGGTGCCGCCACCACCCCCGCCTCCGCCGCCGATCGCCGCAAAACCGGCGCCGTCGGGTTCCGCCGGGCCGGCAGTCGCCACCACGGCGGCGACATCGCCCTCGGCTGGCTCGGTCGCGCTGGCCACCACCGCCGGACCCAAAACCCGGCCGAATGCGGCTGTTGGGGCGAACGGGTTGCGCAAATCGGGACAACCGCCCGAGCCCGGGCCGATGGAGTCAAGCCTGCAATCACCGCAGATTCCCGAGCTGCCGAACCCGCAGCAGAGCGAGCCGCCGCCACCGCCGCCGCGGGAGTTGGCGATGCCGGTGCCGCCGGCCACGCCGGGGAAAGCTGCGGGTCCGGCCCATCTGCCGCCGCCGCCAGCCGCTGCTCCGCTGCCGGCAGCGATTGCTTCGACCAGGTTCGAACCGCCACCGCCACCGCCGGTGCTGCCACCCACGACGGCGCCCGGCGGCATGCCGGCCGGCGCTGCGGCCGCCCAAGCGAAGGGCATGCCGGTTGCCGAAGTCGATTTCGCCGCCGGTTCGACGAGCCTCGACCCTGCGGGGCGGCAGGAACTGGCCGGGATCGTGCCGCTCTATCGGCGCCACCCGGGCAAGGTGCGCATCGTTGGCTATTCCGGAGTCAATGGCGGCGCGACACAGCAGCTCGACGAGTTCCAGACCGCACTCGACCGGGCGCACGCGGTCGCCGCGGCCCTGACCAAGGCCGGCATCCCGGCCGACAAGATCCTGGTCGAGGCCGCGCCGGCCGGGACCGATTCGGGCCAGGGTCGCGCCGAAATCCTGTTCGAGCGTTGAGCACCGGCCCCGCCGGGCAACCAACCCGCTCGGGAAAATTATCGAAACTTTGATCGGCGCAGGCTACAACCGGCGGCAGCACGCCCAAGCGGGCGCTGTAACACCACGCCCGGACCGAGTTCGGGCGTCAACATCGGGGTCACCGGGATCGTGAAGCCGCCGCTGAGGATCGCCGTCGCCGGTCTCGGCACGGTCGGGTCCGGTATTCTCCAGCTGTTGCACACCCAGGCCGAACTGCTGGCGGCCCGAGCCGGCCGACGGATCGTTGTCAACGCGGTTTCGGCACGCGATCGGCGCCGCGACCGGGGGATCGATGTGTCCGCGCTGCGCTGGTACGAGGATGCCGCGGCGATGGCTGCCGACCCGGATATCGACGTCGTCGTCGAGCTGATCGGCGGCGCCGACGGGATCGCCCGGCAGGTCATCGAGACCGCACTGGAGCATGGCAAGCATGTCGTCACCGCCAACAAGGCACTGATTGCGCATCACGGGACTGCGCTCGCGGCGCGCGCCGAGCAGCACCAGGTGGCGCTGTCATTCGAGGCATCGGTCGCCGGCGGCATCCCGGCGATCAAGACGCTGCGTGAGGGTCTCGCCGGCAACCGGCTCAAGCGCGTCTACGGAATCCTCAACGGCACCTCGAACTATATCCTGACGACGATGCGCGAAACCGGGCGCGACTTTGCCGAGGTGCTGGGGGAAGCGCAACGGCTCGGCTACGCCGAGGCCGATCCGAGCTTCGACATTGACGGTATCGACGCCGCCCACAAGCTGGCGGTGCTGGCCAGCGTCGGGTTTGGCCGGCCGGTCGACCTCGCCGGGGTCTATGCCGAGGGTATCCGCCATGTGTCCCGGCTCGATATCGAGTTTGCCGAAGAACTCGGCTTTCGGATCAAGCTGCTCGGCATCGCCCGGCATGGCGAGGACGGGCTGGAACAGCGCGTCCACCCCTGCATGGTGCCGCGCGCCAGCCCGATCGCGGCGGTCGAAGGGGTCTATAACGCTGTCGTCGCCGAGGGTGACTTTGTCGGCCGGGTGGTGCTCGAAGGGCGCGGCGCCGGGGCACTGCCGACCGCCTCGGCGGTCGCGGCCGATCTCGTCGATATCGCCGCGGGACGCCCGGTATTCGCGTTCGGCATCCCCGCCACCGAACTGCGACTGATCCCGGGAGTGCCGATCGAGCGGCATCAAAGCGCCTATTACATCCGGCTGATGGTGGTCGATCGGCCCGGGGTCATCGCCGATGTCGCGGCGGCCTTGCGCGACGAGGAAGTGTCGCTCGAATCGATGATCCAGCGTGGCCGCGCTCCGGGCGAGGCGGTGCCGGTGGTGCTGACAACGCATGTCACGATCGAGGCGGCGATGCGTCGGGCATTGACGAGGATCGGGGCGCTATCGACCGTGCTCGAACCGCCGCGGCTGATCCGCATCGAGGATTTCTGACCACCGCGCGCCGTTTCGCCAGCGCTCGCAGTTTCGCCAGCGCTATTTCAGCGCGAAATAGGCGATGCGGTCGCCGCGGAAGGTGCCGACAAACATCGTGTCGCCGATTTCGAGCCCGGTGGTCCCGCCGCCGAACGCGGCATTGCCGGGTTCGCTGATCACCGGGGCGACGGTCATCGCCTTGGTATTCCAGCGGACGATGCGCCAGGCTTCGGTGCAACGCGCGCGATGGCTCTGGAAACAGGCGAACACCTGCTTTGCCGGCACGCCCTGGCCGCCGACCATCAGCTCGCCATCAGGCGCCCAGCGCAGATTGTCGGCGAGGAAACCGACCGGGATCAGATCCCTTCGATGCGGCGTGTTGGAGCCGCGCGCGACCCGCGCCACGGCCTTGTTGCCCCAGGCCGCGACATAGATCCACCTGCCGTCGCGCGAGACCTCGATGCCGTTGTCGCCCGACAGCCGGGTGCCGCGGACGAATTTGAAACCCCGATGCGGGTGCCATTCATAGACCGCACCGGTCGCATCCCCGGCGTTCATCTTGTCCGCCGCTTTTGGATCCTGCGGGTCGAACATGTCGGTGACGACAAAACCACCCGAAGGAACCGGCGCCACCGCGTTCGGCCAAGTATGGGCCGGCATCACTGCACAGCCAATCCAGGTGACGGTGGGCGTGGGGCCGTGGCTGTCGAGAGCAAAAATCTCGATCGATTCGCGGCCGCCGTGGTTGACGACGTAGAGCGTGTCGTTGCCGCCATCACCGGCCCGCAGGTTCAAGCCGTGCGCGGTGAATTTGGTGAGATCGGGCGGGCCCGGGCAGTCGCCGTAGGTGGCCTTGTCCCACTTCACTTGCGGATGGTCGCCGGGAAACAGCGTCTTCCACGACTTGTCCTGGGCGTTGACGAGATGAAGGGAGCCGCGCCCGCCGGCGGCGCCGCCGGCCATGCCGCTCGCCACGATCCACCGGGTTCCCGGCACCTCGACCAGATCTTCGGCATTCAATGGTCCGCAGATGAAATCGAGCTTGCCGGCCGGCTTGCACGGTGCAGCCGCCATCGCCGGCCGGCTCGCCCCGATCGCGACTGCCACGGCGAGACCCAAGGCGATCAGCGTCTTCATCGCGGTTTCTCCCGACTGGTGCCAGCGGCTCTGCGGGCACCTAATATGTCGCCGCCGTCGCCTCCGTTCCAGCGTTCCGGCCGGCACATTGACGCCGCCCGAACCGGCGCTTAGGGTCGGCACCGGACCGACCAGTGGTGCCGAGGCCAGAGTTGCGAGCGTCGCCCGATCGATCGGAGACCCGGCCCGTGCGCTCCGTTTCACCGAGCTTTCTGCAACGCGCCGCGGCGCCCAGCCCGCCAGACGGGTTGGATCACCGGTCCGGCTGCGACAATCATCACTGCTGACGAACGCCGAGGAGGACGACGGCCATGCCCGAGACGTCGAAGATGGATCGCAATCTGGCGCTGGAGGCGGTGCGCGTGACCGAAGCGGCGGCACTCTCGGCCTCGCGGCTGATGGGCCGCGGCGACGAAAAGGCCGCCGACCAGGCCGCGGTCGACGCGATGCGCGAGGCGCTGAACAGCCTGGCGATCGACGGCACCGTGGTGATCGGCGAAGGCGAGCGCGATGAAGCGCCGATGCTCTATATCGGCGAGAAGGTCGGCACCGGTAACGGACCGCCGATCGACATCGCGCTCGATCCGCTCGAAGGCACGACGATCACCGCCAAGGGCGGCGCCAATGCGCTCGCCGTCATTGCCATGGCCGATGCCGGCCACTTTCTCAACGCCCCGGACGTGTACATGGACAAGATCGCCATCGGCGGCGGCCTGCCCGACGATCTCGTCGATCTCGACGAAGCGCCCGCGGTCAATCTGCGAAACCTGGCGCGGGCGAAACAGATCGAGATCGCCGACCTCGTGGTCTGCATCCTCGACCGGCCGCGCCACGCCGAGCTGATCGCCAAGGTGCGCGAGGCTGGTGCCCGCATCGCGCTGATTTCGGATGGCGACGTCAGCGGTGTGATTGCCACGTCCAGCCCGGAAACCGGGATCGACATGTATGTCGGCTCGGGTGGCGCGCCCGAGGGCGTGTTGGCGGCAGCGGCTCTGCGCTGCATCGGCGGGCAGATGCAGGGGCGGCTGCTGTTCCGCAACGATGACGAGCGCGGCCGGGCGCGGCACATCGGCATCACCGATCTCGACCGCAAATACAAGCTCCTGGAGCTTGCCGCCGGCGATGTGATGTTTGCCGCGACCGGGGTTACCGGCGGCACGATGCTGCGGGGCGTGCGCCGCTTCGCCGGTGGCGCCTTTACCCATTCGGTGGTGATGCGCTCGAAATCCGGCACGGTGCGCTATATCGAGGCCCGCCACGATTTGATCCGCAAACCCGCGTTGCCGGCCAGCGCCCGGTAGGGCAGGCCGATGGACGGCGCGGGGGGCGCCGCCATCCGGGCCGACAGCGTCGCGGCTGGCCTGATCACGGCCGGCCCCATCGCGGTCGAGCAGTCGATCTGCGGCCGGCGCTGGCGCTGGCGTCGCGGCGATGCGGGGGAGGCGTGCGACATCGCCGAGCGGCTGGCCTTGCCGGAGATCGTCGGCCGGCTCTTGGCGCAACGGGCGATCGATCGCGATCATGCCCCGGGTTTTCTCGCACCCCGGCTGCGCGATCAGCTTCCCGACCCCTCGCATCTGCGCGACATGGAGAGGGCCGTAGAGCGGCTCGTTCGCGCGGTGCGAGAGGGCGAGACGATCGGCATCTTCGGCGATTACGATGTCGATGGCGCCACCTCGGCGGCGCTGTTGACCCGGTTTTTTGCCGCGGTCGGCGCGCCCACCCGGCTCTATGTTCCCGATCGCCTGCGTGAGGGTTACGGCCCGAACACCGCGGCGTTGCTGCGGCTGCGCGACGAAGGGATCAAACTCGTCGTCACCCTCGATTGCGGCACCAACGCGCACCAGCCGTTGGCCGACGCCGCCGACAGCGGCATCGACATCATCGTCGTCGATCATCATGTTGCCGAGCCGCTGCTGCCGCACGCGGCGGCACTGGTCAACCCTAACCGGCTCGACGAGACGAGCCCGCATGGCGGCCTGGCGGCGGTCGGTGTCGCGTTCCTGCTGGTCGTCGCGGTCAACCGGGCATTGCGCCTCGCCGGCTGGTACAGCGCCGGCCGAGCCGAGCCCGACCTGCTCGGCTGGCTCGACCTGGTGGCGCTCGGCACGGTGTGCGATGTCGTCCCGCTCGCCGGGCTCAACCGGGCATTCGTGGCGCAGGGGATCCGGGTGGCGCGGCGCGGCGCCAATCCGGGGATCGCCGCCCTGGCGGCAATCGCCGGCATCGGCGAGCCGCTCGACGCCTATCATCTCGGCTTTGTGCTCGGCCCCAGGGTCAATGCCGGTGGCCGGGTCGGTGAGGCCGCACTCGGCGCCCGCCTCTTGGCGACCGACGATCCGGCGCTGGCGGCCGAGCTTGCCCGGCGTCTCGACGATCACAACCGGGCGCGACGCGACATCGAAGCCCGCACCTTGGCCGCGGCGATCGCCTGCGTCGAAGCCCGGCCGCAATCGCCGGTGCTGACCTTTGCCGCGGCGGCCGACTGGCACCCCGGGGTGATCGGCATCGTCGCCGCCCGCCTCAAGGAGCGCTATCAGCGCCCGGCGGTGGTCGTAGCCCTGGCCGACGGGATCGGTCGCGGCTCCGGCCGCTCGGTGCCGGGGCTCTCGCTCGGTGCGGCGGTCATCGCCGCGCGGCAGGCCGGGCTCTTGATCAATGGCGGCGGCCATGCGATGGCGGCCGGGTTGACGGTCGCGGCCGACCGGCTCGACGCGCTGCGCGAATTTCTGGTCGCGAGGTTGGGCGACGGGCTCGACCAGGAGACCTTGGTCCCCGAACTGATGATCGACGGCGCGCTCTCGCCGGCCGCGGCACAGGCCGAGCTGATCGGCCATCTCGACCGGCTGGCCCCGTTTGGCGCCGCCAATCCGGAGCCGCGTTTTCTGTTGGCGGCGGTGCGTGTCCTTCATACCGAAGCGGTTGGCGGCGCGCATCTGCGCTGCGTTCTGGCCGACCCGCTCGACAGCGCGCGGCTGCGCGCCGTTGCGTTTCGCGCCGCCGAGACGCCGCTCGGGCGGTTTCTTGCCGAGACGCGGGGTACCGCGATCCATGTCGCCGGCCATCTGCGCCATGACCGCTGGCGCGGCGCGGATGCGGTGCAGCTGGTGATCGACGACGCGGCACCGGCCCTGCCGTAAGCCGGAGGCTCGGCCGCACCGGCGCCCTTTTTGGCTTGAACCGCAGCTAGCGGCTGGCGAGCAGGTGGTCGACCATCGCCGGGGCGGCGCCGAGATAATTGGCGGGGTCGGTCAGCGCCCGCAATTTTTCGGGGCCGAGCGGGCCGGCGACGGCGGGGGTTTCGAGCAGCACATCGAGCAGCGGGCGGTCGCTTTCGACCGCCTGACGACAGGCATCGTAGACGAGATCATGTGCCTCGTTGCGGCCGGTCACCGGGGCGAGACCCATCATGACCGCCTCGGCGACGATCAGCCCGTGGGTCAGACCGAGATTTTGCGCCATACGAGCCGGGTCGACAACGAGCCCGCCCAGCAGAAACCGCGACTGGTGCAATGCGCCGGCGGCGTAGCCGAACGCCTCGGGCACGACCACCCATTCGACATGCCACGGGCCGGTCGCACGCTCGAAATCGGCGACCATCGCATCGAGCATGAGACCGGCGTGCTGGCGCAACACCTTGGCGGCGGCGAGGATCAGCTCGCACGAGATCGGGTTGCGCTTCTGCGGCATCGTCGAGCTCGACCCGCGGCCGGTGACAAACGGCTCGGCCGCTTCGCCGAACTCGGTTGCCGACATCAGCATCACGTCGAAGGCGATCTTGGCGAGGCTGCCGCCGATGAGCGCCAGCCACTGCACGGTCTCGGCGATGCCGTCACGAGCGACATGCCAGGTGATCGGCGGATCGCCTAGGCCAAGTTCGCGGGCGAGCTCGCTGCGGCTCTCGACGATCTCGGCACCCTGGCCGAGCGAGGCGAGGGTGCCGGCCGCACCACCGAACTGGGCCACCAGCACCCGCGGGCGCGATTCGGCGAGCCGTGCCGCATGCCGGTCGAGTGCCGAGAGCCAGATCGCCGCCTTGTAGCCGAAGGTCACCGGCAGCGCGTGCTGCAAATGGGTGCGGCCAGCCATCGGTGTGTCGCGATGACGGCGGGCGAGGTCGGCCGCATGGCCGCGCGCAGCGTCGAGATCGGCCTCGATCAATTCGAGCCCGGCCCGGATCTGCAAGACCATGGCAGTGTCCATGATGTCCTGGGTCGTCGCCCCCCAATGCACCCAGCGTCCGGCCTCGCCGGCCTGCTCGGCGAGCTGGCGAACGAGCGGCAGGATCGGGTAGCCGACATTCTCGGTCTCGCGCTTCAGGCGCGCGATATTGAGGCTCTCGGGCCGTGCGGCCACCCTCTTCGCCGCCGCGGTGATCCGCTCCGCCGCGTCACCGGGGATCATCGCGAGCCGGGCCTGGGCGCGGGCGAGTGCCGCCTCGACCTCGACACAGCGCACGAGAAACGCGGGCTCACCAAATACCGCGCGCATTGCCGCGGTGCCGAACATGTCGGCGAAGATCGCCGAACCGAGCATGCCGATCGCCATGGGCCGGTTTTCCGCGCTGCTCACGCTGCGGCGGGCGATGGGAGTGCCGCCGGCGCGAACCCGGTCCAGCCGGCGGCGGTCAGCTGCTCGAGCCCCGGGAAGCGGGCCTTGTAGGCCATTTTCGGGCTCTCGGCGATCCAGTAGCCGAGATAGACATAGGGGCGGTGATGCCGCCGGCAGTGCTCGACCAGCCAGAGGATGTTCCAGGTGCCGAGGCTGCGCTTAGGCTGCTGCGCATCGTAAAAGCTGTAGACCGCCGAAACACCGTCATCGAGCAGGTCGATCAGCGAGCCACCGACCAGGGCGCCGGTGGTGTCGCGAAACTCGGCGACCCGCGTGTGCACCGGGCTGTCCTCGACCATCGCCCGGTAATCGGCGTAGGTCATCGTCGCCATCTCGCTGTCGGCATGCCGGGTGCGCTGATAGGCCGAAAACAGCCGGAACTGCTCCGGGGTCGCGCGGGAAGCGGCGAGCGTGGTGCCGAGGTCGCGATTGGCATTCGCCACGCGCCGCGTCGAGCGGGTATGCCGGAACGCAGCGACGGCAATGCGGACCGGCACGCAGGCGCTGCAAACGCGGCATGCCGGCCGGTAGGCGAAATGATGGCTGCGACGGAACCCGGCGCGCGACAATTCGTCATAGGCGGCAGCACCGTCGCTGCCGCCCAGCTCGATGATCAGCTTGCGCTCGACCCGGCCCGGCACATAGGGGCAGGCGACCGGCGAGGTGGCAAACAGCTGGTGCAGCGGTGCCACAGGCGCCTCGCGCACACCGCCGCGTCGCGGCTTGCGCGCCAGCCCATCCCGGTTTGGCCCATCCCGGTTTGGCCGGTCACGGTTCGGCCGGTCGCCGCCAGCCGCGCCGATATCCATCCCATTTCCCTTTCCGCCACAGTTTCGCCCAAGTATGGACGAGAGCGGGGCGCCGGTGCCAGCCCCAAGCGCAGCGCCCCAAACGCAGTGCCGCAGTCGGTTTCAGCCCGGCCCCTTGGTCCAGCGGAATCCGGTCAGGACATTGTCGTCGAACCGGCATTCGACCGCGAGGTGGCGCGGCAACGGGCCATGGGGCGGCAGGTCGGTGCGCACGCCTTCGACATGGGCGACGATCGTCGTGATGCTGGTCGCAGCGGCGCTGCTGCTGGTGATGTCGATTTTGGCGCCGGGGTCGGCCCGGTGCATCAGATCGGCACAGCGCTCGGCCATGCCGCCGCTGGGAACGAGGTGGCAGCCGGTGACCAAACCGAGAGCGCTCGCCATCAGTATCGCCAAAGCGCGTCGGGCTCCATGCATGGCGGTGACACCGCGCCGTCGGGCGTTTCAATCTCCAAATCTGGGGAGCAATGTCGAACCTGGCTCAGCGGGAGTAAAGCGATGCGTGCGATGATCATGCAGGCGGCCGGCGCGCCGCTCGTCGCCACGGAACTGCCGGCGCCGCGACCCGGGCCACAGCAGGTGCTGATCGCGGTCAAAGCCTGTGCCGTGTGCCGCACCGACCTGCACATCGTCGATGGCGAGCTTGCCGCGCCAAAGCTGCCGCTCGTGCCGGGTCATGAGATCGTCGGCAGCGTGATCGAGACGGGGCGAGAGGTCGAGCATTTCGCGGTCGGTGACCGGGTCGGCGTGCCGTGGCTCGGCTGGACCTGCGGGGTGTGCGAATATTGTCGCAGCGGCCGGGAGAATTTGTGCGACCGCGCACGGTTCACCGGCTACCAGATCGATGGCGGCTATGCCGAGCTGACCGTCGCCGACCAGCGCTACTGCTTTGCGATCGACCGGCGCTTTGACGATGTCGCGGCGGCGCCGCTGCTTTGCGCCGGGCTGATCGGCTATCGCACACTGCGCCTTGCCGGGGAGGTGCCGCTGATCGGCATCTACGGGTTTGGCGCGGCCGCTCATATCGTTGCCCAGATCATCCGTTATCAAGGGCGCCGGCTGTTCGCGTTCACCCGTCCGGGCGACACCGCGGCGCAGGATTTTGCGCGCAAGCTCGGTGCCGAATGGGCCGGCGATTCGACGGCGCCGCCGCCCGAGCCGATCGATGCGGCGCTGATTTTTGCCCCGGTCGGCGCGTTGGTGCCGGCGGCGCTGGCTGCGACCAAAAAGGGCGGGACCGTCGTGTGCGGCGGCATCCACATGAGCGACATCCCGGCCTTCGCCTATTCGCTCTTGTGGGAGGAGCGGGTGCTGCGCTCGGTGGCCAATCTGACGCGGCACGACGCTGAAGAGTTCCTCACCCTGGCGCCGCGCGCCGGGATCACAACCGAGACGGTGCGCTACCCGCTTTCCCGTGCGAACGACGCGCTCGCCGAACTGCGCCGCGGCGCATTGCAGGGTGCCGCCGTGCTGGTTCCGTGATGCGGGCGGCGCGGTTCCGGGCCGCGAGGTTTTGCGGTGCCGCTCACGCGCCGGCGGCGGCGACGCGGCTCCACAGCCGGCGGGCGTCGCGGCCGGGATCACGGATGACGCGGCAGTCCTGGTCGAAGATCATCGTCGCGCGCTCGGCCGGATCATAGGCGGGCCAGTCGGGGATCGCCGGATTGTCCGGCCGTCCGTTGCGGGCGAACGCGATCCAGCTCGCGGCGATCCGTGCCGCCAACTCGCGCGCCCCGGCAGCACCGGCGGTTGTGCCCGCCACATCGGGATTGTCGAAGACGAAGGGCAGGTCCATCGCGTGGTGTGCCTTCAACCGCCCGCGATGTGCCGGGCTCTGCCAGTCGAGCGAATACATGTAGACCGGCGCGCCGTGCCGCTCGGCATAGCGTTCGGCGAACAGCACGGTGCGGATCCAGAAATTCCCGCCGGTCAATGCCGCAATCAGCCGGTCGGCCGGGCTCGCCCCCGGCATCGCCGCCGCATAGACGGCGAGCAGCGCCTCGGTCTCGGCGCCGGCCACCACGCCGATCCGCCGCCGCAGCTCGGTCTCGCTGAGCGTGCCGTTCCACACCGCGTCGTCATCGGCAAGAAAGAAAGCACTCTCTTCGCGCGTCCCGCCGATCAAGAGCGGGATGCCGGCGGCGCTCGGGGGTGCCGTGGGATCGGCCGGGTGCTGCGGCAGGTCGCGGCCATCGACAACCGGTCCGAAATCATAGCGATCGAGCAATGGCCGCGGCGACCGGCCGGCCGCGCGCAGCACCGGGGCGATTGCCGCCGCCACCCGCTCGGGCGGCAGCTGCTGCAGCGCGGCACATTCATGGCCGTTCAACCCGAGCTGGTGCAGCACCGCTTCAGCCAGAACCGTCGCCCGCTCGCGCGTCGAGACCCGGATCGCGGCGCCGCTTTGGACGATTGCGCGATGAAACAACCCTTTCGCCTCGGGCATCGCCAAGAGGACGCTGACCTTGCCACCGCCGCCCGACTCGCCAAAGATCGTGACGTTGCCTGGATCGCCGCCAAACGCTGCGACATTGTCGCGCACCCAGCGCAGTGCCGCGACGATGTCGAGCATACCGGCATTGCCGGACTGCGCCCAGTCGGCGCCGGCGACATCGCCGAGATGCAGAAAGCCGAAAATATTGAGGCGGTGGTTGACGCTGACGACGACCACATCGCCGCGCCGCGCCAGATTGCCGCCATTGGTCACGGCGCGGTTGCCCGAGCCATAGGCGAAGGCGCCGCCATGCAGCCAGACCATGACCGGTCGCTTCGCGGCTGTGTCGAGACCCGGGGTCCACACATTGAGGGTCAGGCAATCCTCGCTCTCGGGCATCGTGTCGGCCGGGCCGAGCAGCGTGTCGAGCCCCGCGCGACGCTTTGGCCGGTCAGGCAATTGCCAGGCGCGCGGGCCATAGCCGAGCGCGTCACGCACCCCGGCCCACGCCGCCGGCGGTTGCGGCGCCCGAAAGCGGTTGCGGCCGGCGGTCGAGGCGCCATAGGGCACGCCCTTGAAGCTATGGACACCGCCCGCTTGCTCGCCGCGCAGCTTGCCCGAAGCCGTCTCGGCGACCACCGTCGACTGGGGCGTCACCGACCCCTGGCGTGCGATCGGAATGTCGTTGGCCATTGCGTCTCACTCCCGCGGTGTTGTCGGCGCGCGCAGGGACAGTAGCCGGAAACCTCGCGATCCAGAAGGCTCGGTATCCGGCGTGCGGAAGCTTTCGCCGGGCGGAGCCGGCGGCTATGCTGGCGCCCGACACCGCCGATCCGACGCCAACGCATCCGCCGCCAACGCATCCGATAGGGGACGCACGACATGGCCTTTTACGAATTGCGGCAATACAAAGTTCTGCCGGGCAAGATGAACGAATGGGTCAAGATCATGGAAGAGGAGATCATCCCCTTCCAGATTTCGAAAGGGATGGTCATCACCGGCAGCTATCGTGGCGAGACTGACGAGTCGGTTTATGTCTGGATGCGCCGATTTGAGAGCGAGGCAGAGCGCGAGGCGCTCTACAAGGCGGTCTATGACAGCGATTACTGGAAGACCCGGATCGCCCCGCGGGTGCCGGAATGCCTCGACCGCAGCGCGATCGTCGTCACCCGCATCGTGCCGACGGCAAAATCCACCGCGCAATAGCCGCAACCGGCCGCGCCCCCGGAGGCGCTGCTGCCACGGCCCGGCAGCGCGCATTAGGGGTGTCGGCTAGCGCCCGGGGCGAATGGCGCCGAGCCAGCCCCGGCCGAGCCGTTCGATAAATGGGCGCGTCGTCTCGACCGCAAGCCGCGTCCCGAGCTCGGAAAATCGCGCCGAACTGCCGAGCCAGTGATCGAGGCTGGCGCCGGTAAAGCCGGCATTGACCGCGAACGCGTCATAGACCGTGCGGACCCTCAGCAGCTCGATCGCGGTATGGGCGACCTCGCTGATCTCGCGGCGGGTGAGCCCGGCCACTTCGTCGCTCAGCGCTTCGACGCCGTTCGCCAGCGCATTGCGTGCTTCTGCCAGCGCGGAAAAGGCGGCGCTTCCAAACGCTGCAAGATTGTCGGGTGAAGCCGATGACGGCCGCATCGATGCCGCGACCGGGTCGATGCTGTCGGCTTCGATCGCGGAGGCTTGATCCATCGCCCCCTCGGCCGATACAGCCGGAGGCGTCGGCCCCGAGATTTCTGCTGGCCCCGAGATTTCTGCTGGCCCGGAGATTTCTGCCGGCCCGGAAATTTCCGCCGGAATCTCACCGGTGGCTTCGCCGGCGGGTGGCGCCGGCGGATGCTCGGCCGGTGCCACCGCCATTGGCGGGGCCGCATCTGCGATCGGTTCGCCCATGCGCGATCCGCGCCTGCCCTTGCTTTCCATCCGCCAACCCTCGCCGTGCTGCCATATCCCTATTGCGCTGCAGAAGCGGAGCATAGGCGACGGGATTGGCGGGTACAACAAAAATGTTGCGATGCACAAGAACCCGTGCGGCATTGCGAGTGCCGCGGAAAGGAGGTCGGCGGGTTGCCGTCATGTGTCGGCTTGAGATCAAGCCTGTTGACGTCTTTGGAGAATTTGCCCGGAGTGGCGCGCGAAAACTGGACAGCGTGGCAGCTTCTTCCTACTCTCGCTGCGGGGAAACGGAGTGACGGCTTCGGATTGCGAAGTCCTGGGGGAATTGGGGGGTCGTGAGCATGGCATGGCATTGCGCAGGCGGGTCCCGAGGGGGTGGGTCCCGAGGCGGCGGATACCGCGTGTCGGGCGTGATCGCGCTGGTCATCGCGGCGATGGCAGTAGTGGCCTTCGGCAGCGGAACTGCGCAAGCGGCGCGCCGCGGACATCATTACTTGCACTTGGCCAGGGTCGGCTTCGCCCCGGTTCCGGTGGCGTCCTCGATCGTGCTCGATGCCGATACCGGTCAGGTGCTGAGCCAGGACAATGCCGACGCCCTGACCTACCCGGCATCGCTGACCAAGATGATGACGCTCTATCTGACCTTCGAAGCGCTGAACACCGGCCGGCTGCGCCTCGACCAGCTGCTCCCGGTCAGCCTCAACGCGGCCAGCAAATCGCCGACCAAGCTCGGGCTGCGCGTCGGCGATTCGGTCGCCGTGCAGGATCTGATCCTCGGCATCGTCACCCGCTCGGCGAACGACGCCGCCGCGGTGCTGGCCGAAGGGATCGCCGGCAGCGAGCCGGCTTTCGCCCAGTTGATGAACGCGAAGGCCCGCCAGCTCGGAATGAGCAACACGAACTATCAAAATGCCTCGGGGTTGCCCGACCCATTGCAGCATACGACGGCGCGTGACACCGCGCAGCTGGCACTCGCTTTGTATCACGATTTTCCGCGAGAATATCATTACTTTGCAACCCGCGAGTTCGACTTTCGCGGGACGATCATCAGAGGACATGACCACCTGCTCGACTGGTATCCTGGAGCCGATGGGATCAAGACCGGCTTCATCGACGCCTCGGGCTTCAATCTCGCCAGCTCGGCGGTGCGCGATGGCCATCGGCTGATCGGGGTCGTGTTTGGTGGCCATTCGGCGAGCTCGCGCGATCGCGAAATGGCCGCCCTGCTCGACCAGGGATTCGCCGAGATCGGCGTCGCCACCCCAACCGCGATTGCCGGGCGTCAGCCGGCCGCCATGCCGGTGCCGTCGGCCGCGGCGGCGAAACCGGTTGCCGCGGCACCGGCCTCGCAGCCGCACCCCGGGCTGCTGCGCAAAGCCGCGGTTCGGCTCGCTGCGCATCTCTCTCCGGTCGACAGGGCCGAGGCGGCGACACTGCCGGTCGTGCCGCGGCATGAGCCGGTGCACCGGGCGGCCGATCGCTGGGGCATCCAGCTCGGCAGCTTTCACGCCGCGGCGACGGCGGCGGCGCACGCTGCCCGGATCGCCGCCGCGCTGCCGGTCGCCAAGGGCAAGCCGATGCAGGTCCTCGATCCGGCGAGAGGTGCCAGGACCCGCCTCTATCGCGCTCGTCTGCTCGATCTGACGCCCGCACAGGCGGAGAGTGCCTGTGCCCAGCTGCACCGCAAGGGGCTCGAATGCGCCGTCGTGCGGCCGCTGCGGGTCGCGACCCGCGACTGAGCGGCACACCTCGCGAGACGCGGCGCGCGAGAGAGGCGGGGCCGCCGCCGCAGTTTAGGCCCGCCTCCGGTTCAGACTTGCGGCAATGCGAGGCCGCTCGCCGCGAGCTCGGCGGCGAGTGCCGCCTTGAGCCGGGCGAGGCCCTCGGCGGTCGTCGATTCGGCGCGGGCGACCAGCACATCCTGGGTATTCGAGGCGCGCAGCAGCCACCATCCTTCGGGAGTGTTGACCCGCACCCCGTCGATGTCGGTCACGCTGGCCCCGGCGGCGGCGAGACGGTCGCGCACTTCGCGGACCACTGCGAATTTGCGCGCTTCGGCGCAGGGAAAGCGCAGCTCGGGGGTGTTGATCACCGCCGGCAGGCGCCGACGCATCTCCGCCAGCCCCTCGGCGCTGCGGCCGAGAATGCCGAGCAGCCGCACCGCGACGTAAATGGCGTCGTCAAAGCCGTAATAGCCGTCGGCGAAAAAGATGTGTCCACTCATCTCGCCGGCCAGCGGTGCCTGCAGTTCGGCGAGCTTCGCCTTGATCGGTGAATGCCCGGTCGCGGTCATCACCGGGCGGCCGCCCATGCGTGCGATCTCGTCGAACAGCACCTGGCTCGCCTTGACGTCGGCGAGGATCGGCGCGCCCGGATGCCGCTCCAACACCTCGCGCGCCAGCACGATCATCAGCTGGTCGCCCCACCAGATGTCGCCGCCGCCATCGACAACACCGATGCGGTCACCGTCACCGTCGAAGGCGATGCCGAGATCGCACCGCTCGCGGGCCACGGCGGCGCGCAGCTGAGCCAGGTTTTCCGGGACCGTCGGGTCGGGGTGATGCGCCGGAAAGGTGCCGTCGATCGCTGCGTTCAGCACGACGTGGTGTCCCGGCAGGGCCGCGGTCAGTTGCTGCACCACTTCGCCGGTGGCGCCGTTGCCCGGGTCCCAGGCGACGCGCAGCGGGCGCGAGCCATGATGGTCGCGGAGCAGCCGGGCGACATAGGTGTCGCGGATCGCCTGCTGCTCGATACCGCCGCGATCGGCCGGGGGTGGGCCGAGCCCGAGTGCGGTTTCGCCGAGCGCCTGGATCGCGGCACCATAAAACGGCTTGCCGCCGAGCACGAATTTGAACCCGTTGTAGTCGGGCGGGTTGTGCGAGCCGGTGACCATGATCCCGCCATCGACGCCGAGCGTGGCGGCGGCGTAATAGAGCATCGGGGTCGGCCCGAGACCGATGCGCACGACATCGGTGCCTTCGCCGGCCAGGCCCTCGACCAATGCCGCTTCGAGCTCGGGCGAGGTCAGCCGCCCGTCATAGCCGACCGCGACCCGGCCACCTCCGGCGGCCTTCAGGGTCTGGGCGAAAGTGCGCCCGACCGCCACCGCGTCGGCGGCGAAGAGAGTGTCGCCGACAATGCCGCGGATATCGTATTCGCGCAGGATCGTCGGGTCGAAGCGATGCGGCATCGAGGGTTTCCGTTCACAAATACGAGGTCAGGATCCGGCGCAGCTGCGCCCCGAGTTCGGGATGCTGCAACCCGAGTGCTATGGTCGCTTCGAGATAGCCGAGCTTGTCGCCGCAGTCGAACCGCCTGCCGTCAAAACGAAACCCGTGGAATGCCTGTCCGTCCTCGATCAGGCGCTCGAGCGCGTCGGTCAATTGGATCTCGCCGCCGCTGCCGGGTTCGCCGCGGGCGAGGTGGCCGAAAACCTCGGGCTGGATGATATAGCGGCCGATGATCGTCGAGGTTGACGGGGCGTCGGCCGGGTGCGGCTTTTCGACGACGCCGCGGGCGCGCACCAGGCGGCCGTCATCGGCGACGATGTCGAGCACGCCGTAGCGCCGGGTCTGCTCGCGCGGAACTTCGATGACCGCCGCCAGATTGCCGCCAATCTCGGCATAAGCTTCGACCATCTGCGTCAGGCACGGCCGCTCGCACACCATCAGATCGTCGGCCAGCAGCACCGCAAACGGCTCGTCGCCGACCAGCCCGCGGGCACACCACACCGCATGGCCGAGCCCGAGCGGCGTCTGCTGCCGCGTATAGGCGATCTGACCGGGCTCCGGCAGGCGCGCTTCGAGTTCCTGGACGAGGGCGTCCTGGCCGCGCTCGCGCAATGTGGCTTCGAGCTCGAAGGCCCGATCGAAATGATCGTCGATCGCGCCCTTCGCCCGGCTTGTGACAAAAAAGAATTGTTCGATGCCAGCCGCCTTGGCCTCCTCGACCGCATAATGAATGAGCGGCTTGTCGACAATCGGCAGCATCTCCTTGGGCATCGCTTTTGTCGCCGGCAGAAATCGGGTGCCCAACCCGGCAACCGGGAAAACAGCTTTGCGAATGCGCTTGGGCATGGATGCTCCCGATGACTGCCCCGGCAACTACCAGGGCCGGTTTATACCACAGCTTCTCACCCGATGGTGAATCCGCCCCGCTGGTGGTGCTAACGTCGTGATCGGCCCGGTCATCCCCGAGCATCGCACAATTCTGCCGGTGGGCGGTGACCGGGTGAGCGATGACCGGTGGGCGATGATAGCCGAGACCGGAGGGCGCGAGGTCTGATGGAAAGCGGCGCGAAGCTCGACAACCGGCTGTTCATACTGATCCTGCAGCATCCGCGCGAACGGCACGAGAGTGTCGCTACGGCTGAGCTCGCGGTCTCGCTGCTGCGGCGCGCGCGGCTGGTGGTCGGGCTCTCCTGGCCCAATCTGCAGCGCGCGCTCGGCGATGCCGAAGACACGCCGGTCGACGCGCGGCGCTGGGCGGTGCTGCATCTCGGCTCGGTGCGGCCGCGGGCCCTCGGGCTCGGCCGCCCGGTGATCGCCATCGACCGGCATGGCCAGGCGGAAGCGGACCAGCCGGCAATGCTGCGCGCGCTCGATGGCGCGGTGCTGCTCGACGGCAGCTGGCGCGAGGCAAAAGCGCTGTGGTGGCGCAACCCGTGGCTGCTCAAATTGCGCCGGCTGGTACTCGATCCACAGCACCCGGCGCGCTACCACCGGGTCCGCCGCGAGCCCCGGCGCGAGGCGTTGTCGACAATCGAAGCCGCGGCATTGCTGCTGCAGGAGTGCGACCGGCGAGCCGACATCGCCACGGCGCTCGGCGACGCGCTCGACCGGTGGATCGCCACGGCTCGCATGCGGCCGGGAGCGCCGCGCCGCGACCCGCCATAGGCGCCGACCATCACCGGGCCGGGCGGCCGCGTCAGCCTCGTCCGCCGGTCAGCGCGTAGATCAGGATTGCCGCCGCAGCGGCGACGTTGAGCGATTGGACCCGGCCGGCGCCGGGGATCGTCACGATCTCTTCGCAGGCGGCGAGAGTGGCCGGGGCGAGACCCTTCTCTTCATTGCCGAGGGCCAAGGCCGGCGGCCTGGCGTCCTTGCCCCCGGCCGGGGGCGCGACATGGTCGAGGGCCGCGCCCAGGATGCGGTAGCCTCGGCGCAGCCCGGCCAACGCCTGCGGCAGCGGCGCCTGGTAGAGGGTCACATGCTCAAACCCGCCCTCGGCCACACGGTAGCTCGCATCGGAGGGGAGCGCCTGGTCGGGGCGATCGGCGAGCAATATTCGCTCGATCCCGAAGAACGCGGCGGTGCGGATGATGGCGCCGAGATTGTGCGGGTTGCCGATGCCGTCGAGCACCAAGAGCGGCTTTCCATCCCGCGCCCAATCCTCCGCCGCGGTTGCGGCATCGAACGCGGCGAGCGGCTGCGGCCGGGCGATCGCCGCGACGCCGCCATGCAACAGGGTGCCGGCGACGCGCGCGAGTTCGGCCGCCTCGACCTCGCGATAGGGCTTGCGGGCATGCGCCAGCGACGCGCAGAACAGGCCGACCGCGCCACGCAGCCGGGGCTCGAAATAGAGCCGCTCGACCCGATTCGGATCGCGCTCGAAGAGGGCGCCGACCGCGGCGAGCCCGCACACGCGCAAGAGCGCGCGCTGGTGCGGCCGCGCCGCTGCGACATCCCGGCGTCTATACGATCCTTCAGGAGTGCGCCCGCCTGCGGACACAGCGAGGCTCGACCGGCGGCGCCCTGTTGCCACCGCCTATTCGATGACGATGCGGGGCGGCGGGCGGCCGACCGCGGCGGCGCCCGATATCTTTTCCCAGATGCGCGCGGCGATCGCCCGAAACACCAGCGCATTCGGGTTGTCGGGGTCGGATACGGTGATCGGCCGGCCCTCATCCGAGGTCTCGCGGATCGCAAGATCGAGCGGCACCTCGCCGAGAAATTCGGTGCCGAGCCGCTCGGCCTCGCGGCGCGCCCCGCCATGCGAGAAGATCTCGCTGCGGCCGCCGCAATGCGGGCACAGGAAATAGCTCATGTTCTCGACGATCCCGAGCACCGGCACCTCGACCTGGCGGAACATGTTGAGCCCCTTGCGCGCGTCCAAGAGGGCGATGTCCTGCGGCGTCGAGACGATCACGGCGCCGGCCAGCGGCACCTGCTGGGCCATCGTCAGTTGCGCGTCGCCGGTGCCGGGCGGCATGTCGACGACCATGATGTCGAGGGCGCCCCAATCGACTTCGCGCAGCATCTGCTGCAACGCGCTCATCACCATCGGCCCGCGCCAGATCATCGGCCGGTCCTCGGGCACCAGAAAACCCATCGACATGCAGCGCAAGCCGTAGCTCTCGAGCGGGATCAGCCGCTTGCCGTCGGGCGAGGTGGGCCGTCGGCCGGACAGCCCGAGCATGCGCGGCATCGACGGGCCGTAGATGTCGGCGTCGAGCACCCCGACACCGAGCCCGTTGGCCTTCAGCGCCAGTGCCAGATTGGCGGCGACGGTCGATTTGCCGACCCCGCCCTTGCCCGAGGCGACGGCGACGATCGCGCCGACCCCGGCGACCGCACCACGTTGCTGGCGCGGCGGGTGCGGCTGGTGCGGCGCTGTGCTGCGGGCGTGCTGCGGACCGGTAGCGGGAGCCGCGCGTCCGGGCGGCGCCGATTGCGCGGTCAGCACCGCGGTCACCGACAAGACGTCGGGCAGCGCCGCCACCACCTGTTCGGCCGCTTTGCGCAGCGGCTCCAGCCGGGGACCGCGCTCGGGCTCGACCTCGATCGCAAAGGCGACATTGCCGCTACGGATGGCAATGCCGGATACCATGCCGAGCGAGACGATATCGGCACCCTTGTCCGGATCGGCGACAGTCGAAAGGGCATCGAGGATCTGGCGTTCGGTGATCGCGGCCATCTGGATCCTTCGCTTCTACATCGCGCGAAGCCACGCCGTCGCGCGGCGGGGCCGGCGGGTCGCAGCGCGCTGCCGATATCGGGCGACCAGGGGCCTCACGGATTTGGGGCCGAGCCCCGCTCTTGACAACACCCGCGTGTGCCCTCTATCGGGTCATGCGGCCGACACGCCGCGTTCTCGCCGGCCATAAATCGAGTCCGGCAGCGCGAAATCCGCCGGTGCGGAGAGGTTCAGGTCGATGATCTGGCAAAGTCAGGGCGGCGGCCCGTGGGGCGGGGGTCCCCGCGGTGGCGGTCCGTGGGGCGGCGGCCCGCGCAGCAATGGCGGCGGGTCCGGTCCGCGCCGTAGCGGCCCCTACCCGCCGGATTTCGAAGAGCTGTTGCGCCGCGGCCAAGACCGGTTCCGCCGCATCCTGCCGGGCGGGTTCGGCACCGGCACCGGGATCGGCATCGTCTTGCTGGCGATCCTCGTGATCTGGCTGGCGAGCGGCTTCTACCGGGTCGAGCCCGACCAGGTCGGCATCGTGCTGCGCTTTGGCGCCTATAACCGCACCACCCAGCCCGGGCTCAACTACCATTTGCCCGACCCGATCGAAACGGTGCTGACGCCGAGTGTGACCCGGGTCAACCGCACCGAGATCGGCTACCGCTCGGCCGAGACCGAGACCGGCCGCGAGGCGCCGGCGCGCCAGGTGCCGGAAGAAGCGCTGATGCTGACCGGCGACGAGAACATCGTCGACATCAACTTCACCGTCTTCTGGGTGATCAAGGACGCGAAGGCCTATCTGTTCGACATCCGCGACCCGAAGTTGACGGTCAAATCGGCGGCCGAGAGTGCCATGCGCGAGGTGATCGGCGAGACCCCGATCGCCCAGGCCCTGGCCGAAGGGCGTGCCAAGATCGAGGCGGACACGCGCACATTGCTGCAGACGATCCTCGACAGCTACGGCGCCGGGATCGAGGTGACGCAGCTGCAATTGCAGCGGGTCGACCCGCCGGCCGAAGTCATCGATGCCTATCGCGACGTCCAGGCGGCGCTGGCCGACCGTGCGCGCTTGCGCAACGAGGCCGAGACCTATCGTAACAGCATCATCCCCGCCGCGCGCGGCGACGCGGTGCAGATCGAGCAGCAGGCCGAAGCCTATCGGCTCGCGACCGTCGCCCGCGCCCAGGGCGATGCCGCCCGCTTCCTGTCGGTCTACCACGCGTTCAAGGCGGCGCAGGACGTCACCCTTGAGCGGCTCTATCTCGAGACCATGGAAGAGGTGCTGAAAGACAGCAACAAGGTGATCATCGACAAGGCGGCGGAAGGCGGGAGCGGGGTGCTCCCCTACCTGCCGCTCCCCGCCCTCGGCACCGGCGCGGCGAAACCCGCCGCCCCCGCCGAGCCCGGCTCGCGCGGCTCGATCACTTCGGGCACGACACCGCTGCAGACCCCGGATGCGGCAACTCCGCCGTCGCTTGCGGGCGGCAGCCAGGGCAGCCAGGATTGAGGCGGTCCCGATGGTGAACAGCCGATGCTGAGCCGGCGCGCCCTGTTTGTCATCGCCGCGGTGGTGGCGGTTGCGATCATCGTTGCGACCAGCTCGCTGTTTACCGTCGATCAGACCGAACAGGCGTTGCTGCTGCAGTTCGGCAGGCCCATCCGGGTGATCCGAACACCCGGTCTCCGGGTCAAGGAACCGTTCATCCAGAACGTCGTCATCTATGACAAGCGCCTCTTGGATTTCGAGCCGCCGCCGGAAGAGGTCATCGGCGCCGATCAGAAGCGGTTGATCGTCGATACCTATGCCCGCTATCGCATCACCGACCCGTTGTTGTTCTATCAGACCGTCTTCACCGAACCCGTGGTGCGGGCGCGGCTCGGGGCGTTGGTCAGCGGCAGCCTGCGGCAGGTGATCGGCAACGTGACCTTGTCGGCATTACTGTCGCCGGAGCGGGCAACGATCATGCGCCAGATCCGCGACCAGGTCGCCGCCGAGGCGAAATCCTTCGGCATCGATGTCGTCGATGTCCGCATCCGCCGCGCCGATCTGCCGCCGCAGAATAGCGAGGCGATCTATGCCCGCATGCGTTCCGAGCGGCAGCAGCAGGCAGCCCTCTACCGCGGCGAGGGCGCCCAGGCGGCGAAGACCGTGCGCGCCAACGCCGACCGCGAGCGCACCGTGATCCTCGCCGACGCGCAGCGCCAGGCGCAGGAGTTGCGCGGAGCCGGCGACGCGCAGGCGATCGGCATCTATGCCGCCGCTTACGACCAGGACAAGGAGTTCTTCGCCTTCTACCGGTCGATGCAGGCCTATCGCGACGCGCTCGCCGGCCACAACACGTCGTTCGTGCTGACCCCGCAGAGCAATTTCTTCCGTTTTTTCGACAATCTCGACGGCACGCCGCCCAAGCCGGCGCCGGCCGCGCCATCGCGGGCCAAAGCCAGGTGAATCGCGCCCGGGTGGGTCGCGCCGAAGTGGATCGCGCTGTTTCTCCGGCGGCGGTCGTTGCCGCATGTGGAAATCGCCACCGATGAACGATCTGTGGACCGGCTTTGCTCTCGTGCTGGTGATCGAGGGCTGCCTCTACGCGCTGTTCCCGGAAGGCATGAAGCGCGCCGCCGCCCGCGCCATGGCGATCCCGCCTCAGGCGCTGCGCATCGCCGGCCTCGCTGCCGCCTGTACCGGGGTGGTGTTGGTCTGGCTGGTGCGCCGCTGACGTATCTGGCGCCGCTCCCGGCTTTGGCACCACTCTCGGCGGAAGCTGCGAAACCGGCTGGCCTGGTGCGCACTTCTCGCCTAATCTTGCGGCGAGCCGGCGGCCCGAACCGCGTGTGGCCCG
This sequence comes from Allostellaceae bacterium, assembly GCA_035503615.1. Lineage (GTDB taxonomy): Bacteria > Pseudomonadota > Alphaproteobacteria > ATCC43930 > CGMCC-115725 > AP-15. The sequence goes on along the minus strand of DATJTI010000009.1, from coordinate 9,306 downwards.
AACCGAGTATGGCCCGGACAGCGTGTCGAAGATCATTCCCGCCGACCGGATCGGATATCCGGGGTCTTGGATGAGGAGCTGAACGGTGCCGTCCCGCCCCCCGACCCTGGCGTGCCGCCTGGTCGCCACCATCTTCGCCGGCTGCCTCATGGCTGCGGCATTCGTCGCAAGCGGGCCGGCGCAGGCGCGCGGTGCACCCGACAGCTTCGCCGACCTTGCGGCCCGGCTGTTGCCGTCGGTCGTCAACATCTCGACGACGGAGACACTAAAAAGCTCGAGCGGCGACGAGGCGTCACCCGACCTGCCGCAGTTCCCGCCCGGCTCGCCGTTCGAGAAGTTCTTTCACGATTTCCTCGAGCACGGCCTGCCAAAGGGCGACCAGCCCGACCTTGAACCGCGCAAAGCCACCTCGCTCGGCTCCGGCTTCATCATCGACCCGAAGGGCTACATCGTCACCAACAACCACGTGATCGCCGATGCCGACCAGATCACCGTGATCCTGCACGACAACACCAATCTGAAGGCCACTGTGGTCGGCCGTGACCCGAAGACCGACATTGCGCTCTTAAAGGTCGATGCCGGCCGCCCACTGCCGGCCGCTGTCTGGGGCAACAGTGACGCCGCCCGGGTCGGCGACTGGGTGCTGGCGATCGGCAATCCGTTCGGGCTCGGCGGCAGTGTGACCGCCGGCATCCTGTCGGCCCGCCAGCGCGACATCAATTCCGGGCCTTACGACGATTTTCTGCAAACCGACGCGCCGATCAACCGCGGCAATTCCGGCGGTCCGATGTTCAACATGGACGGCCAGGTGATCGGCATCAACACAGCAATCTACTCGCCTTCGGGCGGCTCGATCGGGATCGGCTTTGCGATCCCATCGTCGCTGGCCGAGGATGTCGTCACCGAACTGAAGACCGAGAAGGATCACACCGTCCATCGCGGCTGGCTCGGGGTGCGCATTCAGGCGGTGACCGACGAGATCGCCGAGAGCCTCGGGCTAAAGAAGGCGCGCGGCGCGCTGGTGGCCAGCGTCACCGGAGCGGGACCGGCGGCGCGTGCCGGGATCGAGCCCGGCGATGTGGTGCTGAATTTCAACGGCAAGCCGGTCGACGACATGCGGCAGCTGCCGCGACTGGTGGCCGAGACGCCGGTCGGCAAGACCGTTCCGGTCAGCCTGTGGCGCAAGCGCGCCGTGCTGTCGGTCGAGGTCAAGGTCGGCCGGCTGCAGGAAAGCGACGCGGCGGTGGCCAGCGCCAAGGAGCCGCCAAAAACGGCTGCTCCGAGCAACAGCACCGAGGTCAAGGCGCTGGGGCTGACGCTCGCCGGCATGACCCCGCAGCTCAAGGACAAGTTTTCGCTGGGCGACGACGCCAAGGGTGTCGTCGTCGTCGATGTCGCCAATGACAGTGCCGCCGCCGACAAGGGCTTGCGCCCCGGCGATGTGATCATGGAAGCGGCCCAGCAGGAGGTGAAGAGCCCGCAGGACGTCAGCAGCCGGGTCGATACGGAACGCAAGGCCGGGCGCAAATCGATCCTGCTCCTGGTCGAGCGACAGGGCGATCTGCGGTTTGTGGCACTGCGCATCGACCGGGGGTGATCGGCTGCGGCAGCGCCGGCCTCCCCGACCGGCCGGGGAAGCCTGGCTCAAGCAGGCTCGGCCGGGACGAATTCGTCGCGGCGATACCCTTGGGCGAACAGCAGACCGCGCAGATCGGCGTGATCGAGGCGCCAGCGGGCGGCGGCGGCAACGCGCGGCTTGGCATGGAACGCGACGCCGAGCCCGGCAGCGGCCAGCATGGCCAGATCGTTGGCGCCGTCGCCGACCGCGAGCGTCTGCGCCGGGGATATTCCGGCCCGGGCAGCGAGCGCCAGCAGCGCGTCGCGTTTGCCGGCGGCGGTGACGATCGGCGGCAGCACCCGGCCGGTGACACGGCCGGCGATGATTTCGAGCCGGTTGGCGATCACCCGATCAAAGCCGAACCGGGCGGCGACCCGCTCGGCGAACACCGTGAACCCGCCGGTGACCAGCGCCGTCATCGCGCCGTGACCGCGCATCGTGCGCAGCAGCGTGCCGGCACCGGCGGTCGGGCGAATGCGCGCGGCCGCGCGCTCGAGGATCGCGGCATCGATGCCGGCCAGCAGCGCGACGCGGGCTTCGAGTGCTGCGGCAAAATCGATCTCGCCGTTCATCGCCTGCCGCGTGACCGCGGCGACGAGCGGACCGATGCCGAGCAGCGCCGCGAGCTCATCGAGCATCTCGTTTTCGATCATCGTCGATTCGAGATCGGCGACAAAGAGCCGCTTGCGCCGTCCGCGCTGCGGCTGGGCCAGGACATCGATCGGGGTGCCGCCGAGGACGCTGCGCGCAGTGGCGGCGACCGCGACCGGGTCGTCGGCGTCAACGATCAGATCGCAGGCGGTTTCGGCGGCAAGCCAAAGGGGCTCGGTCGTGACCGCCAGTGCCGCGGCGACCGCAGCGGCGCGGCGGGACAGCGCCGGGTCGCGGGCGCCAGCGATCAGGGGCTGGGCGATCAGGGTGAGGGCGATGCGCATCGCCAGCGGTCCTACCGCGGCATGCCCGCTCGCGACAAGCGCTACGAGCCGGGTCTGCCGCCGCCGGTCGTGGTCATCGCCGGGCCGACGGCGAGCGGCAAATCGGCGCTGGCAGCCGGGCTGGCGGAGCGCCTCGATGGTGTCGTCATCAATGCCGATGCGCTGCAATGCTACCGCGATCTCGAAATCCTGACGGCACGCCCCGATCCGGCGATCTGCGCGCAGGTGCCGCACCGGCTCTACGGCGTTCTCGACGCGGCCGAGCGCGGCTCCGCCGGTCGCTGGCGCGAACAGGCGCTGGGCGAGATCGCGGCGGCGACCGCGGCCGGCCGGCTGCCGATCGTGGTCGGCGGCACCGGTCTCTATATCCGGGCATTGACCGAGGGTCTGGCGCCGTTTCCGGAAATTCCCGAGGAGGTTCGCAGCGAGGCGGTGCGCCTGCATCGTGTGCTCGGCGGCGAGCAATTCCGCCAGCGATTGGCAGTGATCGATCCGGCCGCTGCGGGACGGCTGGCCGCCGGCGACTCGCAGCGCTTGGTGCGCGCCTATGCGGTCGTGCGCGCGACCGGAAGACCGGTTGCCGCTTGGCGCGCCGAGCCGGCAGCGGCGGCGCCTTATCGCTTTGCGACGATCCTGCTGAGCCCGCCGCGCGAGGTCATCTATGCCGCCGGCAATGCGCGGTTTGCAGCGATGGTCGAGCGGGGCGGTCTCGGCGAAGCGACGGCATTGTTGCGCCGCGGGCTCGATCCCGGTCTGCCGGCGATGAAGGCGGTCGGGTTGCCGGAGCTCTTCGACCACCTGCGCGGCGAGATGCCGCTCGCCGCGGCAATCGCCGCCGGTCAGCGCGCCACACGGCGCTATGCGAAGCGGCAGATGACCTGGTTCCGGCATCAGCTGGCGCCGGGGTTGGTTCTCGCCGAGCAATTTTCGGAAAGTTTGCTGCGCTGCTCACGTCAGTTTATTGACGAGTTTTTGTTGACCGGCCGTGCCTAGCTGATTAGGTTGCCGGCCCTGCCCGCCGCCCGCCCCGTTGCTGCTGGGGTGCGCTGGCAGGTTTACCGTCGCCGTTTTTGCCGGGGAATTCATCATGTCGGCCGAGCCGATCAGTGGAGCGGAGATCGTCGTCAGGGCGCTCGCTGACCAGGGTGTCGAAATCGTGTTCGGCTATCCGGGCGGCGCGGTCTTGCCGATCTACGACGCGCTCTACAAGCAGAACGCGCTGCGGCACATCCTGGTGCGCCAGGAGGGTGGTGCCGTGCATGCCGCGGAGGGCTATGCGCGCTCGACCGGGCGGGTCGGCGTCGTGCTGGTGACGAGCGGGCCCGGGGCGACCAATGCGGTGACCGGGCTGACCGACGCGCTGATGGATTCGGTCCCGGTGGTATGCCTGACCGGGCAGGTGCCGACCCATCTGATCGGCAACGATGCCTTTCAGGAAGCCGATACCACCGGCATCACCCGGCCCTGCACCAAGCACAACTATCTGGTCAAGGATGTGCGCGAACTGGCGCGTATGCTGCACGAAGCGTTTTACGTGGCGCGGAGCGGCCGCCCCGGCCCGGTCGTCGTCGACCTGCCAAAGGACGTGCTGTTCGCTCTTGCGACCTATAACGGCCCCGAGGATGCGCGCCACAAGAGCTATCGCCCGCAGGTGACGCCCGACCCCGCACGCATCGCCGAGGCGGCCGAGATGATCGCCGCGGCCAAGCGTCCGCTGTTCTACGGCGGCGGCGGGCTGGTCAATTCCGGACCGGAGGCTTGCGCCCGCTTCACCGAACTGGTGCGCGCGACCGATGCGCCCTGCACGCTGACCCTGATGGGGCTCGGCGCGTTGCCGGCGAGCGACCCGCATTTTCTCGGCATGGTCGGCATGCACGGCACCTACGAGGCCAATCTGGCGATGCATGGCTGCGACCTGATGGTCGCGGTCGGCGCCCGCTTCGATGATCGCGTGACCGGGCGGCTCAACGCCTTTTCGCCTGGCTCGAAAAAGATCCACATCGATATCGACCCGTCCTCGATCAACAAGAATGTGCGTGTCGATCTGCCGGTCATCGGCGATGCCGGCGAGGCGATGGCGGCGCTCTTGGCACATTGGCCCAACGTGAAGTCGGCCGCCGACAGTGCCGCGCGGGCGCAATGGTGGCAGCTCATCGAGGGCTGGCGCAGCCGCGATTGCTTGCGCTACGACCGCGGCCGGCGCGATCTGATCAAGCCGCAATTCGCCCTCGAGCGGCTTGCGGCGCAAACCAGCGGGCGCGATCTCTACATCACCACCGAGGTCGGCCAGCACCAGATGTGGGCGGCGCAGTTCCTCAAATTCGAGGCGCCGCAGCACTGGATGACCTCGGGCGGTCTCGGCACGATGGGCTACGGCCTGCCGGCGGCGGTCGGGGTGCAGATCGCCCATCCCGAAGCGCTCGTCATCGATGTCGCCGGCGAGGCCTCGATCCTGATGAACATCCAGGAGATGTCGACAATCGCGCAGTACCGGCTGCCGGTCAAAGTCTTCATCCTGAACAACCAATATATGGGCATGGTACGGCAATGGCAGGAATTGCTGCATGGCGGCCGCTATTCCGAGAGCTATACCGCGGCGCTTCCCGATTTCGTCAGATTGGCTGAGGCGTTCGGCGCCAGCGGGCGGCGGGTCGAGAAGCCGGCCGAGCTCGATGCGGCAATCGCCTGGATGCTCGAGGTGCCGGGGGCGGCGATCCTCGATGTCGCGGTCGACCAGGCCGAGAACTGCTTTCCGATGATCCCGTCGGGTGCGGCGCATAACGAGATGCTGCTCGGTCCCGAGGACGAAGCCGAAAAGCCGGTTTCCGAGGAAGGCATGGTGCTGGTATGAGCGGGACGATCGGGTAATCCGGTGACCGACATCGAGCGCCATACGATCGCCGTCCTGGTGGATAACGAACCGGGCATCCTCGCCCGCGTCGTCGGGCTGTTCTCGGGCCGCGGCTACAACATCGAAAGCCTGACGGTGGCCGAGATCGACCGCCGCAACCGGCTGTCGCGGATGACGATCGTGACCTCCGGCACACGGATGATCATCGAGCAGATCAAGGCGCAGCTGTCGCGGCTGGTGCCGGTGCACGAGGTGCACGATTTGACCGACGAGGGGCCGTTTGTCGAGCGCGAGATGATGCTGGTCAAGGTCTCCGGCAAAGGCGAAGCACGCATCGAGTCGCTGCGGCTCGCCGACATCTTTCGCGCCCGCGTCGTCGATTCGACGACCGACAGCTTCGTCTTCGAAATGACCGGTTCGGCCGAGAAGCTGAACGCCTTTGTCGCGCTGATGGAACCGCTGGGGCTGGCCGAGATCTCGCGCACCGGTGCCGTCGCGATCGCCCGCGGCACGGCGGGTGTTTAACCGATGTGCCCAGCGGGCACCGACTTGACGGTTCCATAGCTATCTCGTCATTCCCGCGAAAGCGGGAATCCCGGGCCCGAGGTCAAGACGCTCGCCCTGGACCCCCGCCTCCGCAGGGGCGACGGCAACAGCGAGGAGATGAACATGCGCGTTTATTACGACCGCGATGCCGATGTGAACCTGATCAAGGCGAGGAAGGTCGCGGTCATCGGTTATGGCAGCCAGGGGCATGCCCACGCCAACAATCTGCGCGACAGCGGGGTCAAGGACGTGGTCGTGGCGTTGCGCCCCGGTTCGCCTTCGGCGCAAAAGGCGCAAACCGCCGGCTTCAAGGTCATGACCAATGCCGAGGCGGCAAAATGGGCCGATATCGTCATGGTGCTGGCGCCCGACGAGTTGCAGGCGGGTCTCTATGATGCCGAATTGCGGCCCAATATGCGCGAGGGCACCGCACTCGCCGTGGCGCATGGTCTCAGCGTGCATTTCCGGCTGATCGAGCCGCGCCCCGATATGGACGTGTTCATGGTGGCGCCAAAGGGGCCGGGCCATACCGTGCGCTCGGAATATCTGCGCGGCGCCGGGGTGCCGTGCCTGTTGGCGGTCGAGCAGAACCCGTCCGGCAATGCGCTCGAAATCGGCCTCAGCTATGCCTGCGCGATCGGCGGCGGGCGCGCCGGAGTGATCGAGACGACGTTTCGCGAGGAATGCGAGACCGACCTCTTTGGCGAGCAGTCGGTGCTGTGCGGCGGGCTGACCTCGCTGATCCTGGCCGGGTTCGAGACCCTGGTCGAAGCCGGCTATGCCCCGGAGATGGCCTATTTCGAATGCTGCCACGAGGTCAAGCTGATCGTCGACCTGATCTATGAGGGCGGCATCGCCAACATGCGCTATTCGGTTTCGAACACCGCCGAATATGGCGATTATTCACGTGGACCAAGGGTCATCGACGAGCATGTTCGCGCCGAGATGAAGAAGATCCTGGCCGATATCCAGTCCGGCCGGTTCGCGCGCGAATGGGTGCTCGAAAACAACGCCGGCCAGCCGAGCTTCAAGGCCATGCGCCGCCGCGCCGCCGAGCATGAGATCGAGAAGGTCGGGGAAAAGCTCCGCGCGATGATGCCGTGGATCGGCGAAAACCGCCTCGTCGACAAGACCCGCAACTAGATCGCCCGTGCTCAGGGCCGAGCGGCTCCGCCGGTCCTGCCTGATGGCATGGCCGGGATAGCCGCCATCGTGCCGCCGCTTACCAAAACTAAACCGTTTAGGGGTTTATTGCCGGGCGGGAGGCGGCCCGGCAATGCGCTTCGCGGTCAACTCACGCCATTCGCTGCGGGCGCTGCTGATTGTCATGATCGTCGCGCCGATCCTGCCAGCGATCGGTCTGGCGCCGCTGACCCTGCCGCAGCTCTGGCAGCATTGGCACCAGTTCGGGGCGATCGCCGGGCTCGCGCTGGGCACGATCATGTTTCGGGTGTTGGGCGGTATCGTGGCCCTCGTTGCAGCGGGTCGACTGATCCGCTCGATGCACATGCTGGCGCGCGCCGCCAACGCCTTGGCCGATGGCGCTATCCCGGCTTCGGGTCCGTCCGGAATAACCGAAATCGACGATGTATTGCTGGCGATGAATGATGCCGCCCAGTCGTTGCGCCGCCGTTCGCAGGAGTACGAAGCTGCCGAGGCTGGGCGCTGCGCCAGCGAGGAGCGCCTGCGCGACTTTGCCGACACCGGATCGGACTGGCTGTGGGAGACCGACCAGAACCACTGCTTCACCTATCTTTCAGATCATATCAGGGTGTTTGGCCAGGACCCGACAAGCCGCCTTGGCCGGGCCCGCTGGGAGCTCCGGGCCGATCCGGCGAGCGAGCCGGAAAAATGGCGCGATCATCGGGCCACGCTCGATCGGCACGAGCCGTTTCGCGATTTTGTTTATACCCGCAGGGTCGGTGGCCAACCCGAGCAGACGATCTCGGTCAGCGGCAAGCCGGTCTTCGCCGTATCGGGCGAATTTTGCGGCTATCGCGGCACCGCGCGTGATATCAGCGAGCGCGTGCTGGCCGAGCGGAACCTGCGCGAGGCCAAGGCGGAGGCCGAGGCGGCAAGCTTGGCCAAGTCGCGGTTTCTCGCCAATATGAGCCATGAGCTGCGCACGCCGCTGAACGCGGTGCTCGGTTTTGCCGAGGTGCTAGAGCGTGAGACCGCGGGACCGCTCGGGGCACGCCAGCAGGAGTATGTCGGCTATATCCGCCAGAGCGGGGCACATTTGTTGCGGATCATCAGCGAAATCCTCGATCTGGCCAAGATCGATGCCGGTAAGCTCGAACTCGCCGAGGAAGTCGGGGTCGAAGTGCGACCGCTCGCCGAATCCTGTGCTGCTTTTGTCAGAGAGCGAGCACTGGCCGAGCAATTGGTCCTCCGTTGCGAGATCGAGGCGGACATGCCGGCGCTTGTCGTCGACTCGACCCGGCTCAAGCAGGTCCTGCTCAATTTGCTGAGCAACGCCGTCAAATTCACCGAGCCTGGCGGGTGCGTCGTCCTGGCGGTGCGCCGCGCCGCTGCGGGTGGCGTCGAGTTCGAAGTGTCCGATACCGGTCTCGGCATGACGGCTGAGGAGATCGCGATCGCCGCAGAGCCGTTCGGCCAGGTGGATAGCGGTCTCGCCCGGCGACACGAAGGGGCCGGTCTCGGGCTGCCGCTGGCGCGGCGGCTGACCGAATTGCATGGCGGCAGCTTTTCGCTCGCCAGCGAAAAGGCGCGCGGCACGCGGGTCGTTATCGGGCTGCCGGCGACGCGCGTGTTGGAACGCCGCCCTCTCGCCGACGCGACGATCGCGGCTTCGACGATGGCGCCGTGCCGAGCCGCCGCCGGTTAGCCTCGGGCGCGCTGCTGTCGACGGCCGCGGCACCGGTCGGCGCATACTGATGCGCGTCCTGCAAGTTTGCGCCGAACTCTATCCCTGGGTCAAATTGGGCGGGCTCGGCGATGTCGCCGCGGCGCTGCCGCCGGCGCTCGGCGCCCTCGGCGTCGATCTGCGCCTGGTGCTGCCCGGGTTTCGCGGTTTTCTCGATGCGTTCGAGGACATCACCGACGTCGCTCGCTTGACAAGCCCATTTGCGCCCGAGCGCGTGCGGATTGTACGCGCCCGCCTGCCCGGCAGCGAGCGCATTGCCTATCTGGTCGATCAGCCGGCGTTTTACGATCGGCCCGGCAACCCCTACACCGCGCCGGATGGCGGCGACTGGCCCGACAATCACCGCCGCTTCGGGCTCTTCGGATGGGTGGCGGCAGCACTGGCGCGCGGTGCCGACCGGCATTGGCGGCCGGAACTTCTGCATTGCCACGACTGGCATGCCGGTCTCGCTCCCGCCTACCTTGCCGCC
>DATJTI010000008.1:0-56822 GCA_035503615.1 Allostellaceae bacterium | reverse complement strand
AGCGATCGCGGTATCGGTAGCCGACGCCATAGAGGGTTTCGATCTGCGCGAAATCGCTGTCGACAGCCTTGAACTTCTTGCGCAGCCGCTTGATGTGGCTGTCGATCGTCCGGTCGTCGACATAGATGTGCTCGCCATAGGCCGCGTCCATCAGCTGATCGCGGTTCTTGACGTGTCCGGGGCGGTGGGCCAGCGATTTGAGGATCAGGAATTCGGTCACCGTCAACTCGACCGGCTCGGCGCTCCAAGTGCACAGGTGGCGTGCCGGATCGAGGGTCAGCCGACCGCGGGTGATGACCGGCTCGCCCTGCGGATCGTCGCGCTCGCGCGCGAGTTCGCCGCGCCGGATCAGCGCCCGGATGCGCTCGATCAGCAGGCGCTGCGAAAACGGCTTCTTGATGTAGTCGTCGGCGCCCATGCGCAGGCCCAGGAGCTCGTCCACCTCGTCGTCCTTCGAGGTCAGGAAGATCACCGGGATGTGGCTCTGCCGGCGCAGCTGCTCCAGGAGTTCCATGCCGTCCATGCGCGGCATCTTGATGTCGAGCACGGCCAGATCGACCGGCTGGGCGCCCATCCCCTTCAGCGCTTCCGCGCCGTCGGCGTAGCAGCGCACGGCGAAACCCTCGGCCTCGAGCGCAATCGACACCGAGGTCAGGATGTTGCGGTCGTCATCGACAAGAGCAATAGTGTTTGCCACGTTGATCGCACCCCCGTTAATCTCGCAGCAAGGTCGCTTGGCTGTAGAGCAGCTGCTGTCGTCGTTAAATATGGCGATTTGCCGACCGGGACAAACCCATCTGCCGGGTTTTTGTTACATGACAACAGGCTTGCATCGCTGCCGCGGCCGGATCGTTCTCGATATCTGCTGTCGCGGCGGTGGTGTGGTGGGTGCGCGCGATGGACCGGTTCGCCGACGATGATTTCGCCCTCGCCCGCCGGCTGATCCGGCGCCGCGACCGGGCGGCACTGGCCACCAGCCTCGGCGGCGCGCCTTATAACTCGTTGGTGCTGGTGGCCACCGATCTCGATGCCACCCCGTTGCTGCTGCTGTCCGATCTCGCCCGGCACAGCCGCAATCTCGCCTGCGACCCGCGCCTGTCGCTGCTGCTCGACGGCACCGAGGGCGAGCCCGAGCCACTTGCCGGACCGCGGCTCAGCCTGCTCGGACAGATCGAGGCGAGCCGCGACCCGCGGCTGCTGGCGCGTTTTGTCGCACGGCATCCGGCAAGTGCGGCCTATGCCGGATTCGCCGATTTTCGGCTTTATCGGGTGAGCGTCGCGCGGGCTCATCTCGTCGCCGGTTTCGGCCGGATCGCATGGCTCGACGGCGGCGATCTGCGATGCCATGCCGATCTTGCGGCGCTCGCCGCGGCCGAGCCGGAATTGCTCGCCGAGTTCAATGCCACGAGTGCCGCGGCGCTCGGGCGCAGCCTGCCGGCAGCTGCCGGATCGGACCAATCCGCTTGGCGGGCTACCGGCCTCGATCCGGACGGGATCGACCTGCGCAATAAAGACCGGACGACCCGGCTCGATTTCGCCGCGCCGGTGTTAACTGCGCGGGCGGCTCGCGCCGCTCTCGCCCGGCTCGCCCGAGCCGCATCAAAATAACGCCGACGTTGCGCGCACTTTGACAGGCTCGCCCGGCTGTGGTAGGGGCGCCGGCACCGTAGGCGGCGGCGTATGCCCGATAGCGGACCGCGGAGCAACAGGAGGGAGCGTCGAATGCAGGAGACGATCCGATGACCGGGCTGAAGAGCCGTTTCGGGCTCGACCGGCAGGGCATGCATCATCTCGGGACCGTCCATTGGAACGCGCCGGCGCCGGTCCTCTACGAGCACGCGGTGCGCCGTGGCGAAGGCGAGGTCATCGCCGGCGGCAGCTTCTCGGTCAATACCGGCGCCTTTACCGGGCGCACCCCCCGCGACAAATACATCGTCGAGGAAGCTGGCACCAAGGACACAGTGTGGTGGGGCCAGATCAACCAGGCGATCGCGCCCGAATGCTTCGACAGCCTGCACCAGCGCCTGCTCGCCTATCTGCAGGGCCGCGAATTGTTCGTGCAGGACCTCTATGCCGGTGCCGACCCGGCCTACCGGCTGCCGGTGCGGGTGGTGACCGACAGCGCCTGGCACAGCCTGTTCTCACGCAACATGTTCATCAGGCCGCCGGCCGCGGAGCTTGCCGGCTTCGAGCCGGCCTTTACGATCCTGCACGCGCCCAATTTTCGCGCGATCCCCGATGTCGACGGGATCAATTCCGAGGTCTTCATCCTCGTTAATTTCGCCCGCCGCCTGGTGCTGATCGGCGGCACCCGGTATGCCGGCGAAATCAAGAAATCGGTGTTCGGCTATCTGAATTTCGTGTTGCCGGCGCGCGGGGTATTGCCGATGCACGCCTCGGCCAATGTCGGAGCGGACGGCGATGCCGCGATCTTTTTCGGGCTGTCCGGCACCGGCAAGACGACGCTGTCGGCGGACGGGTCGCGCACCCTGATCGGCGACGACGAGCACGGCTGGAGCGACCACGGCATCTTCAACTTCGAGGGCGGCTGCTACGCCAAGGTGATCCACCTGTCGCCGACCGCGGAGCCCGAGATCTATGCGACGATCGGCCGCTTCGGCACCGTGCTCGAAAATGTCGTGATCGACCCGGTGACCCGGCTGCCCGATGTCGATGATGACAGCCTGACCGAGAACACCCGCGCCTGCTATCCGATCGATTTCATTCCCAATGCCGACCCGAAGGGGCTGGGGCCGCATCCGCGCAATGTCGTGATGCTGACCGCAGACGCGTTCGGGGTCATGCCGCCGATCGCCAAATTGACCGCCGAGCAGGCGATGTACCATTTCCTGTCCGGCTACACCGCCCGCGTTGCCGGTACCGAAAAGGGTCTCGGCAATGCTCCCGAGGCGACATTCTCGACGTGTTTCGGAGCGCCGTTCATGCCGCGCCATCCGACCGTCTATGCCGAGCTGCTGGGCGAGCGGATCAAGCGGCACGGGGCGCAGTGCTGGCTTGTCAACACCGGCTGGTCAGGCGGCACTTACGGGGTCGGCCGGCGCATGCCGATCGCCCATACCCGGGCATTGCTGCGCGCTGCACTCGACGGTCGCCTTGCCGACGCACCGCTGCGCCGCGAGCGCCATTTCGGCCTCTTGGTGCCCGAATCCTGTCCCGAGGTTCCAAGCGAGATGCTCGACCCGCGCAGCACCTGGTCGGACAAGACCGCCTATGACGCGACCGCGCGCGAGCTGACCCGACGTTTCGAAGCCAATTTCAAGGAGTTCGAGCCGCTCGTCGGCGACGAAGTGAGCGAGGTCGCGGTCCGTCCCGCCGCCTAAGGCAGAAGTGGTCTGCGACCAAATAAGCGATATTGTCATGATGTGAGATGCGCTTAGCGCAACAAGCAATCCCGCTCGGACGGGCGTTCCTAGAATTTCGCTTTGCCGATTAACTACGGGCTTAACGGTTTGATCTGATAGGCAGAAACGCCCCGGTCGCATTCACTCGTCGGAGGCTGGGGTCCCGGAAATATCGAAGGTTTGGGACGACGTCTCTCGGGTCATCACTACTGCGATCGATGCCTATACTAGTTCCTATCAGGACTTCCAGTTCGCTTTTCCACGCTGTACCAATTTCATGAACCAGGTTTGTCACCATAGGTTCGTTTTCCGTTCTGTACGAATGTAGAAAAAATTGGTAACGAAGGGGATCTCCAGGCATTAGAGCTGGCATATCTCCATTGGCTAAAGCGATATCGTCTATATTTTTCAGAAACCGATCGCCGTGCAACGAGTGATGAAGTAAATACAAAACCATCTCGGGTGAAAGGAAACGATCACCGTCCTGAATCAGAAACAGAATGCCTCTCGCATCGGGCATATTCAGCAACCTCTTCGTAGACTTGACTTGCTTATCTGCCTTGCGCACTCGTCTGTAAATAGGCTTTCTCAAGATCGATACGGCGATTTTCGCGCAGTCTGGAGGTAAGTTCTGGAGGTCTACGCGCACGACTCCATAGGCCGGAGGTACTTTTCCCTCCAAAATCCATTGTCTATATAGGGGTGATATCTGTCGGGCAAATTCCTTTGCATCGAGTGCACTTTCCTTCAAAATCTTTAATTCTCCAATCGCATTTTGATCGCGAAACACAAAATCTGCATTTTTAGGCAGGTTCTGCCGGGAAGGTAACAAATCGCTGACAAGCAAACCGCCGGCCCTGGAAACGGCACGCGAGAAAGCTGCTTCAACCTCAGATGAGGATGGATGAGCGCGCAGCTGAGGCAACGTAATGATCTCCAAATCGGAATTTTCGAGCTGAAAATGCTCACGGTAAGTGCCAAGCTCAAAACATTGGTCACCCCGCGGGGCTAAACAAGTGTTGCCGAGCCGATGTTTTTGCATAAGGAGAGGATATCGCTCATGAGACACAGATACTTCGGCGCCGGGAACGTCGCCCACCGCCCGCGTTTTTGGCGTGGTGTGGACCGGAGCGGGACATGCTGACGATTGCCGAAGCGCAGAAGCGCACCGAGGCATTTCTGACCGAGCAGATGCTCGATGCGCTCGACGCGGCCACCTTAACCGTGCGGCTCGAGCGTTGGCGCCTCGGCGCCGAGCATACCGGCTGGAAATTCGGTTGGCGCGACGCCGGGCCCGGCAATAGTGGCCGGGGGCGATATGTCGAGACTTATTGCTACGCATTTACCGGTGGCAATTTTCTCGAAAACGAGCTGCAACAGCTCTATTGGCGCACCGATATCGTGCAGATGACCCGGTATTGCATGATGAGGCGGCACGCTGCGGAGTCTGTCGCCGCGCCGCGCCGGCTTTCCGGTGTAGGGCTTGCTGGCGTGCGGATTCACGGGACAGATCGATGCCACCGGCCATGTCTTGCCGCGACAGTTGCCGCGGGAATTGATGCAGTGACGCCTCTGCGCGGTTAACATCGGGTGCACCGGCCGCCGCAGGCGCGCTTGCCGAACCGGTCGGCTACGACGTATACGCAGGACGACGCGGCGCCGCTTGCTGCTTCGTTGGTTCCCGCGTCCGCCCAAGGACGACAGGGAGAACAGCCATGGCGCAATCGATGTCGCTGCGATCTTCGGTGTCGACGACGCGGTATGCTTACGGGTTCATCGCGGCGTTCTTCGCAACCCTGATCTTTCACCAGCTGGGGCTGCTCGCCCTGCATTTCGCCAGGCTGACGCGGGGGATGCCCTATGACATGCACCCGGTGCTGCCATTTGGCGTACCGCACTTCCTGTCGCTCGCCTTCTGGGGCGGGGTATGGGGCATCATCTTCGTGCTGGTCGAGCGCGTCATCGCGCGCAACCCGCTGGGTTACTGGATCGGCGCCATCATCTTCGGCGCAATCTTTCCGACGGCCGTCTCGTGGTTCGTCGTCGCTCCGCTCAAGGGCCTGCCGCCGGGCTACGGCTTTCATTACCCGGGCCTGCTGGTCGGGCCGATCGTCAACGGGTTGTGGGGGCTCGGCACCGCGGTCTTTCTGTGCCTGGCCCCCCACTCGGTGCGGCACGCCCAATGATCGGCGGATTGCGGTGATCGGCGGATTGCGGTGATCAGCGGATTGCGGCGGTGATCGCCGCGCCCAGGTCACGGGTCCCGGCATTGCCGCCGAGATCGGGAGTGCGGGTGCCGCCTTCGGCCAGGACCTCGGCGATCGCCCGTTCGACCGCTTCCGCCGCTTCGGTCTCGCCGAAATGTGCCAGCATCATCGCCCCCGACCAGATCTGGCCGATCGGATTGGCGATGCCGCGCCCGGCGATGTCGGGGGCGGAGCCGTGCACCGGCTCGAACATCGAGGGGTAGTCACGCTCGGGATTGATGTTGCCAGAGGGTGCTATGCCGATCGAGCCGACCACGGCCGGCCCGAGATCGCTGAGGATGTCACCGAACAGGTTCGATCCGACCACGACGTCGAACCAGTCCGGATGGCGCACGAAATGCGCGGTCAGGATGTCGATGTGGTACTGGTCGGTCCTGATGTCGGGGTAATCGCGCGCAACCGCCGCGAACCGCTCGTCCCAGAACGGCATGGTATGGATGATACCGTTCGATTTGGTGGCCGAAGTCACGTGCTTGTTGCGCCGACTCGCGAGCTCGAAGGCGTAGCGCATGATCCGGTCGCAGCCGCGGCGGGTGAAGACCGCCTGCTGCATCGCCATCTCGTGCTCGCTGTCGGCGTAGAGCCGGCCGCCGATCTCGGAATATTCGCCCTCGTTGTTCTCGCGCACGACATAGAAATCGATGTCGCCGGGGGCCCGGTCCTTGAGCGGCGACGGCACCCCGGCGAGGAGCCGCACCGGGCGCAGATTGACGTATTGGTGAAAGCCGCGGCGCAACGGGATCAGCAATCCCCATAACGAGACGTGATCGGGGACGTCGGGATGGCCGACCGCACCGAGATAGACGGCATCGTAGAGCCGCAGCCGGGCGAGCCCATCCTCCGGCATCATCCGCCCGGTCTCGGCATAGCGCGCGCAGCTCCAGTCGAGCTCGCTCCAGCTCAATTCGAAGCCATAGGCGCGCGCGGCCTGCTCCATCGCCGCCACCCCTTCGGGCATCACCTCGTGCCCGATGCCATCGCCGGCGATCACCGCGACCCGATAGCTCTTCGCCATTCGACACCCTCCGTCGAGCCGCCTATTTGTTCATGTTCCAGATATCGGTCGCGAGCAGCCAATGGCGGCCGATCTTGCGCCAGACCACCGCATATTTGCCGTCGATCTGCTGCGGCGGCTGTGCCTTGCTTTCGAGCGTGACGGTGCCGATCTCGCGTGCTGCCCGGCGCCCCAGCGGCTCGACATCGACGGTGACGAGCCTGGCGTTGCCGACCTGCGTCGCCGCCTGCTTCCAGAACGCCTCGATGGCACTGCGACCCTTGACCATGTCGTGGCCCGGAGGCAGCACATAGGCGTCCTCGGTATACATTGCCGCGACCGCGGCGGCGTCGCCCTTGTTGAAAGCGGCCGCCCAGGCGTCGTTGAGCCGTTGGATCACCGCTTTGCTCTGCGCCAAGGCCGGTCCGGCAAGCGCCACGCCCATGCACAGCGCCAGGATTGTGATCCGTAACATGGCGAGCCCCCCGCGGTTGCGCCCGATCTTCCTGCGGATTGCCATCACGGGCAATCGTCTGATTTCGATGGTGCCGGTCAGATTTCGATGGTGCCGGTCAGATAGAGGGTGGCGCGGCCGGCGATCGTGACCCGGTCGCCGCGCAAGGCGCATGACAAGCTGCCACCGCGCCGCGACAGCTGACGCGCCTCGAGCCGCGCCTTGCCGAGCCGCGCCGCCCAATATGGAATCAGAGCGCAATGCGAGGAGCCGGTCACCGGGTCCTCATCCACACCCTGCGCCGGCGCGAAAAAGCGCGACACGAAATCGACGTCGCCCGTTCCCGGTGCCGTGGCGATCACGGCAAATCGGTCGAGCCGCGCCACCGCCGCGAAATCCGGCGCGAGCGCCGCCACCATATCGGCATCGTCATAGACCGCGAGATAATCGCGGGCGGCGAGCACCGCGGCGGGCGGCCTTCCGAGCGCTGCGCCGAGGCCCGCCGGCCCGGTGCAAGGAACAGGCGGCCAAGCCGGAAAATCGAGCGCCACCAGCTCGCCGTCGCGGCTGACCACGAGCTCGCCCGCCGTTTCGGTGCGGAAGCTGACGCGCTGCTGTCCCGGCGCCAGGAAATTGAACAGCACGTAAGCCGCGGCAAGCGTCGCGTGGCCGCACAGATCGACCTCGACCGTCGGTGTGAACCAGCGCAAGTGCCAACCCTCGCCCTCGGGCACGAAAAACGCCGTTTCCGGCAGGTTGTTCTCGGCGGCGATCGCCTGCATGACCGCGTCTGGCAACCATGCTTCGAGCGGACACACTGCCGCCGGATTGCCGCTGAACGGGCGGTCGGTGAAGGCATCGATCTGATAGAGCGGGATGCGCATCGACATGGCGTGTATCGTGCCCGATGCGAACGATCAAGACCGTCGAAGGCGGGAGCGCAAAATGAAGGGGTCGGACGAGCGTGGTCCGCATCAACCGGAAACGAGAGCGGCGTGATCCCGGTGCCGGAGTGCCGGAGCCGCCCGGCGCGGTCAATACCAAGGCGCGGTGAATACCCTGGCGCGGTCGATACCCAGGGCGTGCCGACCGGTTTCGACCCATATTTGCCGACAATCCGGGGCGGGATTGTGTGATGGCGCGGGTGCGTGCAGGATCACTACAGCGCGCCGCAAACGTCAACGGGAGGATGCCGTGCAGCTGAACCGCGAGGAGCTCGTCGCGGCTTATCGCAAAATGGCGACGATCCGCCATTTCGAGGAGCGGGTGCAGGAAGAGTTTGCGAAAGGCGGCATCCCCGGCTTTGTCCACCTCTACGCTGGCGAGGAAGCGGCGGCGGTCGGCGTCTGCATGCATTTGTCGGATGCCGATTACATCGCCAGCACCCATCGCGGACACGGCCATTCGATCGCCAAAGGCTGCGACCCGGTACTGATGATGCAGGAATTGTTCGCCAAGAAAGGCGGGCTGTGCGGCGGCAAGGGCGGTTCGATGCACATTGCCGATCTCGACCGCGGCATGCTCGGTGCAAATGGCATCGTCGGCGGCGGCCCGCCCTTGGTGGTCGGCGCCGCATTGAGCGCCAAGACCCTGGGGCGCGGCGCGGTCGCGGTGTCGTTTACCGGCGATGGCGGCTCGAACCAGGGCACCACCTTCGAGGCGATGAATTTGGCGGTGGTGCTGAAATTGCCGGCGATCTTTGTCTTTGAGAACAATCAATACGGTGAAGGCACCGGGGTTGCCTACCATGTCGGCTCCCACGACATCGCCGGGCGCGCCGCCGGGTTCGGCCTGCCCGCGGCCAAGGTTTCCGGCGACGATTTCTTCGCCGTGCACGAAGCGGCCGGCGAGGCCGTCGCGCGCGCCCGTGCGGGTGGAGGCCCGAGCGCGATCGAGGTCGATACCTGCCGCTTCTACGGCCACCATTCGGGCGACGCTCAGCTCTATCGCGGCAAGGACGAGGTGCGCCGGTTGCGTGACGAGCGCGATCCCTTGAAGCACTTCCGCCGCCGGGTCGTCGAAGCGGCCCTGCTGGAAACCGGCGATCTCGACGCGGTCGAGGCCGAAATCGCGGCATTGATCGATCGCGCCGTCGAAACCGCCCGGGCGGCCTCGCCACCAAGCGAGGCCGATCTTTTGACCGATGTCTACGTCTCGTATTGACGGAGGCGCGCGATGCCGCAGAAATCGATCCGCCAGGCGCTGAACGAGGCGTTAGCGCAGGAGATGCGCCGCGACCCGCGGATCGTCGTGATTGGCGAGGACGTCGCCGGCGGGGCGGGGACCGCGGGACAGCGCGACGCCTATGGCGGTGTCCTCGGCGTCACCAAGGGCCTGATCGGCGAATTCGGCGAAGCGCGGGTCATCGACACGCCGATCACCGAATCGGCGATCATGGGAGCGGCTGCCGGTGCGGCGGTGACCGGACTGCGCCCTGTCGCCGAGCTGATGTTTTCCGATTTCTTCGGCGTCTGCTTCGACCAGATTTTCAACCAGGCGGCCAAGTTCCGCTACATGTTTGGCGGCAAGGCCAAGACGCCCTTGGTGATCCGCACGATGATCGGCGCCGGGCGCAGTGCCGCCGCCCAGCATTCGCAGAGCCCCTATCATGTCTTCACCTCGGTGCCGGGGTTGAAATGCGTCGTGCCATCCAACGCCTATGACGCCAAGGGCTTGCTGATCCAGGCGATCCGCGACGACGACCCGGTGATCTTCTGCGAGCACAAGCTGATGTACGATCTGCGCGCCGAGGTCCCGGACGAGCCCTACGCGATCCCGTTGGGCGAAGCGAACATCGTCCGCGACGGCGATGATGTGACCGTGGTGGCGCTGGCGCGCATGGTGCACTACGCCACCGCAGCGGCCGAAACTCTCGCCGGCGAGGGCATCGAGATCGAGCTGATCGACCCGCGCACGACCTCGCCGCTCGACACCGACACGATCCTCGAATCGGTCGAGCGCACCGGTCGTCTCGTCGTCGTCGACGAGGCGACGCCGCGCTGCGGCCTGGCCGCCGATATCGCCGCCATTGTCGCCGACCAGGCGTTCGCCGCGCTGAAGGCGCCGGTCAAGCGGGTCACGGCACCGCACACCCCGGTGCCGTTCGCACCATCCTTGGAGCAGCTCTACATCCCGAGCCCGGACCGGATCGCCGCGGCGGTGCGCGCGGTGCATAGCTACAGGAAATAGCGGATCGTCGCCCTCGCGAAAGCGGGGGCCCGGGGCGTGTGGAATGTGCTCGCCCTGGATTCCGCGGCAGCGGATGACGAGGAGGATTGCAAGTGGCTGACATCACCGCGATCACGATGCCGCAATGGGGCCTGACGATGACCGAGGGCAAGGTCGTGGGCTGGCTCAAGCGCGCCGGCGAGACGGTCGCCGCCGGGGAGGACTTGCTCGAGATCGAAACCACCAAGATCACCAACGTCTTCGAAATGGCCGAGGCCGGCATCCTGCGGCGCATCGTGGCCGAGGCCGGCACCACCTTGCCGGTCGGCGGGCTGCTCGCGGTGGCGGCGCCGGAAACGGTGACGGATGCCGAGATCGACGCGTTCATCGCCGAATTCGCCGTGCCGATGCCGACGGCCGAGGCCGATGCCCCGGTCACGGCGCTGCAGCCGCACGCGATCGACGCTGGCGGCCGCCGCCTGCGCTACCTCGAGCTCGGCGCCGGCGCTTCGACCCCGCTCGTCCTGGTTCATGGCTTTGGCGGCGACCTCAACAGCTGGATGTTCGTGCAGCCGGCGCTGGCCGAGGGACGCCGCACGATCGCGCTTGAGCTGCCGGGGCATGGCGGCTCGACCAAGGACGTCGGCACCGGCGATCCCGACGCGCTGACCGATGCGGCCGAAGCGATGCTGTCGGCGCTCGGGATCGAACGATGTCATCTCGTTGGCCACTCGATGGGCGGGGCGATCGCCGCATTGCTCGCGCTGCGCCGGCCGCAACGCATTGCGAGCCTGGCGCTGATTGCCACGGCAGGGCTCGGGCCGGAGATCAATGGCGGCTTCATCGACGGCTTTGTGCGCGCCGGGCGGCGGCGCGAAGCAGTCGAGGCCCTGAACCAGCTGGTCTATGACCCCGCTTCCATCAGCCGGGCCATGATCGAGGAGGTGCTGCGCTACAAGCGCCTCGACGGTGTTGCAGCGGCGCTCGCGACGATCGCCGGCGCCTGGTTCCCGGGCGGTCGGCAAGCCCTCGACCTGCGCCCCCAGATCGCCGCTCTGGGGTCCCCGGTTCAGCTGATCTGGGGCCGCGACGACCGGGTCATTCCGGCGGCTCAGGCCGAGCCTTTCGCATCGCGCCTGCCGGTCGCGATCCTCGACACCGCCGGACATCTGCCGCATCTCGAAAAGCCGGTCGAGACCATCCGCCTGATCAAGGCACAAATCGCCGCGCGCGACTGAAAGAAACTCGGTCCGCCGTCGCCGGCAGTCAGTAGATGTGCTGGCCGCCGGTCACGAAGATTTCGGTGCCGGTGACATAGGCGGCATCTTCGCTGCACAGGAAAAAGATCGTCGCCGCCACGTCGTCGGGAACGCCGAGCCGGTTGAGCGGGATCCGCGGCAGCAGCATCGTGGTCTGCGGCGACAGCATCGCGGTCATGATCTCGCCCGGCGCTACGGCGTTGACCCGCACCCCATGCTGGGCGAACTCGGCAGCCATCTCGCGCGTCAAGGTCGACAGCGCCGCCTTCGAAGTCGAGTAGGCAGAGCCGGCAAACGGATGCACCGCGTAGCCGGCGATCGAGGTGACGTTGACGATCGTTCCCTTGCCTGCGGCCAGCGCCGGGGCGAACGACCGGGCGAGGATCAGCGGCACAAAGAAATTGAGCTGAAACACGGCACGCCACTCGTCGAGATCACCGTCGAGGCAGCCGAGCCGCCCCTTGCCCGGCGTCTTGGGCGACATCCCCGCATTGTTGACGAGCGCATGCAGCGGCCCGTCAAGATGCGCCTGCGCCTCGGCGACGAAATGATCGAGATCGGCCGGATCACCGAGATCGGCGGTGATGTGGTGGGTCCAGTTCGGATCGCGCCGGCATTCGGCCGGCACCGCATCGCGCGAGCAAGTGATGATCCGCCACCCGGCGTCGCTGAAGCGCTTGACCGTCGCGTGGCCGATGCCGCGGCTGGCGCCGGTCAGCAGCAGCACGCGATGTCCGGTAGTCATCGCGCTGCGCCCGGGAAATCCGGGCCTGCGGCCGCAATGCCGCCGGGCTCCCGGCCAAGGACGGGATCAGCCGCCGGACGGGTGGCGCGACGCGGCACCAGGTGTTGGCCAGATCGCTGGCATGCCGGGATCGGGTTCATGCTGCCATCCACTTCGATATCGGACCCTGTCGGGTCACGGGAACAGCCGTTCGCGCCGCCATCCACTGCCCTCCCGCACAAACAGCCAGCGATCGTGCAGGCGCGACGCGCGCTCCTGCCAGAACTCGATCCGCTGCGGGGCGACCCGAAACCCGGACCAATAAGGTGGGCGTGGCACGTCGGTCCCGGCAAAGCGGCGGTCGAATTCCTCGACGCGGCGTTCGAGTGCGGCGCGGCTCGAAAGCGGACGCGACTGGTCGGAGGCCCAGGCACCGATCCGGCTGTCGCGTGGCCTGCTGGCGAAATAGGCATCGGCCTCCGCCACCGATACCGCGGTCACCCCGCCTTCGATGCGTACCTGGCGGCGCAGCGTCTTCCACAAGAAACAGAGTGCTGCCTGCGGGTTGTCGGACAATTCGGCGGATTTGCGGCTCTCGAGATTGGTGTAGAAGACAAAGCCCCTCGCATCGAAGCCCTTTAGCAGCACCGCGCGCAGCGACGGGCGACCGTCACGCGCCGCAGTGGCGAGAGTCATCGCCTCGGCCAGTTCCTCGCGGCTGCCGGCTTCGGCAAACCAGCGGGCGAAGAGGGGTAGCGGCTCGGTATCGGTGATTTCGTCCATCGCTCGTCCCACGCTATCGCAACCCGACCTGTTCCGGGATGCTCTCGGTGCGGCGGCGACGCTGCCGCGCACCGGCGCTGTCCTCGCGCAGTTCGCCGAGCAGCGAGGCGATCGTCATCTGCATCGCCGCCGCCTGGGCCACGACAATCCGCCCGATCGCGGCGGCGACCTGTCGCTGCCACGGGGCCGTCATCGGATCGGGCCAGCCGGCTTGCGCCAGGGGCAGGCTCAGCGCCGCATAAAGCTCTCCGAGTGTCGCAGTTTCGGGGTTCCAGGCCAGCACCCAGCCGCCCCCTTGCGTATGCGCCGTGAAGCCGGCCGCGGCGAGCGGCTTCATATGCTCATCGACGATCGTCGTCGCAACCCCGAGTTCGGCGGCGAGACCGGCGGTCGTCAGCACCGCACCCGATCGCTGGGCGCGGGCCAGCGCGGCGATCAGTGCAAGGCTGAGGCCGAGCCTGACCCCGCCCGCCGCAGCATCGCCCAAGTGCCGGTCGATCTGCCAATGCGGCAGTGCTGCAGCGGTTTCCGCGCCAAGCAATACCGCCATCCACGAGATGTACATCCATAAGAGAAAGATCGGGATCGTCGCCAGCGTGCCGTAGACGGTCTGGTAATAGGACATCGCACCGACATAAATCGTAAAGCCGATCTTGAGGATCTCGATCGCGACGGTCGCGATCAGCGCGCCGAGCGCGGCGTCGCGCCATCGCACCGCACAATTCGGGATCAGCCAATAGAGGAGGCTCAGCGCGACGAATTCGAGCAGTGCCGGCACCGCGCGCGCCAGCCCGTGCAGCCAGCCGCTTTCGATCCATTGAAAGGCCTGCTGGCCGAACCCGGCATGCCGGGCGGCAATCTCGAAATAGGTCGACAGCGACAGGCTGAGACCAACCAGCAGCGGGCCCAGCGTGATCAGCGTCCAGTAGGCAACGACGCGCTGCCCCCATGGGCGCGGTGCGGTGATCCGCCAGATCACATTGAGCTGGTCTTCGACCGTGGCCAGCAGCAGGACCCCGGTGGCGGCAATGCCGATCACCCCGATCGCCGTGGTCTGTGCCGCCGAGTTGGCGAAGGCGCGGAACCACCATGCCGCCTGCTCGCCGATCGACGGCACGAAATTCCTAAAGATCAGGGCGAGCAGTTCGTCATGCACCTGCCCAAAGATCGGAAACACCGAGAGCGATCCCAACGCGATCGCGGCCAGCGGTACGAGCGAGACGAGTGCTGTGTAGCTCAGCGCGCCGGAGGCGGCAAAGCAGCCGTCGGAATTGAACCGGCGCAGCAGGTAGGCGATAAAGGCGGCCGCTCCGGCGGCGCGCCGCCCGATCCTGCCGCGTCCATTCGCATGCCCGTCGTCCGGCAGCGGCGTCATCGCAACAGCCTCTCAGCCTCCATCTGGTCAACACCGGCGCGTTGGGCAATTATCCACTGCCGGCCGCAGCCGCGCCAGCCCCCGAGGGGACCCGCTGATGGCTCGCGCCGCCGAGTTCGTGTAGGCTCGCAGGCGGCCGCGAAAAATGGGGACAACGATGCCGCTGATGGCTGGGCCGCTGATGGCTGGCAAACAAGGCCTGATCATGGGTGTCGCCAATGAGCGCTCGATCGCCTGGGGCATCGCCAAGGCCTTGCACGGCGAAGGGGCAGCGCTCGCCTTCACCTATCAGGGCGAGGCGCTCGGCCGACGGGTGCGACCGCTGGCGGAGAGCACGGGCAGCGATTTCGTCCTCGAATGCGATGTCGGCGACGTCCGCAGCCTCGACACCCTATTCGCCGCCATCGGCGAACGCTGGGGCCGGCTCGATTTCGCGGTGCATGCGATCGGCGCCACCGACCCGAACGCGCTCAGAGGCAAGTACGTCGACACGACACGCGAGAATTTTGTCCGCACGCTCGATATTTCGTGTTTTTCGTTTACCGATATGTGCCGCCGCGCGGCACCGCTGATGACCGATGGCGGCAGCCTCTTGACCTTGACCTATTATGGCGCGGAGCGGGTGATGCCGAACTACAACGTGATGGGCGTCGCCAAGGCCGCACTCGAGGCAAGCGTGCGCTATCTCGCGGTCGATCTCGGCGGCGACAACATCCGTGTCAATGCGATCTCGGCCGGACCGATCCGCACGCTGGCGGCTTCGGGGATCGGCGATTTCCGCTATATCCTGAAGTGGAACCAGTACAATTCGCCCTTGAAGCGCAATGTCACGATCGAGGATGTCGGCGGTGCCGCACTCTATCTGTTGAGCGGCCTGTCGGCCGGGGTCAGCGGCGAGGTCCACCATGTCGATTGCGGCTATCACGTGGTCGGCATGAAGGCCGTCGACGCCCCCGACATCTCGGTCGTGTGACCGCAGGCTGCCCGGGATTGGTTGCAGGATCATGGCAGGCAACGCGTTTGGCACGCTGTTCCGGTTCACGACCTGGGGCGAGAGCCACGGCCCGGCGATCGGTGTCGTCGTCGACGGCGTGCCGCCGCGCCTGCCGTTGGCCGAGCCCGACATCCAGCGCTGGCTCGACAAGCGCAAGCCCGGCCAGTCGCGGTTTACGACGCAGCGTCGCGAGGAAGATCTTGTCCGGATCATGAGCGGGGTGTTCGACGGGGTGACCACCGGAACCCCGATCCAGCTGTTGATCGAGAACACCGACCAGCGCTCGCGGGACTATCGTAATATCGCCGATCGGTTCCGCCCGGGTCATGCGGACTACACCTATTGGAAGAAATACGGCGTGCGCGATTATCGTGGTGGCGGCCGTGCCTCGGCGCGCGAGACGGCGTCGCGGGTCGCCGCCGGGGCTGTCGCGCGGCAAATTCTCGGACCGGAAATCACGATTCGCGGCGCGCTCGTGCAGCTCGGACCGCACCCTATCGACCGTGCGGCTTGGGATTGGCCGGCGGTCGAGCAAAATCCGTTCTGGTGCCCGGATGCGGCGATGGCGCTCTATTGGGCCGACTACCTCGACGGTGTGCGCAAGGCCGGCTCCTCGGCCGGGGCCGTGATCGAGATCGTCGCGAGCGGCGTCCCGCCGGGGCTCGGCGAGCCGGTTTACGACAAGCTCGATGGCGATCTTGCACGTGCCTTGATGACGATCAACGCGGTCAAGGGTGTCGAGATCGGTGCCGGGTTCGGTGCGGCCGCGCTTCGAGGCGAGGAGAACGCCGACGAGATGCGCATGACGGACGGCCGGGTGACATTTTTGTCGAACAACGCTGGCGGCATCCTCGGCGGGATCTCGACCGGGCAGGACATCGTCGCCCGTTTCGCCGTCAAGCCGACGAGCTCGATCCTGACCCCGATGCGCAGCATCGATGTCGATGGCAACGAGGTCGAGATCGCCACCCACGGCCGCCACGATCCCTGCGTCGGCATCCGTGCCGTTCCGGTCGGCGAGGCGATGGTCGCCTGCGTGCTAGCCGATCACCTCCTGCGCCATCGCGCACTCGGTGCTGCCGTCTGAGCATATGCGCCGTCTGCTGATCGGTTTTTTCGCCGCGATCGGGGTGCTGGCGGTTCTCGCCATCATCGCCGTCATCGTCCTCGGATTGCTCTTGGTACCGAGCAAGCCGGAACTGCCGGGCAAGATCATTCTCGCGGTCGACCTGACGCAGGGCCTCGACGATGCGGCCGGCCAATCAGGCTTGGGCCGAATCCTCGGCGGCAGCCGACCGCGTTTGCGCCAATTCCTCGACGCCATCGAGGCGGCCGGCACCGATCCGCGGGTCAAGGGGCTCGTTGCCCGCCTTGGCCCCGATGCGTTCGGACTGGCCGAGACGCAGCAGATCCGCGACGCGATCGCCGCCTTTCGCGCCAAGGGCAAGTTCGCAATCGCCTTTGCCGACAGTTTTGGAGAATTTGGCGGCGGCACCCGCCCCTACTACCTCGCCAGCGCCTTTGGCCGGATCTGGCTGCAACCGATGGGCAGCGTCGGTCTGACCGGGCTCTATGCCGATACACCTTTTTTGAAGGGGACGCTCGACCTGCTCGGCGTCACCGCCGAATTCGACCATCGCGGGCAATACAAGACGGCGGCGAACATCCTCAGCGACACGCAGATGACGCCAGCCGGGCGCGAGCAGGCCGAGGACCTGCTGACCTCGCTCGGCGGTCAGATCGTCGACGGCATCGCCACCGGCCGAGGGCTGACGCCGCAAGCCGTGCGCGCGCTGATCGACCGCGGGCCGCTCTTGGCCGACGAGGCGCTTGCGGCCAGGCTCGTCGACCGGATCGGCTATCGCGACGAGGCCGCCGCCGCGGCACGCAAGCGTGCCGGTCCGGGCGCACGGATCGTCCCGCTCACGACCTATCTCGACGGCATCGAGCGCCCGAACCGCGCGGGAGCGCGGATCGCGCTGATCTATGGTTCGGGGCTGATCGTCCGTGGTGGCGGTTCGGCCGATCTGCTGGCGGGATCGGACGAGATGACGGCCGACCGGATCACCCGTGCCTTTCGCGCCGCGGTTCGCGACCCCAAGGTGCGCACCATCCTGTTCCGCATCGACAGTCCGGGCGGCTCGGTGGTCGGCTCGGAAACGATCTGGCGCGATGTCGTCGAGGCCCGCGACCACGGCAAGCCGGTCATCGTCTCGATGGGGAATGTGGCCGGTTCGGGCGGCTACTACATCGCGGCACCGGCCGATAAGATTGTCGCCGAGCCGGCGACGCTGACCGGCTCGATCGGGGTGTTGGCCGGCAAGCTGGTCGTCGCCGGATTGTTGAAGAAGATCGGGGTTTCGACCGATGCGGTGGCCTTTGGCGCCAACGCCGCGATGGCGAGCGCCACCTCGCCATTCTCGCCGCTCGCTCGCGCCCGACTCGAGGCGTTTCTCGACGCCAGCTATCAGGGGTTCAAGAACCATGTCGCCGCGGGTCGTCACATGACCCAGGACGCCGTCGAACAGGTGGCGCAGGGCCGGGTGTGGACCGGCGAGGAAGCCAAGGCGCGCGGCCTCGTCGATGCACTCGGTGGGTACGCGACGGCGTTGCGGCTGGCGCGGCAGGCGGCCGGGATCGCGCCCGGCGCGCCGATCCAGCTGACGGTTTTTCCGCGACCCGAAGGACCCTTCGAATTCCTCTATAAGCGGCTCGCTGGCGAGCCGGCGCAAGGCGACGACATCGGCATCACCGGGCTCGGCCGCACGCTCGCCGCAGTCGAGCCGCTGTTGCGGCGGATCGAGACGATGCTCGGCAGGCCGGGCATCCTGACCATGCCGCCTTGGGGCGAGCCGCGATAGCGCCGCGGCGGGTCTCTCCAGCGTGTCGGTGGGGCAGCGTGCCCGGCGGCTTCCCTGCAGCGTGCCGGTGGGGCAGCGTGCCCGGCGTAGGAGCCCTCACACCATATCGCCGTCCGGCGGCGCTCCGGCGCGCATGACACCGGCGACACGCACCCGCACCCGCAGCGCGTTCCCCGGCAGGTAGGCGAGCGGCATGTCCTCGATGTCGACGGTTTCGAGGCTGGCTCGATCGGCACCGGCGGCGACGGCACGGTCTTGCGCTTGCGCCTCGGCGGCGGCGATCGCCGCAGCGCGATCGAGATCGCGATAGATCCGGTCGGTCTCGCCACTGATCTGCGCGATCGCGGCACCCACCGCATTGGCGCAATCGCCATGCGGCACGCGGATCACCTGCGAGACCCCGAGGACCCGGTCCGGTACGAGAAACGCCCCGCCGCCGACCGCGACCAGCGGCTGATCACACGCCTCGATCTTGATGCGATCGACCGCATCTTCGATCTTCGCATGCGCCTCGGCGAGAGCGGATTTCACCAGGCTGCGCGGCAGCCGCGCCACCGCAGCCGGGTCGCCGATCTGCGCGATCCCGGCGGCGACCGCGGCGTCGGTGGCAGTCATCGTCGCGCCGCCAAACACCAGCGCCTCGCGTGTCAACCGATAGCCGACGCTCTGCGGTCCGATCGTCACCGGCTCGCGCTCGACCACGCTGCCGCCGCCGAGCCCGATCGAATAGAGGTCGGGCATGCGAAAGAGGGTGCGCACGCCGCCGATTTCGACGACCGAGTTCGCCTCGCGCGGAAAGCCCTGACGCAATTGGCCGACATCGGTCGAGGTGCCGCCGACATCGATGACCAGCGCGTCGCCGAGACCCGACAGGAACGCCGCACCGCGCATCGAATTGGTCGCCCCCGAGGCAAAGCTCATGACCGGCAATGCGGTCGCGACCTCAGCCGCCATGACCGTCCCGTCATTCTGGGTCAAATAGAGCGGTGCTTTGATGCCGCTCGCCGCGATCGCTGCGGCAAAGCCGGCAACCGTCATGCGCGCGAGCGGGATCAGCGCTGCGTTCAGCAGAGCGGCGTTCTCGCGTTCGAGCAATCCGATGCGGCCGAGGTCGCGCGACAGCGTCACCGCGGCATCGGGGCACTCCTCGCGCAGGATCTCGGCCGCGCGCTCCTCGCAAGACGGGTCGAGCGGCGAAAAGATCGCGGCCACCGCGACCGAGCCGATGCCGCTCGCCCGGATCCGGCGGGCGGCGCGGCGCATGCCCGCCGCGTCGAACGGCACGATCGGGCGGCCGTCGTAATCGTGGCCGCCTTCGAGCATGAACACCTCGCCGCACACCAAATCGGCGAGGTCCGCGGGCCAGTCGCAAAAGGGCGGCAGCGAGGCCGCGGCCGGCAGCCCGATCCGCACCGCCGCGACCCGCGCCAAACCTTGCCGCTGCACAACCGCGTTGACGAAATGGGTCGTGCCGATCACGACCGCGTCGATCCGACCGCGCGTCACCCCGGGATGCGCCGACAGCCCGGCGAGCGCGGCGACGATGCCGCCCGTCACATCCGCGGTGGTCGGCGTCTTGACGGCATGCACAACCGCGCCGTCCGCGAGCAATACCGCGTCGGTATTCGTCCCCCCCACATCGATCCCGATCCGCCGCACCGGATTACATCCCGTCGAACACCGAGTGGAAGTCGAGGTCGTAGCCGAAGGCGCGGGGGCCGACATGGTCGAGGCCCTTGGGGGTCAGAAATACCGGGGGCGCCGGCAAGGCGATGACCGTGACCCGCCTGCCGTAGCGGATCGTCTCGGTGCCGCAGGCCTCGCCCGTTTGGCTGTCGAGCACGCAGATCAGATCGGGCGACATCGCGAGCGGCGCCCGGTTTGAGCCCTCGGCGCGCCAGGCCACGACCCATTCGTTCTGAAAGGCCATGTCAAGCCGCGCGCCGCGATCCCCGTCGAGACCGTCGATCAATACATGGCCGCGCAGATAGCCTTCGGTCGTGCGCCGCGCAACATCGATGACCTTGCCGCGGAACAACAGCTTGCCCCGGGCTTCGTCGAGCACCGCGGCGACCGGGTCCGCATGCCGCTGCCTTGCCTCGCGCACCCGGCGGCCGATGCCGATCGCCTTCGATACGGTGAAATGAATCCCCCATTCCTTGATCTCCGCACCGGTCCGCGGCGCTTTGCAGGTGGAGGCGATCGAGCCCATCTCGACGCAGATCTTGCGGCTCGCCCGTTCCATCCACCGCCAGTTAGGGACTCTGGTCACGACCGCCTCGATACCGCGCGGATCGTAGAGCACGCAGGGATAGGGGCGCAGCTCGCCAACCGCGACGCTGGTCATCTGCGCCTCCGGATAGGCGCGGCCCATCGTGTCGGCATCGACGACCGGCAAATCCAGATGTGCTGCCGCCATCAATGGCTGGAGACCGTTGCCGCCGCCGATTTCGAGCGGCATGACGGCGCAGAATTTGTGGCCGAGCAAGCCTTCCTGGATCTCGACCGCCCGGGCGATGTTGCGACTGTCGGCGAGCCGCTCCTGACCGACCAGCGGTGCGCCCATGTTGGAGACGACCGCCACCCGGTCGTCATCGGCGAGGTCGAATGGCGAGATCAGCGCCACGCGCTGCCCCTCGGCATAGAGGCGGCGCAGGTTCAAGAGCCCGAGATAGGGGCTGCCGCCGCCGCCGGTGCCGAGAATCCAGGCGCCGACCGCCAGCGCCTCGATGTCGTCGAGAGTGATCGGCGCGGTGGCCAATTCGCTACTCCTGTCGCCGGCGTGACATGGCGGTGCTGTCGGATCGAGGTTAGAGCGTGCTTCCCATGCGGGTCTGTTCGACAAAATCCTCGGTCGCGGCATCGATCGCGCGCCCTTTGCGGCCACGCGGCGGGTGGATGTAGAGATCCGACCGGACCGGCGCTGGCGCCGCGCCGCGCGCCGGCGGCGGAATCTCATATTCGACCGGTGCCGCATGGTCGGCGAGCAGCAGTTCCGGGCGATAGACCTTGTTCAACTGAAACAGGCTTCTGACGAAATTGGTCTGGCCGTGCAGCAAAAGCCGGGCGACGATCGAGCTCGCATCCCAGAGCTGGCGCCAGTCGAGATGCTTGGCAAAGATCGCGCGCTGCGTCGTCACCAGCTCCTCGTAAAATTCGGCGAGCGGCAGCCGGGTCGGCAGCACCGCGTGCTGGATGTCGAACAGGCGGTAGTCGCGGGTTTCGAGCCGGCGACCGTCGGTGATCCAGCTCTCGGTGCCGGGATAGGGAGTGTTGACGCTGATGTTGATCACATCCGGCATCTCGAGGCACCATTCGCGCACGATGCGAAAGCGCTCGTGATCCCAGTCGGGATCGGCGATCAGATTGACCGCGACATTGATGCCGAGCGAGCGGGCGAATTCGACCGCTTCGAAATTTCGATCGAGCGATACCCGCTTGCGGTATTTCTTCAGCCCCGCCTCGTCGATCGCCTCGAGACCGAGAAACATTGTCTGCAGCCCGAGCCGCCGCCACAGGCGAAACGCGTCCTTGTTGCGCAGCAGCACGTCACCGCGGGTCTCCAGGTAATAGCGCTTCCTGATCCCGGCGCGGGCGACTGCCTCGCCGACCTCGATGCCGTGACGCTCGTGGATGAAGGCCACGTCATCGACAATAAAAATGCCGGGCTCGCGGATCGAGCGCAGATCCGCGACGATCTGGTCGGTGCCGACAAGGCGATAGCTGCGCCCATAAAAGGTCCAGGCGCTACAGAACGCGCAGTCCCACGGGCAGCCGCGTGAGAACTCGATCGAGGCGCACGGATCGAGCGTGCCGATGAAATATTTGCGGCGATGGCGCAGCAGATCGCGCGCCGGGCGCAGCGTGTCGAGCGAATGGATAAACCCCGGCGGCGGCCCCTCGCCGGCGGCGGTCACGACACCCGGCACCGTTGCCGGGCTGCGTCCTGCTTCGACCGCGGCGAGCAGCAGCGGTATCGCCGCCTCGCCCTCGCCCCTGACAACGCAGTCGATTGCACCCGCACCATGGGCGATGATCGCCTCGGCGGTGAACGACGCGCTATGACCGCCGACGCAGATGAAGATGTTCGGGAACCGCGCCTTGGTCGCCTTGGCGAGATTGACGATCTCGGGCACGTTCGCCAGGTAGTTGCAGGAAAATGCGACCGCATCGGGCTGCCAGCGCTCGATCGCGCGAAAATAGCTGCGGTGATTGTCGACCTGCAGGTCGATCAGCCGGACCGCGTGGCCCGCCTGCCGCGCTGCCGCAGCCACCAGCTCAAGGCCCAGCGGTTCGAGCCGCAGAAAGATCTTCGTATACATCAACGGGCCCGGATGAACCGCGAGAAGCCGCATCGGGGATTCCCTCACTGCCTCGACCGGGCGACATCATAGCGGGAGGCCGCGGCTCGAACGCAAGCCGATCCGCCGGTCGGCGCGGTCACAGCGCGGTGCCGGCGCGGGTCTCGTTGACGAATTCTTCGGTCGCGGCATCGATCGCCCGACCCTTGCGGCCGCGCGGCGGATGAATGTAAAGCGCGGGTCCGCGCGCGGTACGCCCGAGATCGGGCGGCATCTCATAGCTCACCGGTGCGGTGTGATCGGCGAGCAGCAGCTCCGGCCGGTAGATCTTGTCGAGCTTGTAGAGGCTTTTGAGGAAATTCGGGTTTCCCCGCAGCAATTGCCGGGCGACGATGCCGGCCGTGGCATAGGCCGCCCGCCAACTGGCGAATTTGCGATAGAACGCGCGCTGGGTCGTCACCAGCTCCTCGTAGAATTCGGCGAGCGGCAGCCGCGTCGGCAGCACCGCGTGGGCGATGTCATAGAGCCGATAGTCGCGGGTGGTCAGCGCACGCTCTTCGGTCAGCCAGCTCTCGGTCCCGGGATAAGGGGTGTTGACGCTCAGATTGACGACTTCCGGGATTTCGAGACCCCATTCGCGAACGAGACGGAACCGCTCGTGATCCCAGTCGGGATCGGCGATCAGGTTGATCGCGACGATCAGCCCCAGTGAGCGGGCGAATTCGAGCGCCTCGAAATTGCGGTCGAGCGAGACGCGCTTGCGAAACCGCTTCAGCCCATCCTCGTCAATTGCTTCAAGGCCGATAAAGATGTATTGCAGCCCGAGCGTCTTCCAGAAGCGGAACACGTCCTTGTTGCGCAGCAGTACATCGCCGCGGGTTTCGAGATAATAGCGCTTCTTGATCCCGGCATGGGCGATCGCCGCACCGAGTTCCATCGCGTGCCGCTCGTGGACAAAGGCCACGTCATCGACGACAAAGATACCCGGCTCGCGGATCCGGCGCAGATCCTCGACGACCCGTTCCGGGCTCAACAGCCGATAGCTGCGCCCGTAAAAGGTCCAGGCGCTGCAGAACGAGCAGTCCCACGGGCAGCCGCGCGAAAACTCGATCGAGGCGCTGGGATCGAGGATGCCGACAAAATATTTGTGGCGATGGCGCAAGAGATCGCGCGCCGGCATCACCGTGTCGAGCGAATGGACAAATCCGGGCCGCGGCCCTTCGCCCGCCGCCGTGACGGCTCCCGGCACGGTCAGGAGATCGCCGCTGCCCCCGATTGCCCCGCCCCCGATTGCCCTGCCCCCGATCGCTCCGCCTTCAATCGCCGCCAGCAGCAGCGGCATCGACGCTTCGCCTTCCCCCTTGAGCACGCAGTCGATCGCACCCTCGCCATGCGCGATCAGCGCGCTTGCCGTGAACGACGCGCTGTGTCCGCCGACACAAATGAAAATTTCCGGGAAGCGCGCTTTGGTCGCCTTCGCCAGATCGACGATGACCGGGATGTTCGCCAGATAATTGCAGCCGAAGGCAACCACTTGCGGCCGCCAGCGCTCGATCGTGCGGAAATAGGCACGCTGGCTCTCGACCTGCAGGTCCATGAGCCGCACCGCGTGCCCGCTTTGCCGCGCCGCCGCCGCGACCAGTTCGAGACCGATCGGCTCGAGCCGCAGAAAAATCTGCGAGTAGGTCATCGGTTCGGGATGGACGCAGAAGAGCCGCATCAGAATTTCCTTCCAGTCGCGGTGCCGGCCGGTCCGGCCGCGGCGGTGACCGGGCGACCCGCTGTCAGGCCGAACTCCGCGAGCCCCCTCGGGTTCCACCGGATATGATAAAAACCATGTTGGCCGCGATCGGGCAAACCTTCCGGCGTCGCAGCCATGGCCAATCGTCGAGGAGATGCAGATGAGCGAGGACTGGGCACGGCTTGCCGCCGATCTGGAGCATCTCTTAAAGCTGCGCGCGATCCCATTTGGCATGAAGTTGTTCGAGCGGCGCGAGGAGATGGAAGCGATCGCGCGCATCCGGCGGCCGAAAGCCGTGCACACGCTCGACCAGATCGTTGCCCAGGCGGCGCGTCTCGGCTGGACCGTCGGGCTGACCGCCGAGGATCTGGTCGGTGCGCAATGCCGTGCTGTGGTCGGGCTCGGTGGCGCCAAGGACGCGGCCTGGCAGTCGGGGCAGCACATGGTTGATGTGTGGTACAGCACGCCCGAGGATGCGCGCACCCATCAGGCGGCGATGGAATGCGTGCCGGACGGACGCTACGCAGCGCTGGCGGTGGCGCCGCTCGCCTCCGGCCGGCTCGACCCGCCCGACATCGCCCTCTTCTACGCGACGCCGGGGGCGATGATCTATTTCATCAACGGGCTGCAATGGGCCGGGTACAAGCGCTTCGACTGGAGCGTGGTCGGCGAGTCGGCCTGTGCCGATTCCTGGGGCCGGGCGCTGAAGACGCGCCAGCCGAGCCTGTCGATCCCGTGCTTTGCCGAGCGCCGCTATGGCGGCGTGCTCGACGACGAGATGCTGATGGCGCTGCCGCCCGATGATCTGGCGAAGGCGATCGCTGGCATGGAGGCGCTGGCGAAAAACGGCCTGCGCTACCCGTTCCCGCAATACGGCATCCAGCAGGATGCCCGCGCCGGCCTCGCCGTCAGCTACCCCGGCCGCAATTGACCGTCCGGCGGCATCAGCGCGGGGCGGCGGCGAGGTTGCCGCCATCGACGGTGGCAAACGAGCCGGTCGTGTTGCGCGCCAGGGCCAAGGACAAAAAGGCTTCGGCGACATCCTCGGCCGTCACCTCGCGGCCCAAGAGGTTGCGCGCCATGTATTGCGCCTCGCTGATCCCGTAGGCCGCGGCCCGTGCTCTGATGTAATCCTCGGTCAGAATCCCGCTGCGGATGCCATCGGCGTTGACCGCGTTCGAGCGGATCCCGGCGCTGGCATATTCGAGCGCGTATTGCTTCATCAGGAACAGGGTCGCCGCCTTGGGCAGCCCGTAGGGTCCGGCATCCGGTCCCTGGCTGATCGCCTGCCGCGACACGTTGAACAACAGGACGCCGCCGCTGCCCTGCGCCAGCATGACGCGCACCGCGTTTTGCGCGACGCTCTGATGCGCGAAGAAATTCAATTCGAAACTCTGGCGCAACACCGCGTCCTCAACCTCGCCGATCCGCCCCTGCCACGCGGCACCGGCATTCGAGACGACGATATCAACACCGCCGAACCGCTCGGCGATACGATCGAACGCGGCGCGCACCGCTGCCGGCTCGGTGACATCGCAGGCGAGGCCGAGTGCAGCACCGCCAAGCCTCCGCGCCGCCGCCTCAGCCGCGTCCGCGCCGATATCGAGCACCGCGATTTCCGCTCCGGCCCGAACCAGCGCGTGCGCCGTCGCCAGCCCGATCGTCCCGGCGCCACCGGTCACGACCGCGATCTGGCCGGCGAGCGGCTTGTCAGCCGCCTGCCCGAGCTTCGCCTGCTCGAGCGACCAGTATTCGATGTCGAACAGATCGGCTTCGCCAATCGGCGCGAAACTACCGACTGCCTCCGCGTCGGTCACCGTCTCGATTGTTGACAAAGCGAGATCGGCGGCAATCCGCGCGTCCTTGGCATTGCTGCCGAGCCCGAACAACCCCAGCCCCGGCACCAGGATCACCCGCGGCATCGGGTCGAGCTCGCGTTTGGCGACCGCTTGGCGCGAATTGTGGCGGGCAAAATAGGCGTGATAACCGGCGGCAAAGCGCTCGACCGCCGCACGCACCGCGGTCTTGAACGCGTCGAGCCGACCGGCTTCGGGCGTTGGCACAAGGAGCGGGTAGTTCTTGGTGCGGATCGTGTGGTCCGGGGTCGCGACGCCGGCCTGGCTGTAGCGGCCGAGTTCGGCGCCGTTGACATAGTCGAGTACCGCGGGGCCGGTGCGGAAATCGAGGATGAACCGCTTGTCGGTGCCGGCCCCAGCCGGCCGCGCGATCGCGCACGCCCCTCGCAGGATCGGCGCCACCTCTGCAGCACCGGCAATCGCAGCAGGGAGCCGGGCGGCGACGAACACCGGCCTGCGGTGCTGCGCCAGCCGCTCCTCGGCCAGCGTCACCGCGGCGATCATGCGCTCATAAGCCTCGCGCGCGGTCTCGCCAAAGGTGAAGATGCCGTGCTTCAGCAGCACCAGCCCTTCGACCCCAGGATCGGCTTCGAAGATCTCGGCAGCCGCCTTGGCCAACAGGAAACCCGGCATGATATACGGCACCAGCCCGAACCGGCGGCCATAGAGATCGGCGCAGCGCGCGGCGGCATCGGGCTGATCGGCAAAGCTCAGCACCGCGGTCGAATGGGTGTGGTCGACGAATTTCTGCGGCAGAAAGGCATGCAGCAAGGTTTCGACCGACGGGTTGGGCGCGCCGGGATCGATCAGGTTCGCGCGCTGGACGCGCACCATCTCCTCATCGGCGAGTGCGTCGCGCAGGCGCAATTTCCGCAGCGGCGCCAGCCTGACCGCGGGCAACCCGGCGGGCTCGATCCCAGCCATGTCCCAGCCACTGCCCTTGACGCACAGCACCTCGACCTCCTCATCGAGGAGATCGCGGACCACCGTCTTGACCGAGGTGTTGCCGCCGCCATGCAGCACCAGCCTGGGGTCCTGGCCGAGCAGGCGGGAGGTGTAGACGCGCAGCGCCAGATCGCACCCGACGCCCCGCTCGACATAATGATCGCAGAGCCGCGCGGCGTCCTCGTCCGACCATCGGCTCAACATCCCAAATCTTCTCCCTGCGCTGTGCTCGGCGGCGGCATTCAGCGCCGCGTCGCGATCATGGATCGAGCCGATCGCACAGGCAAGAAGGCGCGATCTCCACCAGCATCGCGAGAGGTGAAGATCGCAGGCGACATCGGGCGGGTAGGTGCGCCGGCGCCAATCAGGCCGCGGTTGCCGTAAAGATGCGCATCACCGCGCCGCTGAAGGTCGCGCTGACCAGCAGCAGGGCCGCGCCGACGGCCAATAGGCCGACCAGCAACAGGACCGCCGCATGGGCCAGGATCAATGCCAGGATGCCGAGCACGATCGCGGCGATGCCAATCAGGATTTCCATACCGCCGGCGGCGGGCGATCCTTGAAACGAGACGACCCGCGTCTCGGTTGCTGCGGCGGTTATCGGCAGGTTTCTCGGCCGCATGCTGATCCCGCCACTCAGCAGCAACGCAGCACCGAACACGATCAGCGCAGGCGGGAGCAGATAGGCGGCGCCGACACCGACGAGCCCCAGAATCCCGAGGACGATTCCGGTCAAGCCGCACAGGCAGTCGACCGACACCTCGCCACCGATCTCCGGCCCACTCTCGGTCTGAGCCACTTTTGCAGTCTCGGCGGCGCTGTTGAAGGCCTGCACCATCAGGCCGACACCGATCACGATCGTCGCGATCGAGGCCAGCAACTCGGACGAGACCCCGGCGAGCGCAATCACCATCAGGACGATCACCGCGATGCCGGCGGCGCCCTCGGTCAAGAGCCCCACCGGTTCCGCTTCGCTAGCCAGCCCTCTGCCCTCAACGTAGATAGCCATTGGATGACCCTCCTATGCTTTCCCCGGGGACACCTCATGCGATGCGTCATGGCGAACCCCGGTTCACCGCATTCGGAAAACATTAAGATGACCCCGCCAGTTCCAACTCTCGCGTGCCAAAAAACACCGCGACTAATTGTTTGGTAGCAGACGGTTCCTTAAACTTTCGCGCTATCCACCGCACTGAAACATCGGATTTTTCAATACCCGGAACAGGGGCGGCGAGCGGTATCGCGATCCCGGAAGGCGGGTAGATCGGCGCCGCAGCTGGCTTTCTCAAATCATGCGACAGACAGCGCCGGAAAAGACCGCGGCGAGACGCGCAGTGCCGGGGAAATTCGCGGGCCGGCAGCCCGGCCGGAAACCGCCCTAGCCGGCGATGAGCGGTGCCCGCGGCTTTGCAGGAACGACGATTTCGGCTTCGGCGGATATCGCGGCCGTGATGTCGTGCAGATGGCAGGCGGCATGATGGCCCGGAGCGACCTCGCGCATTTCGGGCTCCACCACCGAGCAGCGGGCGAGGGCATGGCGGCAGCGGGTATGGAAGCGGCATCCCGAGGGTGGATTGACGGGGCTCGGCACATCCCCTTTGAGAATGATGCGCTGGCGCGGCAATCCCGGCTCGGGGACTGCGACCGCCGACAGCAGCGCCTGTGTATAGGGATGCAGCGGCCGGCGGAACAGGGCTACCTTGTCGCCGATTTCGACGATCTTGCCGAGATACATGACGGCGATGCGGTGGCTGATGTGCTCGACGACGGCAAGGTCGTGGGCGATGAACAGATAAGACAGGCCGAATTCCTGCTGCAAATCGCCGAGCAGGTTGATGACCTGGGCCTGAACCGAGACGTCGAGAGCGGAGACCGGCTCATCGCATACGATCAGCCGCGGCTGTAATGCGAGCGCGCGGGC
The DNA here is from genome assembly GCA_035503615.1 of Allostellaceae bacterium. Lineage (GTDB taxonomy): Bacteria > Pseudomonadota > Alphaproteobacteria > ATCC43930 > CGMCC-115725 > AP-15. The sequence goes on along the minus strand of DATJTI010000008.1, from coordinate 27,817 downwards.
GATCCCGATGCGCTGCCGCTGGCCGCCCGAAAATTCATGCGGAAAACGGCCGAGCGCATCCTCGCGCAAGCCGACCTTGATGGCTAGTTCGGCGACACGCTCGCGCAGCCGGCGGCCGCGCGCGACCCGGAAATTGGCCAGCGGCTCGGCGATGATGTCACCGATCCGGCGCCGCGGGTTCAACGACGAATAGGGATCCTGGAACACCACTTGCAGCTGGCGACGATAGGGGCGCATCTGTCGGCGCGACAGCCCGTCGATCCGCACGCCGTCGATCCGGATCTCGCCCGCGGTCGGTTCGATCAGCTTCAGGATCGTTTTGCCGGCGGTCGATTTGCCGCAGCCGCTCTCCCCGACCAGTCCCAAGGTTTCGCCCGCGGCCAGGTCGAACGAAAGGCCATCGACCGCACGGACCCGGCCCGCACCCCGCCGCAGTGGCCCGTCGCGCAACGGGAAATGCTTGACCAGGTTTCTGACCGAGAGCAGCGGCGGTGCCTCGATCGCGGTCATCGTCCATTCTCCGGCGCGGCGACCCGCTCGGCATGAAAGCAGGCGGCGAAATGCCCAGGCTGCTTCATCTCGAACACCGGCGTCCGGCGCCGGCAGATCTCGGTCGCGAGGCTGCATCGCGCGGCAAACCGGCAGCCATCGAGCGCCGCCGTCGGCGACGGAACCGTGCCGGGTATCTCGACGAGCCGCCGCGGTGCCGTCGGGTCGAGCGAGGATCCGAGCCGCGGCATCGAGCCGAGCAGGCCGCGCGTATAGGGGTGCAGCGGCTGACGAAACAGCGCCGTGACCGGTGCCGCCTCCGCCAGGCGGCCGGCATACATGACCAGAACCCGCTGCGCCATCTCGGCGACGACCCCGAGATCATGCGTGATCAGGATGATCGCGGCATCGATCTTCTGCTTCAATTCGCGCATCAGATCGAGGATCTGCGCCTGGATCGTGACATCGAGCGCGGTGGTCGGCTCGTCTGCGATCAACAGCTTCGGATTGCAGGCCAGCGCCATTGCGATCATCACCCGCTGCCGCATGCCGCCCGAAAGCTGGTGCGGATAAGCGCCGATGCGCCGCCCGGCCTCGGGGATGTGCACGAGGCGCAGCAGGTCGACCGCCGCGGCGAGCGCCGCGGCGCGGCCAAGGCCGCGATGCACCCTCAGGATTTCGGCGACCTGGTGGCCGATCTTCAGCACCGGGTTGAGCGAGGTCATCGGCTCCTGAAAAATCATCGAAATCTGGTTGCCGCGCAGCTGGCGCATCCGCACCTCGTCAAGGGCGAGGAGATCCTGGCCGGCGAAGCGGATCGCACCCGAAACGATCCGCCCGGGCGGCGGGACCAGGCGCAGGATCGACAGCGCGGTGACCGACTTGCCGCAGCCGCTCTCACCGACAATGGCGAGTGTCTCGCCCGGCAGCACATGGAACGAGATCCCGTCAACCGCACGCACCACCGCATCCCGACCAAAAAACCAGGTGTTCAGGTCGGCGAGTTCCAGGATCGGTGGGCTCGCGGCGGCCGGCATTGCCATCGGGCCGGGTCGAGCTGCCAGGGGTCGAGCTGCCAGGTCAGGTGCCGCCATCGCTACATCCGCCGCCGCAGGTGCGGATCGAGCGTGTCGCGCAACCCGTCACCCAAGAGGTTGATCGCCAGCACCGTCACCGACAGAAACGCCCCGGGAAACAGCACGATGTAGCAGGCAACCTGAAACACGCTGCGCCCCTCGGCCATGATCGTGCCCCAGCTCGGGATGCTGGGCGGCGTGCCGGCGCCGAGAAACGACAGGATCGCCTCGACGATCATCGCCGAGGCGGCAACGAAGGTGCTTTGCACCATCAGCGGCGGGAGCGTGTTCGGGACGACATGGCGCCACAGAACCCACGGCAGGGTGGTGCCGCTGGCAAACGCAGCCTCGACAAACGGCAGGTCGCGCAATGTCAGCACGACGCCGCGAACCAGCCGGCTCACCCGCGGCACCTGGGCGATGGTGATCGCGATGACCACGTTCTTCAGGCTCGCCTGGGTCAGCGCCATCAGCGCAATCGCGATCAGGATCTCCGGGATCGACATCAGCCCGTCCATGATCCGCATCAGGATTGCATCGACCCAGCGGCAGAACCCGGTGACGAGCCCGATGGCGAGCCCGAATGCGGTGCTGAGCAGCGACACCGAGAGCCCGACCAGCAGCGAAACGCGCGCCCCGTAGATTGTGCGGCTGTAGACGTCGCGGCCGAGCATGTCGGTGCCGAACCAGTGCTGCCACGACGGCCATTGCAGACGATCGAGCGGCGCCAGCGCCAGCGGATCGGTCGTGCCGAGATCGGGCGCCAGGATGGCGATCAGCAGCATCAGCACCAACAGCACCCCACCGACGACGATCGTCGGATGGCGGCGGATGGCGTGGCCGATCCCGCGGCGCGGCCCGGCCGCAGCAAGGATCGCAAGCTCGACCGGCGCCATCGTCATCGCTGCCCCGCCGTCAATACCGGATGCGCGGGTCGAGCAGCGTGTAGCTCAGATCGACCAGCAGGTTCACCAGGACGTAACCGGCCGAAAAGATCAGGATCAGACCCTGGATCACCGGATAGTCGCGGCGCATGATCGCATCGACCGTCAGGCCGCCGAGGCCCGGGATCGCGAACACGGTCTCGGTGACGACGACCCCCGAGATCAGCAGCGCAAAGCCGATGCCGATGATCGTCACGATCGGCACCGAGGCGTTTTTCAGCGCATGCCCGAGCAGGACACGGCTGTTTGTCAGTCCCTTGGCCTGCGCGGTGCGGATGTAGTCCTGGGCCAGCACCTCGAGCATGCTGGTGCGGGTCATGCGCGCGATCAGTGCTGCAAACACCATGGCCAGCGCCAGGGTCGGCATGATCAGATGCGAAAGATACGGCCACAGGCCCTGCCCGATATCGACAAAGCCCTGCACCGGCAGCAAATCGGTGCGCACTGCGAATAGATAGATCAGCACATAGGCGATGACGAACACCGGGACCGAAAAGCCGAGCACCGCGAACAGCATGATCGTGCGGTCGATCCAGGTACCCGCCTTGGCGGCGGCCAGCACCCCGATCGGGACCGCGACCAGCACGGAGACCACGAGCGTGGCGACGGTCAGGCTCAGGGTCGGCTCGAGCCGCTGACCAATCAGCCGCGAAACCGGGAGGCCGGTAAAGATCGAAATGCCGAGATTGCCGTGCAGCAGCCGCCAGACCCAGTCGCCGAACTGGATGTAGAGCGGCCGATCAAGCCCGAGCGCGTGGTGGATTCGGGCGATGTCGGCGGCGGTCGCGGTATCGCCGGCGATGATCGCCGCCGGGTCGCCAGGGCTCAGATGGAGCAGGGCGAAGACGAACAGCGTGACCACTGCCATCACCGGCACCGTCGCCAGGACCCGTCGGATGATGTAGGTCAGCACCGGCTTTCTCTGCGGCTCCCGAGACCGGCCGGATCAGACCATCGCAGCGATGACCATAACATTAATAATGCTGCGGCGCGAAGTCGCGGCGGCCATCCCAGAGGCGGTCCCCGCGGACCGGTCGCGTCAGCGGCCCCAGCCCGGCCCGCGCCGGCCGCTGGCATGCTGCCGGCCGAGAGGGATCTTTCGACCGGTTGATCGCTCGATTGATCGTCGGGTCCGGGGGAGCAAGGTCCGGGGGAAATGTGCATCTCTCCCCTGCCAGAGCTGTGAGCAGCTTTGAGCAATGCGCCGACCTTACGCCATCGCTAGCAGCGCTCCCAGCGCAAAGCGTAAAGACCGCCCGTGGATTATCCACGGCCGGTGCCGCCGAGCGGAGGGCGATCAGGCCGCCTGAACCGCCGCCGCGGAGCTATCGATGCCAAAGACCATGCGGAAACCGTCGTGGCCGCAGCTGGTCACGGCCACCGCGCGGCTGTCGCGAATCCGCACGATCCAGCCAAGGGTGAAACAGCGCTGCGCGAGAATCGCGCCGACTGCGCCGCCAAGATGCGGGCGCCGTTCGCTCCAGTCGAGGCAGGGGCGGCAGAAGCGGCGGCGGCCGGTGGCGGCCAGATCGAGGCCGAACTCTTCGAGAAACCGCGTCCCGGTCGCGGTGACCTCGCCGCCATCCTCGTCAAAGCACACGTGACCCTTGCGGACGAGGCTGTCGGCCAGCGCAACCCCGAGCCGGCCGGCGAGGTGATCGTAGCAGGTGCGTGCTGAGCGCAGCCGGTCGTCACGCATCCAGGCCGGCCGATAGCGAGAAGTCCGCCCCACCGCGACCGCCATGATCTGTTCGAGCATGCGCGCGACCTCGGGCGAGGCGAGCCGGAAATAGCGGTTACGCCCCTGCCGCTGCCCGGCGAGCAGGCCGGCCGCGACGAGCTTGGTCAGATGCGCGCTCGCCGTCTGCGGGCTGACATGCGCCGCATAGGCCAGTTCGCCGGCGCTGTGGCTCCCGCCATCCATCAGCGCCGACAGCATGTTGGCGCGCGCCGGGTCACCGGCGAGTGCTGCAATCTCGGCGATATGAGGTCCGTCTTCCATGCCGGAAAACCTAGCACGAACGGCGTCGCGATGGGCGCCAAACGCTTCGGCCGGCGGCGAAATTATGGTACGACGCAGCACCGCACGATCAGGCGGCGACAAGCAAGGGACCGGCGGCGGCGATGGAAGAAATCTACACTTTTGCAGGCAACCCGCTCGATCGCGTCAGCCAGCGCCGCCAGGATGCCGGCTGGGTCGCCACCCTGCTCGACGATCCGGCAACCCGTCTGTTACCGCTGCGCGAACTGAAGCCGCTGGTTCGTGACGCTGCGACGGGTGGGCTCGACTGGCAGAGCCTGTCGCCTTGGCGCGGCGCGATCGATGCAGGAGCGCCGCTGATCCTGCTCGGGATCGCCGATGGCCGTGCCCATTTCGCGCTCGATGTCAGCGCCGAGCCGCTCGCCAATGACGCGGCGGCGGTCGATGTGCGCAGCCTCGCCGCCGCTCTCCCCGCCGGCCAGGCCGCGATCCTGGCCGAGGCGCGGTCGCTGATCGACTGGCATGCCCGGCACGGCTTCTGCGCGCAATGCGGCACCGCGAGCACGATCGCGGCGGCGGGATGGGGCCGGCGCTGCCCGAACTGCCGGGCGCATCATTACCCGCGGGTCGACCCGGTCGTGATCATGCTGGCGGTCAAGGGCGAGCGCTGCCTCCTGGGTCGTGGCCGCAGGCGGGTCGGCCAACGGTTCTCCTGCCTCGCCGGCTATATGGAACCGGGCGAGACGGTCGAGGAGGCGGTACGCCGCGAAGTGTTCGAGGAATCGGGGATCCGGGTCGGCCGGGCGCATTACCTCGCCTCGCAGCCCTGGCCGTTTCCATCGACGCTGATGATGGGCGTGCTGGCCGAGGCGCTGAGCGAGGACATCACGATCGACCCCGAAGAACTGGCCGAAGTGCGCTGGTTCGAGCGCGAGGAGGTGCGGGCGATGGTCGAGCGGTCGCGCAGCGACGAGCCGATCCCGGGCCTCGCCACGCTGCCGCCGCCGCTCGCCATCGGCCACCAGATCGCCCGACGCTGGGCATTCGGCATCGACAGCATATAGAGTTTTTCGGCGCGGATCACGCAGCCGCCGCCGATGCCTGGCGCTCCCGGCTCGGGGGCGACGGCAGAGGCGGGTCGGCAACCGAATGAGGACCGCCAACGTGGCGAGCGGCACAACCGAGCGGGTCGCGATCGTCACCGGGGCGAGCGCCGGGATCGGGCTCTACACCGCACTGGGTCTTGCCAAAGCCGGAATGCGGGTGGTCATGACCGGCCGTCACCCGGCGCGGACCGAGGCGGCTCGGCGGTTTGTCGTCGAGCACGCCCGCGGCGTGCAGATCGAGACCGCGATCGCCGATTTCGCATCTTTGGCCGAGGTGCGACGGCTGGCCGACGAACTCCTCGCCAGGCACCGGCAAATCGATCTCCTCGTCAACAATGCCGGGCTGTTCTCGCCGAAATTCGCGCGCTCGACCGATGGTTACGAACTGACCTTCGCGGTCAATCACCTCGCCCCTTTTTTGCTGACCAATCTGCTGCTGGAACGGCTGAAAGCCTCGGCGCCGGCACGGATCGTCACGGTCGCTTCGCGCGCGCATCATGGCAACCAGATCGACCTTGAAACCATCGCCGGACCGCGCAACTGGTCGATGATCAAGGCGTATGGCCGCTCCAAGCTATGCAACATCCTGTTCACCCGCGAGCTGGCGCGGCAGCTCGACGGTACGGGCGTCGTCGCAGTCTCGCTGCATCCGGGAGTCGTCGCCACCAGGCTCGCCCAGCGCGGCGGGCTGGTCGGGCTCGCCTGGGGTTTGATGAAGCCGTTCATGATCAGCCCCGAGCGCGGCGCACAGACCTCGCTATTTCTGGCGACGGTGCCCGATCCGGCCCGGTTTCACGGCGGCTATGTCGTTGGCCGGGCGCTGGCGGCGCCAGATCGGGCAGCATTCGACGACAGCCTCGCCCGCCGCCTCTGGGCAGAGAGCGCGCGGTTGGTCGGGCTGCCCGAGGCAGCGCCAGGGCAAAGTTGACAAGAATGTGATATCCGCGGGGAACTGGGGCGTCCGATAATCGCGGCCGCTCACCGCCGCGAGCCCGCGACCGGGCTCAAAGCGCGCACCGAGGAGAAGGGTCACCGCACAGCGAAGGAAACAGCTGTCCTGCGGGGAAAGTCATGCAGATCGACGCGGCCCTGATCGAAGCGCACATCCCGGGCTTGCGCCGCTTTGCCTGCGCGCTGTTGCGCGGCGATCGGGAGCGCGCCGACGATTTGGTGCAAGATTGTCTCGAACGGGCGCTGTCGCGCTGGCATCTGCGGCGCCCCGACGGCGATCTGCGCGGCTGGCTCTATACCATTCTCTACAACAAGTTTCTCAGCGACCAGCAGCGCCTGAAGCGGCGCGGGGTGCACGACGCGCTGACCGAGGTGGTCGAAGCCGAGCTTCCGCAGATTCGAAGCGACCAGGACGCGGCCCTGGTACACCGCGATTTGCTGCGGGCATTTGCTGCTTTGCCGGAAGACCAAAGATCGGTACTGCTGCTGGTCGGGGTCGAGGAATTGTCCTACGCGGACGCGGCGCGGGTGTTGGGTGTGCCGATCGGCACGGTCATGTCGCGGCTGTCACGCGGGCGCGAGCGCCTGCGCCGGTTGATCGGCGAGGATCATGCAGCCGCGGCACCGGCGCTCGGGAAGGTCGAATGAGTGCCCCTCGCGGCGCAGTCGAAGAGCATGAACTGCATGCCCGCCTCGACGGCTGCCTGCCACCCGAGCGACGCGCCGCTGTCGATGCCTACCTCGCCGCGGACCCGGAGCTGCAGGCGCGACTGGCGTGCTATGCCAAGCAGCAGGCGCGGCTGCGTGCGGCCTTTGCCGAAGAGAGCTCGGGGCCGATCCCGGCGCGGCTGCGCCTCGCCCGGCTCCTTGTCGAGCGCCGTCGCCGCCGCACCCGGCGTCTGGCCCAGCTTGCCGCCTCGATCGTGCTGCTGGCGATCGGCGGCGTCGGCGGCTGGGCGGCGCGCGACGCGGCGACGGCACTGCTGCCGGGCCCCATCGCCTCGAGCGCGATGGCGCGCGTCGTCACCGCTGACGCGATCGCGGCCTACCGGGTGTTCTCGGTTGAGATCCGGCACCCGGTCGAGGTCGATGCCACCCAGCAGGCACAGCTGGTGAGCTGGTTGTCGCGGCGCCTCGGCCGCAGGCTGATCGTGCCCGATCTCAGCACCGCCGGCTACCAGCTGATGGGCGGCCGGCTGCTTCCGGCGGAAATCGGCGCGGCCGCGCAATTCATGTATCAGGATGGCAGCAAACACCGCCTGACCCTTTATCTGCGCACCGGCATCGGTGGTGATACCGCGTTCCGCTTCGCCGAGAAGGATGGCGTCGATGCGTTCTACTGGTCGGATCATGGCTTTGGCTATGCCCTCGCCGCCAGGACCGATCGCCAATCGCTGCTGCGGATCGCCGAGATTGTCTACCGAGAGACCTGGGAAGAGGGCGAAAAAGCCAAAACTCCACCGGCCTCCACCCCACCCCGCTGATCGAGCCGATGATCCTGACACCAATCCCCAGCGACCAGCTCGCTGCCACTCTCGACCGCTTTGCTGCCGATTTGCGCAGCCCGCACGCCCGAAATGCCTTCGGCCTGATCCGGTCGACGTCCGCCGAACGCGCCGCAGAGCCGGAGGCCGAGCAGCACCGCCTGGTCGCGCTCGCGATTGCCGGCAGCTTTGGCATGGCCGTGCATCCGCCCGGGGTCCGCTGCCGGTTCAACTGGGACGGGACGGCGCTGAACGGCGCCACCGAGGCCTATGTGATCCTGCACGAGATCGCGCATTTCGCGCTCGCCCCGGCGAGGCGGCGGCGCGTCATCGATTTCGGCCACGGCCCGGGGCCCGATACGCTCGACCGGGCGCGCGCCGATCGCGCGGCGATGCTGTCGCCGCTCGCCCGTGAACGCGAGGAAGCGGCGGCATCGCTGCTCGGCATCCTGTGGGAGGCCGCACTCGGACAGCCCGCACTCGCCTCGTTTCTCGACCAGAACTGGCTCGAGGGCCTCAAGCGCGGTGCCGCCCGCCATTTCACCCGGGTGCTGGCCGGCCTGAACCGCCGCAGGTTGTCTGCCGGACTGCCGGGACCGGCCAGTCCGATGCCGGGCATCCCGATACCGGCCATCCCGATACCACCGGCCATCCCGATACCGAAGGTGCTGCTTCAACCCCGCCCGGGGGCGGCGCAGATCCGGTAGATCGGTATCGTTTGCCGCTCGCGCAGCCGCTCGGCCCAGGCCGCGAGAAGGACGCTGTGCGACGGATCGAAGCGTCGCTGGTCCGCGTCGCCAAACGCATCCCCGACCGGTTCGACCCGCCAGCAATCGGCATCCCGCCGCTGCAACCGGAACCCGATCGCGACCAGCCGTTGCTCGACACCATTCCCCTGCTCGATACCATTCATTGAGCCGCTCTCGCCCATCCCCGATGCCCGGAAACACCGATGGTCGGCGGGGGTTCCCGATGGGACGCGACCTGCGGCAGCGGTCAGCAGGAAGCCGCTTTAACGGGTCTCGCCGACAAAGCCGCCTTGCAGGGTCCGCAGCCGATCGAGTGCCGTCGGCGGCAGCGGTCCCTTCTCGACCGCCTGCAAGGCATATTCCAGCTCCTCGATGGTCGAGGTACCGACGAGTGCCGTCGATACCGCGTCATGGGCGATCACAAAGCGGATCGCGGCCTCGATCAGACTGCCCGCGAACCCTTCGCGCACCAGCGGCTCGAGCCGCCGCGCCCGCTCGACATCGACGCGGTAATCCCGGCCCGAGCCGATCGGCGCGACATTCGGCGAGCCCAGCGGGTGGCGGCTCTCAGCCCCGCTCAAGGCGCCGGCGGCGAGCACCCGGATGGCGATGACGCCCATCGACGCCGCCCGCGTATGGGCCAGGAGATCGCCGAAATCATGCGCCGGGTAACCCGCCGCGATCGCCGTACCGGCGCTCGGGTTGAGCATGTTGTAGCTGACCTGCGCGGTGTCGAAGGCGCCGGCGTCGACGACCCGGTGCAGGGCGGCCGTGTCGCCGACCGCGGTGATGCCGCAAAACCGGGTCTTGCCCTGCCGGCGCAGCCGTTCGAACGCGGGGACCACCTCGCCCAGCACGATCTCCGGCGCGAGCGCGTCGGGCTCACCGCTCCCGATGTGATTGTGCAGCTGGAACAGGTCGACCTCGTCGCGCTGCAGCCGGCGCAGGCTCGCCTCCAGCGAGGCCGTGACCGCGGCACCGATCCGGTGATGCTCCGCCGCCGGGATCCGCACCTTGGTGCCGAGATAGAGTTGCGGCTTCAGGCTCCTCAGCACCCGGCCGAGATTGCGCTCGGATTCGCCATTGCCATACATCGCGGCGGTGTCGAAGTAGTTGATGCCGCCCTCAAGGGCGCGCGCTATGGCCCGCTCCTGGTCGGCCGGATCGCCGCGCACCATCAGCCCGCCGACGGCGCCGCAGCCATAGCCGAGCACCGAAACTTCGAGCCCGGTGCGGCCGAGCTTGCGTGTCTCCATCGTTTTCTCCCGGTTTCACGGGGTCGCGGGGCAGGCCGCCATCGCTGGCTCGCCCCGATTGCGACCATGGGCGATCAAATCCTTCGTTGTCGAGACTGTCAACCGCACCCCGGAAGCGTCGACCCGATCGGTCACCGGTCACACGAGCCGCCCGTTCCGTTGACGGATTATTGACTATCGGAGTTGTAGAGTATCAACCAATGCGTTCTCCGGGTCACTTGCCGATGGGGGAAACCAATGAGGAAACTCGTTACCGGATTGGCCGCGCTGCTGCTCGCGACATTCGGCGGCTTCGGCACCGGTACGGCTCTGCCGTTCGGGATGGCGGTCGCACGCGCCGACAACCCGGTGGCGAATCCATGTGCGCCGCCATCGCAAATCAGTCCAACCATCGAACAGACGGCCTGGCAACTCTGGGTCGCTGCCACCTGCTCGGTCAACCAGACCAAATATCCCTATGTCGTCTGGGAGAACTGGATCGAGCAGGCGCAGATGTACCCGACCACCCCGAGCAAAGGGTTGGTGGTCCCGAATGCCGCGGCGGCTTCGGGCACGGGCACCCACTTGCTGCATGGCAGCCCGCTCGCGCTGCTCAAGAACCCGAAGCTGGCCGCAGTGGTGCCGGGGCTCCTCGGTGGTGCCGACGAGAACTGCAACAAGGCCAGCACTCCGCCAAAGGGCCAACCGAATCTGCGGATCTGCGAGGAGGTGCGGCTCAATGGGCTGACCGAGGACTACATCGCCGGCAACGATCTGTGGAACCGGTCGGGCCAAGCGCAGACCGCGCTCTACCATGAGGTCATCCAGTTCCCGCGCCCGTCGGTCGAAATCAAGGCCGACTGGATCGAGCTGTCGAGCATCGGGCTCAACTGCAGCAAGCTGCCGCCCGGCTTTACCAAGACGATCCATGTCGAGACGATCAACGGCAACTGCTTCGGCCTGGCCGGAATGCACCTGATCTCGAAGCTGCTCAACCAATGGATCTGGGCCACTTTCGAGCCGCAGAACACGACGACCAATCCCAACCGGTGCAAGGTGCTGGGATGCACCGACCCGTTCGGCTCGAACCCGGCCATCACCCATGGCGCGAGCACCGGGCTGACCAACCGGCTGGCGACGCTGATGTATGCCGCGAACCTGGCCCCGGAATGGCTCAACTATCGGCTCGACGGGGTGCAGGTCGGATTTTCCGCGCCGAAATTGCTCGGAAATTCGATCATCGAGGGGGAAAATGCCGGCGTGCCGCTGACCCAGTCGTCGTGCATCACCTGCCACGCCGGCTCGGCGATTAAAAGCAACGGCACCGACGGGCTCACCCTGTTGACCTCGAACCCGGTCGGAGTGCCGGCCAAGCTGCCGTCGAACGCCTGGATCCGGCGCGACTTCGTCTGGTCGCTGTCGGACGCCTGCCCGAACAGCCCGTTCTACCCGGCGCAACCCTGCCTCGTGCACTGAGCTGATCGGAGCCGGGAGCTGATCGGAGCCGGGAGCTGATCCGAGCCGGGAGCTGATCCGAGCCAGCCCGGTGCCGCGCCCCGCAAGAGCGTCGGCGATGCCGCCGGGCCAGCCGCAAGCCGCCGGGCCAGCCTGAAACATCCCGTGCACCGCCGCACCTCCCGGCCGGCTTCAGCGCCGGCTCTGCCGCCGTTCTACCGGCACTTCGAGGTTTAGGAGCCGCGCTGCGTTGCCGCCAAAGATCGCGCGGCGTTCGGCATCGTCGAGACCGCCACATCCTTCGATCATGCCGACCGGGTCGATTTCGCCCATATCGGCCGGATAGTCCGTACCCATCAGGATGTGGTCGGCGCCGTATTCTTCGACCAGATATTCGAGCTGGTGGTGGGTGTAGACGAGCGCGTCGAAATAGAGCCGCTTCAGATAGGCGGTCGGCATCCGGTGGATCACTTCGCAGGCGTCGGAGCGCGCCGCGGCGGCGTGGTCGATGCGCCCCGAATAGGCCGGCAGGTAGCCGCCGCCATGCGATGCCACGAGCTTCAGGTTCGGGTGGTCCTGCAACACTCCGCCAAAAATCAGGTGATGCAATGCCACCGTGGTGTCGAGCGGATTGCCGATCACATTGGCGAAATAATGTTGCGAGAAGCGCCCGGCCTCGGTGAACCCGTCCGAATGCATGAACACCAACAGGCCCAGCTCCTCGCAGCGGGCGAAGATCGGGCGAAACCGGGCCGCCGACAGATCCTCGCCGGCGACATGGGTCATGATCTCGATGCCGCGGAAGCCGAGGGATTTGTGCAACCGTTCAAGCTCGGCGACCGCCAGCTCGGGCGCCTGGAACGGCACCGTGCCGAGACCGACGAAGCGCTCGGGATACTTGCCGCAGATCTCGGCGATGAAATCATTGATCGCACGGGAGCTGGCGCGGCCGAGTTCGGGATCGGCGCCGTAATAGGTCTGGCGCGGTGCCGGCGAGATCGCCTGGATGTCGATCCCCATCCGGTCCATATCGGCGATGCGCTGCTCGGGCGAGGATCCCTGCGCGGCGGTCCGCTCGCCATTCGCCCGGTTGATGGCCCGGCTCGCCGGACTGGCCTGGATTTCGAGAAACCAGCGCTGCACCTCGTCATGGCCCTCGACCAGCTGTGCTGCAGCGGCACAGCGGACATGGCAGTGGATGTCGATCGTGAACCACTTGCCGCGGGCGTGGGCCGGTCCCGGGAAACGACCGGGGATCGGCGCGCCTTCGGGCAGACATTTGAACAGCATCACGCGCCCCCGAGGTCAGCGGCTGGCCGCAGGAATTTCGATCCCCAGCAGCCGCGCCGCGTTGCGGCCGAGGATCGCCCGGCGCTCGGGATCGTCGAGCCCCCTCGTGCGCTCGACAAAGCCGATCGGATCGATCTCGCCCATATCGGCCGGATAGTCGGTGCCCATCAGCACATGATCGGCACCATATTGCTGCACCAGATATTCGAGCTGATGAGGAGTATAGACGATCGTGTCGAAATAGAGCCGCTTCAGATACTCGGTCGGCATCCGGTGGATCACTTCGCAGGCGTCGGGCCGGGCCGAGGCGGCATGGTCGATGCGGCCCGAATAGGCCGGCAGGTAGCCGCCGCCATGGGACAGCACCAACTTCAGGTTGGGATGATCGTCGAGCACCCCGCCAAAGATCAGGTGATGCACCGCGACCGTCGTGTCGAGCGGGTTGCCGATCACGTTGACCAAGTAATGGTCGGCGAAGCGGCGCGCCTCGGGAAAGCCGGTCGGGTGCATGAAGACCAACAGGCCCAACTCCTCGATGCGGGCGAAGATCTTGCGAAAGCGCGCGGCCGACAAATCCTCGCCGCCGACATTGGTGGCGATCTCGATGCCGCGAAAGCCCAGTGATTTATGCAGCCGGTCGAGTTCGGCGACGGCCAGGTCGGGCGCCTGGAACGGCACCGTGCCGAGTGGCACGAACCGGTCCGGATGCCGCCCGGCGATGTCGGCGAGGTTGTCGTTGACGAGTCGGGCGGTGGCGATGCCGAGATCGGGATCGGCACCATAATAGGTCTGGTTCGGCGATGGCGAGATCGCCTGGATATCGATCCCCATCCGGTCCATATCGGCGAGCCGGTTCTCGATCGAAGTGAACTGGACCCGGTTGCGCTCGGCCTGCTGGCGGTTGACCTCGCGGGTCCGTTCATTGGCGTAGATGTCACGCGGATGACGGGTCGCCGCGGTGTTGCCCGCGACCAGTTCGGCGGCTTTCGGGGTCAGCACATGACAGTGGATGTCGATCGTGAACCACTTGCCGCGCGCGTGCGCCGGACCTGGGAACCGGCCCGGAATCGCGGCGCTGGACGGCAGGCATTTGAACAGCATCAGCGTCTCCTCCTCGAAGATCGACCGGCCGGATACGACATTGGTGGCGGCCCCGATCGCCGGCACCAATGGCTTGGCCGATCGCCCGGGGTCACGGGGCGGTATGCCTATTGCACGGTTTCGTCGGGCAGAACGCCCCAGATTCCGCTGCGCTCGACCCAGCCGCGGTAGCCTCCGGCCGCGATCCGGCACCACGCCCCATGACACTCGATCAATTGGGCAACGACACCCGGCTCGGCCCGTGCGACGATCGCCGACGCGATATCCGGACGGTCATAGAGCGGTCGGACCACGCCGGCGATGATGACCTCGCGCTTGTCGGTCAGCATGCGGTCGAGAACCCAGCCCCTGCTGCCCTGCCAATCCTCGATCCGCCGCCAGTTCTGGAATTCCTCGATGATCTCGACCGGCAGGTCCTTGAGCTTGTAGACCCATTCGATCGGGTAGTTCTCGCCGGGACCGACCCGCAGATTGATGTCATCGGAGCGCAGGCTGGCGAATCGCGGCAGCTTGTCGCCGCCGGCCGTCTGCGCCGCCAACCCCAGCGGCACCGCCGTCAAGATCACCGTGACCACCGGCAGCAGCAGGTGCCGGCGTGCCCTCCGTGGCTTCGATCCCCTTGCCAACTATCGCTTCCGTCCGTCGCCGGGGCCTCTACCCCCTCGGTTCGCTCCTGACCATGGCGGCGTCCGATCGCGGGTCCCCCGATTTTGTCTTTGATCATGGAACCTTTCGCTGGCCGGCTCAACCCCGGTCGCGGCGGGACGCAAAAACGTGTATTATTGTGGTCGACGGCTCTCTGCCAGAAGGGCGCGCAGGTACAGGGGTCGGGTCATGAAGAATCTGCTGACCGTAGTCGCCGATGGACGGGCGACCCCGGTTCTCGAAACTGCGATGAGAGTGGCACACCGCTTTGACAGCCACATTGTCGGGCTGCACAGCCTGACCACCGAATATGCGGTCGTGTTTGGCGGCGAGATGGGATTTTCGATCTCCTCGGAAGTCGATCGGACCCTCGAACGCGAAGGTCACGACCGGCGCGATCATGCGCGTCGGCTGTTTCACGAGTTCATGGCGGCGCGCGGCGTGCCGGTCGGGTCGGCACCGTCCGGACACAACGGACCGACCGCGTCCTGGCGCGAGGAAGATGGCCGGCAGAACGCGATTGTCGGATTGATCGGACGGGTTTTCGACCTCATCCTCGTTGAGCAGCCGGAAAAGCTCGCTTCGATCGCCGAAGCGACCCTCGAGGACGCGCTGTTCGAAAGCGGCCGCCCCGTGCTGATGGTGCCGCAGAACGTCCCCGCGATGCTGGGCGAGGTCATCGCGATCGCCTGGAACGGCAGCACCGAGACCGCGATGACGGTCGCCCTGGGCATGCCGTTTCTGAAACTGGCGCGGCACGTGGTCATCGTCGCGGTCAGCGCCCAGCATATGCCCGAGCCGGGTCCCGAAGGCGACGAGCTTGCCCGCACGCTCGAACGGCACGGCATCGATGTCAGCTTGCGCACGGCCGTTGGCCGGCAGAAGTCGCAAGGCGAATCGTTCCTGAAGGAGGCGCTGGCTGCCGGCGCGGATATGCTGTTCAAAGGCGCCTACACGCAGAGCCGGATCCGCCAGATGATCTTTGGCGGTGCCACCCGCCATATCATCATGGAGGCGAAGCTGCCGGTGCTGATGGCGCGGTGAGTCCCGCGGTGACCGCCGCAATGGGCATGTTCGCGGCGGCGGGCATGTTCCCGGCGGCGGGCATGTTCCCGGCGGCGAAAATGGTCGCGGCGTCGCCCAAGCTCGATTGCCCGACGCAACCGCTGCCGTGACCGCCCCCCCGGGCCTCGCATCGCCGAGCCGCGCATCGTCGGGCCTCGCATCGTCGGGCCTCGCATCGACCCAGGAACCGGTCGTCAGTGTCATCGTGCCGGCCTATAACGCGGCACCCTATCTCGCCGAAACGCTCGAATCGGCGCTCCATCAGAGCTTCCGCCCGTTCGAGATCATCGTCGTCGATGACGGTTCGACCGACACCACCCGGGCGGTCGCCGAGGCCTATCGCAACCGCGGCGTCGTGGTTCTCAGCCAGAGCAATTCCGGGGCCGCTTCCGCCCGCAACCGGGCGCTGAGCATCGCCCGGGGACGGCTGATCGCGCTGCTCGACAGCGATGATCTGTGGCAGCCCGACTGCTTGCAAACGATGGTCACATTTCTCGATCGCAACCCCGAAGTGTCGATTGCGTTTTGCGATTCGCTGTTTTTCGGGGAATCGAAATTCGCCGGCCGGAGCTATCAGGAAGTCTATCCGCCGTCGCCGCCGATCACGTTCGCCAAAGTCGCGGGCCACGTTTCGCATGTCTGTCTTGACGCCATATTAAGGCGCGAGGTGTTCGATCGCATCGGCATGTTCGACGCGGAGCTGCGGGCCGTCGAGGATTTTGATCTGTGGCTGCGCGCGTTGCATGCAGGCTGCCGGATCGAGCCGATCGCGCGGGTGCTGGTGCACTACCGCCGCCACGCCGAAAGCATCTCGTCGCGGGCAACACTGACCGGGTCCGCGGCGTTGCAGGTCTTGGGCAAATGGCGCGGCCGGGACGGTCTCGGCCCGGAAGAGCAGGCGGCGATCGAACATAGCTATCGGCGCACCCGGTTCGAGCTCGATGTCAGCCAGGCCGTCGAGCACATCCGCCGCGGCGAATTCCCGCCGGCGCGGGCGGCATTGCGCCGGGCCTGCGCCTACCAGCCGAAATGGCGCTACCGGGCCGCACGCCTGGCGCTGCTGGCAGCACCGCGGATCACTCGTCAGGCGCTGATCGGATGGCGCTGAATGCCGTGTCGTGCAGCGCACCGCCGCGCGAACATCCCGGGACCTCTCGGGTCCCGCCCCCGCTCGGCGCGCAGATGCTAGGATTGCCGGCCGACGCCGCCGATACCGGTCGATTGCCGTCACACCCGGCGGAGCCGCTTGCCGGCAAGCGGCTCGTGTTTCTGATCGGGGCGCCACGCAGCGGCACGACCTGGCTGCAATTGCTGCTGTCGCGCTCGCCGCGCATCGCCACCGCCAACGAGACCCATCTGTTCAACGGCTATCTGAGTTCGCTGTTTTCGACCTGGGACCTGCATCGCCGCAACATTCGGGCGCTGGGGCTGCATCATCTGCTCAGCGAATGCGAATATTTCCAGTTCATCCGGGATTTCGCGACCACGGTCATGCTGCGGATCGCCGCGCAGAAGCCCGACGCCGACATCCTGCTGGAAAAGACCCCGGGCCATGTCCTGCATTGGCAGGACATCATCAGGATATTTCCCGACGCCGCCTTTCTACATATCGTGCGCGACCCGCGCAGCGTCGTCGCCTCGCTATGCGCCGCTGCTGATGGCTGGGGCGCCCAATGGACCTCGCGCGAGGCGCTGATCAATTGCGAGACCTGGATCGAATATATCCGCGCCAGCCGAAGCCTCAGCGCCGCCACCGACAATTTTCTGCAGGTCGGTTATCGAGACCTGTGGGAAAATGGGCCGCAAACGTTGAGGTCGGTCTTTGCCTGGCTCGGCGTGGAGATCGGCATTGAAGAATGCGGTGCGATGCTGGACCAATGCCGGATCGGCAATCTGCGCGCCCATCGGCTGCCCGACGCGCCGTGGGACCTGGCGGCGGAACCCGCGGAATTCTACCGGGCTGGCGGGACCGAAACCTGGCGCAGCGAACTGACTGCGCGCGAAATCTATCTGGTCGAGCATCTGACCCGCGAATTGATGCGCGAGCTCGGCTTTGCCGCCGGTGCCCGGCGCAAGATCATCCTGCCCCTGATCGTTGCCAGCCGGCTGCGCCATGCCATCGCCTGGCGCCGCAACGCCCGCAAGGCCAAGACCGACGCGGCCCGGCACTGATGGCGCGGCACGCGTGACCGCTGTGCCCGACGGCGAAATCCAGGAGGCGGCAACCAGGATCGCGCGCCCGGCGTTGCTCAATCGAGCCGATTTTCAAGATGCCGATTTTCAAGATATTGCCGGCTTGGGCCCGTCAGCCCGACCGGCGATCGGTGCGAACCGTCGTGCCCCGACGATCCTGATGATCAGCCTGCGCAGGCGATGATTCTGGCGCTCGGTGACCGCCCCGATCAACATGACCGCGAGCAGAACCAAGGCAATCGCCTCGAACACCTCGACTTTGAAGTAACCTCGCAACAGCTGCAGCAGCGGCCAATGCACGACATAGAGCGTGAAGCTGAACGAGGCGGCGAATTTGATCGGAGCCGCCCAGCGACCAAAATCCAGCCGTGCGAACTTTGCGGCAAAGACATTGGCCGAAAAGAACAACGCGATAATGGTGTCGCCGACAAACCAGCGCGACCCCGCCATGTGCTCGGTCAGCCACCCGCCCGACAGCGCATCGGCCATCGCGTCGATTTCGTGGGTTCCCGTAAAATGAAAGCTCAGCAGGATGATCGACAGTGTCGAAATAAACAGGGCCCGGGCAGTCCACAGCCCCATACTGTATTTTGCTTGCATCCTATAAACCATGCTGCCAAGCAGCCATGCCGGCAGCAATGCCCAGAGCTTGTAACCGATTATGAGAAAGACGGCGCAGCATGCAAACCAGCGCATCCAACCTTTCAGGTAAAATACCGATGAAAACAGAATATAATACCATACCTCGTAACAAAGCGACCACATCACCACGTCGGAAAACATCGACTCCGACAGAAACCAAGATTCGTTGCCAAACGCCAATGACAACACCAGGTATTTCCATAGATGATTATACTGATATGTCGGGATGCCGCTCACATAAGATTTCGACATTAAAAACAAGTCGATAATGATCGTCAACAAAATGGCCGGCACCACTACGGAATAAATGCGGGCAACCCGGCTGACCGCAAAATCACGCAATCTGATTTCGCGCTCGGTCGCGACATAGGTGATAACATATCCAGACAACACAAAGAAAAGCACCACCGCGCTGTGCGGCAGATGGAACGGCACCAGGGCCACTCCGGCCCGACAAGATCGGGTCAGCGGGCGAGCGTAACAGCCGGACATCAAGACCACATGGCCGCCAAAGACGATCGCGGCTGCGCACAACCGGACAAGATCGAGATAGGTGGAGAGACCTTTATTCATGTATGCCCACGATGTTGTCGAGGAACGGTATTAGCTGTCACGCATCGATCGATAGGCAATGCGGGTGGCGAAACCAAATCCATCCTTGGGAGAGACCGAGAAATGGCGGTTGCGACGACGCCCACCTCTCGCTGTCATGCCGGCGCAGCAACACGATCGGCGCGGCCGGCATATCGATCGCTCGTGTCTCGTTGGTTCCGCGAGGGCCTGGAGCGCCCCGGCGACAACGGATCGGAATCTCCAATGCGGCGCGCAGCCTAGCATTCCCGGTTGCTCCGAACCAGACGCCCGACCGCCGACAACCGGCGGCGGTCCCAGGGACCACCCTTCTGCACCACATCGCGTTAATCTGATGCGAACGTCGCTGCGACACGATCGGGTGCCGTGATTGCGGGCTACGCAGCTCGCGGGCTTCCTGTGCATATTCCATGGCCGGCATGCTACGATTCCCGTTTGACAGATTTGCAGGATCGCGATGATCCCGAAATGGCTCGATAGGGCGCTGTCGGCTCGGACGACCGGGATCTTCAGCCATTATCATGCCTATAAGAGCTGGCGCTGGGGCGATCCGCATCTGCATCTCGTCGGGTCGTTGTGCCAGCCCGACAAGCTCGCGATCGATATCGGTGCGAATTGCGGCGACTATACCTATGTCCTGCGCCGCACGGCGCGTGCCTGCATCGCCTTCGAGCCCAATCCGATCCTGGCCGATCTGCTGCGCCGGCGCTTCCCGCGCGACGTCATCGTGCTGCCGCACGCGGTCTCCGACCAGCGCAGCCGGCAAACGCTGCGCATCCCGCAGCTCGACGGCGAGGAGAATTTCGGCAGGGCGACGATCGAGCCGATCAATCAGTTCGAGCGCTTCCGCAGCCTTGCGGTCGAGACGGTGCGGCTCGACGACATGGCATTGACCGATATCGGTCTCGTCAAGATCGATGTCGAGGGCCATGAGAAGGCGATCCTCGACGGTGCGCTCGATACGCTGCGCCGCGAGCGGCCCAATCTCCTGATCGAACTCGAAGAGCGCCATCATCCCGGCATCGCACGCCAAGTTTTCGGCCTGCTCGAGCCGCTCGGCTATCACGGGTTGTTTCTGTGGGATGGCAGGATGGTGCCGCAGCACATGTTCGACCCGGCGGTCCATCAACAGCTGCGAGACGGCCAGCCGGCGGCGCCTTACGCCTGGAACTTCGTCTTCACGACCGAGGATGCGGTGCTGGTGCGGGTGTCGCATTGGACCGTCAAATGATCCTGCCCCGAGCGCGGGCGAATTCGCAAGGAAACCCGGTCTGCGATGCCCGTTCGGCGATCCGTCCGTTCGCTCCTGATCTCGAGCCATTTCCCGCCGCAGCGCGGTGGCGCCGGGGTCGTCTATGACCAGCTCTGCCGCCATCTGGCCGGCCGGATCACGGCGCTGAGCGCTTACTGCGATTACGCGACCGACCTGCCGATTTCCGCCGCCGGCGCGTTCGATGCCACGGCCCCCTACCGGATCGTCCGCTTGCCGCTGCTGCGACCTCCCGACCGGCCGCGGCAGCGCCGGTTCGTCTCGCGCCTCATGTTCCCGGTCGCCGATCTGCCGATCCTGATGCGCACCCTGGCGGTCGCGGCCTGGCTCGGCATCCGGACGCGCGCCCGAATCGTGTGCATCGGCGATCTGATCTCGCTCGGCTGGATGGTCTGGCCGCTGCGCCACCTGTTGCGATTTCGCGTGATGTTCTATGTCCATGGCGAGGAACTGACGGTCGCGAGCACCGGGCTGTTCTTTCAGCTGCGCGGCTCGTCGCTGCGTCAGGCGGACGCGATCGTCGCGGTCAGCGCCTTCACCCGCGAGCGGCTCGTTGCGGATTTCGGCGTCGACCGGGCCAGGATCGAGGTCATCAGCAACGGGGTCGATCTCGACCGTTTCACTCCCGGGCCGGCCGATCCGGCGGCGATCGGCGCATTTGGCGCCGCCGATGGCCGCGTGATCCTCGGCGTCGGCCGACTGATCGAGAGAAAAGGCTTCGACACGCTGATCGAGGCGATGCCGGCAGTGCTGGCACGGGTTCCCGAGGCGCGCTGTTGGATCGCCGGCGACGGGCCGCTGCGCGACGCGCTCAGGGCGCGGATCGACGGGCTGGGTCTGGCGGGGCGGATCGCGTTGCTCGGCCCGGTCGGCGACCAGGCACTGCTGGCGCTGTATCGGCGCGCCGAGATTTTTGCCATGCCGAACCGGCAAACCGCGAGTGGCGATACCGAAGGGTTCGGGCTCGTTTTTCTCGAGGCGAATGCCTGCGGCAAGCCGGTGGTTGCAGGGCGCGCCGGCGGCGCGGTCGAGGCGGTCGCCGATGGCTGCAACGGGCTCCTGGTCGACGGCGAAAGTGCTGATCGGGTTGCGGCCGCACTGCTCCGCCTGCTGACCGATCCCGCACTTTATGCGCGGCTCAGCGCCGGCGCGCGCACACGCGCCGCAGCGAGCGGATGGGCCGAGCGGGCCGCGACCTACCAGGCGCTCTGCGATAGCGTGGCCGGAACCCGGGCGAACCCGCAATGATACCGGGTGAGCGGACGTGAAAGGGCGAATTCTAGCGAGCCGATGGTGCCGCGACGGCTGGCTCGAAGCGGCCAACGGAAACCTTCGCCCTCGCCGACCCGTTCGCCGTTGCGTCGGGCGACGTCATGGCGGGCAACGTCGTGGCGCGCAACGTCGTGGCGGGCAATGCGGTACCCGGATCGTGGAGCGGCAAAGGGTGAGGAAGCGGATCGAGGATCATGTCCTGATCAACGGTCGGCGGAGTAAAGCGCCGAGCCATCTCGCGTTGGTCACCACCGCGCCCGGCCGGTGCGGCCCCATCTTGCAGGGCGCCGGGTAACGCCGTGCCGCTTCATCTCGAATGGTCCGCCGTCATCCTGCGCCTCGCACTGAGTGCGCTGGCCAGCGCCGCAATCGGTCTCAATCGCGGCGAAGAGGATCGGCCGGTCGGGCTGCGCACGACCATGCTCGTGACCCTCGCTGCTGCGGTCGCGATGATCCAGGTCAATCTGCTGCTGCCGATCTCGGGTAAACCCGCCGGCTCGTTCGTCGTGATGGACCTGATGCGGCTGCCGCTCGGCATCCTCTCGGGCATGGGCTTTATCGGCGCCGGCGCGATTGTGCGGCGTCGGAATTTGGTCCAGGGGGTCACCACGGCGGCGACGCTGTGGTTCGCGACGGTGATGGGCCTCTGCTTCGGCGGCGGCCAGATCGGCCTCGGGCTGGTGGCGCTGGCGCTCGCCGTCTTCGTGCTGTGGCCGCTCAAATGGGCCGAGCGGCGGGTCGGCCGCCAGCGTCGCGGCAATTTCTCGATCACGACGGACACTGCCAACCCGGTCGATCAGGCCGTCCTCGAACGCTTCGCGGCGGCCGGTTTCCGGATCGGCGAATGCGCGCTCTCGCTCGGCGACCAAGGCAAGACCTGCACCGTCCGCTGTCAGATCCGCTGGCACGAGGGACGTTCGCCGCATTCGCCCTTGGAGTTCGCGCGCGAATTGGGCCATCACCCGAATGTCGTCGCCGTCGAGTGGGAGCCGCTCGAACGCCAATAGCCAGCACGCTGTCCCAGCCCCGGCGCGCCGGCTTCATCCGCATGAAAATGGAGCGGCGATCGCCGCTCCATTGGCTCAGCTGGCGGCTTACCAGTACGGCGTTGCCCCGTAATGGCGATGGAGGTCGTCCTCCCACCGGCGATCTGCGAAGCCGGTTTCGAAAAAATCGGCTGTCGCGAGCGGCGCGTTTTTGAGCTGGTCGTCGGTTACATTGAGCTCATAGGCGTCGAGCCGCTCATTGTAGCGCAATGCGCTCCATGGCAACGCCCGGTATTCCGAACCCATGCCAAGAAAGCCGCCAAAACTCATTGCCGCATAGGCAATCCTGCCGCTGCGCTTGTCCAGCATTACATGCTCGATCGTGCCGATTTTGTCGCCATTGCTGCGGCGAACAGAGGTTCCTTCCACCTTGTCGCTCGAAATCAGTCGCGTCGTTTCGCGTACCGAAGCATCCGTGACCATGCTCACCTCCTGATATCGTTATGAGGACTAACCGGTGAGCGGTTTCATAGGTTCCGCAATGATGAAGTTGACGAGCAAAGACGGGCCGCTGCGCAAAACGCGCCGAGCCGCATCGGGGCGACGCACAACGTTTTCATGACCGGCCCGCACCAGGATTGCGCGACGCCTTTACCGCCAGTGGTGCGATGCTGAGAGATGGTCCCGATCCGTTGGCTGAATCGCCCCACCAACCTATCAGCCTGGCGGGCCGATGGACGAAACGCTTGGGAACCATCCGTTTCGATCGGACCGCTAGCGTCAGAGAAAATGGCCGCTGCGCGTCGCCTTGGTGCGCAAATAGCGCTCGTTGTGGCCGTTTGCCGGGAACACGTGCGGCACCCGTTCGCTGACGCGAATGCCGTAACGCTGTAGCGCCGCCATCTTGTCCGGATTGTTGGTCAACAGGCGGATCGTCGCAAAGCCGAGCTGGCGCAGCATGTCCGCAGCCGGGAGATAGACCCGTTCATCGGCGTCAAAGCCGAGCTGCTCATTGGCGTCGAGCGTGTCGAAGCCCGCATCCTGCAGCTGATAGGCCCGAAGCTTGTTGACGAGGCCGATGCCGCGCCCCTCCTGGGCCAAATACAACAACACACCGCCGCCGGCCTCGGCGATCGTTGCGATCGCACCGCGCAGCTGGTCGCCGCAATCGCAGCGCAGGCTCGCCAACAGGTCGCCGGTGAAACATTCGGAATGGAGCCGCACCAGCACCGGCTCGGCTGGATCGGGGTTGCCGATCACGATCGCCAGATGCTCGACCCCGCCATCGCCCGGCCGGAACGCGATCAGCCGGGCGTGTTCGGCGTCGGCAAGCGGCACCCGCGCCTCGGCGACGCGGGTCAGCGCCGCGGTCGCGGCATTGCGCTTGAAGATGGCGACCGCGTCGATCGCCGCAAGATTGCCGCGCCGCGCCAACAGCGCCGCTTCGGCCGCACCGACCCGCAACACCAGCGCCGCCGGCAGCAGCGAGGCGAGTTTTGCCAATGCCACCGCGGCCAGCGCACCGCCCTTGGCGACGACCGGCTCCGAACCAAACCCGGGCGGCTCGGCACCGAGCGATGCCCCCGGCTCCGCCAGATTGCGGATCACCGCCGCCGGCATGTCCGGCGAGACCGAGATCGTCAACGCGCCCGATAAATCCTGCCGCGAAGCGAAACCGAGCGCCACCGCGCGCCGGCGGGTCAACACCACCCGGGGTGCCGTCGCCGAAGCCTGGCGCAGCCGCCGCAGATTGTCCTCGCTGACGAGTTCGGCCGCGATCGCCAGCACGCTCAGCACATCATCGCGGATCAGCACCGACTCGCCGCGGCGCAGCGCAGTGATCGCCCTGCCGAGATCGCGCGCGGCACTCCTCGAAGCCGACCCTCCGCCCGGTTCCCCGCTCATCGCAGCTGTAAATTCGGCCACTCGGTTCTCCTCGCCGCCGCGCGCATCATATGGGGCGCCGGCGACCGCGCCAGCAACCTCTTTGCAACGGAGCCTTTCGCGCAACCGGGCCGTCGTCGCGGCCGGCGCGCTCACGCGGCAAAAGCAGCGAAGATTTCCTGCAGCGCGATCAGCTGGTTGCCGTTGACCGAGCTCGGCACCAGCACCGGAGTGTTGAGCCCGGCTTCACGCCACGCCGCCAACCGGTCGCGGATCTTGCCGGCCGGACCGCACAATGTGCTGTCGGCGACCCAGCGGTCGGTCAAGTATCTTGGAATGTCGTCGCGACGGTTCTCGGCAATCGCCTGTTCGATCGCGTTCATCTCGTCGGTATAGCCGGCTTCCTTCCAGTAATTGCGATAGTTCGGCAGCAGCGTATAGCGCACCAGGTGATCACGGTGCAGTGCCAGCGCGGCACGCTCGTCATCGGTGACACAGACCGGCAGCATGTTGCCGACCAGGAAGTCCGGATCGGAGCGTGTGCTCGCCGGAAGAACCGACAACGATTGCGCCAGATGCGACAGGCTGGCGTTGGCGAACAGGACCCCCTGGGCGATCTCGGCGGCAAGCGCCACCATGCGCCGGCGCAGGGCCGCAAGCACGATCGGCGGCAGCGCGCCGATGCCTTCGAATGATTTGAGCTTGGCGACAAAGGCGCGGGTGTCGGCGAGCGGCTTGCCGGGGGTGACGCCGAGGCGCTGATGCGTCGGCCCATGCGCGACACCGATCCCAAAGCGGAAACGGCCGCCGGAGATTTCGTGGATATAGGCCGCCGCCATCGCGAATTCTTCGGTCGTCTCGGCATAGATCGGGGCGATCGCGGTGCCAAAGCGGATATGTTCGGTCGCCAGCGCCAGCGCCGTGCATTGCGCCATGTTGCTCCACCGGCTCGGCATGTAGATGCCGGAAAAGCCGCGCCGCTCGATCTCGCGGGCGAGCTCCAGGGTGTGCCGCCGCCGCCCCGGCACGGCGACGAGGCTGATCGCAGGCAACGCTTCAGGCATGCGCGCACCTTTCGGCAACATCGACACCGGCGCCGTAGCCTAGGCGGCGATGCGGATCCGCGCAATCGACCCGCGCGGCGACACTCCGCTAAGGCCGGACCGTTTGCCTGCCGTGAACGCCGTCATTCCACCGCGGAGGGCGAACCGGCAGATTGGCTCGGCGAGGTTGGGGTCGTGACCGGCCGCGATCCACTCCCGCTCGATGCGGCCGGACGTCGGGCGCGCCTATTCCGCGGCCTGGGCGCGGGCCACCTGCACCGAATTGGGGCCGTAGCGGTCGCGGTAGGGCGCGGTGTCGATCTCTTCGAGCGCGATCTCGCGGTTCAGCACCCGCGCTTTCCACTCCTGCTGCTCGGGCTCATGGGCGTGGAATTCGGGCATCACCTCGGTTGCGAACAGTTCGAGGCTCTCGCAGATGTGCTCGTGGGTGTTCTTGCCGGCCTGGTTCAGAAAGATGACCTGATCGATATGCGAGGTCTCGAAGCGGCGGAGCTTGCGCCGGATCGTCTCGGGCGAGCCGATCAGCCCGCCCGACAGGGCGCGGATGAGGCCATCGGGGTTGGCGCGCTTCCATTTCTCGTATTCGTCCCACAGATCGACGGCACCGGGCTTCGGCCGCTCGCGGTTCGGGCTGAGGCCGTAGAAACGCAGCGCGAACTGGAAGAACGGGATGCCGTCGGCGCGGCGCCGCGCCTCCTCGTCGGTCGGCGCGCACATGAAATAGCTGGTCAAGGCCAGGTTGGGGTTCGTCACATAATCGGCGAGCTTCTCCTGGCGCTTCGTAAAGGCGTTGTAATAGGCGTGGACCCAGGCATGCGCCGCCTCGGCGCTGAGGAACTGGAAGGCGAGCGCGCCCAATCCGCGGCGCCCGGCCATCTCGATCGTCTCCAATTGCGAGCAGGCGCACCACAATGGCGGGTGCGGTTTCTGCACCGGCTTTGGCACGACGTTGCGCAGCGGAAAATCGAAATAGGGCCCGTGATATTCGCAGCCGCCATCCCGGAACATCGGGATGATCGCGCGCACCGCATCCTCCCACACCGCGCGTTTTTCCTCGAAGGCGCGCCCGAAGGGTTCGAGCTCGGTGATGCTGGCGCTCTCGCCCATGCCGAACTCGACGCGGCCGTTGCTGACGAGGTCGAGGGCGGCGATGCGCTCGGCGACCCTGGCCGGCGGGCTCGTCGTCAGTTGCATGATGCCATGCGCCAGCCGGATGTTCCGGGTGCGTTGGCTGGCGGCGCCCAAAAACACCTCCGGCGCGGGCGAGTGCGAATATTCCTCGAGAAAGTGGTGCTCGACCTCCCAGGCGAAATCGTAGCCGAGCCGATCGGCCAGCTCGACCTGGTCGAGCGCGTTCTGGTAGAGCCGCAATTCGCCATCCGCCTGCCACGGCCGCGGCAGTTGCAGCTCATAGAAGATGCCGAACTTCATCCTGTCCTCCTCAGGCGCCCGTCGAGCGTGCGCCGCACCGATCGGCTCGGGCAGCCGAACCGGATCGCGTGGGCGGATGGACCGAGGCAGCGCAATCTGCTAACCCCTCGCCATGCCGCTCACTCTCTATAATTCGCTCAGCCGCCGCAAGGAGGCGTTCCAGCCGCTCGATCCGCAGCTCGTGCGCATGTATGTCTGCGGACCCACCGTCTATGATCGCGCCCATATCGGCAATGCTCGCGCCTTTGTCGTGTTCGACGTGCTTTACCGGCTACTGCGCGACATCTACGGCACGGATCATGTGCGTTATGTCCGCAATATTACCGATGTCGACGACAAGATCATCGATGCGGCGCGCCAGAATGGCGAGCCGATCGCGGCGCTGACCGAACGCACGATCGCCGCGTTTCGCGAGGACATGACTGCACTCGGCAATCTCCCACCCGATATCGAGCCGCGCGCGACCGCGCATATCGCGCAGATGATCGATATGATCGAGCAGCTGATCGCCACCGGCCACGCCTATGTCGTCGACGGCAACACCGGTGCCGGGCATGCGCTGTTCGCGGTCGGTTCGGACCCGGCCTACGGTCGGCTGTCCGGCCGCAGCCGCGACGAGATGATCGCCGGTGCCCGCGTCGAGGTGGCGCCCTACAAGCGCGATCCGGCCGATTTCGTATTATGGAAGCCGTCCAACGCGGATCAGCCCGGCTGGGATAGCCCGTGGGGCCGCGGCCGCCCCGGCTGGCATATCGAATGCTCGGCGATGAGTGCTGCACATCTCGGCGAGACCTTCGATATCCACGCCGGCGGGCTCGACCTGATCTTTCCGCATCACGAGAACGAGATCGCGCAGAGCACCTGCGCGCATGCCGGGCGGCCTTTTGTGCGCTACTGGCTGCATAACGGCTTT
>DATJTI010000007.1:0-11554 GCA_035503615.1 Allostellaceae bacterium | reverse complement strand
AGCAGCGGCGCCAGATCGCGGGCGATGATGCCGAGCGAGGCGAGCCCGCCCTGCATCGGCGACGCTTCGCCGATGCCGAAAAGACCGTCATCGCCGCGGATGATGACCCAGGCGCTGCGCTGCGGCGGCGCGTCCGCGGGCGCCCAGGCGATTTGAAACACCTCGATGTCGCGAATTTTCATGACGCCTCCCGGCATCTCCCGTCATTCATCACGCCAATCCCCCAATGGTCACGGCCCGATCGCGGTCGAGCGTGCCGGTCGGCCACCATCCTCGGCTGTCGGCTTGGTCCTGATGGCTGCGGCCGGCGCCACCCGATCGGGCCGCTCCTTGCGCAACGCCAGCCAATCCGCCATCAGCCGGCCATTGTCGGGCGGAAAATGCTCGTCGAGCAGCCGCGCGGACGAGATGCGATCGACGCGAAAATGGCGGAAATCATTGCGCAACTCGCACCACGCGCCGATCAGTGTCACATCGACGTAATACGCCATCGCCAACGGCCAGATCGTCCTGCGGGTGCGCCGCCCGGCTTCGTCGGCATAGGCGATCGACATCTTGCGGGTTTCGTGGATCGCCCGGCGCAGCTCGGCAAAGTCGATCCCGGAAGCGGCGGGTGCGGCACCGTCCGAGACGTAATAAGGAGCGCCCGCGAGCTGCGCGCGCAGCGGCTGCGGCACGACATCACCGAGCTTGGCGAGCACCGCTTCGGCCGCCGCCTGCAATTTCGGATCGCGCAGCCGGCGCAATAGCCGCACGCCGACGGCGATCGCGTCGATCTCCTCGGCCGTGAACATCAGCGGCGGCAGGTCGAAGCCGCGGCGCAGCACATAGCCGAGCCCGGCCGCACCCTCGATCGGCACCCGGCTCGCCTGCAGCGCCGCGATGTCGCGATAGATCGTGCGCGCCGTCACTTCGAGCTCGTCGGCGAGGCTCGCCGCAGTCACCGGATGAGCCGCGGCGCGCAGCCTTTGGATGATGTCGAACAGGCGGTCGGCACGACGCATCGGATAGCGCTGCTACTGACAGAACGCTGTCAGTATGCCGCCATTATCCTCGCCGAACAATGTCGAAGGCGGAGGACGACAATGGCTTCAACTCATGTCGATATCGACCACGCGGAATGGACGTCCGGCCTGCCCTTTTATGGTCCGGCTGCGGTTTACGACGGCCGCGACATCGTCCAGCTGAAAATTCTCAGCGACCGCCGTCGCGAGGGTGGCGGCATCGCCTGGTTGGCGAAGTTCTCGCCGCCGCCGGGCAAGCTGATCAAGATCGTCGCAACCGCCCTCTCGGACGAGCACATCCTCAATCTCGAAGGCGGGCGCGGCACCAAGACCGGGGCAGCGGTGCGCTCGGCCGGTGGCTACACGCTGAACCCGACGGGCCAGCCGCACAGTGCCTTTATCGGCACCGAGACGACGAGCCTGATCATCTACACCGGCGAACCGGACGAGATCGTGTCGATGGAGGTCGTCGATCCGGCGTAACCGGCGCCGCTGATCGCGCACAGGAGACGGTGCGATACCGAGACCGCCGCCCGCCTCATAGCCTCATCCACACCCTGGAGAAACCGATGGATCCCCTTCAGGCGGCGAAGGCGGCCGCATTTCAAGCCCTGCACAAAAAGCCTGGCGCGTTTGTGATCCCCAACCCTTGGGATCGGGGCACGGCTCGCATGCTGGCGGCGCTCGGCTACGAGGCGCTCGCGACGACCAGCGCCGGTCTCTCGTTCACCCTTGGCCGGCGTGACAGTGAGCGGGCGGTCAGCCGGGACGAGACATTTGCAAACGCCGCCGAAATCGCATCGGTCACCGCCCTTCCGGTTTCGGCTGACCTGGAAAACGGCTTTGGCGATGCACCCGAAGCAGTGGCGCAGACGATCCGGCTTTCCTCCGCAACCGGCATCGTGGGGGCTTCGATCGAGGATGCGAGCGGGAAGCGCCGCCAGCCGATCTACGATTTCACGCTCGCCGTCGAGCGCATCGCCGCCGCCGCAGAAGCGGCGCGTTCGTTGCCGTTTCCGTTTTGTCTGACCGCACGCGCCGAGAACTTCCAGTTTGGTCGGCCCGACATCGGCGACACAATCCGAAGACTTCAGGCGTATGCCGAAGCCGGTGCCGATGTCCTCTATGCTCCGGCGCTGCCGAACCTGGAGACGATCCGGCGCGTCTGCGCTTCGGTCGAAAAGCCGGTCAACATCGTCATCGGCGTCGGCGGCCCGCAATATCCGGTCGCCGCATTGGCGGATGCCGGCGTCAAGCGCATCAGTCTTGGCTCGGCATTGATCCGTGCCGCGCTTGGCGGCTTTCTCAAGGCCGCCGGTGAAGTCCAGGAGCGCGGAACATTCTCGTTTGTCGAGGAGACTCCGGCTTTTGCAGAGGTCGCCAATTACATGGCGGGATCGGGAGACGGCCCATGACCGAAGATCCGACGTTCGGCATCTCCGGGATTCGTGACCCGGAGGCCGAAGCGGCGATCGACGGCGGGCTCGCGGCCTACAACGCAATCCATTTCCGCCCCGCCGACACGATGACGCTCGATGTTGTCGTTCGTGACAAAAACAGCGGTGCGCCGATCGGCGGGCTGTTGGGCCATACCTCGTTCGGGCTGTTTTTTCTCGATCTATTCTATCTGCCCGAAGAACTGCGCGGTGCCGGACTTGGCAACCGGATCATCGCACTCGCCGAGGACGAAGCGCGCCGCCGCGGCTGCACCGCCGCTTTTGTCTACACCGTTACATTCCAGGCCTCCGGCTTCTACGAGCGGCACGGCTACCGCCGCTTTGGCGAAATCGCCTGCCCGCCGTCCGGCGCCACCCGGATCTTTTTGAGCAAGCCCCTTGTCTGAGATGCTGGTGCGACGCGACGGCGAGACCGGGCTACGGCAGACGCACTATCTGAACGGGGCCGTCTTTGGCCTGGCTGCGGCCACGATCTGGGCGAGCTGGAGCGTGTTGACCAGGCTGGCGGTCACCACCGGTCTCGACGCCTCGGACATCGCCGCGTTGCGGTTCGGCGTCGCGGGTCTGCTGCTGGCGCCGGTCGTGTTGCGCCGCGGCCTTGCCCGCGACCGCCTCGGATGGCCCGGTCTCGGCGTGCTGGTCGCCGGGGTCGGCGTACCCTATGTGCTGATCGCGGCGACTGGACTGCGCTTTGCACCGGCCCGTGACGGGGGCGCGCTCAACCCCGGCTGCATGCCGCTGTTTGTGGCACTGCTGGCCGCCGGCGTGCTGCGCGAAAAGCTCTCGACTGCGCGCATATCGGGGCTGTCGCTGATCCTCGCCGGCGCCGTCATCATCATCGGTTGGCATGCCGGTGGTCGATGGAGCGCCTCGCGCGCATTAGGCGACGGGCTCTTCCTCACCGCGTCGTTTTTGACGGCCGGCTTTACTGTGGTGATGCGACGAGCGCAGCTCGACCCGTTGCACGCCGTGGCGCTCGTCTCCACCGGGTCGCTGGTGGTCTATCTGCCGATCTATTTCGCGTTGCATGGCGCAAGGCTCGCCCGGATCCCGCTCGCCGATCTCGCGGTCCAGGCGCTCTTTCAAGGCGTCGTCGTGACCATCCTGTCGCTGGTGCTGTACGGGCGCGCCGTCGCCCTGCTCGGCGCCGCGGCCGGATCGGCGTTCGGCGCTCTGGTGCCCGCGTTGGCGGCGCTCTTTGCCATTCCGCTGCTCGGCGAGTGGCCCAGCCAGGGCGATTGGGCCGGCATCGTGCTGATCTCCGCCGGCGTCTATCTGGCAAGTGGTGGCACGTTGCCGCGCCGGGTGTGGCACAGCGCAGCCCTTAGCCGCGGCTTGTGCGATTATGATAGCCGAGCCACCGCGGTCACCACGCGAGAGCCCAGCCGTCGCGGCGCGGGTCGGAGCCGGCGAGCAACATCCCGCTCGCGGCGTCATGGCGGATGATTTCGACGCTGCACGGTCCGTCGAGATCGCCGACTGCGACGACCGGGTGGCTGCGGCGGGCGAGTTCGGCGCGCACCGCCTCGGGAATGCGGCGCTCGATTGTCAGCGCGTCCTCGCCGTCATGCGGCCAGTTGGCATATTGGCCCGGCACATTCGAGGTCCAGCGCGGCAGCTCCGCCGCCTGCTGCGGATCGAGCCCGAAATCGATCATCGCCGTCAGCACTTGCAGATTGATCTGTACCTGGTTGTCGGCACCGGGCGTGCCGAACACGCACCATAATTTCCCGTCCTTCAGCACGATCGGCGGGTTCATCGTGTGCCGCACGCGCCGTCCGGGCATGAGCCGGTTCGGATGGCCGGGTTCGAGATGCCAATAGGCCATCCGGTTGTTTAAGAGGATGCCGGTGTCGCCGGCCATGACCCCCGCGCCAAACCCGCTATTGATGCTCTGGATGCCGGACACCGCGTTGCCCTCGCCATCGGCAGTGCAGAAATAGGTCGTGTCGCCGGCCGCCGCTGCTTCCAGCGGGGTGCGTGTCGGCGCCGCCCGGCGCATGTCGATACGCGCGGCGAGCCCGGCCGTGTAATCGGCCGACAACAGCCGATCGAGCGGGGCGGCGAGCGAGTGCCAGTCGGCCACCCATTGCTCGCGATCGGCAAAGGCGAGCTTCTTCGCCTCGACCATCGCGTGGATCGCATCGGCCGAGAGGAGGCCCCTGCCGGCGAGATCGAAATGCTCGACGATCTTCAGCTCTTCGAGCAGCACGCAGCCGGTCGAGTTGGGTGGCGCTTCGAGCACGGTGTAGCCGCGATAGTCGATCGCGATCGGCGCTTGCGCCTCGGCGGTGAATGCGGCGAGATCGCCCGCCCGCACCAGGCATCCAACTGCCTCCAGACCGGCCGCGAGCCGCCGTGCGAGCGGGCCGCGGTAGAAGCTCTCGGCACCTTCCGCGGCGATTTCTTCGAGGGTGTGCGCGAGATCGGGTTGGACGATCGCAGCACCGAGCGCCGGCGCCTTGCCGTCGGCAAGAAAAACGGCGGTCGCGCGCGGATCGACCAGCAGCGTGTCGCGGTGATCCTCGGCGAAGTGGCAATAGGCGCGGGTGGCGCCAAACCCGTCGCGGGCGAGGCCGATCGCTTCGGTGAACAGATCATTCCAGGGCAGCCGGCCGAACTCGCGATGCATCATGCCGAGCCCGGCGAGCGTGCCGGGGACCGATACCGACAAGGGCCCGATACGCGGGATGCCGCCGGCATAGCGCTCCGGTGTCGCCGCCTGCGGTGCCGGCCCGGTGCCGTTGAACACGACGGCGCGCCCGGTCGATTGCTGGTAGACATGATAAAAGCCGTCGCCGCCGAGCCCCGACATCATCGGCTCGACGACGGCGAGCGCCGCCGCGGTCGCGACCGCCGCGTCGATCGCGTTGCCGCCGGCGCGCAACGCCAGGAGCCCGGCCTGTGCCGCGAGCGGATGGTTCGCCGCGACCGCACCCCGCCGTCCGATCGCCAGCGGCCGATAGCAGCGCATTTCGTCCATTCGACGGCCTCCTGCTTCTTGTGCCTGCAAGCCCGGCGCATCAATGCCGCGCCAGCGAGGAGGAGGCAAGTCGGCAGCGGCCCGGAGCCGTTTTGCCGGAACAAGCGCCGCTTACGGGGCCGCGCCAACCAGCACCACCCATGCGAAATGCCCAGCACTACCCGTGCGAAGTGCCCAGTACTACCCGTGCGCATCGCAAGATGACAAAAACTCCGGGACCGACACCTTGGCTCCGGGCAATTGCGCGAAGCACGGTTCGCTCGGCTTGCACTGGTCCATATAGGCCCAGTGGGTCAGCAGCAAATTGCCGGCGGCGACGGTCGACATCTGGTTTTCCATCGTCCATCGCGATCGCTGCCGCGTCATCGTGCCGATCCCGATCGTCGGCTCGCTGCTCGAACTGCCCGACGGTGTCGCCTGCGCGTCGAGCGCGGTGAAGGTCAGGTGCACCGCGCCTTCGGGGGTCACCGATCCGACGACCTGCAGGCAGGAAACGCCGCGCGAGGAGGACGAGCCGCCGGACCCTGTATAGGAGACGGCGGTGATGCCCCAGAAATACCCGTCGGCGTAATTTGAAATGTAATAGACGGTCTGGTCGGAAACCGGGATCGGCTGCGCGCGTGACGGGCTCGACGCGAGCGCCAGCAAGTATTCGCTTGGGACATACCAATAGGTATGCGCCAGCCATTGCCAGCGCCCGGATGCCGGCGCCCCGCCCCAAGCCATCGCCGCGGGACCGAAAAGGGCCGTAGCGGCGGCCGCCAGCAGCACCGGTATCATCAGCCCTCTTGCCGGACGCAGTCGCATCTGGTTTCTCCTCTGTCGTGCCCGGTCCATCGCCACAGACGTGGTCCGTCGCAACAGACTTGCCGCCAGGAGAGCATCCGCCGGTGAAGATGCGGATAACGATCAGGAACAGGATGCTGCTCGCGTTTTTCGGGCTGTTGCTGCTGGCCGGTTGCAGCGCCCCAGCCGGCGCCGGCAGCGGCGCGCGGAACGATCGGAGCAGCGGCTTTTACGGTGGTGCGGCGGGGGGTGTCGCGCCATGAATGCGACAAAGACGAGCTGCGGGGTCATCGTCGGCGACGGCGCGCACATCCTGCTGGGTCACGCGACGCGCTCGCCGCGCTGGGACATCCCGAAGGGCGAGGCCGAGCCCGGCGAGGATTTTGCCGCAGCCGCGGCGCGCGAGCTCCAGGAAGAGACCGGGCTCGTCGCCGCACCCGCCGCGCTCTCGGCACTCGGGGTCCATCGCTATCGGCGCGGCAAGGACCTGGCATTGTTCGCCTGGCGACCGACCCCTTTGCCCGACCCGGCGAACCTCGTCTGCACCTCGCAATTCGCACTGCCGAACGGCACTTTGCTGCCCGAATTCGACCGCTTTGCCCTGTTTCCATGGGAAGAGGCGCTGTCTCGCGTCGGCAAGAACATGGCGCGGGTGCTGGCGGCGATCCGACGCAGCGCTTCGAAGTGACGCACGGTTCGTGCTAGGGTGGCACCAGCAGCAACGAGGAGATCGCCGATGCCCAAATTGCGCCATATCGCCATCGCCGCCGAAGACCCCGAAGCGATGGCCGATTTCTATAAAAACGCGTTCGATTTTGTCGAGGTGGGCCGGCCCAACGGTGTGCTCGCCGATGGCGTGTTCCTGAGCGACGGCACGCTCAACCTGGCGATCCTCAAATTCAAGACCGACCAGCTCGGCAAGGGCATGAATTTCCGCGGCATCCACCATTTCGGCGTGCTGGTCGAGGATGTCGACGAATTCTCGAAAAAGCTCGAAAGCCTCGGCGCCGAGCACTACATCGACCAGGGCCAGGGTGGCCACCAAGCCGGTTATTTCGAAAAGAAATTCTATGGCCCCGAGCGGGTGCTGTTCGACATCGCCGAGCATGGCTGGGCCGGCGCCGAGCCGCTGCCCGCACCGGTGAAAGAGGCTGCCGAGTAACCTGATAGACCCCTGAAAGGAGGCGAGCATGCCCAAATTGCGTCACATCGCGATCGCGGCCAAGGACCCCGACGCGATGGCCGATTTCTATGTCAAGGCGTTCGACTTCAAGATCGTCCGCTCGAATGACGGGCCGCTCGCCTATGGCCACCATTTGAGCGACGGCACGATCGATCTGGCGATCCTGCGCTTCAAGACCGACCAGTTGGGCCGCGGCCTCGACTATACCGGCCTGCACCATTTCGGCGTGCTGGTCGAGAATGTCGAGGAAGCCGGCAAGAAGCTCGAGAGCCTTGGCGGCCGGCACTACATGGACCAGAGCGAGGCGGCCCGCATCGGCGGCTTCGAGGTCAAGTTCTATGGCCCCGAAGGCATCCTGTTCGATGTCGCCGAGCATCCGTGGACCGGCACCGAGCCATTGCCGGTCGCAAAGGAGCCGGCCGAAGCCGCCGAATAGCATGGGCATGACCGGGTCGGCGCCGTCCCGACGGCGGCGTCGACCACTATCGTCGCGCCCGGCGTTTCACATCGCCATCCAGCCGCCATCGACATTGTAGGCCGCACCGGTCACGTAGCTGGCGCGGTCCGAGCACAGCCACACGACCATCTCGGCGATCTCCTCGGGGCTCCCCATGCGGCCGAGCGGTGTCTGGGTCAGGATCGCGGCACCGCGCCGTCCCATCACCTCCTCGGTCATCCGTGTCTTGATATAGCCGGGGCAGACCGCGTTGACCCGGATCCCGGAGGCGGCATATTCGATCGCCGCGGTCTTGGTCAGCCCGACGACACCGTGCTTGGCCGCGACATAGGCCGAGGAAGTCGGCAGCCCGGCGAGCCCGGCGATCGAGCCGGTATTGACGATCGCCCCGCCGCCCTGGCCCAGCATCTGCACGATCTCGTGCTTCATGCACAGCCAGACCCCCTTGAGATTGACCGCGATCATCCGGTCGAAGCTGGCCTCGGACCATTCGGCGGTCTTTTTGCCGGCGGCCTCGACCTGCCAGCCGGCGATCCCGGCATTGTTGAACGCGCAGTCGAGCCTTCCGTAGGCGGCGACGACATTCTCGATCATCGCCCGGACCTCGGCATCGCGCACGATCTCGCCCGAGAATGACATCGCCTGACCGCCCTGGGCATTGACCAGCGCCACGGTTTCCTGCGCCGCCGCGGCCATGACATCGGCGACCGCAACCCGCGCCCCCTCGCGGGCCAAGGCCAGCGCCGTCGCCCGCCCGATCCCGCCGCCCCCACCGGTGATCAGCGCCGCCTTCCCGTCGAGCAGCCCGGACATCATCACCTCCCAATGCACCTCATATCGTCACGATAGCGCCACCTGCCCACTCCCGATCCATATTCGAGCGAGCGCCTCGGCAAATTATCGGAATATCCGCAAGCCGCGGTTCGACTCGGCGGATGCGGCAACCGCCTCCCGGTGCTATATTCCACGCCTTTAGGTTGAAGACGTCGCGAGGGACAGCACATGACCCGCTATTTGCATCGTTGGTATCTAAGCAGATCCGCAGCATCATCAGTTAATATTTCCTTAATAACACCTCCAACGGTTCCGCTCGACCTTGAAATCTATGAAACATTCAGAAAGTACGTGCAGCATGAAGATCATCTTGTCAACCAGCGTATTTCCTGGATGCTAATGATCCATGGCTTCCTATATGCGGCCTATGCGTTGGTCCTGCAAACCAAATTAGGCATTGCCGAAGCGATTAACGGGCATTCAGGCGATCATATCGCACGAATAAAACTGCACCATTATTTGTGGGAAGGAGTTATACAGATATATTTTGCGTTGTTCATGATAGCGTTTATTGGGTTCGTGATCAGCTTGACCGCGTTGCGTTCCATTCGAGCGGCGCGACGTGCAGCAAAGAATGTTCAAGACATCTTTGAGAGCAATTTCGGTGTTAAAAAAAATCATGGCATTCCGAAGACAGTCACAACAGAGGATGGCTTAATATTGCCGACCATCGCAGGTGGAGGAGATCAAAATAACGTGAGTCGAGGTATCTTTTCTGCCAACTGGTTACCGATATTTTTGATGATAGGGTGGGTATTAAGCATCTCTTTAGAGAGTTTTCTCTTTTTTCGCTTCTAT
Source organism: Allostellaceae bacterium (assembly GCA_035503615.1). Lineage (GTDB taxonomy): Bacteria > Pseudomonadota > Alphaproteobacteria > ATCC43930 > CGMCC-115725 > AP-15. The sequence continues at coordinate 2,052 of DATJTI010000007.1, read as the reverse complement.
CCATTTAATCGATAGCTTGCGCGCGCCGACTACAAGAGCCTCCTCGTGCCCGCACCCCACGGAGCCGGATGCGTTGCCAGCAAGGCGCAGGCTCAGCCGAAGACATGCGTGTCGAGAAAATCATTGCGGAACTTGCCGTCGGGATCGTAGCGGCGGGCGAGGGTGCGGAAATCGCCCATGCGGGGATAAAGGCCGGCGAGCCGGTCAGCGCGCGCGTGAATGAACTTGCCCCAATGCGGGCGGGCGCCGAGCGGCAGCAGCAATTCCTCGATCTCGACCGTCAATTCATGCACCGCTTCGGGCTCGCGTTTCCAGGTGAAATGGATCGCCAGGCTGTCCTGCCCATAGCACGGGCTGAGCCAAAGCCCGTCCGGCGCGACGGTGCGCAGTTCGGTGATCACCAGATGGCGGTCGATGCGATCGCCGATCGCGTGCAGCCTGGCGAGCGCGGCCGCGCCATGCTCCCGCGGCACCATGTATTCGCTCTGGACCTGCCGCGGGTCGAGGACCGCATCGGGGCGGAAATGCGGCAGCCGTTCGGACCACGGGCCGGCCGATCCAAACAGGTTGAGCCCGGCCGCCGCCTCGCTGATATCGCGCCAGGATGCATGTCGCGCCGGCACCATGCCGAATTCGGCTGCGAGCGTATCGGGGCGGCGGTCCGGGCCGAGCCGGGTCTTGACCCACAAGCGATCGACCGAGTCCCCGCACCACCGTGTCATGACGCTGACGCTGTAGCCGCACGCCATGACCTCGTCGAGGCGCAACAGCAGCGTCGCCCAGGACAGGCCGGCAAACGCGTCCTGCCGCAGCGCGAAATTCGGCTCGAGGTCGAGCGTCACGCGGGTGACGATACCCGATGCGCCGAGGCCGACCACCAGGCCGTCGAAATCCGCGGAACCACGACGAACCTCGACCAGAGCACCGCTTGCGGTCACCAGTTCGATCGCCGCTACCGCGGTCGCCAGACCGCCGTTCCGGTCCCCCGAACCGTGCGTCCCGGTGGCGATCGCTCCGGCGACCGAGATGTGCGGCAACGAGGCCGTGTTGTGCAACGCCCAGCCCTGGCTCGCCAGATGGCTGGCAAGAACGGCATAGCTCGTGCCGGAAGCGAGCGTCACCGTTCCTCGATCCGGATCGATGACGGAGGGAAGGCCGAGCCGGCCCAGATCGACCAGGTCGCCCGCCGAATCGGCGCAGCCATTGAAGGAATGGCGGGTTCCAACCGCATGAATTCGGGGCGAGCTGGCGACGAGCCTGCGCAGTTCATCGACCGAAATCGGGCGGTGGATGCGGGCGGCCTTGAAGCTATGGTTGTCGGCCCAATTGTGCTCGCGTGCCATCTCTCTGTGTCCGAGCCGTGCGGAAAGAACTCGGTAAAATTTTAGCACCGACCGGCGCACGCATCGGTACAAAAACAGAGGCCGGCACTTGCGATGCCGGCCCCAATCCAGGCTTGCGACGGCTTTTAGAAATCGTCCATGCCGTCCATCCCGTGGTCGTGCGGCATCCCGGGGGCGGCCTTCTTTTCCGGCTTTTCGGCGATCATCGCCTCGGTTGTGACCAGGAGGCCGGCGACCGACGCCGCGTTCTGCAACGCCAGGCGCACCACCTTGGTTGGGTCGATGATGCCGGCCTTGACCATGTCGACATAGCTGCCCGACTGCGCGTCGTAGCCGTAATTCTGGTCCTTGCTGTCGAGCAGTTTGCCGACCACCACCGAGCCCTCACTGCCGGCGTTCTCGGCGACTTGGCGCACCGGCGCCTGCAATGCGCGCCGCACGATATCGATGCCGACCTTCTGATCGTTGTTTTCCGGGGTCAGCCCGTCGAGCGCCTGGGCCGAATAGAGCAGTGCCACGCCGCCGCCCGGCACCACCCCTTCCTCGACCGCGGCGCGGGTCGCGTGGGTCGCGTCATCGACCCGGTCCTTGCGCTCCTTGACCTCGACTTCGGTGGCACCGCCGACCCGGATCACCGCGACCCCGCCGGCGAGCTTGGCCAGCCGTTCCTGCAATTTCTCGCGATCGTAGTCGCTGGTGGTCTCCTCGA
>DATJTI010000006.1:0-5876 GCA_035503615.1 Allostellaceae bacterium | reverse complement strand
AGGGCATCGTTTCGGCGGCCCGCGAAGTGAATTTGCACGTGCCGCTGGTCGTCCGCCTCGAAGGCACCAATGTCGAATTGGGCCGCCGCATCATGAGCCAGTCGGGGCTGCCGCTGATCGCGGCGGAGAATTTCGAGGATGCCGCGAAAAAGGTCGTGGCCGCGGTCGAGGAGGCCGGCTGATGGCGATCCTGGTCGATGCCGACACGACCGTGATCTGCCAGGGCATCACCGGCTCGCAGGGCACGTTTCACACCGAGCAGGCGATCGCCTACGGCACCCGGATGGTGGGCGGCGTGACGCCGGGCAAAGGCGGCAGCCGGCATCTCGATCTGCCGGTATTCGACACCGTGCACGAAGCGCGCGCCAAAACCGGCGCGACCGCCAGCGTCATCTACGTGCCGCCGCCTTACGCCGCTGACGCGATTCTCGAAGCGATCGACGCCGACATCGAACTCGTCATCTGCATCACCGAGGGCATCCCGGTCCTCGACATGGTGCGCGTAAAGCGGGCCCTTACCGGCACCAAGAGCCGGCTGATCGGCCCCAATTGCCCGGGTGTCATCACCCCCGACGAGTGCAAGATCGGCATCATGCCGGGGCACATTCACCGCCGCGGCAGGATCGGGATCGTCTCGCGTTCGGGCACCCTCACCTATGAGGCGGTGGCGCAGACCACCGCTGTCGGTCTCGGTCAATCGAGCTGTGTCGGCATTGGCGGCGACCCGGTCAACGGCACCAATTTTGTCGAAGTGCTGGAAATGTTTCTCGCCGATGATGAGACCGAGGCGATCGTCATGATCGGCGAAATCGGCGGCAGCGCCGAAGAAGACGGTGCGGCCTTTCTGAAATCGTCGGCTCGCAAGAAGCCGGTGGTCGGCTTTATCGCCGGCGTCACCGCACCGCCGGGCCGGCGGATGGGGCATGCCGGGGCGATCATCGCCGGCGGCAAAGGTGGCGCCGAAGACAAGATGGAAGCGCTGCGCAGCGCGGGTGCCACGATCGCCCGCTCGCCAGCCGAGATCGGCACCACGATGCGCGACGTGCTGAAAGGCTGACCATTGCCGTTAGCCTAACCCGTTTGCTTTGGCGCTCACGCCAATGGCTGGCCGCGCGCTTCTTCAACGGCGCTTACCAGCTGTGCTGCGAGGTGGCTCTCGGCAAGCGCCTCTAGCGCGGTCAGGTCGAGAGGGATATCCTTTGGCCCACGCGGCATCCGCCGCCTCTAGCGCTTGGTAGTAAGGACCTTTTTTCTCCGCAATCTGATCGGGGATTGTAGGTTTTCCAGGGAGTTAATTGCGCAATTTTATGCATAGGACGAGATACGATGCTGCTCGAGCAGTGCGTCCATTACCATCATCGAACGGATGTATCCAGTTAATCCGCCACATGACATAGGCGGCGAGATGCAAGGCCGAACGTTCATCGAACTTCTCGTTTACGTATTCACACAGGTCCTCTACGAAGGTCAGTACTTCTTTAACCGCCGGAGGCTTGTGCTTCGCACGCGATTTATCACGCCCGCCGCCTACGCGCTAATTGCAAGGCAGTAATTCGTAACGGATTTGCGATATCGTCACCCTATATTGTCATAAGCGAGAACTGGCCTCCACGAAATGATCGCCCTAGCTTTTGGCGTTCTACAGGGACAGCGTTTCAGGGTTACCGATGGCTGATATCGACGGCGCGAGTTTTCTGACCGGCACCAATGCCGGCTTCATTTCCGATCTCTACGCCCGGTTTCTCGACGACCCGACATCGGTCGACGACAGCTGGCGCCGGTTTTTTGCCGAGATCGGTGCCGATGAAAAAACGGCGCTCGCCGATCTGCGCACACCGGTTTGGGATCAGCCGCCGCGACCATCCCGCGGCAACGACATGGCGGCGCCGGCGGCACCGGACCTCGCCGCGCTGCAGCAGGCGATCTCCCATTCGATCCGCGCCTTGCAGCTGATCCGCGCCTACCGCGTGCGTGGCCACCTCGAAGCCGACCTCGATCCGCTCGGTCTCGATAAGCGCGGCCCCTACCCCGAACTCGATTATCGCAGCTACGGCTTCACCGAGGCCGATCTCGACCGGGAAATATTCATCAACCACATCTTCGACCGCGAGCGCGCCAGCCTGCGCGAGATCATCGCGATCCTGCGCCAAACCTATTGCGGCAAGATCGGCGTCGAATACATGCACATCCAGGTCCCGGCCGAACGCGCATGGATCCAGGAAAGATTTGAAAAGCGCGACCGCCGGCCGGGTCTGACGACCGCGGCAAAGCAAGAAATCCTCGACACGCTGACCACCGCCGAGACCTTTGAGCGGTTTCTCGACCGGCGCTACACCGGGACCAAACGGTTTGGCATCGAGGGTGCCGAATCGGTGATGCCGGCATTGGAGGCGATCTTGCGCCGCGGCAGCCGTCTCGGCGTCAATGAGTTCGTGATCGGCATGCCGCATCGCGGCCGCCTCAACGTTCTCGCCAATTTTGTCGGCAAGCCCTATGCCGCGATCTTTTCCGAATTTCAGGGCAACTCGACCAATCCCGAGCACGTCCACGGCTCGGGCGACGTCAAATATCATCTCGGCACCTCTGCCGACCGCGAGGTCGACGGCCGGACCGTGCATTTGTCGCTCGCCGCCAACCCGTCGCATCTCGAAGCGGTCAACCCGGTGGTGCTTGGCAAGGTCCGCGCCAAGCAGCAGCAGCGCGCCGACATCGCACGGCGCGAGGTCGCCGGCATCCTGATGCATGGCGATGCCGCTTTTGCCGGTCAGGGGCTGGTCGCCGAATCGCTGGAACTGTCGGAGCTGACCGGTTTTTGCACCGGCGGCACGATCCACATCGTCGTCAACAACCAGATCGGCTTTACCACCGCACCTTCGGCCGCGCGGTCGAGCCCGTATCCCTCGGATGTCGCCAAGGCGGTGCAGGCGCCGATTTTTCACGTCAACGGCGATGATCCGGAGGCGGTTGTCGAAGTCGCCGAAGCCGCTGCCGAATTTCGCCGCGAATTTGGCAAGGACGTTGTCGTCGACCTGTTCTGCTATCGCCGTCACGGCCACAATGAGGGCGACGAGCCCGCCTTCACACAGCCATTGATGTATCGAACGATCGCTCGTCATCCGACAACCCGGCAGCTCTACGCCAAGCGGCTGGTCGATGAGGGGGTGGTTGCCGAAGGCGAGCCCGAGGCGATGGCGGCGCGCTTTGTGACCCGGCTCGAAAGCGAGTTTGAGGCGGCGAAGAGCTATCGCCCGAACAAAGCCGACTGGCTCGAAGGTGCCTGGGCCGGCCTAGCCGCCGCCCCCGACGACGATCGCCGCGGCGATACGGCCGTTGCCACCGAGAAATTGCGGGAATTGGGCAGCGGACTGGTGACGGTGCCCGAAGGCTTTCGGCTCAACCCCAAGATCGCTCGGCAACTCGATGCGAAACGCGCCGCGATCGAAAGCGGCGAGGGCATCGACTGGGCAACCGCAGAAGCCCTGGCGATTGCTTCGCTCTGCGCCGAGGGCACGCATGTGCGGATGTCGGGCCAGGACAGCGGCCGCGGCACCTTTTCCCATCGGCATGCGATCCTGATCGATCAGCACAGCGAGCAGCGTTATGTGCCGATCAATCATGTCCGGCCGGGGCAGGCGCCGTTCGAGATCATCGACAGCCCGCTGTCGGAGGCGGGCGTAGTCGGCTTTGAATACGGCTACAGCCTCGCCGACCCGTCGACCCTGGTGCTGTGGGAGGCGCAGTTCGGCGATTTCGCCAACGGCGCCCAGGTCATCATCGACCAGTTCCTCGCCGCCGGCGAGGCCAAGTGGCTGCGGATGAGCGGTCTCGTGCTGTTGCTGCCGCACGGTTATGAGGGACAAGGCCCGGAGCACTCCTCGGCCCGCATCGAACGCTATCTGCAACTCTGCGCCGAGGACAACATCCAGGTTTGCAATCTGACGACGGCCGCCAATTACTTCCACGCGCTGCGGCGGCAGGTGCGGCGGAATTTCCGCAAGCCGCTGATTGTCTTCACTCCGAAATCCTTGCTGCGAGCCAAGGAGGTGACCTCGCGGCTCGAGGATATGGGGCCGGGAAGCTCGTTCCACCGGGTGATCGGCGAAGTCGAAGCGATCGCACCCGACGACCAGGTGCGCCGGGTCGTGCTAAGTTCGGGCAAGGTCTATTTCGATCTGGCGAAGGCGCGGGCGCAAAGCGGCGACGATCGGGTGGCTCTGGTGCGGATCGAGCAGCTCTATCCGTTTGCGTCAGCCAGCCTCGCCAAGGTGCTGGCCCGATGGCGCAATGCTGAAATCGTCTGGTGCCAGGAGGAGCCGCAGAATATGGGGGCGTGGAATTTTGTCGATCGGCGCATCGAGCGGATTCTGTCGGGTCTCGACATCGCGGCACGGCGGCCGCGCTTTGTCGGGCGCGCCGAAGCGGCATCGCCGGCGACCGGCCTCTTCAAGCGCCATGTCGAAGAGCAGGTGCAGCTCGTCGCGGCGGCGCTCGCCGCCTGATTATCTGGGTCGGCGGTCATGACGATCGAAATCAAGGTGCCGAATCTCGGCGAGTCGATCACCGACGCGACGGTTGCGAAATGGTTGAAGCATCCTGGTGAGGCGGTTGCAATCGACGAGCCGGTCGTCGAACTCGAAACCGACAAGGTGAATGTCGAAGTACCGGCGCCGGCGACAGGGACGCTCGCCGAGATCGTCGCCGAGGAAGGGACCAGCCTGCCGGTCGGTGCGGTGCTCGGCGTTATCGGCGAGACCACCGCGGTTGCGGCTCCGCACCCGACCCCGCTTGAGGCCACCCTGCCTCTGCCGCGCGAGCGCGACAGCGAACGGGAGGCGGCGAACGCCGGCAGAAGTGCCGTCGCGACCTCGCCGATCTCCCCCGCTACCCTCGCCCACCCAGGCTCGCAGATCGGCTCCCCCCTCGCCAGCATTGCCGGGGAGGGGGCCGGACCCGGGCGAAAGCCGGGAGAGGCGGGCGCGGACGAAGCCGCCTCGGTGCTTGACCGCGCCGGACCCGCGGTTCGCAAGCTGGTCGCGGAAGGCGAGCTTGACGCTGCCGCGATCGTGCCGACCGGACCCGGCGAGCGCATCACCAAGGCCGATGTCGAGGCGGCACTGGCGCGGCCGCGGCCAGCGCGTCCGATGCCGGCACCGGCCGCGCCTCCGCCGGCCGTATTTCAACCGAGCGCACCCCGGCCGGTCCCGGAGCCGGCGGCGACCCCGGCCAGAGGCGAGGTGCGGGTGCGGATGACGCGGCTGCGACGGCGCATCGCCGAGCGGCTGAAGGCGGCGCAGAACACCGCCGCGATGCTGACCACGTTCAACGAAATCGACATGAGCCGGACGATCGCGCTGCGCCAGCAATGGCGTGACCCCTTCGAGAAAAAGCATGGGGTTCGGCTGGGCTTTATGTCGATTTTCGTCAAGGCGGCAATAGCGGCGCTAAAGGAAACCCCGGGCGTCAACGCCGAGATCGATGGCGACGAGATCGTTTATAAAAACCATTACGACATCGGGGTTGCGGTCGGCACCGAGCATGGGCTCGTCGTGCCGGTCGTGCGCGATGCCGACGCCAAGAGCTTTGCCGAAATCGAAAAAGAGATCGCGGAGTTTGGGCGCAAGGCGCGCGACGGCCGATTGTCGGTCGACGAATTGTCCGGCGGCACCTTTACAATATCAAATGGCGGCATCTATGGCTCGCTGCTGTCGACCCCGATCCTCAATCCGCCGCAATCCGGCATTCTCGGGATGCACAAGATCGAGCGCCGCCCGATCGCGGTGAAGGGATCGGGCGCAGAGGCCGAGACCATCGAGATCCGGCCGATGATGTATGTGGCGCTGTCCTACGATCACCGCATCGTCGACGGGCGCGAGGCT
>DATJTI010000005.1:0-95617 GCA_035503615.1 Allostellaceae bacterium | reverse complement strand
GAGTGCTCCTATACGCTCGCCGAGATCGTCAGTGGTGATGGTGAGGACCGGTTTCCACCACCCCGCCCGCACGACCGTTGAGCACGCCGCCGGCGGCGGTCTCGTCGCGACGCGCCGCCTCAGCCTCGCGCTCCAGCATGGCGGTGGCGGTCTCGATTCGCTGTTCGAGCTCGGCCATCAGCCGGCGCCGCGGCCAGCCGGGCGGGATCGGTTCGAGAAATTCGAGGGTGATCCGGCCCGGCCGCTTGACAAAAGCGCGCCGCCCCCAGAACAGGCCGGAATTGACCGCCGCCGGCACCAACGGCAGGCCCAGCGCCTGGTAGAGCGCGGCAACGCCCGGTTGATACGGTGCCAATGTTCCCGGCGCCACCCGCGTACCCTGCGGAAAGATCACGACTGGCCGGCGGGCGGCCGCCACCGGCCGCGCCGCGGCGACGATCCGGCGCAAGGCTCGGGCACCGCCCTTGCGATCGATCCCGATCGAGCCCGCCCGCGCCGCGTACCATCCATAGAACGGCAAGAATAGCAGTTCGCGCTTGACGATGACCGCCGGATCGCCGAGGACGATCGGCAGGATCAGCGCATCCCAGGCCGATTGATGTTTCATCGCGACGATGCAGCCATTGGCAGGGATGCGGTCGAACCCGCGGATCCGGTGATCGAGCCCGACCACGACCCGCAGCAGCCACAGCACGCCCCGCGCCCAGAACCGGCCAAAAGCCATCGCCGTCGCTCGCGGCGCCAGCAACAATGGCAGCCCGACCGTGCCGAGGGCCACGGTCCAGGCGACGATCAGCAGGTTGAAGGCGAATGCCCTGGCCCCGCTCACGGCTGGACCGCGGCTTCGACCGGCTCGTCGCGCGATGGTTGCGACGGCTCGATCAGCGGTCGGAACAGCACCGCCAGGTATTTCACATATTCCACAACCAGCAGCGCTGCCGTTCCGCGCCAAGCCCACCAATACCGCTCCTTGACGCCCGGCGGAAAGACCGGATGCGGCACGATCTCGATCCCCGGCATCGCCCGCGCGAATTCGAGGCGGCTGCGCGGCATATGGTACCAGGCGGTGACCAGTCGCAGGCTGCGGTAGCCGCCCGAGCGCATCCAGCGCGCGGTTTCCTCGGCATTGTCCTCGGTGTTCTCGGCCTCATAGTCGATCGCAACGCAGCAGGTGAGCCAAGCGGGAGCGCCGCCGGCAATCCGCAGCAGCTCGTCAAGGCCGACGCCGCGGCCAACCCCGGAGATCAGCAGCGCATGTCCCTTTCCTTCGCGCATCAGCGCGACACCGCTATGCAGCCGCTCGCTGCCGCCGGTCAGGACGACAATCGCGTCGGTCGGCGCCAGCTGATGCTCGGCCGCGGGCGGAGTGGCGAACCAGACGAGCCCGGCGGCGATCAGCAGCCCCGCCCCGGCGCCCGCCGCTGCCACCCTGCGCAGCGACAGCCGTAGCGGGCCCGGGAAGCCGGCCGGCTGGCCCCGGTTCAAGCCGGTCCCTGCCCGGCCAGCCGTTCTTTCAGCAGCTCGTTGACGAGTGTCGGGTTGGCCTTGCCTTGGGTCGCCTTCATGATTTGGCCGACAAAAAAGCCGTAAAGCTTGTCACGGCCGGCGCGGTATTCGGCGAGCTTGTCGGCCTCGCGCGCGAGCACCGCCTCGATCGCGGCGGCGATGGCGCCGGAATCGGTGACCTGGCGTAGCCCCTTCTGCTCGACGATCGTGGCCGGGTCGGCGCCGGTCGCGACCATCTCGGCGAACACATCCTTGGCGAGCCGGCCGGAAATCGTGCCGTCGGCGATCAGGTCGATCAGCGCGCCCAGCTGCGCCGGAGATACCGGCGAGCGCTCGATGCCGCAGCCGAGCCGGTTCAAGGCGGCGAACAGGTCGCCAACCACCCAATTGGCCGCGAGCTTCGCATCGCGTCCGGCGGCAACCTCTTCGAAGAACAGCGCCGGCGCCTGCTCGGCAACCAGCACCTCGGCATCCTCGGGCGACAGGCCGAGCGCCGAAATGAACCGTGCCTTTTTCGCATCCGGCAGCTCCGGCAGCCCGGCGCGCAGCCCGTCCACCCAGTCCCGATCGAGCACCAGCGGCAAGAGATCGGGGTCGGGGAAATAGCGATAGTCATGCGCGTCTTCCTTGGAGCGCATCGGCCGGGTGATGCCGCGCCCGACATCAAAGAGCCGCGTCTGCTGCACGACCGCACCACCCTCCTCGAGCAATTCGACCTGCCGGCGCGCCTCATATTCGATCGCCTGCATCACGTAGCGCACCGAATTGACGTTCTTGAACTCGCAGCGCGTTCCGAAAGACCCGCCGGGGCGGCGCACCGAGACGTTGGCGTCGCAGCGCATCGAGCCCTCGTCCATATTGCCGTCGCAGGTGCCGAGATAGCGCAGGATCGAGCGCAGCTTGCGCAGATAGAGGCCGGCCTCCTGCGCGCTCCTGAGATCGGGCTCGGAGACGATTTCCATCAGCCCGATCCCGGCCCGGTTCAAATCGACATAGGTCAGGCTCGGATGCTGGTCGTGCAGGCTCTTGCCGGCATCCTGTTCGAGATGCAGCCGGGTGATGCCGATCGCGCGCGTCGAACCGTCGGGCATGTCGAGCACGATCCGGCCATGGCCGACCACCGGCTGCAGATATTGCGAGATCTGGTAGCCGGCTGGCAGATCGGGATAGAAGTAGTTCTTGCGGTCGAACACGCTGACGAGATTGATCTCGGCATCGAGCCCGAGCCCGGTCTTGACCGCCTGCTCGACACAATGGCGGTTGATGACCGGCAGCATGCCGGGAAACGCCGCATCGACCGGCGAGACCTGGGTATTCGGCTCGGCCCCGAACCGGGTCGCCGCCCCCGAAAACAATTTGGCTTCGGAGACGATCTGGGCATGCACTTCGAGCCCGATCACGGTCTCCCACTCGCCGGTGCGGCCTTCGATCATGATCCCGCCTGTCGCAGGTGATGGCTGTCGTCGCGGTCGCGAATCCTTCGGCCTGCCGCGACAAAGCCGGGCAGATCGCGGAATTGGGCGGCATCTTCCAGCACGCCGGCGGCGCGCAGCACGCCGGCTTCGTCAAACGGCCGGCCGATGATCTGCAGGCCGAGCGGCAGACCGTCGCCGGATCGTCCCGCCGGGACCGAGATCGCCGGCAATCCGGCAAGCGAGGCGGGTACGGTGAAGAGATCATTGAGATACATCGCCACCGGGTCGTCGCCGGTCTCGCCGATGGCAAAGGCGGAGGACGGTGCCGTCGGCGCCAAGAGGCAGTCGACCTGGGTAAAGGCCGCGGCAAAATCCTGCGCAATCAGGGCGCGGACCCGCTGCGCCTTCAAATAATAGGCGTCGTAATAGCCGGCCGACAGCACGTAGGTGCCGATCAGCACCCGGCGGCGGACTTCCGCACCAAAGCCGGCGGCGCGGGTCAGCTCATACATCTCGTCGAGGTTGTCGCCCTCGACCCTGAGCCCGAAGCGCACCCCGTCATAGCGCGCAAGGTTCGAGGAGGCTTCGGCCGGAGCAATGATGTAATAGGCCGGCAACGCATATCGGGTGTGCGGCAGGCTGATCTCGACCGGCTCGGCACCGGCCCGGCGCAGCCACTCGGCGCCCTGCTGCCACACCGCTTCAATCTCGCCCGGCATGCCGGGAGCGCGGTATTCATGCGGCAGACCGATGCGCAGCCCGCGGATGTCGCCGCTCAGCGCCGCCTCGTAATTCGGCACCGGCAACGGCGCCGAGGTTGAATCCTTCGGATCGTGTCCGGCCATGCTCTGCAGCAGGATTGCCGCGTCGCGCACGGTGCGGGTCATCGGTCCCGGCTGGTCGAGCGAGGAGGCGTAGGCGATCACCCCCCAGCGCGAGCAGCGCCCATAGCTCGGCTTCAGCCCGACAATGCCGCAAAAGCTCGCCGGCTGGCGGATCGAGCCGCCGGTATCGGTGCCGGTCGCTGCCAGTGCGGCACGCGCCGCCACCGCCGCGGCCGAGCCTCCCGACGACCCGCCCGGCACCAGCGGCCGGTTATCTCCGGCCCTTCCACCAGGCTGGCGTCGCCACGGGTTCTCGACCGGGCCGTAATGGCTCGTCATGTTCGACGAGCCCATCCCGAACTCGTCGAGATTGGTCTTGCCGAGCATGACGGCTCCGGCCTGCCACAGCTTTTCGGTCACGGTCGATTCGTAAGGCGGACGGAAACCGTCGAGAATGTGCGACGCGGCCGTCGTCAGCACACCCTTGGTGCAGAAGAGGTCCTTGACCGCGATCGGCACCCCGTCGAGCGGCCGGGCTTGGCCATGCGCCAGACGATCGTCGGCCGCCGCGGCCATCGCCAGCGCGCGCTCGGGGGTTTCCGTGATGAAGGCGTTGAGCGGCCTCACCGCTTCGACCGCGGCGATGTGCGCCAGGGCCAGCTCACGGGCCGAAAACACCTTGCGGGCGAGCCCGTCGCGTGCCTCGGCCAGGGTTAGCTGCGTCAGCGAATCGCTCACTCGACCACCTTCGGCACGGCAAAGAACCCGCGCTCGGCCGCCGCCGGCGCGACCCGCGGAGCGTTGCCGAGGATCGCCTCGCGGCAATTGCCGTCGCTCACTCGGTCGTCGCGCATCGGCAGGCCGGCCGCCGCCACGCTGGCCATCGGCTCGACCGTGCTGGTGTCGAGCTCGCTCAATTGCTCGAACCAGTCGATGATCTGTGACAGCTCGTCAGCCAGCGGCGCAAGCTCGGTCTCGGCGAGGCGGATCCGCGCCAATGCGGCGATATGGGCGACCGCAGCCCGGTCTAGCGCCATGCCCGATCCAACGCCATGTTCGCACCGCCTCCGCAACCGCCCGCCGGGACGCCGAAAATAGGATATCCGCGACGATGATTCTAGCCGACCCCGCAGCGTTGCGCGATGCCGTGCCGGTTGGCATGCGGCTCATCGGCCTCGATGTCGGCACCAAAACGATCGGCCTCGCCCTGTCCGACACGCGCCGCGTCATCGCCACCCCGCTCGAAACGCTTCGCCGGCGGCGCGCGCGCGACGATCTCGCCCGGCTCGGCGCGCTGATCGACATCCATGGCGCGGGCGGGCTGGTGATCGGGCTGCCGCTGACGCTGTCCGGCGGCGACGGGCCGCGCACCCAAGGGGTCCGCCAGTTCGCCCGCAACCTCGCCGCCTGGCGCGACTTGCCGGTCGCCCTGTGGGATGAGCGGCTGTCGACTGCAGCGGTCGAGCGCGAGATGATCGCCGCCGACATGACCCGCCGCCGCCGGGCCGCGATTATCGACCGCGTCGCCGCCGCCTACATCCTGCAAGGCTGTCTCGATTTTCTCGCCAATGCAGGCTGAGTGCCAATGCAGGCTGAGCGGTCGTCATGATTTGCGCGGTGCGGCCGGTGACCACGGGCCCGCAGTCGGCGCGCCGGAAGCGCCCGGGGCGGTCGTCGGACTGGTCTGCGCAAGCGCGGCGATGCCGGATATGCCGCCGAGGTTCATCGTGTCGATGGCGCTGCTCGGCACGATGATCGTGCTGCCGCGCTCCTTGACGCTCTCATAGAGCATGTTCATGCCGCGCAGATGCATGGCGACGGGATCGTCGGCATAGGTCTGGGCCGCCTCGACAAAACTATGAGCGATCTCGGCCTCGGCGGTGCCGAGGATGACGCGCGCCTGGCGCTCGCGCTCGGCCTGCGCCTGCCGGCTCATCGCGTCCTGCAGCGCCACCGGGATGCGGACGTCGCGGAGCTCGACCGAGCGGACATCGATCCCCCATGCCGCGGTCTTCGCATGAATGGTGGCGCGCAATTCCTCGTCCATCGCCTTGCGGTTCGACAGCAGCATCGCCAGGTCGGCAGCGCCGATCATCTCGCGCAAAGAGGTCTGCGCCGCCCACGAGATCGCCTCGCCATAGCTGACGACATCGAGTGCCGCACGGCGCGCATCGGTGACGAGCCAGAAGATGATCGCATCGACATCGACCGGCACAGTGTCGCGGGTCAGGGTCTGCTCGGCGACGAATTGGGTGGTGCGCAGCCGGTTGTCGATCACGGCGATGACATTGTCGAGGATCGGGACGATCACGAACAGGCCGGGTCCGCGGACGGCGAGGAACTTGCCGGCCCGCAGCACCACAGCGTGTTCCCATTGCCGCGCCATCTTGACCGCGGTGAAGACGATCAGCGCCGCGGCGATCAGCACGGCGCCGGGCGCAATCAATCCGGCCAGGATCGCCAGCACGCCGAGCCCGGCGAGCACGACGACCATCGCGAGTGTGATCGGATTGGGGCTCATGGCGCGCCCGCTCCCCGGTTCTCGACCCGCAGCTCCGGGCTGCGCTCAAATTCGCGACGGTTGACCACATCCACTTCGCGGATCCCGCTGGAAAAACCGACCACCTTCGGGAGACGCACCGCCCGGCTAGGGTTGGTGGCAAAGCCCGTCGCACGCGTCATGATCCTCTCGGTAGGTGCCAGCAGGATGTACGAAGGTTCGTTGCCCGCCGCGACAAGATACCGCTCGCACCCTCCGACCATGCCTTGCCGCCCCGTTGACCGCAAATTATAGTACCGTCTTTATGCAAGATAGCGTTAACGGTGCCGCGTTCCGGCATCGCCACCTGCTGGGCATCGAGGGCCTGTCGGCGGCCGAGATCGAACGATTTCTCGACCTTGCCGACGGCTATGTCGAGCTGAACCGCCAGGCGGAAAAAAAGCGCGCATTGCTGCGCGGCCGCACGATCATCAACTGCTTTTTCGAGAACTCGACCCGCACCCGCACCTCGTTCGAGCTGGCCGGCAAACGGCTCGGTGGCGACGTCATCAACATGGCCGTGGCGGTCAGTTCGATGGTCAAGGGCGAGACCTTGATCGATACCGCGATGACCTTGAACGCAATGCATCCCGATGTGCTGGTCGTGCGCCATCCCGAATCGGGTGCGGTTCAGCTGCTCTCGCAAAAAGTCGATTGTGCGGTCATCAATGCCGGCGACGGCAGCCATGAGCACCCGACCCAGGCGCTGCTCGACGCGCTGACGATCCGCCGCCGCAAAGGGCGGCTCGGCGGGCTCGTCGTCGCGATTTGCGGCGATGTGCTGCACAGCCGGGTGGCGCGCTCGAATATCGCGTTGCTCAACACGATGGGTGCCCGGGTGCGGGTGGTGGCGCCGCGCACCTTGCTGCCGGCCGCGGTCGAGCGGCTTGGCGTCGAAGTCTTCCATGATATGGCGGCCGGTCTCGCCGCGGTCGATATCGTGATGATGCTGCGCCTGCAGATGGAGCGGATGCACGGCTCGTTTGTGCCGTCGACCCGCGAATACTTTCATTTCTTCGGGCTCGATTACGGCAAGCTGCGCGCGGCCAAACCCGACGCGCTGATCATGCATCCGGGGCCGATGAACCGCGGCGTCGAGATCGGCAGCGAGGTCGCCGATGACATCGACCGCAGCGTGATCCGCCAGCAGGTCGAGATGGGGGTCGCGGTGCGCATGGCTTGCCTCGAAATGCTGACCCGCGATCTCGGCAACGGGCCGCAGACGTGGGAGGGAGCGTGAGCCGCCTCCTGATCCGCGGTGCGCGGCTGCTCGATCCGGCAAGCCGGCGTGATGTGCCGGGTGACCTGCTGATCGAGGGCGAGCGGATCGCGGCGGTCGGCGGCGATCTCGCTGTCTGCGCCGGTGGTGCCGAAATCATCGATGCCGAGGGATTGTGCCTCGCACCCGGTCTCGTCGACATGCGCGTGCAATTGCGCGAGCCCGGCGCCGAGCACATGGAATCGATCGAGAGCGCGGGGGAAGCCGCGGCGGCGGGTGGGGTCACGACGATGGTGGCGCTACCCAACACCGAGCCGCCGGTCGATGATGTCTCGGTTGTCGAATTTTTGGCCCGCCGGGCGCGCGAGGTCCGGCTCGCCAAGGTCCACACCTATGCCGCGGCGACCAAGGGGCTCGCTGGCAAGCAATTGACCGAGATGGGCCTGCTGGCGGCGAATGGGGCGGTCGGCTTCACCGACGGGGTCAGGGCGGTCGCCGACGCGCTGGTCATGCGCCGGGTGCTCTCCTATGCCCGCAGCTTCGACCTCCTGGTGCTGCAGCACCCGGAGGAGCCGAGCCTCGCCGCTGCCGGCGAGGTCAATGAGGGCGAGATTGCGACCCGGCTCGGGCTCGCCGCGATCCCGCCGGCGGCCGAGATCATCATGATCGAGCGCGACCTGCGGCTCGTCGAATTGACCGGTGCCCGCTACCATGCCGCCCATCTCTCGACCGGTGCGGCGGTCGAGGCGATCCGCCAGGCGAAGGCGCGCGGGTTGCCGGTCACTTGCGACACCGCGCCTGCCTATTTCACACTGAACGAGACCGCGATCGGCGATTACCGCACCTTTGCCAAGCTCTCGCCGCCACTGCGCAGCGAAGCCGACCGGCGTGCCATCGTCGCCGGGCTCGCCGACGGCACGATCGATGCGATCGCCAGCGATCACGCGCCGTGGGACCAGGATTCGAAGCGGCTGCCATTCAGTTCGGCGGCCTATGGGATCGTCGGGCTCGAAACCCTGCTGCCGTTGTCGTTGAGGCTTTATCACGACGGCGCGCTCGGGCTGCTGGATGTCTTGGCGCGGCTGAGCTGGCACCCGGCCCGGATCCTGCGCCTCCCGATCGGTCGCCTCGCCCCCGGATCGCCGGCCGATCTGGTGCTGTTCGATCCGAACGAGCCGTGGCGCATCGACCCCGACGCGTTCCGCTCGAAATCAAAGAACGCCCCCTTTGACGACTACCCGGTGCGCGGCCGCGTCGTGCGCACCCTCGTCGATGGCCGCACGATCTTTCAGCGCGCCGGATGATTTGCCGCAAGTCAGCCGCGGGCCTGGGGCAGTTCCATGCGGACGGCGACAGCGGCGCTGGCGATTATCGCGACGTCACCCGCCTCGTCGGGGACATCGAGGCCGCCCTTGACCACCCGCACGCTCACCTCGCCATGCGGCAATGCGGCCTTGACCGCCGCGGCATCGACCTGGTCGGGCTGCTGCACGCCGATCGTGACCTCGACCTGCATCCGCCGCGAGTCGAGGCCGAAGGTGCGGATCAGCGTGAGCGAGCTGTGGTGCAGCGCATCCGAGACGGCGCGCACAGCGGCCTTGGTATAGTCGCCGCCATGCAGGTCGTTGCCGCTGCCGAGTTCGAGGATCACACGCTTGGCGGTCATGGCCTGCCCCCCTGCCCGAGATCGAGCCGCACGATTGCTGCGGCGTTGGCGATCACCGTCTTATTGGTGCCCGAATCATTGGCGATTTCGAGCCCGCCTTCGACGACTTCCACCGTGCCCGTGCCATGCGGCAGCACTGCCAGCACCGCCTCCTTGTCGACCTGTTCGGGGTGCGGCACGCCGATCCTGACTTCGACCTGCATCGCATCGACCGGCAGCCCGACCGCATCGGCGACGCTCAGCCCGTTATGCCACAGCGCGTCGCGCAGCGCGCGCACCGCCGCCTTGGTATAGTCGGCACCGCGAATATCGGTGCCCATGCCGATTTCGAGCACCATGCGCTGAAAGGCCATGCCCTGGCTCCTCTGACCGTCGCCGGATCGCCGGCATCCTATCCGAACCCCGCGCTGCGGTCATCCCGCGCGGCGCGCGCCATGCTCGCTCGGCGACCGGTCCTTGCGGTCGGTGCCGCATGATGATCGGGAACACACACCTGTCGGTGGCGCCGCAGATCGTCATCGACCGGGTCAGCCATGTCTATCGCCCGCCGCATGGCCGGCCGGTCATCGCCCTCGACAATGTCTCGCTCGACATCGGCGAGCGCGAATTCGTGGCACTCCTCGGTCCGAGCGGCTGCGGCAAGAGCACGCTGCTCTATCTTGTCGGCGGCTTTCTGCCGGTCGAAACCGGTGCGATCCGGGTCGCCGACCAGCCGATCGCCGGGCCCGGGCCTGATCGCGGGATCGTCTTCCAGCATTTCGCGCTGTTTCCGTGGAAGACGGTACTGCAGAACGTCCTTTACGGCCTCGAAAAGCAGCGCGTGCCGCGCGACGAGCGGATCGGCCGCGCCCGCGAATATATCGCGCTGGTCGGGCTCGCCGGGTTCGAGGACAGCTATCCCTCGCAGCTCTCGGGCGGCATGAAGCAGCGCGCCGCAATCGCCCGCACCCTGGCGATCGACCCGCAGATCCTGCTGATGGACGAACCGTTCGGCGCGCTCGACGCGCAGACCCGCAGCCTGATGCAGGCCGAACTCCTGCGCATCTGGCAGCGCTCGCGCAAGACCGTGATCTTTGTCACCCACGATGTCCAGGAGGCGGTGTTTCTCGCCGAGCGGATCGCCGTGATGACGGCACGGCCGGGGCGCATCAAGGAGATCGTCGAGGCACGCTTCGACAAGGAGGATCCGGGGCTCACCCGCTCGGCGGCGTTTGTCGAGATGGTTGATCACATCTGGAACCTGGTGCGCGGCGAAGCGATCCTGGCCGAGCGCGGCAGCGGCAGATGACTGGCCGGGAGCGATCCGGCGACGATCTAGGCCGGCGACGATCTTGGCAGTAGATGGCGAGAGGACGTTGTTTTGCCACGGACAGGTACGGTAGAGATCGGCGGACCGACCGAGAAACGTACCGGAGGGAGGCGATGCAACCGAAAGTCCTGCTGGTTCTTGCCATTGCGCTGATGCTCAGCGCCGCGAGCGTCGGCGCCGCGCCACCGGCTGCGGCTGCGGCCGCTCCGCTGGTGATCCGGGTCGGCTGGGCCGAGACCCCCGGCCACCTCGCCCCGCTGGTCGCGGTGCTGGCCAAGCGTCATCCCGAAATCATGCCGAACGACGGCAAGACCTATGATTTCGAGCCGATCCGCTTCCCCGGCAGCACCCCGCAAATCCAGGCTCTGGCGATCCGCCAGCTCGAAATCGCGGCGTTCTCTGATTCGGCCTTTGCGCTTGCCGTCACCAACGCGCATCTCGACGTGCCGATCGTCGCCGATGTGGTCCAGACCGGCCACCAGGGCTATTTCCCCGGTGAATATGTGGTCGCCAAGGATGGCCCGATCAAAACTGTCGACGATCTCAAAGGCCGGCGGGTCGCGACCAACGCGATCGGCTCGGAAGCGGATTCGACGATGCGGGCGATGCTGCGCCGCCACGGCATCACCGACAACGAGGTGACGACGGTCGAGGCCAATTTCGCCAACCAGCCGGCGATGCTCGAACAGGGCAAGGTCGATATGATCGAGCTCTTGCCGCAATTCGCTGCCGAGCTGATGGCCACCGGCAAATATCGGGTATTGTTCACCGCGGCCCAGGTGCATGGCATCTCGGAAGCGGTGTTCTGGTGCATGCGGGCCGATTTCATCGCCCAGAACCGGCCGGCGCTGATCGATTTCTTCACCGATTACATGCGCGCGATACGCTGGTTTCTCGATCCGAAAAACCGCGGCGAAGCGCTCGCCATCCTGAGCGAGGCGACCCACAAGCCGCTCAAGGATCTGCAGTTCGCCTTCACTTCGCACGATTTCTACCGCGCCCCCGATCTGATGCCGGACATCCCGGCGGTGCAGCGTGAGATCGACGAGGACGTCAAGCTTGGCGTGTTGCCGCAACGCGTCGTGGTCAGCCCCAAATACGTCGATCTGTCGCTGATCACGGCCGCAGCCAAGCGCCTGGGCGCACATGGCTCTTGATCCGCTGCAGCTGGCCGGCCCCGCCACGCCTGCGGCCGGCGGCGCCGTCGTCGCTGCCACCGCCGCGATGCCGCAGCGCAGCGCGATGCGGCGCGTGCTCGGTGGGCTGTGGCGCTACACCCCGATCCTGCTTTTGGCGCTGGCCTGGGAAGCGGTGACCCGGCTCGGCCTCGTCTCGCCGCTTGAACTGCCCGCCCTCGACCGGGTGTTCACCGCCTGGTGGAGCCTGCTGGCCGGTGGCGACCTCGTCAGCAACGGTGCGGTCTCGCTGGCCCGGGGTGCGGCCGGGCTTGGTCTTGCGGTGGTGATCGGCGTGCCGCTTGGCGTGCTGATGGCGTGGTCCAGGCCGGTGCGCAGCCTGTTCAACCCATTGGTTCAAGCACTCTATCCGATGCCGAAATCGGCGCTGATCCCGGTGACCGTGCTGTGGCTCGGCTTTGGCAGCGCCTCGAAAATCCTCTTGATCTTCATCGGCTGCATGCTGCCGATCACGCTCTCCGCCTTCAACGGCGCGCGCAGTGCCGAGCAGACGCTCCTATGGTCGGCGCGCTGCCTTGGTGCGGGGCGCACCGCGACCCTCCTCGATGTGGTGCTGCCGAGCGCGCTGCCGGAGATCCTCGCCGGCATCCGCATTGCGCTCGCCTTCGCCTTTGTGCTGCTGGTGACGACCGAACTGATCGCGGCGCGCGCCGGTTTCGGCTACCTGATCGGCTGGCTCGGCGATGGCGGCGTCTACGACGCGATGTTTGCGGTGGTGCTGACCGTGTCGCTGCTCGGCTTTGCCGCCGACCGGTTGTGGCTGTTGCTGATGCAACACCTGTTGCGGTGGCGGGAATGACCGAAATCCTCGAACGAGCCGCGGTCGCAGCGCCGCGGCGCGGCGCCGGTCGATTCGCGGTTGCGGCGGGGTTCGCGCTCAGCCGCCATCTGCGCAACGGTTTTACCCTGATCCTGCTGCTTGCCGGCTGGGAGGCCTACGCCCGCAGCGGAGCGGTCAGCGAATTTCTGCTGCCGCCGCTTTCGGTCGTACTGGAGCGGGTCTGGCAGGACACACTGTCGGGCGATCTCGCGATCAACCTCGGCGCGACACTGTATCGCGCCCTGTTCGGATTTGCCATCGCCGCCTCGGCCGGTGTCACGATCGGCATCCTGATCGCGCGCAATCGCACAATGCGCTGGTTCTTCGATCCGATCGTGTCGGTCGGCTTCCCGATGCCGAAGATCGCCTTTCTGCCGATCTTCATGCTGTGGTTCGGCCTCTACGACACCTCGAAGATCACGATGATCGTGGTCAGCGCGATCTTTCCGGTCATCACCGCGACCGTGGCGGCGACGCAGGGGGTCGAAAAGGAGCTGTTGTGGTCGGCGCGCAGCCTCGGCGCCAGCGAGCGGCGGCTGTTGTGGGAAGTCGTGCTGCCGGCGGCGTTGCCGCAGATCCTGACCGGACTGCAGGTGGCGCTGCCGGTGTCGATGATCGTCGCCATCGTCTGCGGCATGCTGATGGGCGGGACCGGGCTCGGTGCGGCGATGATCAATGCTTCGCGTTTCGCCGACTCACCGGGCGTGTTCGCCGGCATTGTCGAGATCGCGATCGCCGGGTTCTGCCTGATCAAGGGCATCGCCATGCTGCGCCGGCGCCTCTTACGCTGGCATCAGGAGACGAGCGAGGTTGCCACTGTCTAGCCCCGATCGGCGCGGCAAATGGTGGCGCGACGGGTCCGAGAAGGAGAGAGGGTCGAGCGATGGGTCGGCGGTTTTTGACGCGCTCACGCAAGCGGAGGATCGGGGCGGCATTCACTCTCCTCGGGATATCGCTCTGGTTCGGCGCGGTGTTGCTGCATGTCACCCCGCTCGCCGACCGCGACGTCAGCTTTCCGCACTTCGAGGCGCGGCTGCTCGGGATTGTCACCGGCGGCGCGTCGGTCACCAGCGGCATCGTGCTGTTCGCCGCCGCGTGAGTGAGGGTTGCGGCGGCGATAAACGCCGGCCTGAGGATCCTCGCCGGCACGCGAGATAGCGATAGCCGCAATCCCCTGTAAAGCGGTTCGCATCGCACAAGTCAGGTTGCACGATCGCCGTCGACCTCCTGGTATGCGTCCGTGATCAGCCTGGTCGTGACGGCGCTGCTGCCGGATTAGACCAATCGGGATATTGCCGCCGAATACGCGCAGGTCTGATCCGTAACGGAAAATCGGCGCCACGCTGCATGGCGGGGTTGGCAGGAGCTGCGGCAATTGGTAGCTCTCAGCGCGATGCTCCGTGCCGCATTGCGCGCCGGGGGAACAACAACGGGCACAGAAAGCGCCCGGTAGCCGAGGAGGAAATCGATGACCGCGTCCGATCCTGCCGCCAGCGGCCTGACCGATGAGGAGCACCGCCGGCACCTGCGCCGGGCGCTGCTCGCCAGTACGGTCGGCACGCTGATCGAGTGGTACGATTTCCTGGTTTACGGCACGGTCACCGGGCTGGTCTTCGGCAAGCTGTTCTTTCCGCATTCGAGCCCGATCGTCGGCATCCTCGAAGCCTTCAGCGTGTTTTTTATCGGCTTTGTCGGGCGGCCGATCGGGGCGGCGATCTTCGGCCATTGGGGCGATCGGATCGGACGCAAGGCGACGCTGATCGTCACCCTGCTGGTCACCGGCCTGTCAACCGTCGCCGTCGGCCTCGTCCCGACCTATGCGTCGATCGGGATCTGGGCGCCGATCGTGCTGACCATCATTCGCCTGATCCAGGGGGTGGGGGTCGGCGGCGAATGGGGCGGTTCGGTGCTGCTGGCGATGGAATGGGCGCAGACCAACAAGCATCGCGGTTTCATCTCGGCTTGGCCGCAATTCGGTGCGCCGGCCGGGTTCTTTCTCGCCAACCTCGCAGTGCTGGTGTTCAGCTGGCTGTCGGGCGATCAGTTCATCGTCTGGGGCTGGCGCATCCCGTTTTATCTGAGCCTGGTCATGGTCGGGATCGGGTTGTGGATCCGGCTCGGCATCCTCGAGACCCCGGTGTTCCAGAAAGTCATCGAGGAGGAGCGCGTCGAGCGCGTGCCGGTGCTCGAAGTCCTCAAGCGTCAGCCCAAGCAGGTGGCCCTGACCGCGTTGCTGCGCATGCCGGAACAGGCACCCGGCTACATCGTCGGCGCCTTCATCTTCAGCTATGGCACGCATGTCCTGGGCGTGTCGCGCGATTTCCTGCTGATCGCGGTCATGGCCCAATGCGTGCTGGGATTTCTGTGGGTCACCGGCGCCGGGGCGCTGTCCGACCGCATCGGCCGCAAGAACATGTACATGATCGGCTGCATTTTTGTCGCGGTGTACGGCTTCATCTATTTTGGCCTGCTCGACACCAAATCGCCGACCTTGATCTTTATCGCGGTGGCGTTGTCGCTCCTGCCGGTCATGACCTGCTATGGTCCGGAGGCGGCGCTGATCGCGGAAAGCTTCACGCCCAGGCTGCGCTACAGCGGCACTTCGCTCGGCTATCAGCTCGCCTCGATCATTGCCGGCGGCCCGTCGCCCTTCATTGCCACCGCACTGTTCGCCGCCTTTGGGACGAGCTTGCCGATCGCGCTCTACATGGTCGGTTGCGCGATCATCGGCATCGTCTCGACGGCATTGCTGACCGACTACACCAACAAGGACATTTCGGCCGAGTACGAGCGGGTCTGACCGGGCTGCGGACTGGCGAGGCCGGCCGACACACCCGCCTCTCCGGTACCGGCAGGTCGGGCCGGATCAGGCGGCCTCGTCGAGGGTCGAGCCGGTATCGAGCGTCGTCGCCCGGCGCAGATCGCGCGGGAAGCGGTCATCATGCGGCCGGCCGCGATGCATCGTCGAGCGGTTGTCCCAGATCACCAGATCCCCGACCCGCCATTGGTGGCGGTAGACGAATTCGGGGCGGGTCGCAAACAGATTGAGGTCATAGAGCAGGATCCGCCCGTCGCCGACCGGCCAGCCCTCGATATGCGAGGCATGCGCCGAAAGATAGACGGTTTTCCGCCCCGAGCCCGGATGCCGGCGCACCAGCCGCTGCTGTGAGGGCGGATATTTCTCACGCTCGCCCGGCGTGAATTCGGTGAAACCGATCTGGCCGCGCGACCAGGTGATGTCGTGTACCGCGACGAGCGGATCGATCGCCTGTTTCATCGCCTCGGGCAGCGCGTCATAGGCGGCACGCATATCGGCGAATTCGGTCTCGCCGCCGCCAAACGGGCTCGCCGGCGGCACCGCTACCGCATGCAGCATGCCCAGCACCACCGGCACCGGCATATAGGACGCATCGGTGTGCCACAGCCGGTTGCCGAGCATGTCGAGCCGGCGCCGATCATCGGCGGCGCGCAGCTTGCCCGCTTCGTCGAGGTTCGAGATATCGCCGATCTCCGGATGCTGCAGCCGCCGCTTTTTGGTGGTGGCGGCGGCGCGGCCGATCTCGAGCGGGCCGAAACGCGCCGCAAAATCGCGCAGCTGCGTGTCGTCGAGACGCTGCTCGGGAAACACGACGACCGCGTACTCGTCGATCGCCCGCCAGATCGCATCGATCGTCGCCGCATCGACCGGCCCGGCGAGATCGACGCCGTTCGCCTCGGCGGCAAACAGCGGATGCAGCTGGTGCAATTCGAGGCTCATGCGATATTTCCTCCGGCCGCGGCGATTGCCGCAGCATCGCCCCGCCGATGCCGCCACGTCAATCGAACGAAGCTCGGCCTTGCACCGACGGCCACGGACGCGCGAATTTGCCGGCCGCGCGCCGGCCAGTGTCCTGCGGCAGGCGCAAGGCAAGATAAGATCCCTGCTTCAGCTGCCCTGATCGAGGCATCGGATGCCGAGGAGAACAGATGGACGCCTGGTTTCATTGCGAGAACCCGTACCCGTTCGTGCCGGACGATGTGCTCAATGCGGCGGATTCGGTGCGCGCCAGCCTGCCCAATCGCTATTGCGACCCGAAGGTCGCGGCGCAGCTGTTTGAGGAGACGCTCGATGAATACCTATTATGCGACGAGCTCGGCCTCAACATTACTTCGAGCGAGCATCATGCCGGGATCAATTGCCTCTATGGCGCAAGCCCGGTCATCCTCGGCATCGTCGCCCGCCAGACGAAAAACATTCGTCTTCTCAGCATGGGGACGCTGGTTACGGTGCGGCAGGACCCGGTGCGTGTCGCCGAGGAATATGCGACGGCCGATGTGATCTCGCGCGGCCGGCTCGAAATCGGCTTTGTCAAATCGGGCGGCACCGAGATGGCCTCGGGCAACGCTAACCCGATCGGGGTGCGCGAACGGTTCTGGGAGGCGATCGATTTGATCGGCAAGACCCTGACCTCGCATGACGGTCCGTTCAGCTGGGAGGGCAAGCATTTCACCCATCGCCACGTCAACATCTGGCCGGGCCCCTACCAGCGGCCGCACCCGCCGATGTGGGCTGCGACCTCGGACCCCGAGGACACCGCCGAACTCGGCCGCCGCGGCATGGTCAACATCATGGTCATGCGCGGCGTCGATGTCACGAAACGGGCCTGGGCCTCCTATCGCCAGGCGCGGGCCGAGGCCGGCCTCTCCAAGCCGGCGACCGACCGGTTCGGCTATTCCGCGTTTGTCTATGTCGGCGACACCGACGAGGAGGGCATCGAGGTCGGCTCGAAGCTCCTGTGGTTCGTCAACACCAGCATGAAATCGGCGCCGCAATATGCGAAGTTTCTGCCCGGCCAGACGCCCGCACAATTTGCGCCGCAGCTTTATCGCAGCCCGGCGGGGGCCATCGGGATTGGCCGGCCGGGACGCGATTCGGCATTGAACCGGCCGGGTGTCACCGCCGAGATGGCGATGGCCGGCGGCCGCATGTATGCCGGCAACCCCGACACCGTCTACAAGCAGATCATGGAGTTCTACGACAAGGTCGGCGGCTTCGGCCATCTGATCATGGTCGGCAAGACCGGTTTCATCACCCACGCCGAGGCGGTCAAGAACATCACTTTATTCGCGAAGGAAGTCCTACCCCGCCTGCGCGAGATCAAGCCGATCGTCGTCGATTAGGCGTGGTGGCGCCGTCCGCTCCGGAAATGGTCTTCGAGTTGGCTCGCGCCATGCGCGATCGTCACAAATCGAAAAAGACCGTCTCGCGCTCACCCTGCATGACGATGTCGAAACGATAGGTCGGCGGGTCGCCGTCGCGGCTGGCGGCGATCAGGGTCCGGCGGCGGGCCGGATCGTCGATCGACGTCAGCACCGGGTCGCTGTCGTTCCCCGTTTCACCGGCGAAATAGATGCGGGTATAGAGCGGTTTGAGGAGCCCGCGGGCGAACAGCGCGACGGCGATATGCGGCGCCTGCAAGGTGTTGCCGCGGCCCGGCACCGCCCCCGGCCGGATCGTCATGATGCGGAAACCGCCTTCGGCATCGGTCGAGACCCGGCCAAACCCGCGAAAATGCGGATCGAGTGGCTTGTCGGTACGGGTGTCGTCGGGATGGGCATAGCGGCCGGCGGCATTGGCCTGCCACAGTTCGAGGCAGGCATCGGCGACCGGCGCGCCGTCGCCATCGGTGATCCGCCCCTCGATGACGATGCGCTCGCCTTGGGGATTGTCTCTCGCCAGATCCGTCCATCCGGGACGGTCGAGCGCCAGATGGAAGAACGGGCCGACCGTCTGCGAGGGTGTAGCGATCAGCTTTGCCATCTCAACCCGGTTCCATCGGTGTCGCCGCACGGCCGCGCAAGACGATATCGAAATGATAGCCGAGCGCCCACTCGGCCTCGCTGAGGTTCGGATCATAGGCCGCGATCAGCCGCTCGCGCGCCGCGCGGTCAGGCGTGCCGAGAAAGATCGGATCGTAGGCGAGGAGCGGATCGCCGGGAAAATACATCTGGGTGATCAGCCGCGTCACAAAGGCCGGCCCGAACACGCCAAAATGGATATGCGCCGGCCGCCATGAATTGTAGGTGTTGCGCCACGGGTAGGCGCCGGGTTTGATCGTCAGAAAGCGGTACCGGCCCTGCTCGTCGGTCACCATTTGGCCGATCCCATCGAAATTCGGGTCGAGCGGCGCGTCGTGCTGATCGACCGGATGGCGATAGCGACCGGCGGCGTTGCACTGCCACAACTCGATAAGCGTGCCTGGCACCGGCCGCCCGTCCTCGTCGAGGACCCGGCCGGCGACGATGATCCGCTCGCCGAGTGGTGCGCCGCCATGACCGCGGGTCAAATCGACGGCATCGGGCCCGGCCCAGCCGCCGGAGAAAACCGGTCCGGTGATTTCGGTCAGGCTGTGCTCGAGCCGGACCGGCGGATGGCTCGGCGCCCGTTTGACCGTGCTGGCGTAGTCGGGATGCAGGTAGGGCGGCTGGGTCCCCTCCGGCACCGGCGCGAATGGGCGTATTGGATCGGTCATCGGATCATGCTCCTGGCGACCGGAAAATGTCCGCAACCTCGCGCCTGGCCGGCGCGCCGTCAAGACGGGCATGCCGGATCGCGGGGCAGGAACGATCCATCGAGGCGCGCGCCGCCGGGTGGCCGGGTTGCAGTTGGCGCCGAACCAGACCCGCTACGCGCCACGATCCGGACCCGCCACGCGCCACGATATTGCCACGGGCAAAGAGACGGATCGTTGATAATCACGGGGATGAAAATCATGCGGCCCGCGTTATAAGATACGATCGAGATTTCGTCGTCATATCGGCGAAGGAGGAAAGATTTGGCCGCTTCGAAACCAAGACGGGGAATCGCCCGGCTCGTCGCGATCGCGATTGCCTCCACCGGTCTGGCAGCACTGGCACTGCCGTCAACGCCAGCGCAGGCGCGGGTCGTGGTCAGCGTCGGGGTGCCGGGGCCGTGGGGCTATTATCCGGGGCCAAGCTACTATCCCTATCCGGTCTATTACGGATACCCGGCTTATTATTACTATCGCTATGCCTATCCGGTCGGGGTATACTATGGCCATCCCTACTGGCACGGCCACTGGGGCTACTGGCGCGGCCGCTGGCACTACCACCGCTGACCGGCGGGGGGCGCGTCCGGCAGCCGCCCCGCCAAGGCCGGCGCCACATCGCGGCAGGGTGCCGAGCGGCTGCACAAATGGTCGAGCCGCACGAACAGCGGCAGATAGAACACTCGCACGCTGAGTGACAGCGGCAGCCGCCGCCAGTCGCCCGAAAACGTCACCTTGACCGGCCGCGGCGCATCGTCGGGATCGCCATCGTCACTCGATTCCCCTTTGAACCCGGCGATCGGGCGCAAAGTCAGCACGACCTGCAGCGGACCGCCGGTGGCACCCGTGCCGGACACGCCCGTGCCGGACACGATTTGACCGATCACGTCAAACCGGCGTGCCCCGTCATAGACCGGGATTGAAAAGCGGCGATCGGTTTCGCCCGCGCGCACCGCTTCGCGCAGCCGCTCGATCGCCGTCATCGGATCGACTGCGTCGCGACGGAACCGCTCGGCGAGCGGCGGCTTATGGCTCGTGTCGTGCGGGCCGCGCCGGGCGACGGTCGCCCCGGCCCGACCGACAAAGCGCATGCTGATGCAGCTGTTCCGCCGCTTGTGCAAATCATAATAGGCATTGTATCGGATGGGATCGGCCGGCTGCCCGGCGGTGAGCCGGCCCTCGGCCTCGGCGATCCCGCGGAAATGCGTGACAAGGCGCGGCAGCCCGGTGCTGCTGATCTCGATGCGATCGCGATATGAGCCGGCGCCATCATCGAGCTGAAGGCGGATTTCGCCGGCCGGCAGACCTGCCCAATAGGCGTCGTAAACGGCGGTGATCTCGCTGGCGCCAGCCGTACCGCCGGCACCACCCAGCAGCGTGACCGCCGCGAGCCCGATCGCGAACCCGCCCCTGATCGCCAACCGGACGGATTTCACCCTGGCAGATAGCTCCACGCGGTGCCGTCCCAGACGATCTTCTCACCGCTCGGAAAGCGCAGTTCGATCGCCCCCGTCTTCGACCGGGTCCGGCGTACCTCCCCGGCCGCGCCGAGCTGCTCGGCCTCCCAGCGGTCGGTCAGCGCCAACCCGATCCGGCCGGGGCTCAACCCGTCCTTTTGCAGCGCTACGGCATCGTCGAGGAGCTCGCGCACGGCGCTCATGTCGTGACCTCGGTCCGGTTCTCGCCGCCCCCACTATCCCGCGCCAGCCGCCGCTTGGCAAATCGCCGTTCGGCAACAGGCGCGCTGACTACCAAAGGTCACGGACCGCGGCAGATCACGTTCAGGAGCGCCTGGCGATGCTCCACCATGACCGCGTGCAGCGCGCGGTCGAGTGCCGCCGGCAGCGCCGCCGGATCGTCGACCCGCTCGCCATAGCCGCCGGCTGCAGCGCAGACCTGCTCGAAGGCCGGCAGTTCGTCGAGGTCGATCAAGGGCGGCTTGTTGCTGCGCATCGCCTCGCCCTGTGGGTACATGCCCTGGGTCGCGCGCCGCACGGCACCCCACATCGAATTGTTCATGATCACAAACAGCACCGGCAGATCATGCGCCGCGGCGGCGTGGTGCAATGCGACCGGGTTGCCGAACAAATGCGAACCGTCGCCGAGCGTGGCGATGACCAGCCGATCGGGCGCGGCGAGCTTGGCGCCGAGTGCGGCACCGCCGCCCCAGCCTAGCCCCGAAGCCGGGCTCGACGCGAAATAGCTGCCGGGACGGTTGGCGCCGCAATGCTCCGATATGAGCGTGTATTCGTTGACGAGGATCGCGTCCTCGGGCTTTGCGCGGGCGATGCAGGCGCTGGCCCAGGCCATATGGATCGGACGCAGGGCGGCGACCGAATCGCGAGTTTTCTGCCATTGGGCGCGCTGCGCCTCAACGAGGCCGGCGAGCCGGCCTCGGCGCTCAGCGATCGCTGCCGGCGCCGCGTAACGGCCGAGTGCAGCGGCAAGGGGCGGCAATGCCGCGGTCGGGGTCGCGGTCACCGCCAGATCGCAGGCAAAGCCGCGGATCGGGTAGCGCTGAAATAGCGGGTCCACCCCGAGATGGATGATCCGGCATTCCGGCCGCGGCGCCTTGTGGCTCGGGACCCACGGCACGTCGCATTCGAGCACCAGGATCACATCGGCGGCGTCGAGATAGGGGCTCGCATCATAGCCGAGATGGCAGGGATGGTCGGCGGGGAGCGACAGATGTCGCGGCCGGTGCTGCACGACCGGGATCGCGAATTGCTGGGCGAGGTCCGCCAGGAGCGCGACCGCGGCCGGGTCACGCCCGGCGCTGGCGGTGATGATCAGCGGCGATTGCGCCGTGGCGAGGAGCCGCGCGGCCTGGTCGATCGCCGGTTGGTCGGGCCCGGGGGCGGTCGCGGCCACCCGGCGTCCTGGCGCGTCATAGGCAAACCCCGGCAGCGGCGCCGCCAGCACTTCGCGCGGCAGCGACAGATAGACCGGGCCCTTGGGCGCGCTCGCGGTGATGGCGAGCGCCCGGTCGACCACGGTTTCGAGCTGCTCGCCATTGCGCAGCTCGTAATCCCATTTGACGATCTCGCGCACCATCCCGGCCTGGTCGAACATCTCCTGCGCCCAGTGGATGTAGACGTCGCGGGCTCCGGCCATCCCCGCCTCGGTCACAGGCGAGCGACCGGCGGTGAACAGCATCGGCACGTTCTCGCGCGCGGCGTTGAAGGCCGCACACACACCGTTCGCGGTGCCGACGCTGACATGGACCATGACCGCCGGGATGCGCCCCGTCACCATCGCCCAGCCATGCGCCATCGACAGCGCCAAATTCTCATGCGTGGCGATGATCGGCCGCGGCACCGGGGTCCCGGTGCGCGCCGCCTTGGCGAACGCCTCGACCAGCGGAGCGAAATCGGTGCCGGCATTGGCGAACAGATATTCGACCCCGCGCTCGGCGAGAAGCGCCAGATAGGCCTCGGCCACGCTGTCGACCGCCAGTTCCTTGCGTGCCATGCTGTTTCCTCCCGCTCAAGCGGCACTCGTCCGGATGTTCGCAGCACAGGATACCTTCTCCGGCGGGCGGCAGCGACAGTGCCGCGGTGCATTACGCTGACGGCGATCCAGCGGCGCGGCGTGGCCGGGACCGGGGATGGCGCTTGTCGCGATCGCCGACGCATGCTGCGCTCGGTTTCTCACTCAGCCCGGAGTATGCAAATGACCGCTTCCTCGCTCCCCCGCATCGCCGTGATCGGCACCGGCGGCACGATCTCCTCGCTCGGCGCCGGCAGTCTCGATGTGCTCGATTATCCCGATTTCGGGCAGAAGCTGACCGCCGCGGCCTTGCTCGACCGCTTCCCGGAAACCCGGCTTGTGGCCGATCCAGCACCGGTCACGCTGCGCCAGGTCGGCAGCACCGATATCGGCCCTGCCGACTGGCTCGAATTGCGGGCGCTGATCCACAAGGTCGCGCATGACGAGCCCGCGACCGCCGGCTTTGTGATCACCCACGGCACCGCCACCCTCGAAGAGACCGCGTTCTTCCTGAACCTGACCCTCGCGATCGACCGACCGGTCGTGCTGGTCGGCGCGCAACGGCCGGCAAGCGCGCTTGGCACCGATGCCGGCATGAACCTCGTCAACGCGTTGCGCCTCGCCAGCTCGCCTGCAGCGCGCGGCAAGGGTGTGCTAGTGCTGCTGAACGACGAGATCAATGCCGCCCGCGACGTCGTCAAGACCTCGACCTATCGCGTGCAGACCTTCCGCTCGCTCGATTTTGGCGCGCTCGGCCATGTCGATGGCGATGGCGTGCATTTCTACCGCGCGCCGCTGGGTGCACATATGCCGGACGGTCCGTTCGCGAAGCTCGACCTCGCCCGGCCATTGCCGCGGGTCGATATCGTCTATTCCTATGCCGGCGCCGATGGCGCGCTGATCGAAGCGGCAATTGCCGCCGGTGCACGCGGCCTCGTTTCCGCCGGGTTTGCCCCGGGCAGCCCGACACCGCAGCAGCGCGCTGCCTTCGAGCGCGCGGCCGGGTCTGGGATTGTCGTCGTGCAGTGCAGCCGGGCCTTTTCCGGCCGGGTGGCGCCGCGCCGCCGGCTGCGCGAAAGCGGCATCGTCGCCGGCGAGGAGCTGAGCCCGCAAAAGGCCCGCATCCTGTTGATGCTGGCGCTGACGACGACTACCGAGATCGCGCGGATCCAGCAGCTCTTCCAATCCTGCTGAAAAAGCGTGCCATTCAGGGCTCGTCTACCGCCGCAGCGCCGATGCCGACGAGCATGTGCAGCAGGCTGCGCAACTCGGCTGCGCGCTTGCGCCCGAAACCGCTTTCGAACTCGGCTTGCGCCGCAGCCCATGCCGGGCCGGCCATGCGCAGGCGATCGGTGCCGGCCGGGGTCAGCCGCAATTCCTTGATGCGCCGGTCCTCGCGGGCTGGCGTGATCGTGATCAGCCCGTCGCGTTTGAGCGGCCGCAGATTGCGGCCGAGAGTGGTGCGGTCGATGACCAGCTCCGCCGCAAGATCGCCGATCGCCATGGCACCGTGCCGCCGCAAGCGGGCGAGGATGCCAAACTGGCCCGCACGCAGCCCGACCGCCGCCAGATGCCGATCATAGAGCTGGGTCACGCAACGCGCGGCCTGCCGTACCGCGAGACAGTTGCATTCGAGATGATCTCGGGCGAGGCGGTCTCGGGCGAGATGGTCTTGGGGGGCGGCACCGGTTGACGACATAAAGATATCTCTATATCTTTCTATTCTCAATCTGCATCATTCAGGCCGCGATCGCGGGCCGAAGGGAGATTTCCAATGCCTGCCACCGCCGATTCCCCCGCCATCATCGATTCGCCCGCCACCGCCGATTACCGGGTCGCCGATATCGCGCTCGCCGATTGGGGCCGGCGCGAGATCGCGATTGCCGAGACCGAGATGCCGGGACTGATGGCGCTGCGCGAGGAGTTCGGCCGGACAAAGCCGCTGAAGGACGCGCGGATCGTTGGCTGTCTGCACATGACGATCCAGACCGCGGTGCTGATCGAGACGCTGATCCATCTCGGCGCCAGTGTGCGCTGGAGCTCGTGCAACATCTTCTCGACCCAGGACCATGCCGCCGCCGCGATCGCCGCCCGCGGCATCCCGGTCTTCGCCTGGAAGGGCGAGAGCGAAGCGGAATACGAATGGTGCATCACGCAGACCCTGCGCGGGCCGGCCGAGGGTCCCTATGCCGGCTGGACGCCGAACATGGTGCTCGACGATGGCGGCGATGCGACCAAGGTCCTGCACGACGCGCATCCCGATTTGTTGCGCGCGGTCCGCGGCATCTCGGAGGAAACCACGACCGGCGTCAACCGGCTCTACGAGATGATGCGGCAGGGAACGCTGAAAGCCCCGGCGATCAACGTCAACGACAGTGTGACCAAGTCCAAATTCGACAATCTCTATGGCTGCCGCGAGAGCCTGGTCGACGGCATCAAGCGGGCGACCGACGTGATGCTCGCCGGCAAGCTCGCGGTGGTGTGCGGTTTTGGCAATGTCGGCAAGGGTTCGGCGGCGAGCCTCAGAAGCCAGGGTGCCCGCGTCATGGTCACCGAGATCGACCCGATCTGCGCCTTGCAGGCGGCGATGGAAGGCTACCAGGTGGTGACGATGGACGACGCGGCAGCGCATGGCGACATCTTCGTCACCGCCACCGGCGATATCGACGTGATCACGATCGACCATATGCGCCAGATGAAGGATCGCGCAATCGTCTGCAACATTGGCCATTTCGACAGCGAAATCCAGATCGACGCGCTGCGCAACTATGCCTGGGAGGAGGTCAAGCCGCAGGTCGACGAGGTCGTGTTTCCCGATGGCAAGCGGCTGATCGTGCTGGCCAAGGGGCGGCTCGTCAATCTGGGCTGCGCCACCGGCCATCCGAGCTTTGTGATGAGCGCCTCCTTTACCAACCAGGTGCTGGCCCAGATCGAGCTGTGGACCAACCCGGGCAAGTATGAAAACAAGGTCTATGTGCTGCCCAAGCATCTCGACGAGAAGGTGGCACAGCTGCATCTCGACAAGCTCGGCGTCAAGCTGACGCGGCTCAGTTCGGCCCAGGCCGGCTATCTCGGTCTCGACCAGGCTGGACCGTACAAGCCCGAGCACTACCGGTACTGAACCGCCATCGGTCGGCAAGATCACAACTTTAGAGAGAGGGACGCAACTTTCCCTCTTTTCTTTTAACCAAACGCACCCCATAATCGGCAAACGAGAGCCGGTGTCTGAAATACCCTCTTCAGACGTAAAAGGGGTGCCAATTCGTGATCGTCTCCACGGTCCTGCCCTGTGCGATCGTCTCCGCGATCCTCGTGGTTCTGCTGCTGCACGCTCGATCCCGCCTCTGCGAGTGCCGCCGAAGGCTCGCCAGCGCCGAACGCGGCCGCAGCGCGGCGTTGCTTGCAGCACAGGCGGCCGAGGCGGCGACGGCACGACTGCGCGAAATGCTCGATGCGCTGCCGCTACCGGTCTGGCGGCGGGACGGGGTGCTGACCGACTGCAATCGTGCCTATGCCGAGGCTCTCGGCAGCACCCGGGAACGCGTTCTCGCCGAAGCGCGCGAATTGTCGCCTCGCCTCGGCCGCGGCGGGATCGCGGCAACCGGCACCGTCTCGGGGGATGATGCCGACGATGCCGGGCCGGCCGAATTGTCTTCCGACCCGGCGATGCGCACCCATGTCGTGATCGGCGGCCAGCGGCGGCTTCTCGAACTGGTCGAGCGCCCGTGCGCCAGCGGCGGCAGCGGCGGCGTCGCCGTCGACAAGACCGATCTCGAGAGCGCGCAATCGGAACTGTGGCGGCATATCAACGCGCATGCCGATGTGCTCGAAAGCATTTATGCGGCGGTTGCGATCTTCGGGCCCGACCGGCGGCTCAGCTTTTTCAACACCGCCTTTGCCGCGCTGTGGGAGATCGAGGAGGCATGGCTCGCCACCGAGCCAAGCTTGGACGAGATTCTCGAGCGCTTGCGCGAGAGCCGCAATATTCCGGAATTTGCCGATTTCCGCGCGTTCAAACACGAACGCTGCGAGATGTTCACCGCACTGATCGAGCCGCGCCACGAAGTGATGCACCTGCCGGACGGGCGCACGGTGCAGGTCACGGTCTCGCCGCATCCGCTTGGCGGGCTGACCTTTGTCTATGAGGATGTCAGCGACCGGCTCGCGCTCGAATGCTCGTACAACACGCTGATCCAGGTGCAGCGCGCCACGCTCGATCACCTGTTCGAGGGGGTGGCGGTCTATGGCAGCGACGGCCGGCTCAAATTGCACAACCCCGCCTTTCGCGCGATGTGGGGTTTGTCGAGCGAGGATGTCGCCGGCGATCCGCATATTGCCGACATCGTCGAGCGAACCCGCGATTTTCTCGATGATGGCAGCGACTGGCCGGCGGTGCGGGATGCGATCGTCGCCAAGGTCACCTCGCCCTCCCTGGCCAGCGGCCCGCTCTATCGCCGCGACGGCTCGATGCTGCAGGTGGCGAGCGTGCCCCTGCCCGATGGCGAGGTGCTGTTGAGCTATCTCGATGTCACCGACACCTCTCGTGTCGAGCGGGCGTTGCGCCAGCGCAACGAGGCGCTCGAAACCGCCGATCGGCTCAAAAGCGAATTCATCGCCGGCGTTTCGCATGAATTGCGCACTCCGCTCAGCACCGTCATCGGTTTTGCCGAGATCCTCAACCACCAGTATTTTGGTGCATTGAATTCCAGCCAATCCGAATATTGCTACGGCATTCTCGAGAGCGCCCACCAATTGATGACCTTGATAGACGATATCCTCGACCTGGCAATGATCGAGGCCGGCCATCTGGTCTTGGAACGCAGCCCGGTCGACATCGCCGGCATGTTGCAGGCGGTGGTCAAGCTGACGCAGGAACGCGCGCGTAGTCGCGGCCTCGATCTGCAATCGCGCTGTCCCATGCACTTCGAACCGATCGCGGCCGACGAGCGGCGGCTCAAGCAAGCGTTGTTCAACCTAGTCTCGAATGCGATCAAGTTCACTCCACCCGGCGGCTCGATCAGCATCGAGGCCGCGTGCTGCGACGGTGATTTGTGCATCAGCGTCACCGATACCGGACCCGGCGTCGCCGCGCCGGAGCAGCCGGGGGAAACCGTTGCGCCCGCCCGGCGCCAGGCAAGTTCGGGGCTCGGACTGTCACTGGTCAGGAACCTGATCGAGCTGCATGGCGGAACTGTCGAGATCCGCCCCGCCCCGGGGCGCGGCACGCAGATCATCTGCCGGCTGCCGGCTTTCGCCGATTCTCCCGCGCCGGCACCGCCGGGCGATCTGCCGCGGCTGGAGCCATCGGGTCGCGACCGGCATCCGGGGTCGCGAGCGGCACCCGGCAGCGTCCGGCTCGCTTCGGGTGCGTCGGCAAATCAGCGCTCCTCGGCTGTGTGAGCGGGGATCAACGGCGCCGCGACGATGCGATTCGCTGCGCCGACCGCGCGATTCGCCAGATGGGAGCATGATTGGCGCCGGGCAGCGCCGCCGGCACGGGCAGCGCCGCCACGCGCCACGCAGACGTCCTGCGACCGGATCCGTCGCCAGTCCCTTGCGGGCGCTGCCAGTCCTTGCGTGCGCTGAACCCAACGATCTACAAGGGCTGGGTGACCATCGCTATCGACCTGCCTGACGAAGCTGCGACCGCGGCATTGGCTGCGCGCATCGCGACATGGGCCCGCGCCGGTGATGTCATCGCGTTGCGCGGCGATCTGGGTGCTGGCAAGACCAGCTTTGCCCGCGCCTTTATCCGGGCCAGCGGCACGACCGAGGAGGAGGTGCCGAGCCCGACCTTCACCTTCGTGCAGATCTACGAACCGCGCGGTGTCAGGATCTGGCATTTTGACCTCTATCGCCTCGGCCAGGTCGAGGAAGCCTGGGAACTCGGCATCGAAGAGGCCTTTGCCGAAGGCATCTCGCTGATCGAATGGCCCGAACGCCTCGGCGCATTGCTGCCACCCGGCCGCCTTCAGATCACCTTCGCGTTTGGCGAGCGGCCGCAGGCCCGGCGCGCCGTCTGCGACGGTGGTCCCGAATGGCAGGCGCGACTCGCGGCAGTCGCCGACCATGTCTGAAGGAGTGACGGCAGGCTTTTCCAGCGGGCTTCGCCCGGGCTCGCCGAGTGCCGCCGCCGGCGCGTCGCGGCCGGGCGCGATGGCCGCCTTTCTCGAAGCGGCCGGATGGGGCGACGTCCTGCCGGTGCAGCTCGCCGCCGACGCATCGTTCCGGCGCTACTACCGGCTGCGTCGCGGCCACGACCGCGCGATCATCATGGATGCGCCGCCGCCGCAGGAACATGTCGGCCCTTATCTGCTGGTCGCGGCGACATTGCGGCGGCTCGGTCTCAGCGCGCCCGAAGTGCTGGCCGAAGACCGCATGCAGGGCTTTCTGCTGCTCGAGGATTTCGGCGACGATACCTATACCCGGCTGCTCGACCGCGGCGCCGACCCGAGGGAGCTGTACGCGCTCGCGATCGACACGCTGGCGGCGCTGCAGCGGCGGGTCGCCGCCGATGACTTGCCCGGCCTGCCGCCCTATGACGAAGCCCGGCTGCTCGGCGAGGCGGCTTTGCTGACCGATTGGTATGTGCCCGCGTTCACCGGCGCGCCGCTCGCCACCGCACAGCGTGAGGACTACCTGGCACTGTGGCAGGCGGCACTGGCACAGGTGATGGAAGCGTTTCCCGCGACCCTGGTGCTGCGCGACTTTCACGTCGACAATCTGATGCTGCTGCCCGACCGCGAGGGAGTGCGGCGCTGCGGCCTGCTCGACTTCCAGGATGCGGTCTGCGGACCACCCGGCTACGACCTCGTCTCGCTGCTCGAGGACGCCCGCCGCGACGTCTCGCCGGCCTTGCGCCAGATGATGACCGAACGCTATCTCGCGGCCGTTTCGGGGTTCGACCGACGGGGCTTCACCCGCGCCGCCTCGGTTCTGGCGACCCAGCGCAATTGCAAGATCCTCGGCATCTTCACCCGCCTGTGGAAGCGTGATGGCAAGCCCGGCTATCTCGCCCATGTGCCGCGGCTGTGGCGGCTGATCGAGACCGACCTGCAGGAGCCGGCGCTTGGTGCGATCGGGCGCTGGCTCGATCGTCATGTGCCGCAGGCGGCACGCGCCTGCCCGGTTCCGCCGGAGGCCGGGTGATCGAGCCGCCGCGGCGCGCGATGGTGCTCGCGGCCGGGCTCGGCACCCGGCTGCGGCCGGTCACCGCGACGATCCCGAAACCGCTCGTCGAGCTCGACGGCCGGACCCTCATCGATCACGCGCTCGACCGGCTGGCGCTGGCCGGCGTCGAGCATGCGGTCGTCAACATCCACTACCTGGGGGCGATGATCGCGGCCCGGCTCGCAGACCGCACAACACCGCGCATTACGATTTCCGAGGAGGCCGAGCTGCTCGATACCGGGGGCGGGGTCGCGCGCGCGCTACCCGATCTCGGCGAGACTTTTTTTGTCGTCAACGGCGACGTGTTCTGGCTCGACGGGCCGGAACCGGCATTGCTGCGGCTGGCTCGCGCCTTCGATCCCGGCGCGCTCGATGCGATGCTGCTGCTGCAGCCCCTGGCGAGTGCGGTCGGCTATGACGGCAGCGGCGACTACCTGCTCGATCCGCCCGCCCGCCCGCGCCGCCGCCGCGAGGCCGCAGGCGCGCCCCATCTGTTCGCCGGCATCCAGCTGTTGCATCGGCGCCTGTTCGACGGCGTGACCGACCGGGTCTTTTCGCTGGTGCGCCTATTCGACCGGGCGGAACGGTCGGGTCGCCTCGGGGCCATCGTGCATGATGGCGAGTGGTTTCACATCGGCACGCCGGCCGGTCTCGACGCCACCCGCGCCCGCCTCGCCGGGCGCCGCAGCGGGCGCTGACGGCGCGGCGCGTGGCGACGCCGGAGGGGACCGCCGGCGGCATTGACCTTTTGGTGACGCAGAGGCGAGTAGCAAGGCTCGTGCGACCCGGACTGTTCACGATCGCCCCCGACCGCCCGTTTCTCGGGACGCTCGCGGCGGGCCTCCTGGCGACTGCCGGCGACGACCCTCTGGCATTGTCGCGGATCACCATTCTGCTGCCGACCCGCCGCGCCGCGCGATCGCTGCGCGAGGCGTTCCTGCGAACCGTTGCGCACGGCGCCGAGCCGGGAACGCCGCTGCTGCTGCCGCGGATGCGGCCGATCGGCGACCTCGACGCGGACGGGCTGGAGCTGATCGACGCGACCGCGGATGACGGCGCTCTCGATCTGCCGCCGGCCATCCCCGAACTGCGGCGCCGCATGCTGCTGACCCGGCTGGTGCTGCAATGGGGTGCGCGGCGCGGCGGCGATGCGTTGTTGCCGGGGCAGGCGGCCACCCTTGCCGGCAGCTTGGCACGACTGCTCGACACCGTCGCGACCGAGGGTGCCAATTTCGCCGATCTCTCCGGCCTCGCACCGCCCGATCTCGCCGAGCATTGGCAGACCGTGCGCCAGTTTCTCGAAATCCTGCCGCGACACTGGCCGGCGATCCTTGCCGGCGAAGGCGCGCTCGATCCGGCCGAACGGCGCAACCGGCTGCTGAGGCGGCAGGCCGCGCTGTGGCGCAAGGTACCGCCGCGCGACCCGGTGATCGCCGCCGGGCTCACCGGCGGGATTGCGGCGATGACCGAGCTGATCGCGGTGGTTGCCGGCCTCAAACGCGGTGGCGTGATCCTCGCCGGTCTCGACCGCTTTTGCGATGCGCCACAGTGGGAGGCGATCGCCATCGACGAAGCCCACCCGCAGCACCTGTTGGCGATGCTGCTGAACGACCTCGGCTGCGCCCCGGGTGACGTCCGCGATTGGCCGGCTGCCGCAGCCCCGTCATCATCGCGCCATAGCGGACGTGCCCGGCTGATCAGCGAGGCGATGCGGCCGGCGGCGACGACGGAGGCGTGGCGCGATTTGGCCCCCTGCACCGGCGAGATCCTGGCCGGGCTCAATCGCTATGATTGCGCCGGAGCGCAGCAGGAGGCGTTGACCGTCGCATTGTTGCTGCGGCGCAAGCTGGAGATTCCGGGTGCCACCGCGGCGCTCGTCACCCCCGATCGCGAGCTCGCCCGCCGGGTCGCGGCCGAGTTGCGGCGCTGGGGCATCGAGATCGACGATTCCGCGGGGGTGCCGCTCAACCGCACCCCGCCCGGCGTGTTTCTGCGCCTGCTGCTCGATCTTGCCGCGAGCGAGCTGGCGCCGGTGCCGATGCTGGCGGCGCTGAAGCATCCGCTCAGCGCCGGCGGGCTCGCCCCGGCGGCCTTTCGCGAGCTAACGCGGGTGCTTGAAGCGGCGATCCGCGGACCGCGCCCGGCCCCGGGTTTCGCCGGTCTCAGGGCCGCCATCGGCAGCGATCGGCGCCTGCGCCGTCTTGTCGATCGGCTGCAATCCTGCCTTGGCCCCCTGCCCGGCCTGCTCGCCGCGAAATCTGCGCCGCTCGCGCTGCTGGTTAGCGCGCATCTCGAGGCGGCTGAGCGTCTGGCCGCGAGCGATACCGAGACCGGTGCTGCGCGGCTGTGGCGCGAGGCTGCCGGCGAGACGGCGGCCCGCTTCTGCCATGAGCTGATCGATGCGGTGCAGGATTTTCCGGCGTTGCCCGGGCATCACTACCCGGCACTGTTCGAGGCACTGGCCGCCGACGCCGTGGTCCGCCCGGCTTATGGCCGACATCCGCGGCTGGCGATCTGGGGCCTGGTCGAGGGGCGGCTCCAGCAGGCCGATCTCGTTGTCCTCGGCGGTCTCAACGAAGGCACTTGGCCAGCGCCGGCGGCACCCGATCCGTGGATGTCGCGACAGATGCGTCGCCTGTTCAACATTGCCGTCCCGGAGCGCGCGATCGGCATCGCGGCACATGATTTTGCCCAGGCTATGGCGGCACCCGAGGTGGCGCTGACCCGCGCCGCCCGCCGCGAGGGGGTGCCGACCGTGCCGTCGCGCTGGCTGTTGCGGCTTGACACGGTGCTGCGCGCGATCGGGCTCGACGGTGCCTTGGCCCCGCAAGCCGAGATCGAGGCGGCCGCCCTTCTGCTCGACACCGCGCCATACCAGCCGCTGCCCCGACCCGAGCCGCGCCCGCCGCTCTCGGCCCGGCCGCGCCGGCTGTCGGTAACCCAGGTCGAGACCTGGCTCGCCGATCCCTATGCGATCTATGCCCGCCATATCCTCGGTCTGAAGGCTGCACCGGAACTCGACGCCGATCCGGGCCGCGCCGAGCTCGGGATCAGCATCCACGCGGCGCTGGCCGCCTTTGTCCGGCGATTTCCCCGCGCTTTGCCGCAAGATGCCGAGGCACAGCTCCTGTCGATCGGTCGGGAGGCCTTCGGGTCGGTGCTGTCGCGCCCCGGCGCCTGGGCGTTTTGGTGGCCGCGCTTCCGGCGGATCGTGCGCTGGCTGGTCGCCGAGGAGACCGGGCACCGTCCGACCATCGTCGAGAGCCTGAGCGAATGCTCGGGGCAACTGACGCTCGACGGCCCGGCAGGCCCGTTCGAGCTGACCGCTGTCGCAGACCGCATCGATCGGCTGGTCGATGGCGGATTTCTGCTGGTCGACTACAAGACCGGAGCGTTGCCGAAAAAGGCCAAGCTGCAAGCGGGATTTGCACCGCAACTGCCGCTCGAAGCCGCGATACTGCGCGACGGCAGCTTTGGTGCGGTCACCGGCCGGCCGACCATGCTCCAATATTGGCGGCTCGGCGGCGGCAACCCGGCCGGCGAGCGGCGCTCGATCGACGATGGCGATTGCGACGCGCTGATCGCGCGCGCGATTAGCCGGCTGCGCAGGATGATCGAGCGCTTCGACGACCCGGACATGCCCTATCTGGCGATGCCGCTGCGCGAGTGGGAGCCGCCCTACTCCGATTACCGCCATCTCGAACGGGTGGACCGCAGCGAGGCGGAGGAATGAGCGAGGCGGAGGAATGAGCGAGGCGGGGGAATGAGCGAGGCGGGGGAATGAGCGCTGCCGCGGACATCGCCCGGCGCGCTGCCGGACCGCGCAGCTCGGTCTGGGTATCGGCCTCGGCCGGCACCGGCAAGACGACGGTCTT
The DNA here is from genome assembly GCA_035503615.1 of Allostellaceae bacterium. GTDB lineage: Bacteria > Pseudomonadota > Alphaproteobacteria > ATCC43930 > CGMCC-115725 > AP-15. The sequence goes on along the minus strand of DATJTI010000005.1, from coordinate 62,041 downwards.
GACCGAGCGGCTGCTGCGCCTGCTGCTCGACGGCACCGATCCGTCGCGCGTGCTGTGCCTGACCTTCACCCGTGCCGCGGCCGCCGAGATGGCCAATCGCCTCGACACGGCACTGGCCGGTTGGGCGACGATGCCGCCGGGTGCGCTGGTCGAGGTGCTGTTCCGCCTGACCGGCCGCGTCGCCGACGAGGAGATGATCGCCCGCGCCCGCCGGCTGTTCGCGCTGGTGCTCGACAGCCCGGGCGGGATCAAGATCGCGACGATCCACGCCTTCTGCCAGGCGCTGTTGCGCCGGTTTCCGCTCGAAGCCGGAGTGTCGCCGGAATTCACCGTGATCGAGGAACGCGGTGCGGCCGAGGCGATGGCCGAGGCGGCCCAGAAAATCATCCTCGCGGCCCGCGAGGGTGGCGACCCGGCTTTGACCGAAGCGCTCTCGATCGTCGCCGATCATGCGGCCGAGGAGCGGTTTACCGAATTGATCGGAGAGCTCGCCAAGGAGCGTGGCAAACTGCGCCGTGCCGCTGCCGGGGGTCACGAGGTGCTGCGCCACCGGCTCGCCGCGGCGCTCGGAGTGTCGGCCGATGCCGATGCGCAGACCCTGACCGCGGCGTTCTGCGCCGAGGATGCCTCTGACATCGCGGGATTGCGGCAGGCCGCGGCGGCCTTGGCCGTCGGATCGCCGACCGACCGCGAGCGCGCGACGATCATCGCCGAATGGTGCGCGGCGCCGCTGGCCCGGCAGCGGCAGCTCGCCGCCTATGAGGCGGTCTTTTTGACCGATCAGGGCGAAGTTCGCAAAACCCTGATCACAAAACCGGCGGCGCGCGCCGCCGCCTGCGACGCCGTTGCGATCCTGACGGCCGAAGCCCTCCGCCTGCAACGATTCTATCAGGCGCGTGCCGCGGTCGTGGTGCGCGAGGCGAGTTGCGCGCTGGCCCGGCTCGGCGAGGCGCTGCTGCGCGCCTATGATGACGGCAAGCGGCGCGCCGGCGTGCTCGATTTTGATGATCTGGTAGAGACCGCGCGCGATCTGTTGCGCCGTCCCGGGGTCGCGCCGTGGGTACTGTTCAAGCTCGATGGCGGTCTCGACCATATCCTGATCGACGAGGCGCAGGACACCAATCGCGAGCAATGGGACATCGTCGCCGCGCTGGCCGAGGAGTTCTTCGCCGGCGAGGGCGCCAATCCGCGCCCCCGCACGATCTTCGCCGTCGGTGACGCCAAACAGTCGATCTACAGCTTCCAGCGCGCCGACCCGCAGGCCTTTGTCCGCATGCGGCAGCATTTTCAGGAGCGGGTCACGAGCGCCGGCCAGGATTGGCGGATTCTGCCGCTCGACCTCTCGTTTCGCTCGACCGAGCCGGTGCTGCGCGCGGTTGACGCGATTTTTCGCAGGCCCGAGGCGCAGCATGGGGTCGCACTCGATGGCGAGCCAATTCGCCATTTCGCGGCGCGCGTCGGCCAGGCCGGGCGTGTCGAGTTGTGGCCGCCGGTGCCGGCGCCGGCCGATGATACCGATCCCGAGACCTTGCCGCTCGTCCGCCAGCGCGTGACCGAGCCCTGGGCCCGGCTCGCCCGCGCCATTGCCGCAACGGTCCGGCAATGGCTCGACCGCGGCGAGCGCCTTGAGGCGCGCGATCGCCGGCTGCGCCCCGGCGACATCATGGTGCTGGTGCGCCGGCGCAATGCGTTTGTCGGGGAGTTGCTGCGCGCGCTCAAGGAGCGTGGCATCCCCGTCGCCGGCGCCGACCGGCTGGTGCTGACCGAACAGCTGGCGGTGCAGGATCTGGCGGCGCTCGGCCGCTTTCTGTTGTTTCCCGAAGACGATCTGACCCTGGCCACGGTGCTGAAAGGGCCACTGCTCGACATCGACGAGGATACGCTGTTCGAGCTGTGCCATGGTCGCGGCGACGACAAATTGTGGGACCGGCTGCGCGCTCTTGCCGGATCGAGCCCAAGGCTGCGCCAGGTGGCCGACCGGCTTTCCGGGTGGCTCGCCCGCGCGGATTTCGTTCCGCCCTACGAATTGTTCGCCGAAATCCTCGGGCATGATTGCGGCCGGCAGGCGCTGCTGCGCCGCCTCGGCCCCGAAGCCGAGGACCCGATCGGCGAATTCCTCGGCCTCGCCCTCGCCTATGAGCGCGACCACGTGCCCTCGCTGCAGGGCTTCCTGCGCTGGCTCGTCGCCGGCGGCACCGAAGTCAAGCGCGATTTTGCCGCGCGCCGGCGCGACGAAGTGCGCGTTCTGACCGTGCATGGCGCAAAGGGGCTTGAGGCGCCGGTGGTCTTTCTGCCCGACACGATGGCGGTTCCGGAGCAGCGGCAGTCATTGGTATGGAGCGAGGCCGGGGTGTGGAGCGAGGCCGGGATGTGGGGCGAAGCCGGCGAACTGCCGCTGTGGAAGCCGCCCGGCAACCATCTGACCCCGCTCTATCGCGCCGAGAAGGCGGCCTGGCAGGATCGCCAGATGCAGGAATACCGCCGCCTCCTCTATGTCGGGCTGACCCGCGCGCAGGACCGGCTCTACATCTGCGGCTGGCACACCAAAAAGGCAGCGGCGCAGCTGTGCTGGCATGCCCTGTGCCGGGCCGGGCTCACCGGTCAGGCCGAACCGTTCGCCTTCGACACGACGATGCTGATCGGCGCCGATGGCTGGCGCGGTGAAGGGCTGCGGCTCGACTGCGCGCAGCAGGCGCCACCGGTTCACGAGCCGGCGGCATCCGCGGCGGATCCGGCGATCCTGCCGCTATGGGCGACGGCCCCGCCGCCGATCGAGCCCGACCCGCCGCGTCCCTTGGTGCCATCCCGGCCGAGCGGCGAGGAGCCGCCGGCCCTGTCGCCACTGGCGAGCGGCGGACGCGACCGGTTCAAGCGCGGGCTCCTGGTCCACCGCCTGCTGCAGAGCCTGCCCGAGATCCTGCCGGCACAGCGCGAGCCGGCGGCGCGGCGGTTTCTTGCGTCGCCGATCCATGGTCTCGACGACCCAGAGCAGGACGATATTTGCCGCCAGACAATGGCGGTGCTCGACGATCCCGAATTCGCCGCGCTGTTTGGTCCGGGCTCGCAGGCCGAGGTGCCGCTGGTCGGGCTGGTCGAGGGCCGCACCGTGTCGGGACAGATCGACCGCCTCGTGGTCGCCGCGGATCATGTGCTGATCGTCGATTACAAGACGCTGCGCCCGGTGCCGGGCAGCGAAGCGGAGGTGGCGCCGATCTATCTGCGGCAGTTGGCGATCTATCGCGCAGCACTCTCCCGGATCTATCCCGGCCGCGAGATCCGCTGCGCGCTGTTGTGGACGCAAGCTCCACGATTGATGCCGATCAGCCCCGAACGGCTCGCACGCCACGCTCCTTGACGATGCTTTTTCGGCACCCCTAATCTCATCGATGTTTTCGCGGAGAGCCAAGCGATGAAGCCGACCACGGTCACCGACAGCAGCTTCGACAAGGATGTGCTTCATGCCGAAGGACCCGTCCTGGTTGATTTCTGGGCCGAGTGGTGCGGTCCGTGCAAGATGATCGGGCCATTCCTCGAGGATTTGGCCGCGGACAAGGCCGGCAAGCTGACGGTCGCCAAAGTCAATATCGACGAGAACCCGAACGCACCGAGCAGATACGGAGTGCGCGGCATCCCGACGATGATCCTGTTCAAGGACGGCAAAGTCGCCGCAACCAAGATCGGGGCCCTGCCGAAGAGCAAGCTCTACGAATGGGTCGATTCGGTCTTGTAGCTCCGGTCACTGCGTCCTGGTGCTGGCGGCGGCGCGCACATATTTCGGGTACCAGCCGGTAAAGGCACCGGCGAGCACGAGTGCGGCGATCCCGGCACCGCTTTCGGCGATATGGGGAATGGCGGGAACGAACAGCCTTGCCAGGTCGGCGGCGGTGCTGACCGCGAAGGCCGCGGCCCATCCCCAGCTGATGCGGAAATTCGTCGCGATGAAGTGCTGGGAATTCCACAGAGATTGGGGCGTCTGCTCTCGCGCATATTGAAGCGAGAACGGTGCGGCAGCCGCGATCGAGACAAGCACGATCGCAAGCAATCCGGCGTTGATGATCAGGCGGATCCAAGAGATGTCGGGCAGGTGGCGCAGCACGATTGCGCCAAGTGCCAGGATGCCGAACAACAGCAGTTGCCCCGCATCCAAGATCTTGACGGTATGGCGATAGAGCAGCCGGTCGCCGACCACGGCCAGGATTGCCGCCGCGGTGGCGACCCACAGACCTGCCTCGACCGAATAGAACCCGGCGACAAACGGAAACAGGATCAACGGCGCGAAGCTGAACAGGACCCTCACTTCCCTGCCTCTCGCCCAGCGGAGAACCGGCTGTCCGGTCAGAATTCGCCGCTGCGGTAAGCTTCGTCGAGACGCCTGGCGTCGTCGCCCTCGGGCTCATCCCAGGCCGCGCCGCGGCGGCGCAGCGCGCCAGTGAAATTTGCCGGACGCTTCTCGTTGAAGGCGTGGCGGCCCTCCTCGCCATCGGTCGTGGTCTGGATCAAAAGCGAGTTGATCAGGGTCTGCACATGCCAAGCTTGGTCGGTCGGCAGATCGCCAAAGCGGACGACGAACTCCTTCATCATCCGCACCGCAACGGGCGGCAGGGTCACGATGTGGCGGGCAATCTCTTCGGCCCGTTCGAGCAGCCGCGCGTGCGGCACGACCTCGTTGACAAGGCCGATGCGCAGCGCCTCGGCGGCGTCGAACGGCTCGTCGGTCAACAGGATCTTCATCGCATCGATGTAGCGCAGCTGGCGGGCGAGCAGTGTGGCCCCCGGCCCGTGCCCGAGCCAGCCCTGTGTCGTCAGCGCGAATTTGAAGCGGGCATGCTCGGCGCTGGCGATGCGGATATCGGTCGAAGACAGCAGGATATAGAGCCCCGCCCCGGCGGCCCAGCCATTGACCGCGGCGATGACCGGCTTCCACACCCGCGGATAGTGGTCGCCCATCCGGCCGTCGACCCCGGTCTTCTGGCCGTGCACGGTGCCAGCGAGCGGCCAGAAGATGCGCTGCGTGCGCAGATATTCGCGTTCTTCCTCGGTAATGTTCGGGCGCGGCGCCAGATTGTGGCCGCCGCAGAAATGGCGGTCGCCGGCGCCGGTCAGGATCGCGCAGCGGATGTCGCGATCTTCCCACAGATCGATCCAGGCCGCCGAGATCTGGTCCGAGGTCGGTTTGTCGAGGATGTTCGCCTTGTCGGGATTGGCGAGCGTGATATAGGCGACCCCGTCGCGCTTCCGGTAATCGATGGCCAATTCACCCTCTCCGTCTGGATTGCACCGGGCTCGGGAGGCAATGCACCGGTGGCGAAGAGTGATTGTCGTGCGGGTCGTTCGCCGGCGCTAGTGGTGCGATGCTGACAGATGGTCCCGGTCCGTGAGCTGAACCGCACCGCCAACCTGTCAGCCTGGTGGGCCGATTGACGAAACGCTTGGGAACCATGCGTTTCGATCGGACCACTAGCGGTACTCGTCGCCGCAATCGCCGATCACCTGCATCAGGTCGCGTGATTTCGCCAACACCGCCTCGATCGCCCCATGATCGGCCGCATCGAGTGTCACGGCGAGGGTGCGCGCGTTGTCGGCGCGATGCTGCGCCACGCCGAGCCTGGTCCCGACGATGACGCCGGCCACCGCCGGCCGGTCGAGCACATAGCGCAGACCGATATTGGCGATGCCGACACCGTGCCGGTCGGCGATCCGGTGCAGCACGGCAAGCAATTCCTGGAACAATGGCCAGCCGCCCCAGGCATCGATCATCTGCTTGTATTTCTGCAGTGATGCGGTTGCGAGTTCGGACCGGCGCGGCTCGGGACGGCCAAGATAGGTCTCCGACAACAGCCCGCCGAGCAGCGTGCCGTAGGCCAGGAGGGTCGTTTGATGACCGGCACAGAACCCTGCCATCAGCACCTCGGGCCGGCGGTCGACCAGTGAATACTGCACCTGGTTCGAGACGATCGGGATGCCGTGATCGGCGATCACCTGCAGCCGTTCGGTGTCGAAATTGGTCAGCGCCAGATGGCGGATCCCGCCTTCGCGCTGCAGGTCGGCGAGATGCCGCAGGGCGTCGAGATAGCGCGGGTCACGGTAATCCCACCAATGGAACTGCAACAGGTCGAGGCTCGCGACCCCCATCCGTCGCAACGAGATGCCGACTGCCTCCTCGACAACGCGCCGCGTCATCGGCCCCGGATGCGGCACCCACTTCGTGAAGGCCTGGATTTCGCCCAGCCGCCCGGCACCGCGCTCGGCGGCAAAGCGGCGACGAAAGGCACCGATGAAATCCTCGGCCGGGCCGTAATGATCGGCAAGATCCCAGGTCGTGAACCCGTCATCGTGATAGGCGAACATCTCGTCGATGGCGCGTCCCGGGTCGATCACACCATGTCCACCCGACACCTGCCACATCCCGTTCAGGATGCGGCAGATCACGAGATCACCGGCGAAGCGGAAGCGGCTGGCGGAAGGCAAGGTCATCGCGCATCTCCCCGAGGGGCAAGCGATCAGACCAAGCTGCTGCCGCGTTTGCAAGCACCGGCCCCTGATGCCTTGGGATGGCGGGAATTTCAGGCGGGTCGCCGGGTGCGAGCGGGGCGCGTGCCGATCGATGGCGATGACCCACCCTCTCGCCAGCGAAGGGTGCGGGTATCTTAGTGGTGCACGAGGATCATCCACGCCACCCCGAAGCGGTCGGCGAGCATGCCGAAACGCGGCGAGAAGAACGTCTTGCCGAGCGGCATCCGCACCTGCCCGCCAGCGGCGAGTGCCGCAAACAGGCGGTCGGCCTCAGCTTCGTTCGGCACCGTCAAAGTCAGGGCGAAGCCGGCGAAGCTCGCCGGCTGCGAGCAGTCGCCATCGGAGGCCAGGACGTCGGTGTCGCCGATGCGCAGGCTCGCATGCATGATTTTGTTCTCGGAGCCGGGCGGGAACGTGCCGGAGGGCGGCGGCTCGGGGCAGTCCTTGAACCGCATCAGCGTCCCGACCTCGGCGCCGACCGTCTTGCGGTAAAATTCGATCGCTTCTTCGCATTTTCCGCCAAAGAACAGATAGGATTGAAGCTGCATCACCGCCTTTTCCCGTCCTTGCGGCACGACCCGTCGCCGTGCCGATCCGGTTGACTGATACGTTGATATCAACATATCTTGGCTCATGTCAAGCGAGACCCTGTCGATCGATGTCACCCGCGCTGTGCGCGATACTTGCCTGTGTCTGCACCTGCAGCGCGCGGCACGCGCTGTCGCGCGCCATTTCGACGAGGCGATGCGGCCGCTCGGGCTGACCAGCGGCCAGTTTTCGCTGTTGATGTCGCTCAATCGCCCGGCACCGCCCGGTATGGCCGAAGTTGCGGCGGTATTGGCGATGGATCGGACAACCCTGACCGCCAACCTAAAACCGCTGCAACGCCGCGGTCTCGTCGCGGTGAATTTCGGCGAGCGCGACCGCCGCACCCGCCGGCTGAGCCTGACCGCGGCCGGGAGGACATTGCTCAGCGCCGCCTACCCGGTCTGGCAACGGGAGCACGCGGTTGTCGAAGCAGGGCTCGCCCGCAGCCCCGACAGATTGCGCGCCGATTTGCGCGCGCTGTCGCGAAACGATGATGCCCCGGCCCAGCGCGGCTGCTACGCCGGACCGGATTCCTCCTCCCCGCCGGCCCCGGCAGCCGGTGTGGGCAGCGTCTCACCCCGGTGAAACGCCAGCGACACACCATTCATGCAATAGCGCTGCCCGGTCGGCTGCGGGCCGTCATCGAAAACGTGGCCGAGATGGCCGCCGCACCGGCGGCAATGCACCTCGGTGCGCACCATGAAGAGGCCGCGATCGGTCGAGGTCTCGATCGCGTCAGCCAGCGGCGCATAAAAGCTCGGCCAGCCGGTGCCGCTGTCGAACTTGGTGGCGGACGAGAACAACGCTTGGCCGCAGCCGGCGCAATGATAGAAGCCCGCGCCGTATTCCTTGTCGAGTGCGCTTGACCCGGGGCTCTCGGTGCCATGCTCGCGCAACACCCGGTACTGCGGCACCGACAACCGGCTGCGCCATTCCGCCTCGCTCAGCGACAGGGCGAACGATCCCTCGGTCGAATGCCCCTTACCGCGGAGCCGGCCCAGCAGCTTTCCCGCCATCGCGGTTTCTCCGATCGCAACCGGCGCCGACGGGTATCGGCGGCCTTATCGCGAGGTTAACGAGACACGACGCAAGCCTCAATGCACCCGTTCACCCCGCCCCGGGACCGGGCGCAGCAATTCGGCGACCGAGCGGGCGATCCAGCACCAGACGACGCAGGTCAGCGGATCGTCCTGGCCGCGTTGCCGGCACGCCTCGGCGCGAGCAACCGCACCGGCGGCTGCACCGTGCTGGCGGACGAGAAGCAATGCCGCTTCCCAGATCTTGCGCTCGTTGGTCATCATCCCCGTAGGTACAAACCCCGCACCCTGCCGCCGGGTTCCCGAGCGAGCACCGCAGCAGCGACAAAGCCGGCAGGGATCGAAGCTCGCCGCCGTCCGTCGTCAAGATTTAGTCGTCGGGCGCGCCATCGCCACCGAATGCTGCTTGCGCCGCCGGCTCTCGCCAATATATTGGCCTGATGCGCGATCTGTTCGACTCGCCGGCAGCACCTGCCGGCAGCTATTCGGCGAAAGACATCGAGGTTCTCGAAGGGCTCGAACCGGTACGCCGCCGCCCGGGCATGTTTATCGGCGACACCGGTGAGCGCGGTCTGCACCACCTCGCTGCCGAGGTGCTCGACAACGCGATGGACGAGGCGGTGGCCGGCCACGCTTCGCGCATCGAGATCGCGCTCGATGCCGGCAACTGGCTCTCTGTGCGCGACAATGGCCGCGGAATTCCGGTCGATCCGCATCCACGCTTTCCGGACAAGCCTGCGCTCGAGATCATCCTGACGACGTTGCATGCCGGCGGCAAGTTTGGTGGCGAAGCCTATCGCACCGCGGGCGGTCTGCATGGGGTCGGCGTGTCGGTGGTGAACGCGCTGAGCGACGGCCTCGAAGTCGAGGTCGCACGCGACCGGCGGCTGTGGCGCCAGAGTTATCGCCGCGGCGTGCCGCAGGGCGGGCTCGAGGATCGCGGCACGGTCAGCAATCGACGCGGCACGGCCCTGAGGTTTCATCCCGACCCGGAGATTTTCGGCGCGGTCGGCTTCCGTCCGGCGGTGCTTTATCGCATGGCGCGGTCGAAGGCGTATCTCTTCGGCGGTCTCGAAATCCGCTGGAGCTGCGACGCATCGGTGCCGTTGCCGCAAGGGGTCCCGGCCGAGGCCCGGCTGCATTTCCCGGGTGGGCTCGGCGACTTCTTGGCAGCGAGCCTCGACGGCCAGCCGATGCTGACGCCGCGGCCGTTCATCGGGCAGGCGGCTCTCGCCGATGGCGGCAAGGTCGAATGGGCGGTGGCATGGCCGGCGGATGAAGAGGCCGGGTTCAGCCATTCCTACTGCAACACGATCCCGACGCCGGAGGGCGGAACCCACGAAACCGGATTGCGCAATGCGCTGCTGCGCGCTCTTAAAGGCTATGGCGAGTTCATCGGCAATCGCCGCGCCGGCCAGGCCGCCGGCGAGGACGTCAGCGGCGGGGCAGCGATGCTGTTGTCGCTGTTCATCCGCGACCCGCAATTTCAGGGGCAGACCAAAGAGCGCCTGACCTCGGCCGAGGCGACGCGGCTGGTCGAGACCGCGGTCAAGGACCATTTCGATCACTGGCTCGGTGCCGACCCGGCAACCGCCCGCGCCTTGCTCGACCGTATCGTCGAGCGCGCCGAGGAGCGGCAGCGGCGCCGCCAGCAACGCGAGCTGGCGCGCAAGACCGCGACGCGCAAGCTGCGCCTGCCGGGCAAGCTCGCCGATTGCAGCCGCGCGGCGGCCGAGGGCACCGAAATCTTTCTCGTCGAGGGCGACAGCGCCGGCGGTTCGGCCAAGCAGGCCCGCGATCGCGAAACCCAGGCGATCCTGCCATTGCGCGGCAAGATTCTGAACGTGGCGAGTGCTTCGGCCGACAAGATGCGCGCCAACCAGGAGCTGTCGGACATCGTTCTGGCGCTCGGCTGCGGCGCGCGCGCGCAATACCGCGAGGAGGCGCTGCGCTACGAGCGGGTCGTGATCATGACCGACGCCGATGTCGATGGCGCCCATATCGCCGCGCTGTTGATGACATTCTTCTTTCACGAGATGCCGCGACTGATCGACCATGGCCATCTCTATCTGGCGCTGCCGCCGCTCTACCGGCTGACCCAGGGCGAGGTCACGCATTACGCCCGCGACGACATACATCGCGACGAATTGCTGCGCACCGGCTTCACCGGTCGCGGCAAGATCGAGGTCAGCCGTTTCAAGGGGCTCGGCGAGATGCCGGCGCGCTATCTGAAGGCGACGACGATGGACCCGGCGCGGCGCACCCTGTTGCGCGTCAGCATCGCCACGGAGGCGGATGCGGCTGGCGAGCGGCTGGCGCCGCTGCCGTGCAGCGGCACGCGGGCGCTGGTTGAGACGCTGATGGGGCGCCGCCCCGAACTGCGCTTCGAGTACATCCAGAAGAACGCACGCTTTGTCCGCGACCTCGATTTGTAGCCGATAAATTCGGCCGCGAAGCCGCGAATTCGGCCGCGGAGCCGGCTGACCGGTCGAAAGTGCCGCCGCCGTCGCTGCGGGTCGATAAGACTCCTTGCGCGGGGCCGAAAACCTGCCTACCTAGACCAACGTCGACCCGTTTGGGTTCGGCTTCCCGGCCTAGCGTTCGTGTGCGATCGTCCGACCGTGTCTCCCGAGCCAATCGAAGTCCGATGCGTTGCGCAATCGCGCAGCGGCCTATCTGCTACTTGGAGTTACTGCTAATGGCGACCGGTACGGTCAAGTGGTTCAATGCGCAAAAGGGCTATGGGTTCATCCAGCCCGAAAACGGTGGCGCCGACGTCTTTGTTCACATCTCTGCGGTCGAGCGCGCCGGCATCGACAATTTGCGTGAGGGCCAAAAGCTCAGCTATGAGCTCGAACAGGGCCAGCGCGGCCGGGTCTCCGCGGTCAATCTGCGCCCGGTCTGAAGGGGACAACAAAATCTGTGCGGGGGCGCTGCGGTGCCCCCGTCGCTTTTGGGAGGAGAGCTGTTTGGCCAAGGAAGACCTGATCGAATTCGAGGGCATGGTGCTCGAACTGTTGCCCGATGCCCGCTTCCGGGTGCGCCTCGACAACGGGCACGAGACGCTCGCCTATTCGTCGGGGCGAATGAAGAAAAATCGCATCAGGATCCTCGCCGGCGACCGGGTCACGGTCGAGATGACGCCCTATGACCTGTCGAAGGGGCGGATCAATTTCCGCCACAAGGACGAACGCGCGGCACCGCCGATGGCGCCGCGGCCGCAATACCGCCGGCGCTAAACGGGGTGCTGCCCTGTTCTGACAGCATGGATCGCGAGCAGAAAATGTTTGACATGCCGTTGCCCAGACCCGATCTAGGCGTCAAGCGCATGCGCAACTAATTGTTACAAAAAGGCTACAACTTCTCAATGGATTTTTCTGAACTTGACCTGTCGCCTGAAGTCCTTCAGGCAGTTTCCGACGCCGGCTATACGAACCCCACCCCGATCCAGGAACAGGCGATCCCGCATGTCAAAAGCGAGCGGGATGTGCTGGGCTGCGCCCAAACCGGGACCGGCAAGACCGCGAGCTTTGTGTTGCCGATGATCGACCGGCTGGCGGCAGGCCGCTCGCGGGCGCGGATGCCGCGGTCGCTGATCCTCGAACCGACCCGAGAGCTGGCAACCCAGGTGGCCGCCTCGTTCGAGCTCTATGGCAAATATCATCGCCTGACGATGGCGCTGTTGATCGGCGGCGAAAGCTTTGCCGATCAGGAACGCAAGCTCGACCGCGGCGTCGATGTGCTGATCGCGACCCCCGGCCGCTTGCTCGACCTGCAGGGGCGGGGCAAAATCTTGTTGTCCGATGTCCGGATCCTGGTCATCGACGAAGCCGACCGGATGCTCGATATGGGCTTTATCCCCGATGTCGAGCGGATCGTCGGCCTGTTGCCGAAGAACCGGCAGACGCTGTTCTTCTCGGCGACGATGCCGGCCGAGATCCGCAAGCTCGCCGATGCCTTTCTGGCCAATCCGGTCGAGGTGTCGGTGGCCCCGCCCGCCTCGCCGGCGGCACTCGTGATCCAATCGCTCGCCATCGTCGAACCGCAGGACAAGCGTGAGGCGTTGCGCCGGCTGATTGCCGCCGAAGACGTCAAGAACGCGCTGATCTTCTGCAATCGCAAGCGCGATGTCGATATCCTGTACAAATCGCTGACGCGGCACGGGTTCGATGCCGCGGCGCTGCACGGCGACATGCCGCAGCCAAAGCGAACCGAAACGCTCGAGCGGTTCAAGAACGGCGAGGTCCGCCTTCTGGTGGCCAGCGATGTTGCCGCACGCGGGCTCGACATCAAAGGCATGAGCCACGTCTTCTGTTTCGACGTGCCGGTTCATGCCGAGGATTATGTCCATCGCATCGGCCGTACCGGGCGGGCCGGCCTGTCCGGCCGCTCGTTCATGCTGGCAGCGCCCGAGGATGGCAAGGCGGTCGCCGAGATCGTCAAGCTGATCGGCAAGGACGTCCCGCTGGTGGCGATCGACGGCCTCGCCCCGGCAGAGCTCGATTATTCCGCACGCCGCGGGCGCGGCTCGCGTCCGACCGGCCGCACACCGTCCGGCCCGCGGCAGCGCGGCAGCGAGGAGGCATCGTCGCGTCGCGATCGCCCGGCCGCCACGGGGGCAGCCCCAGCACGGGCCGCCACGGCACGGGCCGCACGCTCACCGGCGCCATCACCGGCCACCGCCAATCCGGTGCACCTCGCGCGCGCGCCGCAGCCGCGCCGCGTGCAGCGGACCGAGCGGGTGGCCGCGGATGATCGCAAGATCGTCGGCTTCGGCGATGATCTGCCGGCCTTTCTCGCCCGGCCGCCGCGGACCGTGGCCCGCCCTTGACGATGCCGCCGGGAGACCGCGATGAAAACGATTTTCGTCATGGTCAAATGCGAACTTGGCAAGGCTTATGCCGTCGCCGACCAGGTGGTAAATGACATCGAGCAGGTCTCCGAGGTCTATTCCACCTCCGGTCAGTACGATCTGCTGATGAAAGTTTATCTTCCGGAAACTGCGGACATCGGCCATTTCGTGACCGAGCAGCTGCAGACCTTGCCCGGCGTCAAGGACACGTTTACGATCATCGCATTCAAGGCATTTTCCGAAGATTCATCTCCCTGAATCCCGAGGCGAGCCGATGAGCGAAGACAAGGGCTGGGTGCGTGCCGCCGGCCGTGGCGATCTGGCGCCGGGAGAGGTGATCGGCGTCGAAATCGCCGGCCGATCGATCGCGCTCTACGACACCGGCGACGGCCTGTACGCCACCGACAATATCTGCACCCATGCCTATGCCAATTTGTCCGATGGCTGGCTCGACGGCGAGACGATCGAATGCCCGCTGCACGCGGCGCGTTTCGACATCCGCACCGGCGCCGTGCTCGATCCGCCGGCCAGCGAAGATCTGAAGACCTACCCGGTCCGCGTCGTCGGCGACGACATCGAAATCAAGTTGGAGTGATGATGCCTCGGCTCAGAATATTCTCAATTCCTGGCCTGGGCAGTAAGTCCCATCACGAGTAAACCCGGCGGTAGAGGGCGATGATCTCGTCGCTCGATGGCACGCGCGGATTGTTGGCCGGGGAGCCGGACGCCAGTGCCTGGCTCGCCATGATCGGCAGCAATTCCTCGTAGCGCCGGGCATCGATGCCATAAGCGCGCGGGCTCGGCACCTCCAGGTCGAGGTTCAGCCGGCGCAGTTCGTCGAGCAGGCGCGCGACCGCACCCTGGTTGCCTTCGCCCGTCTCCGCCACCCCCATCGCGCGGGCGCAATCGGCGTAGCGGTCGAGCGCGGCCGGCGCGGAGAAGGCGGTGATCTCCGGCAACAGCATCGCATTCGACAACCCGTGCGGCACGTGGAAGAAGGCGCCGATCGGCCGGCTCATTCCGTGCACCAGCGCCACGCTCGAATTCGAGAACGCCATCCCTGCGGTCGTCGCACCGAGCATCATCGCTTCGCGCGCCGCCCGGTTCTGCGGGTCGGCGCAGGCAGCGCGGATATTGCGGGCGATCAGCCCCATCGCATTTTTCGCAAGCCCGTCGGTATAGGAGCTGGCGCGCCGGCTGACATAAGCCTCGATCGCGTGGGTCAGACTGTCGAGCCCGGTATCGGCGGTCAGCCGCAGCGGCATCGACAGTGTCAGCTCGTAATCGACGATCGCCAATAGCGGGCAGCAGGCAAGCCCGGCGATCAGCATCTTCTCGTCGGTCTCGCTGTCGCTGATCACGGTGAACCGGGTGACTTCGGAACCGGTGCCGGCGGTGGTCGGGATCGCGACGATCGGCAGACCCGGTTTCGGGATGTCGTTCGGGACCTTGTAGTCCCGCATCCTGCCGCCATTGGCGGCGAGCACGCTGATCGCCTTGGCGGTGTCGATCGAGCTGCCGCCACCGAGTGCCACGAGGCTGTCGAAGCTGCCCGCGCCGAACCGTCGCACACCGGTTTCGACCACCGCGGTCGTCGGATCGGCGACCGTGTCGGCAAACACTTCGCCGTGGATCCCGCTGCCCTCGAGCAGCCCCGTCATGCGCTCCAGGATCCCGCAATCGCGGATGTAAGGGTCGGTGACGATCAGCGGCCGGCTCAGCCCGAAACGCTTGAGGCCGCCCGGCAACTCGGCGAGAGCACCGCCGCCGATCGCCATCGCACGCGGGCTCGTGATGGTCGCGATCATCGTGGCCTCACTGCGTCAGCCGGGCTTTTTCAAACGGAAGCGCAGCACGCCGTCTGGTTGCCGCGACGCTTCGAGCAGCGTGCATCCGGTCGTGCTGCAGAAATGCTCGAAATCCTGGGCCGCACCCGGGTCGGTGGCCAGCACTTCGAGCACCGCGCCGGGTGGCAGCGGCTTCAAGGCACGGCGAGCCTTCAGCACCGGCAGCGGGCACATGAGCCCCGTCGCGTCGAGAGTGGCATCCACCGCCGCACCATGCTCGCTCATCGTCGACTCCGGCCAGCACCCCGATCCTGCATGGAGCGCCTATTCGGCCGCGACCGCGACCCGGTCGCCTTCCGCCGCAGTCGTGAAGAACCGCCGTCCCGCGGCGCGCTGGTTCTCGTAGATCGAACCCTGGTGTTCGGCCGGCGGCAAGGGCAGCCGCACCGGCAACGGTTCGAGCCGCGGCGACAGGGTCGGCTCGCCCGCCAGCAGCAACTCGTCGAACCGCTCGATCCCGTCCTTGAGGCCGAGCAATGGCCAGGCGTCGGCGGCGCGGTATTGAAACAGCAGAAAGCGTCGCGGCCTGCCCGAAAAATTGGTCGCCGAGCCATGCACCGCGCGCACGTGATGCACGGTGATCGAGCCGGCCTTGCCCAGGCACGGCACCGCCCGTGAAATGCCGATGTCGCAGCTCTCGGGATCAATCGCGCCGCAAAACCGGCCATCCGGGCCGTGATGGTCGAAAATCGGGCCGCGATGGCTGCCGGGGACCACCATCATCGGGCCGTTATCCATCTCGCAATCGTCGAGCATGATCCCGACCGCGGCGAGGTCCTCGTTGGTGTGCGGGTAGAACGCCCAGTCCTGGTGCCATTCGATCGGCGCGCCATAGCCGGCCGACTTCATGTTGAGCTTGCCGGTGTCGAGCCGCACCGTGCCCCACAGATCCTTCAGCACCTCGACGATCTTCGGATTGCGCGCGGCGCGCATGTATTCCGGGTGGTGCAGATGCGGCGTCTTGATCCGCCGCACGCGCGGCTCGGCGAGCGAATGCGTCTCTTCGAGATCATAGACCTCGTTGTTGGCGGCCACCGCGCGCGCGCCCTCGACAAAACCGTCGGTCACCCGGCGCAGCGCCTCGACCTCGGCCCCAGTCAGGATTTCGGGCAGCACGATGAACCCGTCGCGGTGATAATCAGCGATCGTGGCTGGCGACAGCATGGTTCCTCCACGGGAGTGCGTTTCGACCGGAATTGCTGAGCCGCGGCGGTCCGTTTGTCAACCCGCGCGCGGCGCCCGGGCAAATCGGCGGCGCATCCGCTAACCCTTTTTGCGTGGAGCTTTGCTTGACCCTGCGGCGCGGGCACGCCTATATGACGAGGCACCGGCCGGATGGCAGAGTGGCTATGCAGAGGACTGCAAATCCTCGTACAGCGGTTCGATTCCGCTTCCGGCCTCCAGGCGGGGTCGCGTCCGATCGCTCGGGCGCTCTGATCCCCGGTAGCTCAGTTGGTAGAGCAGGCGGCTGTTAACCGCCTTGTCGCTGGTTCGAGTCCGGCCCGGGGAGCCAATCGCAGACGGGGCCAGGCCAGGTTCGGCTTGGCCCCGACCACGCGGGGACGCTCGCCTGCTGTTTACCCGCGGCGCCGCGAGCGACGCATCCAGACAAACCGGGCGAGCACGATCACGACGCAAATGGCGATCGCAATATCGAGACCGTGGAACACCCGGTCGAGCCATGGCGCGCTGCTCCAACGCTCGCCGAGCAGCATGCCGGTAGCGGCGAGTGCCAAGCACCAAGGCCAGGAGCCGATAAAGGTGTAGAGTTGGAAGCGCAGCCGCGGCATGCGGGCGATGCCGGCCGGCAGCGCGATATAGGTGCGCGCCACCGGCAGCATCCGCGCGACCAGCACGGTCACATCGCCAAACCGCACAAAGAAGCGATCGGCCAATTCGAGATCGCGGCGCGTCAGCAGCACGTATCTGCCCCAGCGCTCGATCGCCGGCCGCCCGCCATACCGCCCGACCTCGTAGGCGATCGCCGAGCCGAGATTGCAGCCGAGCGCGCCGATCGTCGCGACCAGCCACAAATTCAGCACGCCGCGCGACACGAGATACCCGGCGAACGGCAGGATCACCTCGGAGGGCAGCGGAAGCCCGGCCGATTCGGCGGCCATCAGTGAGGCGAGGCCGGCATAGCCCGCCGCCGACAGCACCGCGACGATGGCCTCGGCCAGAGCCGCCGAGAGGCTCACCTCCGAGCTGCGACGGCCGCCGCGCGACCGGTGGCGCTAGTCGAGGGCAGCGACCACGGGGGCCAGAAATTCGCGCAGCACCGGCGACCATTTGGCATGCTCGGGGCCGCTCGCGGAATGGCCGAGCTCGCTGTCGATCTCGAAATAGCGCGCGTCCACCCCGGCGGCGGCGAGATCCTTCATGGTTTGGGGTGCGATCGCCGGCGGAAACAATTTGTCGGTGCGGCACAGCACATAGAGGATCTTCGCCCGGATCTTGGCGAAGTCCTTGACCGTGTCGAACCCGATCGTCGCCCGGCGCAGGATTACCAGCGAGTTCGCGTCCCAGTTGCGCGCCCAATCGGCGGCGAGCCGGCGGATCACCTGCTCGCGCTCGGCCTTGTCCGGATAGCGCCCGGCGAGCTGCTCGCTATAGCCATACCCGATCATCGTGTCGTAGCGCAGTTCGGTCAGCGCGGTCTTGGCTCCGCCCCGGTCGTAATAGCGGCCGCCATTCCACTGCGGATCGGTGGCGAGCCGCGCTTCGAGTTCGGCCAGCCGCTCATCGGCGTTGCGGGCTTGCGGTGCCGTCACCACGGCGACGATCGCATCCATCATCAGGGGATAGGCGACGGCCCATTGAAACGCCTGGTAGCCGCCATAGGACGGGCCGGCGACGGCGACGAGATGGCGCACCCCGAGGCCGTCGAGCAGCTGCTTTTGCGCGGCGACGATATCGCGCACGGTGATCGCCGGAAAATCCGGACCATAGGGCTTGCCGGTGCGCGGGTCGAGGCTCGCCCCGTTGGTCGAACCGTAGGACGAGCCCAGCATGTTCGAGGCGACGACAAAGAGCTTGTCGGTGTCGATCGCCTTGCCCGGCCCGATCAGCCCGTCCCACGACCCCGGCTGGTTGCCGTTTGCCGGGTTGCGGCCGGCGGCATGATGGCTGCTCGTATAGCCGTGGGTGATCAGCACCGCGTTGCGGCCATCGCCGGCGAGTCGGCCATAGGTCTCGTAAGCGATGTCGACGGCAGGCATGACCGTGCCGTTCTGCAGGCGAAAGTCCTGGATCGAGAATTTCCGGTCCAAGACGGTTCCGAGATCTCGGGCTGGTGATGCGACGGTAGCGGACATGCCTCGGTCTCCTGCGCCCCTAGCGCCGCGGTGATTGTGCCACGCGAGGATCGGGCGCGCCACGGTTCCGACGCAACCGGGTCGGAGCGCCCTCGCCTCGCCGCCGCGGAGCCCAAACCGCGACCTTGCCACCCGGTCCTGCGTGTCGATGCCGGTCCCGCATGCCGATGCCGGCGAGCGTGGCACAGCACTCCCGTCGGAAAATTTTCCACCCGGTCTCAGCCCCGGTCTCAGCCCCGGTCTCAGCCCCGGTCTCAGCAAGGACGAAAAGTAATGCGCTGGAACAGGACATCATATTGAGACAATACCCCGGTGACCTGAAGAGCTCGGCAAACATAGTAAATTCTGCTGTCGGCTTTTTTTACAAATTCCCGTGGTGACGGCTCTGTCGCCTCGACCATTCTCGGCTAAACCAATGATAACTCTCGCAAAGAGGCGCGTGGCACAAAAAATGCGTGTTGAAAAAGGAAGATCAACCCTTCTGGGTTGTTTCCATTTATACGAGGAGCAGGAAGATGCCTCGCCGGCCGATACTTCTGTCAAGTGCCATGGCCCTGGCACTGATGGCCGCCACCGCCGTCCACGCCACGACGATCACCGTCACCTTGACCCCCGGCAGCGATCTCGCCTCCGGCACCGCCACGCCGGCCGGGACCGTGCTGCAGACTTTCGATTCGGTGACCCCCGGCGACCAGCCTTCCGGGTTCATGCCGGTGACCGGCACCGAACCCGGGGGCGGTGTCGTCGGTGCCGGCGATGCAGATTCGGGCCTCTACGCAGCGCCGCTGGGCGATAGCACCGCATTCTACGCGGTCGCCTACAATCCGCCGAGTGGGCCGATCACCAGCGCATCGGACACGCTGACATTGAGCGCTCCGCAAGACTATTTCGGGTTCTATTGGGGGTCGATGGATACGTACAATACGATCTCCTTCTACGATGACGGGACCCTGATCGACTCGTTCACCGGTGGCATTTCCGCCGATGGCGGCGACGGCAGTCAAACGTCGACCGGTTCCAACGAATACGCAGACTTCTCTTTCGCGGGCGGCACCTACAACCAAGTGGTCTTCAGCACCTCGGACCTCAATTTCGAATTCGACAATATGCGCACCAGGAGCGCCGTCCCGGAGCCTGCCTCATTCGTGATCCTCGGCACTGCTCTTATCGGTCTGGGTTGCTTCGGCCGCCGCCGCGCTGCGTAGCCGGCGGTCGCGGCGCATTCCCTGGATCGGCGTTCCCCGCATCGGCGGAGCGGGTCGCAGCGCTATTTCGCGCCGCCGGCATTCGCGCGTATATCGATGTCATGATACGCCGCCTCGCCGGATTTCTGACCGCCCTGGCGCTCGCCGGTTGCGGCGGCGCCGGCCCGCCCTCGGCATTGCCACAGAGCCAGGTCAGCGCCGGTTTTCCGGCGGGCGGCATCGCCAACCAGATCGAAATCTCGGCGGTCGACCGGCTGGCCCTGCGCAGTGCCGAACTCGTGGCGCCCGATGGCAGCACGACGCCGGCCAATTCGCTCAACAGCAACCCGGCCCCGGCCGCGACCCAATCGCCGCAATCGCTGATCGGCCCCTATTCGGGCACGGCCTTTGCCGCCGGCAGCATCGGCTCGAACGCGTTGTCGCCGGGGATCGTCGGCACCGCGACCCAGACGCAGACCCGGCTCCTGGCCGTGGTTTCGACCGCATCGATCATGGTGCCCGACCCGGTCGCCTACCGCCGCGACTGGCAGAAATACCGCATCCGGCTCGCTTTCGGCACGCCGCCCGGCGAGTTCGAGACCCGCGAGATTGCCGCCCCCGCCCCGCCATCGCCGAGCCCGTGAAAGCCGAGGGGTTACGTTGAACCGCGCCGAGCGCGGGCGAGTAGGCGATCGAGAAAGGCGGCACCGGCGGCAAGCTCGGCGCGGGTGATGAACTCGTCGGGCTGGTGCGCGACGGCGATCGAGCCCGGGCCGCAGATCACCGCCGGGATGCCGGCCGCCTGGTAGAGGCCGGCTTCGGTCGCAAAGGCGATCGTCGTCGTCTCATTGGCACCGGTCAATTCGCGGGCGAGCGCTTCGGCTGGCGAGGCCGGATCGGGGACAAGCGGCGGCACCAGCGCCAGGATCTCGGTGTCGATCGTGGCACTGGCGTGTGCGGTGCGCATTCGCGGCAGGAGATCGCGCGTAACAAATTCCTCGATCCGCCGCTGCAAGGCCGTGCCGTCCGCACCGGGGACCGGGCGGAACTCCCAGTCGAATGTGCAGTCGCGGGCGATGATGTTGACGGCGGTGCCGCCGGCGATCCGGCCGATATTGAAGCTGGTGTAGGGCGGGTCGAAACGGCTGCCGGCGCTGGCGGCGGCGCGGCATGCGGTGGCGAGCCGGCCGATCTCGGCGATGATCTCGGCTGCCGCCGTGATCGCGTTGACCCCGCGTTCGGGCTGGCTCGAATGGCCCTCATGGCCGCTGACACGGGTGCGCAGAAAATGGATGCCCTTATGCGCGTTGGCGACCCGCATCTCGCTCGGCTCGCCGATGATCGCGAGCAGCGGGCGCGCCATCCCCTCGGGCAGGCTCGCGAGCAGTGCCGGAACCCCGAGGCAGCCGACTTCCTCGTCATAGCTCAGTGCCAGATGCAACGGGATTTGCAGCGGCCGGGCGAGAGCCTGCGGCACCAGCGCCAGGCAGAGTGCCAGAAATCCCTTCATGTCGGCGGTGCCGCGGCCATGAAGACGATCGCCACGGGTATCGAGCCGGAACGGGTCGCTGGCCCAGTCCTGACCCTCGACCGGAACGACATCGGTATGACCCGACAGGATGATCCCGCCGCGATCGCCACGACCGATCGTCGCAAACAGATTTGCTTTGGTGCCGGCCGGGTTGCGGGTCAGCTGGCTGGTGACGCCATGGCTATCGAGATAGTCTGCAACCCAGTCGATCAGACCGAGGTTCGACTTCGCCGACACCGTGTCGAACGCGACCAGCCGCTCGAGGATCGCGACCGCCGCCCGCATCCTCGCCGCATCGAGCATCCCCGCCGCCCGGCTCAGACGTTGGGCAGCTGGATGCCGCCCGGCGTGCCGATCATCGACAGGACCTCGCGGCGGCTGGTCGGGTCGTGGCGGAACGAGCCGAGCATGCGGCTCGTCACCATCGTGACGCCGGGCTTGTGCACGCCGCGCGTGGTCATGCACTGATGCGCCGCCTCGATGACCACGGCGACCCCCTTCGGCTGCAACACCTCGTCGAGCGTGTTGGCGATCTGCGCCGTCATCTTTTCCTGGATTTGCAGCCGCTTGGCGTAGACCTCGACGAGCCGGGCCAGCTTCGAGATGCCGACCACGCGGTTGTTCGGCAGATAGGCGACATGGACCTTGCCGATGATCGGAGCGATGTGGTGCTCGCAATGCGATTCGAAGCGGATATCCTTCAGCATGACGATCTCGTCATACCCTTCGGTCTCTTCGAAGGTGCGCTGCAGTAGCGCCACCGGATCCTCGTCATAGCCGCTGAAAAATTCGCGATAGGCGCGCACGACGCGGTCCGGGGTGCCGAGCAGCCCCTCGCGCTCGGGATCGTCGCCGGCCCAGCGGATCAGCGTGCGCACCGCTTCCTCGGCCTCGGCGCGGCTCGGTCGCGGCGATGCCGCCGATGGAGAATGGCGAGAGCGCGGATCACGCGCCGGCAGTGCAGCAGCAAAAGCCTGTGACATCAAATCACTCTTGTTCTGATTTTGGGGAAGCGCCGGGGCCGGACGGCACGGCAGCGCGGTCGGTTGAGGCGGACCGGCTGGTGCGGTCAGTTGAGGCGGACCGGCTGGTGCGGGCTGTCGAGCGAGAACGCCGGGATGCGGACCGAGAAGCTTTCGCCGCCGCGGGTTTCCATCTCGTAGCTGCCGACCATGATGCCGGACGGTGTCGGCAGCGGCGTGCCGCTCGTATATTCGAAGCTTTCACCGGGCCCCAGCACCGGCTGCTCGCCGACCACGCCCGGCCCGCGCACCTCCTGGATCTGGCCGCGACCATCGGTGATCTTCCAGTGGCGCCGGCGCAGCTGCACCGTCTCCTGGCCCTGGTTCTCGATGCGCACGTGATAGGCCCAGACATAATGGTCCTCAGCCGGCGAGGACTGGTCCTCAAGGTAGAAGGGCTTGACCGTGACGATGATCGATCGCGTGGTTTCCGAATACATGGCCAATCGTCCTCACTGTCTGTGCCGGCGCACTGGCCGGCGCTGCCTCTGCCGGAACCGCCCGCACCCGAACCGCCTCTACCCGAAACCGTCTCCACCCGAAATCGCCTCCACAATGTCGGGCGCGCGGCGAGAGCCGTCAAGCACGCCCGCCCGGTGCCAAAAGATCGAGAACCCGCGGATAGACCTCCGCCGCCCCGTCAGAAATGATCGGCTGGATGCAGACGTGATCGGCGCCGGCCTGCCAGTGCTGCGCGATACGGGCGCGGATCGCGCTTTCATCGCCCCATGCAACGATCGCATCGATAAACCGGTCGGAGCCGCCACCGGCCATCTCGTCATCGCCAAAGCCCTGGTTGCGCCAGGCATTGACGTAGTTTTCGAGCTGTAGATAGCGCGACAGTGCCTGGCGGGCGGCAGCGTGCGCCTTTGCCCGGTCGGTTTCGAGCAGCACCCACACTTCCGGGCACAACAGCTTGCCGGGGCCGAGGATCGCGCGGGCCTGTGCGGTATGCTCGGCGGTCGTGTTGTACGGGTGCGCACCATCGGCGAACTCGGCTGACAGCTTCATCATCCGCGGCCCGAGAGCGGCGACGACCGTCGGCGGCGGCTCGGATGGCGGCACCGCCTGATAGGGCGCCTCGCGCATCGCCCGCAGATAGGCGCGCATCGTCGCCACCGGCCGGCCATAGGCGTGGCCGCGCAGGTCTTCGACCATCGGCCGGTGCGAGACGCCGACACCGAGCAGAAACCGCCCGCCCGACTGCTCGGCGAGCGCCCGCTGGGCATTGGCCATCGCCATCGGATCGCGCGCATAGATGTTGGCGATGCCGGTCGCGATGATCAGCCGCCGCGTATTGGCGAGGAGCCAGGACGACATCACCAGCGCGTTGCGCCCGCGGCTCTCCGGCAGCCACAGCGCGGCATATCCGCTTGCTTCGACCTGCCGGGCGAAATCCGCCGCTGTCGCCGCGGTCATCCGGTCCATCCCGATCCACACCCCGAGCTTGCCGAGCTGCATGGCCCATCTCCTTGTCCTGCCGCGCCGGCTGTCAGTCTCGACCGGGAACGCCGCCCGCGTCCAGTCTGCTCCCGGCATCTCGGGTTCAGAGCGTCAACGGCGGCAGATCGATCCAGCGCCGCTCGCGGTCGCTGCGATGGCAGGCCTCGGCCAGCTGGACGCCTTTCGCCCCTTCGATCAGCGGCGAGGGAAACGGCTCCTCTCCGGCGACATGGCGCAGAAACATTTCCCAGCCGGCGCGGTAGCTGCTGCGAGATGGCTCGATCTCGGGCATTTCCTGCCACTGCTCGTCGAACACCAGCGCCTGCGGCCGCTCGGGATCGAAGAACGGCTTTGGTGTCGCGACCAGCGGCTGAATGAAACAGCGATGCAGACCGCACACCGCGGAGCCGGCGGTGCCATCGACCTGGATCTGCAACAAATCGTCGCGCTTGACGCGGCTCGCCCAGGACGAGCTCAGCTGCGCCAACACCCCGCCTTCAAGTTCGAAGATGGCAAAGGCGTGGTCCTCGACATCGACTGGGTAAGGCTCGCCGCTTTCGTCGCGCCGGGTCGGAATCGCAGTTGTGCCGCGGCACATGACGGAGCGGATCGCGCCCAGCAACCGGTCGAAGATGTAGCGCCAATGTGCGAACATATCGAGGACGAGGCCACCGCCGGTTGCGCGGCGATAGTTCCAGCTCGGCCGCTGCGCCGGGTAGAGCTCGCCGTCGAACACCCACCAGCCGAAATCGAGGCGCACCGACAACACCCGGCCGAAAAACCCGGATTGATAAAGCTTCGCCAGCTTGCGCAGACCCGGCAGAAACAGTTTGTCCTGGACGACGCCGTTTTTGAGTCCGGCCCGCTCGGCACGGCGCGCCAGATCAAGCGCCTCGTCGAGGCTCCCGGCGATCGGCTTTTCGAGATAGAGGTGCTTGCCGGCCGCGATTGCCGTGGCGGCGCGCTGCGGCCGGCCGCCGGTCGCAGTCGCGTCGAAATAAATGGCGACCTCCGGGTCGGCGAGGCAGGCGTCGCGGTCGGTGCTCCATTTGAGCCCGCCCTGCGCCCCTGCCAGCGCGGCCAGCTTCTCTTTGTTGCGGCCGAGCAGCAGCGGCTCGGGCATGAGGCGGTCGCCATTGCCGAGCGGCAGCCCGCCCTCGCCGCGGATCGCCATCAGCGAGCGCAGATGCTGCGTCGTGCCGAGCCGCCCGGTTGCCCCTTCGATGACGATGCCGATCGTCCGCGTGCCCATGATGCGCTATTCCGGCTTGGTGATTGGGCGCCGCGGCGGCCCGGGGACGGTGGCCGCGGCTGGGTCACTCCTGGCCCAGAAGTAGGACTGGCCCTCGACGATAAGGCGCAGCCGCGACAGGCGGGCCCGCGCGTCGGGCACGAAAGCGGCGAACCCGAATGGAGTATCGCCCAGCGACCGGTCCAGCGCGGCGAAGCGGCCCTCGGGCACGAGGTGCACGCTAAAAACCGCGCCGTCATAAGGTTCGAGCCGAAACCGGACACCAGTCTTTTGCAACGTCGCCATCAGTCCGCCATTTTCGACCACGAGCGTCGCCGGACCCATCTCGCTGCTGCGATAATCGCCGGAGAGATCGGCCAGTTCCGGCGATGGCCGCGGCGTTGCCGGGCGCTCGTAAATGACCTGTTCCTCTGCTGCCGCCGCCTTGGCGCGGCCGAGCGCCTTTTGCACGTAGTCGATCTCGGGATTACCCAGCAGTCGGTCGAAGGCCCAGAGCGCCACCGCGTCGGGAAATCCCTTGTTCTGCTCGTTGGTGAGGATGATGACGCCGACCCCCTTATCGGGCAGGAAACCGATTTCGGCGCCGAACCCATTGGTCCCGCCATTGTGCCAGATGACGCGGCCGTTGGGCGTGCTGCTGATGATCCAGCCCATCGCGTAGGTCGCGGTCTCGTTGATCGCGACCTTGGGCGTGCGTGTCACTGCGAGGTTGCGCGCCGAGACCAGGCGGTGCCCGGCGAACACGCCATCAGCGATCTGCAGCCGCAGCCAGCGCGCGCAATCCTCGAGCGAAGAATTGATGTCGCCGGCCGGCCCGTACTCGTAAGGAAAGATCGGATCGAACGGGATTTCGACCGAACCGTTGGGCGTCCAGCGATAGCCTGTTGCGTGATCGGCAGCTTGCTCGATCGCCCCGGCAGTAAAGCTCGTGTCGTGCATGCCGAGCGGTTCGACGATCTCGCGCTTTACCAGCGTCGGCCAATCGGGCGCGCCGAGCGCCTGATCGGCAATCCGTCCGGCGAACAGGTGGGTGATGTTGGTGTAGGCGAAGGTGGATCGGAAACTCGTGCGCGGGTCGACAAAGCGCAGCGAATGCATCAGCTCCGCCGGGTCAAAGCCGAGGGTGGAGAGTGCGTCGTTGGCATAGGGCGGCAGGCCCGAGCGTTGGGCCAGCAGATCGTAAAGGCGAAACTCGCGGGTCACATAGGGATCCTTGAGCGCGAAGGACGGGTCGAGATCGACGACCCGGTCGTTCCATTTGAGCCTGTCGCGATCGACTGCGATCGCCAGCACGGTGGCGAGAAACGCCTTGGTCGTCGAGCCGATCTGAAACACGGTCTTCGGATCGATCGGCTCGCTGCCGCCCTTGCGGCGCAGCCCGAAACCCTTCGCGTAAACCAGCCGGTCGCCAGCGACGATGCCGATCGCGGCCCCCGGCACGTCGAATTCCCCCATGCCCTTCTTCACATAGCTTTCGAGCGCCGGTTGGAGCGCCTCGACCCGCGCCATCATCTCAGGCGAGACTTTCGCCGGTGACGTTGGCACCTGCGCCGATGCCGCGCCGACGATCGAGAAGACGCCGGCCGCGACGATCAGTCCCGCGGGTCGACACAGTCGTTTTCTATGCGCGCGCATCGCGTCGGCGCCGGGTTCACCCCGTCGCGGCGATGATCACCTCGCGCAGGATTTCGGGGATGCGGTCGAGCGTCTCAGCCGGGGTCATCAAAGGCGGAGCGATGCAGATCGTGTCGCCGATCGCCGGGTCGGCACTGCCGGCACGCAGCCGCGGCAACAGCCCACGCGCCATCGCCTCGCGGGTGATCTTGGGGCCGAGCCCGACCGCCGGCGCCTTGCTGCCCTTGTCCGTCACCAGCTCGACCCCGCACATCATGCCGATGCCACGCACATCACCGACCGCTGGCAGGTCGCGCAACCCTTCGAGATTGGCCACGAGCCGCTTGCCCATCATCGCGGCGCGCTCGACGAGCCCCTCCTCCTCGATGATCGCGACATTGCGTAAGCCGACGGCACAGCATACCGGGTGGCCAGAATAGGTCGCGGCATGCATGAACTTGCGATCGGCGGGGGCGCTCTCGATCGCGTCGTGCACGTGTTTGGCCGCGATCACCCCGCCCAACGGCAGATAGCCGCTGGTCACGCCCTTGGCGAACGAGACGAGATCGGGCTCGACCCCCCAATGGCCGAGCGCGAACCAGCGGCCGGTGCGGCCGAAGCCGGTGATGACCTCGTCGGCGATCAGCAGCACGTCATGACGGTCGCAGATTTCGCGCAATGCCGGGAAATAGGAGGGCGGCGGGACGATGACCCCGCCCGCTCCCATGACCGGCTCGGCGATGATTGCAGCGACGGTGTCGGCACCCTCGGCGAGGATCGCCTTCTCGACCGCCTCGGCGGCCGCGGCACCGGGCTCGGCATTGCCTTGCCAGCGATAGGCATAGGGCGGCGGCACCTGCACAAAGCCCGGGATCAGCGGCCCGAACATCTTGTGGTAGGCGGCCATGCCGGTGGCGCTCATCGCCGCCATCGTCACCCCGTGATAGGCATGGATGCGCGAGATGATCTTGGTCTTGGCCGGCTTGTCCTTGACCTTCCAGTAGTAGCGAGCGAATTTGAAGGCGCTTTCATTGGATTCGGCACCGGCCGTGGTGAAGTAGACCGCGGCGGAATTCCGGTAGGCATGGCCGACGATCTTTTCGGCAAGCCGCACCGCAGGCTCGTTGGTCTGACCGATATAGGCAGAGGCAAAGGCAATGCGGCGCATCTGTACAGCCGCGGCATCGGCGAGTTCGCCCCGGCCATGGCCGACATTGACGTTCCACAGACCCGACAAGCCGTCGATATAGTCGCGCCCATCGGCGTCGTACAGCATCGCCCCCTTGCCCTCGACGACGACCAGCGGCTGGCGGTGGTCATCGGGATGGTGCAGCGGGTGAACCAGATGGCGCCGGTCGGCTTCGAGCAGCTCTGTGGTGCCGTCCATTTCATGCTCCTTGAACGCATATCGCGGGGAACGCGTGTCTTTCGGGTCTCGGGGAACGCGTGCCTCTCGGGCGCCACCCTTACCGCGCCGCCGGTGCCGCGACAACCATGCCGTCGGATGCGCCGGCCGGCTGTCACCGGCGTCCCGCGATCGTCGCTGGCCACGCATTCCGGATGTTGCCCAACCCGGATTTCCGCTTGCTTAACGAGGCGCTGCTGCGCCAGCATGCGCGCGCTTTCCGAACAGACCCGCCGGTCCGGCCGGCGATCGGCAAAAAAGATCAGGAGGAGACGTGACCCGACCTCGCGCTGCCGATGATTTCGCCGCGATCCATGCCCGCCTCGCCGAGTTGCGCCGCGAGCGCGAAGCAGCGGCCAAGCAGGACGCCCCGGCCGATGACGGCCGAAACCCGGCCAGCGGGCGGCTGCCCGGGACCGAACCCCGCCCGCGGCCCGAGCGCAGCGGCTGGCTTTCGGTCTCGCCCGGCCGCCGCAATGGCCCCGCACGACCGCGCTAGCACCGGCCGCTCCCCCGGCTCAATATCCGCGGCTCAACATCCCCGGCTCAGCGATTGGGCAGGTCGAGCGGATAGATCGGGCGGCGGACCTTGGTGAAGTGGAGCTGCCCGTAATCCGAGGTGCACACCCCGACCCCGGCGCAGTCGACGACCGCATTCGCCAGCTTGCCGAGCCCGGCCCGCCAATGGATGCGGCTCTTCAGCATGACGTAGCGCTTCTGCGTCGGGTCGATCCCGAGACTCGAAAGGCAATTGAGGTCGGATGGCTCGACATGGCGCGAGATCAGGACGATCTCGACGGCACCGGTGTCGAGCACGACCGCCGGGCCCATCTCCATCGTGACGCCGCGCGCCATCGGCCCGCGATTTTTGTAGCGGCCGCTTGAAATCGTCTTGACCCGGCCGGTCACGGTCAAGGGCGGGCTCGATACCGGGACCGCCGGCATCGCGATCTTGCCGCCGATCGACAAGGTCACCTCGGCGCCGATGCCGGCGGCGACCGCCTGCTGCACCGCTTGCGGATCGTAGATCGCAAAAGCGGCCACATCTTCGAGCCCCTGGCGCAGGATCTCGGCCAAAACGACGGTCGTGTCCATCGTCCCGCCCGAAGCGCAATTGTCGTAATGATCGAGCAGAATGACCGGCCCGTCGCCCGGCTGCCGCGGCGGCATCGCCTTGGCGCGGGCGACCGAGTCCGCCAGCGGCTCGATCTCATAGACAAAGCTCTCGCGTTCGACCCAGGCACGATCCAGCAATTCATCGCGCAGCCGCTCGGCAAGCCCCCGATCGCCGTCGGTGACGACCACCGCGCTGAGCCCGGCATTCAGGATGTCGGCATGCGGAAAGCCGGTAAAGAGGCTCGCGGCCAGCGCGCCCTCGGCCGCCATTGCGGCGCAGCGATGCTGCAATTCCTTGTTCGGGTGGTCGTCGGTGCCCTGGCGCATCACATGCGGCAGCATCGGCACATTGCCCCAGGCCATCACCGGCCGCACCTCACCGCGGATCGCGCGCAACAGGATGTCGCCGGCGAGCCGTGCCGTCTCGTAGGTATCGATGTGCGGATAGGTACGGTAGCCGGCAACGACGGTCGCGTTGGCAATGATCTCGTCGTAGAGATTGGCGTGCATGTCGAGGGCCACCGCGATCGGGGTCTGCGGCGCGATCGCGCGCAGTCGCTTCAAGAGCTGTCCTTCGCCATCCTCCAGGCTCTCGGTCACCATCGCCCCGTGCAGATCGAGCATGATGCCGTCGAACCTGCCCTTCTCGACCGCGGCGCAGATCGTGTCGGTGATCGCGGCATAGGCGGCGTCCTCGACCGGCGCGCTCGGCGGCGCCCCGGCCGCGATCGGCAAGACGATCTCGGCCCCGGCGCGTTCGGCGAGATCGAGATAGGCGCCGAGCCCGGTGCCGGTGCCGCGAAACGCCCGGATCGCCGCCTCGCCATAAAGCGGCCCGGGCCCGTTGCCAAAACGCAGCAACGGCGTCGGCACCGGCGAGAAGGTGTTGGTCTCGTGCTTCATCATCGCGATCAAGAGGCGCATCACCGAACCTCCATGCACCAGCCCTTATGCCCGTTCTGGACGCCGACCGCAATTATGGCTATAGAGATAGCTATATGGGCAAGGATCGGACATGACCGTATACAGCGTCGCCGACGCGAAAAACCGGCTTCCCAGCCTGATCGACAAGGCGCTCGCCGGCGAAGAAGTGATCATCACCCGCCGCGGCAAACCGGTCGCCGAGCTGCGGCCCGCCACGCAGCCGGCAGCGCCGGCCGAGGGAACATATGAGTGGCTGCGATCACGTCGAGATGCCCGCCCAAGCGTAGGCCTGACTTCGGTCGAGATTTTGAACCTGCTCTACGAGTCGGAGGATTGTTGAGCTGTTATCTCGATTCCAGCGTCGTGCTGCCGACGCTGGTCAGAGAGCCCGCGAGCGGGGTCGTTGACAGCTTCATGACGACCGCCGGGCAGGAGCTGCTGGTCAGCGATTTCGCCGCCGCGGAAGTTGCCTCGGCACTGTCGCGGCTGGTTCGCACGGGCCGCCTGCAAGCAAGCGAAGGGGCGGCTTGCCTGATGGATTTCGACATATGGCGCGCGGCGATGACCACGATGACGGAAATTCATGCAGCGGATATCCGCTTGGCCGGAGCGTATGTGCGGCGCTTTGATCTGGCGCTGCGTGCGCCCGACGCGCTGCACGTCGCGATCGCCCGTCGCCTCGACGTAGCACTGGTCACGCTCGACCGGCGAATGGCCACGGCCGCGAGAGAATTGGGTGTCGCGGTCGAAGCCCTGTCGTCCGGCTGACCGGAACAGGACAAAGTGACATGACGGATAGAGCAGATGCGGTCGAGCAGCATTACACGAGCCCGGACCTTGGTGCGGCGATCCTCGCGGCGCTGCAAAGCATCGGCAAGGATATCGAGCATCTGACCCCGGATGACCTGGCACCGGTCGACGAGTTCCACGGCGGGCAGCGGCCGGCGACGATCCGGCTCGCCGAACTCGCCGGGATCACCGCTGGCGACCGCGTGCTCGATGCCGGTGCGGGTCTCGGCGGGCCGTCGCGGTTTCTCGCCTGGCGCTATGGCTGCAGGGTCAGCGGGGTCGATCTGACCGCGGAATTTGTGCGGATCGCGGTGATGCTGACCCGGCGCACCGGGCTTGCCGACAAATGCGACTATCGCCAGGGTGACGCGCTCAATCTGCCGTTCGCCGATCGGAGTTTTGATGTGGTCTGGTCGCAGAACGCGGCGATGAACATCGCCGACCGCGACCGGCTCTATTGTGAGATGCGGCGGGTGCTCAAGCGGGGCGGCCGTCTCGCCTTGCAGGAGGTCGCCGCCGGGCCGGGCGGGCCGCCGCATTTTCCGGTGCAATGGGCGCGCGAGCCCTCGATCAGCTTTCTGTTCACAGCCGTCGAGACCCGCGACAAGCTCGAAGCTGCCGGCTTCCGGGTCATCGCCTGGCAGGACACGACGGCCGAAGCCCTGGAGGCATCTGCACGCCGCACCCGCAGCACCGAGAGCGAGCCGCCGCCACTCGGCACACATTTGATACTGGGACCGGACTGGCGGATGATGTTCCGCAACTCCGCGCGCAATCTCGCAGAGCGCCGCACCGAATTGTTCAATGCCGTCCTCGAACCCAGCGATTAACACATGGCCCTGTTTATCAAAGAAGATTTCGGAACCAGGCTCCCGTCGGCGACAGGTGCGGCATGAACGAGACCGACGAGGACTTCTTTTTGATGGCGAACCTGTTCCCGGCAGATACCGGGCTGCCAATGGTGGTCCGGGTTTCGATTGCCTTGAGGGAAGGCTGCCGAGCGCGCGCCGCCTGAACCGTGGCGGTGCGCACCGGGGACGGCTTGCCCGCCGCCCGCTAACGGGCGATCGCTTCGAGCTCCAGATTGTTGGTGCGGGGTCCGAGCGCCGCGACCGAGATGATCACGACCGCCATGCACGAGGCAACAAAGACAAACACCCCGGTGACGCCGAAATGGCGCAGGAAAAAAGCCACCATGAAGCCGACCAGGATGCCGGCGAGCCGGCTCCAGGAATAGACAAAGCCGACACCGCGGGCGCGGATCCGGGTCGGGTAGAGCTCGGCCTGGTAGTTGTGCAGCGAAAAGGCGAGCCATCCGGTCGAGATCGCCAGGAGCGCTCCCATTATGATCAGCGCGGCTGGCGTCTCCTGCCGGGCAAAGATCAGGCCGAACACCGCGATCAGGAAGCAGGACAGGCAGACCTGCCATTTGCGCTCGATGCGGTCGGCAAACAGGATCAGCAAAAACGGCCAGCCGAGACCGACGAGCTTGATCACAAAGCCGTATTCGAGGCTCTGCGTGACATGGATGCCCTTGGCGATCAGCAATGTCGGGATCCAGGCAAAAAACCCGTAAAACCCGACCGTCTGAAAGAAGTTGAACAGCATCAGCATGATCGTGCGGGTGCGGTATTCCGGAGCGAAGATTTCGGCCAGACGACCCGTGCGCAGATCCTGTGGCAGCGGCCGATCCGGTGGCGGCAAGGGCCTGCCGTGCTCGGCTTCGACCCGCGCTTCGATGCCCGCCATGATCGCCTCGGCCTCGGCGACACGGCCGCGATTGGCGAGCCAGCGCGGGCTCTCGGGCAGGCCGAGCCGGATCCACCAGACCAAGACCGCACTCAACGCGCTGATCACCACGACCCAGCGCCAGCCGGCGATACCGAGCGGTGCTGTCGGCACCAGTTGCCAGGCGAGAAAATAGGTGAACGGGCCGGCCACCGCGCTGATCCCCAACAGGAACGCGAACGCCTTGCCGCGCGCCACTTTCGGGATCAGCTCGGAGAGATAGGCATCGACCGTGACGAGTTCGACGCCGAGCCCGATCGTGCTGATAAAGCGCCACAGGTTGATCGCGTCGGGGGTGTTCTGGAACGCCATGATCAAGCTGCCGACGCCGTACCACAAGAGCGAGAAGGCAAAAATACTGCGGCGGCCAAAGCGGTCGGCGACATAGGAGAAAAGGAGCGCGCCGACAAACATGCCGGCGAATAGCGAGGCGATGAAGCTTGCAAGCCCGGTCATGCCAAAGAAGCTGACGGTCGTCGCGGTGAAGATTTTGGCGTGAAACAGCCCCGGTGCCAGGGTCGCGACCAGCTCCAAAGCGAGCGCATCGAAAAAGCCGCCGAGCGAGACGAGGAACGCCATGATCCACACCGTGCGGGTCATCGGCAGCCGATCGAGGCGGGCGGCGAGCAGCTCCGCCGGGCGTGCCGTCGCGGCGCCAAAGCCCCCGGTGAATGTGGTTGCGGTCATCGCTTGCGTTGCCTCCCTCAATCTTGTCTGGTGGTCGACGGCTCGGATACCGCCGCCAACATTTGGTCCGTGTGGCTGGTCTCGGCCGCTGCCCAGCACCCGGGTTGCAGTTCTACTCCCGCGGCGGCACGTCGAGGCGGATCACGAGCCCTTCGAGCGACGGGCTGGGTGCGGGGTAGCGGCGCATGACCAGCGGGTCGTGGCCGGGGATGATGTGCTGCGGCGACGGTGCGGCGGCGCGCAATGCGTCATAGGCATCGAGCATGTCGCCGATGTGAAATGCCGCGGTGAACGGCCGGCCCGTCTCCATGTTCTCGTAATAATGGGTCACATCGGAGGCGAGCACGACCCAGCCGCGGCTGGTATGCACGCGCACGAATTGCATCCCCGGGGTATGGCCGCCGACCGGGTGGACGCTGATCCCCGGCGCCAACTCGGCAGCACCGTCATGCAGCTGCATGCGCTGGGCGAAATTCAGCCGCACGATGCCGACCACGTCCTCCACCTCGAACGAGCGGGCGAGGAAGGGGTGGCGCATGTAGTGCCCGGTCGTGTAGTGCAGCTCCTTCTCCTGCAAGTGGAACTGCGCCTTTGGAAAGCGGTGGAAAGTGCCGACATGGTCGTAATGCATGTGGGTCAGGATCACATCGGCGACAGTGTTGCGGTCGAGCCCGACCAGCGACAATGACTCGGCCGGGCAGCGCAAATGGCGCCGGCCGCGTGCCGCGGCGACCTCGGCGGTAAAGCCGGTGTCGATCACAAAACTGCGTTCGCGTCCGATCGCCGCCCAGACAAAATAATCCATCGGCATCGGTCCGTCATGCGGGTCGCCGCCGATGAAATGATCGCTGCGGCGGGCGTCGCGCTCGGCATAGCGGATCGCAAAAAGCTCATATTCGGGAAGATTTGCGTCCATGGCGGCCTCGCGGTTGCAGCAGGGATTGCGCCGGCGACGGCGCGGTGCAAGCTTCTCGGCAGCGCTTATATCCGAGTGCCGGAGCCCGAGCCATGACCGAATCCTCCCTTGGCCCCTACGAGGTGGTGGCCTTCAACACCGCCAAGGACTCAGAGAACAAGATGCACGACGACGCGGTCGCGCGGCGCTTCGGCTTTTCGGGCGGCCTGGTGCCGGGGGTCGAGGTCTACGCTTATATGACGCACCTGCCGGTGCGGCGCTGGGGGAGCGCCTGGCTCGAACGCGGCACCGCCGAAATCCGCTTGCTGAAGCCGGTCTATGACGGCGACGCGGTGACGGTGGCTGCGACCGAAACCGCCGACGGGCTCGAATTGCGCTTGGAAACGCGCGGCGAATTGTGCGCCACTGGGCATGCCGCATTGCCGCGGACGGCAGCGCCAGCGCCCGCCATCTTCGCTACCGCCCCGACCCCGCCGGACCCGCCCGCCAACCGGCCGCCGGCTGACGCAGCGACGCTCGCAATCGGCAAATGGTTCGCGATCCACCCGTTCCGGGTCGGCGGCGCCGAGGCCCGGCAATACCTCGCCGATATACGCGAGACCTTGCCGCTCTATACCGAGGAAGGGCTGGTCCATCCCGGCACGATCCTGCACATCGGCAATTGGGCCTTGCGGCACAATGTCGTCCTTGGGCCGTGGATGCATGTCGGCAGCCGGATCGAGCATTTCGCCGTGGCCCGCCTCGGCGACGAGATCTCGGCGAAGGCGCTCGTCACCGGCAATTACGAAAAGAAGGGCCACCTGTTTGTCGATCTCGACGTGCTGGTCTACGCCAACCGCACGGTTCCGGTCGCGCGCATCGCCCACATCTCCATCTATCGCCCGCGCCAACTCGCCGCCGCCTGAGCCGTTCCGGTCCCAAGCAGGGGGTCAGGCGCGTTGTGCGGTTTGGCGGGGCCGGATGGCGTCGAGGGCGATGACGAGGCCGGGGCGCTGGGCGGCGACCCGCTCCTGCGCCGCCTCGATGATCAGCCGCAACAAATCGCAATAGCGCAGCCCGGCCATCTCGGCCATCAGGTTGAGCTTGCCGTCCCAGCACCAGCCGGGATTGGGGTTGACTTCGAGCAGCTTGATCTCGCCTTGCGCATCGGCGCGAAAATCGAAGCGGGCATAGTCGCGGCAACCGAGCCGCTCGAACAGGATACTGGCATAGTCCACGAGCTTGCGCCGCGCCTCTTCATTGAGCCGCGCCTGGCGGTAGCCGATCTGCGACCAATAAGGCGATTCCGGAAGCCATTTCGCTTCATAGGGCAACAGATGCGGCAGGCCGGGGTCGAGATCCGAATAATCGACCTCGAGCGGTGGCAGCACCCGGTAGCCCTGACCGGGGTTGCCGATAATGCCGATCGAGTATTCGGGGCCGGTCAGAAACTCCTGGATCAGGATCGGGCAGCGCGGCATCCGCTCGCGCAACCGGCCAAGGCCGGCAATCGCCTCCTCCCAGCTGTGCACGACCGCATCCGGGCCGATACCGATCGACGAATCGCCGTAATTGGGCTTGATCAGAGCCGGGAACACCGACGGGATCGTCGCCGCCAAATCGTCGGAATTACAGTAGGTTTCGGCCGGAACCGGCACATCGATCGACTGCGCAATAGCGCGGACCAGCGATTTGTCGTAGCATAGTCCAAGACAGTTCGGCCCGGCGCCGCTATAGGGAATGTCGAGGGTTTCGAGCAGTGCGGGCACATGTGGTTCCATGAACGCATTGTTGTTGAAGCCTTCGTCGCACAGATTGAGGACGAAAGGCGGGCGGTTGGCGCGCAGATCGGCATAGAGCGAGGCGTGATTGTCGAGAAAGCGAAACCGGTAATCGGTCAGTTCGCGTAATGCCGTCTTGAGTCGGTCGATCGTATCGATGTCCTCGTCGTTATACTGGCCGTTGCGCTTGACCGGGTCGGGCAGCCGCGGATCGCCGAGGATCACGGCAATGTCGGCAATCGATGGCGAATGGCGCGGTGCCCGTCGCGGGCGGTTTGGTGCAGCACAAGTCAGGAACAGCCGATGCGCGACCATGCCGAGATCCTGGTTGCGCGAAGAGTTTGGCGCCAGCAGCGGATGAAAGCGGATATTGGCAAAACCGGTCCCGGCGAGCAGCGCTTCGAGACGCTCTTTCGAATAGAGGCGCTCGGCATAGAATTGGTCGGCGATGACCCCGCGCTCGGCATGGACCACGACTTCGCGGCTGATCAGCCGGTCGCCATCCCCGGCGAGGTCGCGCTCGCGGCAGACGAAGTGGTTCTGATCGACCCATTCCCACGAACGTTGGTCGAAATGGCGGCGCATCCAGTCGCCATCCATCAGGTCCATGACCAGCGTGCCGCCGGAGGCCAGCGCCCGCTTGACCGCTTCGAGCACGGCGAGATCGTCCTCCGGGCGCTCGAAATAGCCAAACGAGTTGCCGAGAATGCACACAGAGTGGAACTCGGCATCGCCAAGGCGAAACCTGCGCGCATCACCCTCATGGAACGAGACCGACAGGCCACGTTGGCGGGCGCGCTTGCGGGCCAGCCGGATCAAATAGCGCGAGCGGTCGAGCCCGGTGACGCGGGAAAAACCGCGGCGGGCGAGTTCGAGCGCGTGGCGTCCCTGCCCGCAGCACAGATCGAGGATGCGATCATTGCGCTCGATGCCGGCGCTGCCGATCAACAGATCGACCTCCTCGCCGGTATTGCGGTCGTTCTCGATCACATCGCCATCGGTTTCGAGATAGAGCGAGTTGAACAGCGTGCGCCACCAATCCGACGGCAGATGGCGTTCGAGGTCGGAGACCGGGCCCAGGGTGCGGGTGCCGATCCGCCGGCCCGGCTCGGCCGCGTTGGCGTTGGACAGCGCTGCCGCAGGCGCGGCGGCCGCGCTCTGGGCGGGCCCCCCGCCACCGTTCTTCCTGCCCATCCTCGCTACCCCCGAACCTGTGGCGGACATCAAAAAAGGCGGTGTCCCGACGCGGGGAACCGCCCGAAGGCTGCGCACGTGCCGCAAGCGGCAGCCCGCGATCGCAAACGGCCAGCCGCCGGCGCTGCCGCCCGATACGGTCGGACGGTTCGGCTGCCGCCACTGTCGCGAATGGGAAGCGCGCGATCGCTGAACATCACAATCCGCAGGGCCAACGGCGCGTGACGGCCGGAAGTTCGGAAGATTCGGCCCCGCTTTCAAGGCCGATCTGGCAAGCTTGTCAGCGTGGCACTATGGCGTGTCGGGAGCCGTGCGCCGCGCCCGGATTGCGCCGTTGTGCCGACCGCGCCGACGCCCGTCAGCGGGCGGGTTTGAGCGCGATGCTGCCGAGCCGCGCACCGGTCGCAAGATCGAGAATGACAAGCCGGCTCGAACCGTCGGGCAGCGCCAATTGCAGGATCAGGCGGTCGGGTGCCGTGGTCATCGCCGCAATGCGCGCGCCCTGCGGCAGATCGAGGCTGGTCGCAAAGCTGTGCCCGGCGATAGCGGTGCCGGCCACCGGCGCGCCCCGCGACATTCGACCGGCGATAACCGCGGCGACGACGCCGAAGCCGACGACGATCACCACACCCATGATGACGACAAAGACGGTCAGCGCACGCATCGGCGCAGACTTTTCGGGAGCCGGGTTGGCCGGAACAGGGTTGGCGGGAGCGGGCCATCCCCCGGCCCGGCCATGACCGCAACTCCGAGTAGCGGCGCCGCGCCGCAGGCGATCCGCATCGCCGATGGCGAAGCCGGCGAGCGGCTCGACCGCGTGCTGGCACAGCACCTGCCCGAGCTCTCGCGGACCCGGCTCAAGCGGCTAATCGAACAAGGTCTCGTCGCGGGCGACGGGGCGATGTCGCGCGACCCCGCGCTGCGGGTCCGGCCCGGCCAGAATTTCGTCGTATCATTCCCCGATGCTGAGGAGCCGCTGCCGGCGGCGCAGCCGATCGCGCTCAAGATCTGTTTCGAAGATGCACATTTGATCGTTATCGACAAGCCCGCCGGCCTCGTCGTCCACCCCGCTCCGGGCAATCCGGACGGCACGCTGGTCAACGCGCTGATCGCCCATTGCGGCGCCGGTCTCGTCGGGATCGGCGGCGTGCGACGGCCCGGCATCGTTCATCGCCTCGACAAGGATACCAGCGGCTTGGTGGTGGTCGCCAAGACCGAAACCGCACACCGGGCATTGTCGCTGGATTTCGCGTTGCGACGGATCGATCGCGCCTATGTCGCTTTTGCCTGGGGCGTGCCGACACCGTTGTGCGGCGAGATTGCCGGCAATATCGGCCGCAGCCGGGTCAATCGCAAAAAAATGGCCGTGGTCGGCGACGCGCACGGCCGACCAGCGCTGACCCGCTACTGCGTCGAGCGGACCTTCGGCACAGCGGCGGCGATGATCGAATGCCGGCTGGCCACCGGCCGCACGCATCAGATCCGAGTGCACCTTGCGCATCACGGCCACCCGTTGATCGGCGACCCGGTCTATGGCACCCGTGCCGGGCGCACGGTGGCGCATTCGGGTGCGGTCGGCACGCGCATCGCCGGGTTCCCGCGGCAGGCGCTGCACGCCCGCCGGCTCGGCTTCGACCATCCAGCCGGCCTCGGGCGGATCGCCTTCGACAGCCCGCTGCCGGCGGACCTTCACGCACTGTTGAGCGATTTAGAGCGACTTTAAACTGGACAAATCCCGACTATATTACTAGGGTATGTCCGACGCGACCATCGCGGGATAGATCGCCGGGGATTTGGCGTATACCCCACGACGGCACCAAGCACCAACCCGGAGCACCGATCGGCTATGGCCACCCTTTCCGTCCCTTCCATCTCCGCCGAAGGAAACCTGACCCGGTATCTCCAGGAGATCCGGCGGTTTCCGATGCTGGAGCCGGAAGAGGAATACATGCTCGCGAAAAGCTGGAAGGAGCACGAAGATCCGCAGGCCGCACACCGTCTCGTCACCAGCCATCTGCGGCTCGTCGCCAAGATCGCGATGGGCTATCGCGGCTACGGGCTGCCGCTCTCGGAGCTGATCTCGGAGGGCAATGTCGGCATGATGCAGGCGGTCAAGCGCTTCGATCCCGATCGCGGCTTTCGCCTCGCCACCTATGCGATGTGGTGGATCCGCGCCGCGATCCAGGAGTACATCCTGCACTCGTGGTCATTGGTCAAGATGGGCACCACGGCCGCCCAAAAAAAGCTGTTCTTCAACCTGCGCAAAT
This sequence comes from Allostellaceae bacterium, assembly GCA_035503615.1. Lineage (GTDB taxonomy): Bacteria > Pseudomonadota > Alphaproteobacteria > ATCC43930 > CGMCC-115725 > AP-15. Next base: position 22,998 of record DATJTI010000005.1, on the reverse strand, counting down.
TGAAGGGCCAGCTGCAGGCGATGGAGGAGGGCGATCTGTCGCCGGAAAATCTGAAGAAGATCGCGACCGAGCTCGACGTGCCCGAAGCCGACGTCATCAGCATGAACCGGCGGCTGGCGAGCCCCGATCATTCGCTGAATGCGCCGTTGCGCAGCGACGGCGAGGGCGAATGGCAGGACTGGCTTGTCGATGAAGGCGAGAGCCAGGAGACCCTGCTCGCCGATCGCCAGGAGCTGGGGTTGCGCCGCGACCTGCTGGAAAAGGCGATGACCCATCTCAACGATCGCGAGCGCCATATCCTGACCGAGCGCCGGCTGCGCGACAATCCGACCACCCTTGAGGACCTCTCGCAGCAATACGGCATCTCGCGCGAGCGGGTGCGCCAGATCGAGGTCCGCGCCTTCGAAAAACTGCAAAAGGCGATCAAGACGGCGGCGGTTGAGCGCCGCCTCGTCGCCCACTGACCCGACCGCCTGCGGCTGAAACCGGGCACGACACCAAAACCGGGCACAACACTGCCGGCGGGCTGCATCGACGCCTTGCATGGCGGGCGAATCTATGGCGGGGCAGACCAATTCGTCGCTGCCCCGCCAGCGCCCGGTCACACGCCAGCGCCCGGTTACACGCCAGCGCCCGGTTACACGCCAGTGCTTGGGTCAATTGATTGGAATTTGCCGCGGCAAAGCTTCCCTGGTCTTTTTCAATGTCAAGGTCAACACCCCGTTGTCGAGTTCGGCGCTGATCTGCTGCTGATCGATCTTGTTCGACAATGTGAACGAACGGGCGAAATGGCCGATATTGTACTCGGTGTACAACGGTTCGAGGCCGTCGTATTTCGAATGGTCGATGCGGGCATCGACCCGCAGCACGTCATTTTCGACATTGACATCGATCGACTGCTTCTCGACGCCCGGCAATTCCATGACCACGGTCAGGGCGCTCTCGGTCTCGTAGATGTCAGTCGTCGGCACGTAGTAACGCGCCGGGACGGTTTTTTCGTCCTTCGAGACCAGCTCCTTCTTTTCCTGCACTTCAAGGGCCTGTGATCTAGCCATCATTCCCTCCATCCAGACTCGCTGCCGGGGTCAGTTCACGGCAATGGTTTTGGGCTTGTCGCGTTCGGCACGCGGCAGGTACAGCGCCAGGATGCCGTCGCGACACTCCGCCTTGACCTGGCTGGCGTCGATCTCGACCGGCACGGTAAAGGCGCGATCAAAACGCCCGGCAAGACGCTCGCGGCGATGCAAGCCCGCCTGGTCGCCATATTCGACGGTTTTGCTGCCGGAGATGCGGATGGTTTTGCCCATGACCTGGATCTCGAGATCGGCTTTGCCGATGCCGGGAACCTCGGCGATGACGACGATGTCATCGCCCTTGCGGAAGATGTTGAGCGGCGGATAGGCGCCGCCGGCGCTCGGACCGGTACCGAGCCAGCCGCTGGTGCGGAACGAATCGAGCGCCTGCTGAAGCTGCAACAGGGTGTCGAATGGATCGGGGAAAAAGGTGGCCATGGATCGATCCTCCTTTCGTCATGGCGCAAGCGGCCGCGCGCGGCCCTGCCGACGGCCGCGACGGCGACATGCAACCCACTGGTGAGACGGGTTAAAGGCCGGGGAAGACCCTGGGCCATCGCGGCGGCTCGCGACCGGCCTCGGTCGGCTCGCCACTCGCGTGGCTCACAGACCATACCTGCTGTCGGTCGAAGCCGTCCGGCACTCGCGCTGCGACCGCCGGTGCGACTCGAGGAGCCCAAAACTTTGTCGCAGGAACCGTGTAGTTCTCGACAGTCATGTCCACGTCCTCCGATGAGCAACATGGGGAAACGATTGTCGCCGGGCCGGAAACGCACCCGGCGCGCGTCGATTTGGGAACAGGAATTTCGCCGTTCAAGAGGCCGGATCGCCAATCGGTGAAACGACGACCCGACGATCGCTGTGGCGCGCGATCGGCAACTGCCGATGGCCAGCAGCGGGACAGCGGTCTCTTCCGGCAATCGCCGCTCCAAAGGGCGGCACCATCTTTTTGGCCGGCCGCGAGCGGTTTTGCGCGATGATCTCCGACCGGGCGAGCTATGCTGCGCCCGGTTGAACAGCAAGAGGCTTCGCGATGATCCATCACGTATCGATCCCGGCGCGCGACCCGCGCCATGTCGCCGAGGTGCTGGCGGAACTGATGCGCGGGAAATGCCATCCGTTCGGGCCGCTCGAAGGCGCCTATATGGCGGCGAGCGGCGACGCGCACGGCACGATGATCGAGGTCTATCCCGATCGCACGACGCTCGACATCCCGCCAAACGACGATCAGGTCGTGTTCGGCCGCAACGCGGCACCGCCGCAGACCTGGCCGTTTCACGTATTCCTGTCGGTGCCGCGCGAGCCTGACGAGGTCGAGCAAATCGGCGCGCGCGAAGGCTGGCACGCCAAGACCTATGGCCGCGGCATGCAAGGCGAGAAGCCGTTCTTTCACGTCATCGAGTTCTGGCTCGAAAACCGCTTGATGATCGAAGTGGTCTCACCGGCGATGGCGCGCGAATACGAGGATTTTCTGAAGAATGCGCAGATGTCGGTGATGAACGATCCTGAATCGCTCCGCCGCATGCGCGCGACCCACATCGCATCGCAAGCCGCCGGCTGAACCGCGAGCCCGCAGGGAGGGAGCCGACATGCCGAAAGTCGCTGCCGAGCGTCTGGCCGAGATCGGCCGGGCCTTGTTCGAAGCGGCGGGAACCCCGCCGGGCGAGGCCGAGATCGTGATGCGGCACGTCATCGCCGCCAATCTCGCCGGTCATGATTCGCATGGGATCCTCCAGGTCCCGACCTATCTCGAGCGGATCAAGCTCGGCCATATCGTGCCCGGGGCGCCGTGGGAGATCGTCCAGGAAAGCCCGACGACGACCGTGGTCGACGGCCATTGGGGGTTTGGCTATGTCGTCAACGAGCGGGCGATGCGGCTGACGATCGAAAAGGCCGAGACGGCGAACCTCGCCGCCGCGACGGTGTTCCGCCAAGGTCATATCGGCCGGGTCGCGTCCTACACGCTGATGGCCGCGAGAGCCGGCATGATCGGCATCGCCACCGCCGATTCCGGGCGCTCGCCCAAGGCGGTGGCGCCCTTTGGCGGGCGCGAGGCGCGGCTCGGCACCAACCCGATCTCGATCGCGATCCCGTCCGACCTCGACGGGCCGCTCTATCTCGACATGGCGACCTCGGCCGCCGCAGCCGGCAAGATCGCGCTTGCCGTCGCCCGCAACCAACCGGTGCCGGATGGCTGGGTCATCGGCAAGGACGGGCGGCCGACCAACGATCCGCGCCAATTGCGCCAGGGCGGCGCGCTATTGCCGTTGGGCGGCCCCGAAGGCGGCTACAAGGGGACCGGGCTCGCGGTCATGGTCGAGATCCTGTGCGGCTTGCTGACTGGCCTCGGTTTTGGCGTCGAGCCGACCGGGCGGCACAATGACGGCTGCTTCATGGCGGTGTTCAAGGTCGATGCCTTCCGTCCGCTGGCGGGGTTCAAGAAGGAGGTCGGCGAGTTCGTCGCCTATCTGAAATCGACCCCGCCCGCCGAGGGGTCGAGCGGTGTGTTCTATCCGGGCGAGATCGAGCATATGCGCGAGCAGGACCGCGGCAAAAACGGCATCGAGGTCGAGGACGCGACCTGGTTCAAATTGCGCGAGCTTGCCGACAGCTATGGCCTCTCGGAACAGCTCGAATTCGAGGAGCCGGAATGACGGCTCGCCTGTACCCGTCATGCCCGGCCTTGTGCCGGGTATCCACGAAAACGCACAAATATCGTGCTGTGCGTCGCGGATGGGCGAGACCAGCGCGGCCATGATGGTTGGCTCGATCCGGGCGCTTTCTAACGGATAGAACGCATGGATGACCGATTGACGATCTACGGCAGCTTTACCTCGAGCTCGAGCTACAAGCCGATCCTGTACCTGTCGCTGGCACGGCTGCCCTATTCGTTTCGCACGGTCAACCTGAAGACCGGCAAGCAGAAGGAGCCCGAATATCTCGCGGTCAACCGCTGGGGCGTGGTGCCGTCGCTGCGGCATCGCGGGCTCGTGATCCTGCAGTCGAATGTGATCCTCGACTACCTCGCGCGCACCACCGGCCATTTCGAGCCGGACACCGAGCAACAGCGCTGGCAGGCGCGCGAATGGCTCGCCTGGGAAGCCGATCACATCACCGCGATCGCCAAGGTGCGCTATTCGGCGCGGTTCGGTCCCTCGCATCCCGAGGTCATCGCCGAGTTCCGGCCCAAGGCGGAAGCCGCGCTAGCATTCGTCGACAAGACGCTGGCAGCGCAGAGCTGGCTGGTCGGCGACCAATGCAGCATCGCCGATATCGGCTGCTGGGGGCGCATGGTGTTCATGGCCGAGGGTGGCTTTGACATCGGCCGCTGGCCGCATCTCGAAGCCTGGTCGCGGCGGCTCGCGGCGATGCCCGGTTTCGCGCTGCCCTACGACCTGATCCCGAGCAAGGACCGCGAATACGACCCGGCCTGAGCGCCGGGTGGGCTCCCTACTCATGCGGCTGGATCGCGGGGCCGGATCGCTGCCAAGAAATAGTTAAGAAAGCATCGAGACATTTCCGAATTGATTCTCGATTTGGGACGAATTATCGTCAATTAACATCTCATGTCCTGAAGAATTGGTTAATTTGATGCCGCGGGTCACACGAACCTTTGGTGCAGCAATCGGGTTGCCGGCGCTCGCGATCGCCGGTGCGGTGTGGGCCGCCAGCCCGGCCATGGCCGCGGTCGTATCGCAATCCGCAACGGTCCCGCTGACCATGACCGACTGGTCGACAAATGCCGAAATCGGTCAGTTCGATCCGTCGCTCGGCTCGCTCCAGAGCATCAGCTTTGGCCTCAGCGGCACGTTGCAGGGCAGCATCGGCATCGAGAACCTCGAACCAACCCCGAGCACGGTCTCCGGCAATCTGTCCTCGACGATCGGCCTCTCCGCCCCCGGCACCGGCCAGGTTCTGGCGGTGACGCCCGATGCCGGGGCCAGCGCCAATCTCGGAGCGTTTGACGGCAGCATCGATTTTGCCGGCGCCTCCGGCCGCACTTTCGCCAATCTGTCAGATGCCCAGAGTGCGGCGACGACCTACACCGCCGGCGCGGGCGGCCCGCAGCTGGCGACCGCACCCTATATCGGCACAGGCAATGTCGCATTGCCGGTCAGCGCCACGGCCAATGCCAGCATCTCCGGCCCGCTCGACCTCGCCGCCCATACCCAGGCTGCCGCCGGCGCCAATGTCGCGGTGACCTACCGGACCGCTTCCGCCGCTCCGAGCGGTAGCAGCTATAATGCGTTCGGGGCCAACGGGACGCTGGGCATGAATGGATATGTCGGCTCGGTACTCGCAGGGACGCAGCAGACACCGGTGCAGACCCGGACCCTGTCGGATCAGAACGGCAACTGGACGCGCGACGTCACCTTCGACCCGTTCAACACCGCGCTCGGCACCCTGGTCAGCGCCAATCTGACGCTGTCCGGCGATGCGAAGGCGAGCCTGTCATTGCAGAACACCGGCCGGGCGGCCAGCAGCTATGATGTCGATCAGTCGGTCCTGTTCGACCTCATCGGTCCCGACGGCAAGGTGCTCGACAACACCACGGACAGCGGCGCGCTGTCAGGCTCGCTGAACCCGTTCGCGGGAACCGATAATTTCACCGAGCCGTTCGGCACGACGATCGATGATACGCTCGAGGGCTGGCTGCAGGACATCTCGGACAGCAATATGGCGGACCTCGCCTTCTTTTCCGGCGCCGATCCGCTGACCCTCGCGGTCGAGGCGATTGGCAGCCTGTCGGCGGAGTTGCCCGGCAATGCCGATCTGTTGTCCTCGGCATTCGAGGGCGCGCAGGTCACCCTGTCCTACACCTATCTGCCGAGCGCCGACCCGCCTGCCAATGCGCCGCCCGCCAATTTCCTGGGGGCCGATCCGCTCTCCGGCAGCGACCCGGTGCCGGAGCCGGGATCGCTGGCGCTGCTGGCCGTCGCCCTCGCCGGTTTCACCATCGTATCGGGCCGCGCCCGCCGCAAGCCGCACCCGACAGGCCGAGCTGCCTGAAGAGATGGCGCGGCCGGACCCTGCGGAGCTAGTCTCGCGGCGGCGGAGACGGACACATGGCCGAGATCACGATCTTCAACCCCGCGGCGCTCGGCCGGCCGCTCGGCCCCTATTCGCAGATCACCCGGGTCAAGGCCGCAGAACTGGTCTTTATCGCCGGCCAGGTCGCGACCGACACATCGGGAAGCATCGTCGGCATCGATGATTTCGACGCGCAATGCGCGCAGGTCTTCGCCAATATCGGGGCGGCGCTGGGTGCGGTCGGTACCGGCTGGAGCGCTGTCGTGCAGTTCACGACCTTTCTCGTGCATTCGCAGGACATCGCCAAGTTCATGGCCTGGCGCGGCCGCGAGTTTCCGCGCATGTTCTCGAACAGGGCCTATCCGCCGAACACATTGCTGATCATCGACCGGCTGGTGCAGGAATCCCTGCTGATCGAGGTCCAGACGATTGCCGCATTGTAGCGTCCGGCCTATTCCAGCAATTCCAGCCCCAGCAACTCCGGCCCCAGCAACTCCGGCAGATCGCGGATGATCCGATCGGGACGCACCGCGCAGTCCGGCGGCAGCCCCGTGCCATAGCCGTCGTGCCAGATCGCATGGATGCCGAGCCGTTGCGGTGCCGCGACCTCCCATTCGAGGTTGTCACCGACCATCCAGGTCTCGTGCGCCGCGACCCCGAGTGCTGCCATCGCATGGGTATAGGCTCGTTCTTCGGGCTTGCCAAAGCCATGCTCGCCCTCGATCTGGATATGATCGAAGCGTTCTTCGAGCGCGAACCGCACCACCTTGGCGCGCTGCGGCGCGGCAGCACCATTGGTGATCAGCGCCAGCCGCACGCCGCGCTGCCTCAGCCGCTGCAACGTCTCGTGCACACCGGGGAACAGCCGCAACTCGGCCTCGTGCAAGGCGTTGTAGCGGTCGGCGATCAGCTCGCACAGCGGGCGACCCGGCACGACATGGCCGCCAGCCGCCAATCCGGCAAAGGCATCGGCGACAATGCGGCGGCGTGCCTCGCCGATGCGGTGGCGCCAATGCTTGTGCAGAGCCGGATCGGCCCATAAATCGCGCGAACTCGCCTCGATCGCGGCAACGACAATTGCCGGGGTCAGGGGCGGCACCAGCTGTGCCGCAATCGCGCCGACGATCCGCTGCCATTGCGACGTCGATCGGCCGAAGGCGACGAGCAGCGTGTCGTCGAGATCGAACAGGATCGCGCGCGGCAGGCCCATCATCACCGGTTCAGCCGATCGTCGCCGGCGCTTGCGGCACGCTCTTCCAGAACTCGCCATCGTGGCCGAAAAAGATGCGCGCGCCACCGGTTTCGAGACCGGCAAGCCGGTCGAGCGAGGCCAGCATCGCCTCGCGGTCATAGGCAAATTGCGGCAGGCGCCGCTCGCGCAAGGTGCGGCAGAAATAGCAGGAATCGGCGGCCAGCACGACTTCGCCGCCGGCGAGCTGCAGCTTCAGCGATTGATGCCCCGGAGTGTGGCCAGGCGTCGGCAGACAGATGACCGAGCCATCACCAAACACATCGTGCTCGCCATCGACCAGCCGCAATTTATGGCCGAGATCAAAGTCGCGCGGGTTGAAGCCCTGCCCCATTGCCATGTCCGGATCAGTCCCGGCGTCCCATTCGCGGCGCTGCACCAGGAGCATCGCATTCGGGATCAGCGCGTTGCCGCCGCAATGGTCGAAATGGAAATGCGAATTGATGACCAGGTCGATCCGCGCCGGGTCGCGGCCGATCGCTTCGAGCCGGGCACTGATCTCCTCGCCCGGCCGGTAGTCGAACTTGAACAGGTCGGTGACGCACGGACCGATCCGGGCCGCCGGGTCGTGCTGACATTCGGGGTGCATCCCGGTATCGAACAACAGCGAGCCCTTCGGGTGCTCGATCAGATAGGCCGGGACCGGCAGCTCGATCCGGCCTTCGCCGCCTTCCATCAGCAGGGCGAAATCGCCTTCGAGCCGGCCGCAGGTGAAAGCGTAAAGCTTGACGCTCATGGCGGGCCTAATCCGTCGCCGCCAGCCGCGACGCCGCGGAGCGGTGGCCTCGCTGGTGGAAATAATTCGCCCGGTAGAAATCGAGCACGAGATCGCGATACACCGCCGGCGGGTAGCGCGGCGGGTTGTCGGCCGCGATGCAGCTCGGCAGGCAGGCGATGACACGATCGGGGTTCGGGCTGTGGAAATAGGCGATCGAATAGCGATCGGCCCCCGAATCGTTGAGCACGCCGTGCGGCGTCGACAAAAACCGGTCGTTCGACCAGCGCCGCATGATGTTGCCGAGATTGACAAGAAACGTGCCGGGGATGACCGGCGGCGCGAACCATTCGCCCTGCGACGTTCCATTTGGCGGCAGGCGCACCGCCAACCCGGGCACCTCGGTGCGGGCCAGCACGGTCATGAAGCTGTTGTCGGTATGCGGCCCCTGGCCGAACAGATTGTCCTCGCCGGGATCCTGCGGCGGGTAATGCAAAAAGCGCAGATTGGCGTGCGCCTCATCGGCGAAATAAGGCGCGAAGAACCCGGCCGGCAGGCCGAGCGCGACGGCGAAGGGCGGCAGCATTCGATCGCACAAGGCGGCCAGCGCGGTGAAGTATGCCATCATGTCGCGGCGAATTTTCGGCGGCTCCGCCGGCCACTGGTTGCATCCGCGCAAGGGCTTGCCGGCGACCACGTCCGGGTGGTCGCGGTCGAGGTCGTGGCTGATGAAGAAGCTCTCGTTCTGGTTCGGGCGGGTCGCCTTGTGCACGGTCGACGCACCTTGCACCGAGGCGCCGATCGGCAGATAGCCGATGTTGTTGGCGTTGAGCCTGAGCGCGAGCTTCCGCTCGATCGGCAGGGCATGGAACCGGCGCGAAGCGGCAAAAGCGCGCGTGACCAGCGTATCGGGCACGCCATGGTTCCGTGCATAAAAGAACCCCACCCTCGTGCAGGCATCTTCGAGCTCGGCAGCAAGGCGTTCGAGCGCACCCGTCTCGCCAGCGAAATAGGGGCCGTAATCGATGATCGGGATCATCGTTGCGACCTGTGCCGGATCGGCGACGGCGTATTCCTTGAACAGATGCATGTCCCTCCTCTGCCCGGCGCCCGGCATCGCCGCACCATGGCGAACTATAGCGCGAACCGGATGCAGCGCGAACCGGACGCGGTCGGCAGCAGCGCCAAGCCCGTCAGGGCGGTTGCCCCTCCGTCCTGACATACTGTAGGTTATCGACCACCACAAGGGCACCCGTATGCATATTCATATTATCGACAGATTTGCCGACCTTTCCGCGGTTCGAGAGAATTGGGACGCGGTCTATGAAGCTGACCCCGAAGCCCGATTCTTTTTAAGCTGGCAATGGCTTTATGACTGGCTGCAGGTTCACCGGACCGCCTGGCTCGTTCTCGCCGCCCAGCACGAGGAAAATGATCGCGAATATGTCGCTTTCCTGACCTTGCGAATAGGGGCGGAATTCGCCAAGTCATGCGGTTTCTTCAACGTGCTATTGTTCGGAGGAACCGGGTTTTCGGACTATGCAGGGATACTCGTCCGGCCAGAACATGCGGCCGAAGCGCTGCCCGCTTTTGCCGAATACCTGAAGCGTGAGCTCAATTGGGCGCGGTTCACGATGCACAATCTGACGATGTCCGACGAGCGCCGGCAGCTGTTTGTCGGAGCGTTCGATCCGGTCCGGTTCGCCCATCACCCGCTCGAGCAGAAAAATCCGGGGGAAACCACCGACCACGCAATCTGCCTGTCGATCGATCTGCCACCGAGTTGGGAAGACTACCTGCAGAGCCTGAGCGCCAACAACCGGCAAAAGATCCGCCGGCTGCTGCGCAAGGTCGATGCCGCCGAAACCTACCGGATCACGCTGTCGGATGGCGATGATTGTGACCGGAATCTGGAAACGCTGCTCGGGTTTTGGCGGGCCAAATGGGCGCCGAGCAAAGGGGAGAAGAATGCCGACGAGCTGGCCGCGCTGAACCAGGCGGTGCTCGAGCGCTGCGCCTGCGCCGGCACGCTGCTGCTTCCGGTGTTCTGGCATCGCGACCGGCCGGTCGCCGCGCTGGCGATCCTGATCGATTGGTGCAAGCGCTCGCTGCTGTTCTTCATCGCCGGCCGTGACGAAGCCTATCGCGAAATGCCCGCCGGCTATCTGTTGCACGCCTACAGCATCCGCTATGCGATCGCTCAGGGTTTTACAACCTATGATTTTCTGAAGGGGGACGATCCCTACAAATTCCTGTTTGCGCCGCAGCGGCGGCAGCGCCAGCACGGGGTCGTGGTGGCGACCCGAACCGGTCGCAATCTGGGCGGCCGGCTCGATCCGAGAGGGCTTTCTGCGGCTCTCGAAGTGATCCTGGAGATGCAGGATCGGGGCGAAACCGCGGAGGCTGCATTTGGCTACGGCGAAATTCTCGAAACCGATCCCGACCATGCGCTGGCGCTCTATCGGCTCGGCCGGCTGGTGGCGGAGAGCGGCGACCACGACGCGGCGAGAGAATTGTTTTCCCGCTCGGTCGCATTGGACCCGAACGGAGATAACGCCTGGTCGTCCCTCGCATATTCGCTGCACGCGTGCGGTGCCGAGGACGCGGCCCGCGACGCCTGCCACAGGGCTCTCGCGCTGACCCCCGAGCACGAGGAGGCCGCGCTGCTGTTGCATCAGCTGACTTATCCGCCGCAGCCGGCCTTCGGCTCGGCGATCGCCACGGCGCGGCTTCAGCCGGTCGTCGACGCCGACTGGCAGCCGGCGGCAGCGCCCGCGATCGCGCAAGCCGGGGCGCCGGAGCGCGAACCGGCAGTGCCGGGCATTCACGACCAGATCGAGGAATATCTGCACAGCTACATCTCCCGCCACGGCTGAGGCTGATCGCGGCGAACCCGCGCCGGTTGTCCGACCGCCCAGCCGCGATCTTCTTCGGTGCCACAGGCCGGTGGGTGACACAGGCCGCCGGGTGACCCAGGCCGCCGGGTGACCCAGGCCGCGACGCGAGGCGGCACGTGCCCGGCAATGCCGATTGGCGTTCCCGCGGCAATGCGACCCGAGGGTGCGGCGACGAGCCTCTTGCCCGAGCGGAGCAGGTCGGCCTATCAGGGCCGTGTCATGCCGATCCTGTTCCTGATCGTCTTTGTCGACTTGGTCGGCTTTGGTCTCGTCATTCCGTTGCTGCCGTTCTATGCGGTGCGGTTCGGGGCCTCGCCGGAGCAAGTCACCCTGCTGCTCGCGATCTATTCGCTGGTGCAACTGTTCACCGCGCCGTTATGGGGCCGCCTCAGCGACCGGATCGGGCGGCGCCCGGTGCTGATGGCCAGCATGATCGCCTTCGCGCTTGCCTATTTGTGGCTCGGTGTCGCCGATGCGCTATGGATGCTGTTCGCCGCGCGCGCCCTCGCCGGCGCCTGTGCCGGCAACATCGCCGCCGCGCAAGCGTATATCGCCGATGTCACGACGCCCGAAAACCGGGCTAAGGGCATGGGGCTGATCGGCGCCGCTTTCGGCCTCGGCTTTATTTTCGGGCCGGCGCTCGGCGGTTATCTCGCCGGCAACAACCCGGCAACCGCCAATCTCCAAGCTCCGGCCTGGGTCGCCGCTGGCCTGTCCTTCGTCGCGCTGTGCGGTGTGCTGTTTGTGCTGCGCGAGAGCCTGCCGCCGGAGCAGCGCGGGTTGAAGCCGCCGGCCAGCCGCGTCGCCGCGATCCTTTCCGCATTGCGCCGCCCGGTATTGTCGCGGCTGATCCTGATCTTCTTTCTGGTGATCCTGGCCTTTGCCGCCATGGAGAGCACCTTCGCCTTGTGGGCCATGGCGCAGTTCCGATGGGGACCCGAACAGGTCGGCTATGTCTTTGCCTATGTCGGCGTATTGTCGGCGGTGCTGCAGGGCGGACTGATCGGCCGCCTCGTCAAGCGCTATGGCGAGGAGCGGCTGTTGCTTGCCGGGCTGCTGCTGCTTGCCATCGGGCTGCTGGTTTTGCCGTTCGCCCGCGATCTCGCGATCCTCGGCGTTGCGATCAGCGCGCTCGCGCTCGGCATGGGATTGACCCAGCCGTCGATGAACAGCCTGATCTCGCGCCGTGCCGGCCGCGCCGAACAGGGCTCGGTGCTTGGTGTGACCCAATCGGTCGGCAGCCTGTCGCGGGTCGTGGGGCCGGCGCTTGCCGGCGTGCTGTTTGCTGATCTCGGCCGCGCCAGCCCGTTCTGGTGGGGTGCCGGGCTGGTCGCCGTCGCCCTGGTGCTGACGTTGCAGCTGGTGCGCGGACCCGGTGTGGCGGCGCTGCCCGATACCGAGCCTCTGAGCAGCACCAAATGAGCCGGCGCCGCCGACCGGCCATCCCCGGGGGCCGCCAAAGGCAGGATTGAAAGACGCAAGCGAGCGCTCGGCGCCCGCTTCCCCTAGCTCGGGCCGCGGCGTCGCCGGGTTGCGGGCGCGCGCCGCTGGTGCTCGACCGTGGCCGGACCATCGCGGGCGGCGACCACGCGGCGCTGTTGCGGCGGTGCCGCATCTGTGCATTGATGCGGGCACGCCAGCAGCAGGCGGCACGGCGCGAGGCGGCTTTTGCCGCAGGCTGATCGGCCCGCCGACGACCGCAGGCAAAACCGAAAAGACGAGCCATGCCGCGCATCTGCAAGGTCTTGATCGTCGAAAACGACGATTACGTTCGGGAGCTGCTGGGCGAGGCGTTCAAGGATGAGGGCTTTTTGTTTACCGCGGTCGAAAACGGCGCGGCGATGGAGGAAGCGCTCGACCAGGATGATTACGACATCGTCGTCATCGATCTGACCCAGCCCGGCCATCGCGACGGCATCGTTCTCGCCGAGATTGCGCACAACCAGGGATGCGGTGTGATCCTGACCACCGGCGATCACCGCAATTCCGACCGCCTGGAGAAGAGCGGACGGTATTATCTGCTGAAGCCGTTCAAGCTGCGCGACCTGATGACCGTGGTCGACCAGGTGCTGACCGTCACGGCGATCGAATGTGTCCGCCGCAAACGCCGCGACGGGTCCTATTTTCCCGCGCGAGAGGGGTGAGCGCCGCTCCGGCATTGCTGGACGAGTTGCGGCGTGGCGACCGGCGTGCGCTGGCCCGCGCTATCACGCTCGTCGAATCGACCCGGCCGGAGCATCGCGCCGCTGCCGAGGAGCTGCTCACCGCGGTGCTGCCAGCCACCGGCGGCAGCATTCGCATCGGCATAACCGGACCGCCGGGCGCCGGCAAATCGACTTTTATCGAGCGCTTCGGGCTCACCGGCATCGCCGCTGGCCGACGCATAGCGGTACTCGCGATCGACCCGGCATCAAAGCGCGGCGGTGGCGCGATCCTGGCCGACAAGACGCGCATGGCCGAACTCGGACGTGCCCCGCAGGCCTTCATCCGGCCGTCCTCGGCCGGCACCAGCCGCGGCGGTGTCGGGCGCCACACGCGCGATGCCATCCTGTTGTGCGAGGCCGCCGGGTTCGACGCGGTCATCGTCGAGACCGTCGGCATCGGCCAGGCGGAAACCGCGGTCGCGGCGGTGACCGACATGTTCGTGCTGGTGCTGCCGCCAACGGCCGGGGACGAGCTGCAAGGGCTGAAGCGCGGTGTCGTCGAGCTTGCCGATCTCGTCCTTGTCAACAAAGCCGATGGCGAATTGGCCGGCGCCGCCGAGCGGACCGCCGCGGACTACGCCAGCGCATTGCGCCTGGTCCGGCCGTCGCTGCCGCAATGGCCGGTGCCGGTATGCACGGTTTCCGCGCTCGAAGGCACCGGCATCGCCGCGGTATGGGATCAGGTCGGCCGCTTCCGGGCGGCCCTCGAAGCCGCCGGCTGCTGGTCGCAACACCGGAGTGAACAGGCACGAGCCGCCTTGTGGGCTGAGATCGAGGACGGCCTGATCGAGCGGTTTCGCGCCGCTCCGGCGATCGCCGCGCGTCTCTCCCGGATCGAGGCGGCGGTGATGGCCGGCCGGCAATCGCCGGGAGTGGCGGCGCGGGCCTTGCTGGACGCGTTTTCCGGTGCGATCGCGGACGAAATCTGCTGACAACATCCGCTGATACGGACAAGCGGCGCGGGCATCCGCCACAGCGGCGGCCACGCCGCCGGGCAGATGCCGGGCCACGCGTGATCAGTTCTTTTCGGTGGCGATCTCCAATTCGTCGAGCCGTGCGTAGCGGTAGAAGATCGCCGATCCGATCCAGGCGATCAGGAACACGCCAATAATCGCGAAACCCAGCCCGTTGAAATTGTCGTTCAACTTGCCGACTGCACCCCAGAACCAGCCGCCGAGGTTGAGCTGATCGCCGACCAGCCCCAGCCCCTCGATGCCGCCGATCAGCAAGGCGACGATCACCGAGACGCCGGTGATGACCAGATTGTAATAAAGTTTGCGCATCGGCCTGATGAAGGCCCAGTTGTAGGCGCCGAGCATCAGCACGCCGTCGCTGGTATCGACCAGCGACATGCCGGCGGCAAACAGCGCTGGGAACACCATGATCGACCAGATCGAGCGCCCTTGAGCGGCTTGCGCGGCCGCAATGCCGAGCAGGGCCACCTCGGTCGCGGTGTCGAAACCGAGCCCGAACAGGAAACCGACCGGAAGCATGTGCCAGCTTCGCGTCACCAGCCGGAACAACGGCCGGAACATCCTGGCCAACAGTCCGCGATTGTTCAACAGCACATCGAAGTCCTGATCGGCGAAAACGCCGCCATTGCGAACGCGTCGGAATGTTCGCCAGATGCCGGCGAGGATGATGATGTTCATCACCGCGATCGCGAGAAGGAAAAAGGTCGAGACCAGGGTTCCGATCAGACCGCCGATCTCGTTCAACCGATCAAAATGCGATCCGAGAGCCAGTGCCGCCCCGGCAATCGCTGCCACCGCCAGCAACAGCACGGTCGAATGACCGAGCGCAAAGCAGAACCCGACGCTGACCGAGCGCTTTCCCTCCTGCATCAGCTTGCGCGTGACGTTGTCGATCGCGGCAATATGGTCGGCATCGACGGCGTGCCGCAAACCGAACCCGTAAGCCAGCAATGCCGTGCCGAGATACACCGGCTTGTCGTGAAAAACGCAGAGCGCCCAGAGCCAGACGCCGAGATTGGCCAAGACCAGAAACGAATACATGCCGACGAGTCGTCGGCGCAGATCGGCGGATTGCTGCCGGAAGCTTTGTACCAGAACGCTAGACATTGGGCCTCACAGATGAGAATCATCTGTCGCCGCGAGCCTGGGACGCCCCCGCAACGGGGCCGCACCCATCGAGACACCCCGCCCGATGCGGTCGCATTGACGCGGTGATGGCAGGTCTCCTGGCTCGCGGGTCGATGCCGGCCGCCGCCTTCCCAGGTTGCCCCAGTGGCAGCTTGGCGACCGGCTCACCGCTTACAGTTGCGGGGGCAGCCGCGGCTTTGCACCGCGTTCCCTTTTTGATCCCTGACGGGAACCATCGCAGCGATCCTACCAAGCAGAAGCGATCGAGGTCCACCGGGA
The DNA here is from genome assembly GCA_035503615.1 of Allostellaceae bacterium. Lineage (GTDB taxonomy): Bacteria > Pseudomonadota > Alphaproteobacteria > ATCC43930 > CGMCC-115725 > AP-15. The sequence continues at coordinate 7,448 of DATJTI010000005.1, read as the reverse complement.
TCATGCGACGCCCGGACCCGCCCGCCGGGGACCTCGAAGCCGCTGGCGAACAGATTGCCGCCTGGCCAGCCGATTGCCTTGTCGAGATCAACCGCAAGGCTTGCCGTCAGCAGCCCGTCGGCTGCCCCGCCCTGGCCGAGCCCGCCTGTGGCGTTGGCCCACAACTCACTCTGCTGCTGCAGTGCGAAGGTGACGCCGGCGTTTTCAAGGCCGGTGCGCAGCCCGCCCCAATCGCCGGTCAGGGTCGGCTGTTGCCACAGATCTTGGGCACCGACCGCGACGGGAAAGAAGGCCGCCAGCGACGTCACCGCCAATCCCAGCAGCGCGACCCGGAGCATGGGTCAGCCCTTCAAACTGCCGCTGGCCTGACCCGCAATCGGCCGCCCTCGCACCACAAGAAACCGAGGCGTCACGGGCGCAACGTCAAGACGATGCCGGCGATGATCAGTCCGATGCTGAGCACGACCTCACCACCAACCGAGCCGCCGAACATCGCGATCGACAGCAGGAAACCGCCGACCGGCGTCACCGCCAGCACCTGGCCGGCGACCGTTGCCGACATCATCGTCAAGACCTTGCTCCACAGGAAATAGCCGAGTGCGGTGGTGACGACCGAGTTGTAGAGGAGGATTGCGATCAGCGCGGGCGACCAGTGAACCGGCTCGGCGAGCGTGGCAGGCAGCGCGATGACGATAATCGCGACCGTGCTGACGGCGAGTTGCCAAAAGGTCTGCGCCCAGAACGGTGTGCCCCAGCTCCGCCGGCGATAGAGGCAGGAGCCGAGCGCCCAGCAGATCGCGGCGAGCAGCAGCAGCCCGTTGCCGGCGAGCACGTGCCAGTCGCCCCAATCGACGAGGCGCGGGTTCATGAACAGGACGAGACCGGCAAAGCCGACCACGGCCCCGGCGAGCTGGAACCGGCCGAGCTGGAACCGGCCGAGCGGCTCCGGCCACAGCCACAGCCCGATCGGGATCGCCCATAGCGGCATCGTGTAGGCAAGGACGACGGCCCGCCCGGGCGGCACGATCGACAGCCCGATGATCGCGCAGATCAAATAGCCGGCGACCTGCAGCTGCCCGACCCAGAACAGGCCGAGCCGTTCGCCGCGCAATGGAACGAGCGGCGCCCCGCGGAGCAGAAGATAGGGGGCGAGCAGCGCCAGCGTACCGAGGAGGCGCACCAGCACGAATGGCAACGGATGGATGTCGCCGAGCGCCAATTTCATCAGCGGCCAGTTGGCAGCCCAGCTCACCACCATGATGGCGAGATAGCACCAGGCCAAGCGGGGTATCGCGGCGCTTCGCATCCGCGAACGAGGATATCGCCAGCCGCCGCCGTGACCCAGTACCGGTCTCGGCTGCACGCAAATCGCCGCTAGGCGAGGTCCGCTTTTGCGCGTGATCGGCGCATCGCAGGCTCGACTGGCCGCATCGTCACCCGGCTGCTGCTTCTCGCCTTCTGCCGATCGTGCGATGCTCAGCGCGTGTTACCGCCGGGTCGCTGCGGCGACCCCTCCGGTGCGCCCGGCAGCGGGCTCCAGCGGGTTCTGGGTTGCCGATGTCGGGGCTGCCGCGTTCGCCGGGGCAGCCGCGTTCGCCGGGGCAGCCGCGCTCGCCGTCTTGCCGGCGGGTTCGTCCGGCTGGCGGGCGCCCTCCTCCGGATCGAGCGGCGGTTGGGTGGAGGCGGCGGCTTCTGCCTGCAAAAAGGCGACCAGCTTTTCCCGGACCTCACAGCGCAGATCCCACGTCCTGCCCGGACTGCGGGCGCTGACGAGGGCACGCAGCTGGAGCTTGCCATCGGCGATGTCGGTCACCTGCAGCTTCGCCATGTTGCCGTCCCACAACGGGGTGCCGCGAAGGATCTCGTCGAGCTTCTGCCGCAGACGGTCGAGCGAAACCGAGTAATCGACGGACCATGTGACCGCGCCGATCTGCGCGGCGTTCTCATAAGTCCAGTTCTGGAACGGCTGCTCGATAAAATAGGTCAACGGCACGATCATGCGTCGCAAATCCCACAGGCGCACGACCACATAGGTGCTGGTGATCGTCTCGATCCAGCCGTTCTCCCCCTGGACCACGACCTGATCCTCGACCCGGATCGGCTGGGTCATCGCGATCTGGATGCCGGCCAAGAGGTTGCTCAGCACCGGGCGCGCCGCGAGACCGAGGATCAGACCGGCGGCACCGGCCGAAGCCAGCAGGCTGACCCCATACTGGCGGACCGCGGCGAAGGTCATCAGCGCGGCGCCGATTGTGATGATGCCCAGCACCGTCCTCGCCGCCCGCTGCAGGATCCGCATCTGGGTGATGTGCTTGCGTGCGAGCAGGTTGTCGTCGACATCGGTACGGAAGCGGCGCAGGTAGATTTCGACGCCGAGATCGAGTGCGATCGCCGCCGTCCAGCCGATTGCCAGGATGAACGCCACCAGCAGCGTGCGCGCGATCGCCACGGTCGCCGCTATCGACAGCCGGGCACCAGGCAGCGACAGTCCAAGGACGATGATCACGATGATCGCGCTGGCCGGCCCCTGCCCGCGCGCCAGCAGGGTCTGTAGGAACGGGCTGAACCGACCTGCCAGCCGGATCAGCCGGCGGGCCAGCCAGCGATAGACGCCGAGCACGATCAGCGCCGGCACCACCATGATGATCGCGCCGATCAGCCAGTGCGGTATCCAGGACAGGAGCGCCGTCAATCCCCTCATCAACAGCCTCGCTTCGTGGTGAATCCCAATGCCGGCGGAGCCCCGCCGGTTTTGGGATAAACGTTGGCACCGGGCGAATAACGCATCACCGCCCCTCGCTTGCCACAGACAGACGCATTACTCTCACTGTTTACGGGCAGCAGACCGGAGCGCGGATCATGGGTGTCGAGGCAAGAAGCGCCATTCTCGAACATCTCGGCCGGCAGCATCAGGCGATGGTGGCGCTGCTCGCCGAGCTCGTCGGCATCGAATCCGGCAGCTACAACAAGCGCGGCGTCGATGCCGTCGAGGCGCGGTTGCGGGCGTGGCTCGAAGCCGCCGGGATCACCTGCGAGATGTTTGCCCACGACCGCTTTGGCGGCTGCATGGCGGCGCGCCTGCCGGCGAGCGGCGCCCGCAGCGGCGACCGGGATGGCGGCAACCGGCCGATCGTGCTGATGGGGCATTGCGACACCGTGTTCCCCGATGGCACCGTCGCGGCGCGGCCGTTCCGCATCGACGGCAACCAGGCGTTCGGCCCGGGGGTCGCCGACATGAAGGCGGGGCTCGTCATGAACACCTTCGTGCTCGATGCGCTGAAGCGGTTTGGCGCGCCCTGCCCGCTCGTCGGCCTCTACACCGCGGATGAGGAGATCGCCTCACCTTCCTCGCGCCCGGTCATCGAGGCCGAGGCGAAAGAAGCGCGTGCCGTCTTCAACGCCGAACCCGGCCGCCCCTCCGGCAATCTCGTGTCGCGGCGCAAGGGGGCGGCGTTCATCGAGCTGGAGGTGACCGGCCGTGCCGCCCATTCGGGTGCGGCGCATGCCCAGGGCGTGAGTGCGATCGAGGCGATGGCCCGCAAGATCCAGCGCCTGCACCGGTTGACCGATTATGATCTCGGCACCACGGTCAATGTCGGGCTGGTGAGTGGCGGGCAGTCGGTCAACACCGTTGCCCCGCGCGCCACCGCGGCGATCGATGTGCGCTTTCCGACCCTCAACATCATGGAAAAGATCCTCGGCGACGTGCGCGAGATCTGCAATTGCTGCGAATTGCCGGGCAGCGACAGCCGGATCCTGCGTGAAGGCAATTTCCTGCCGCTGGAGCAGGACGAGGCGAGCCGCGAACTGCTCGAACGCTATGCCCGCGCCGCCGCCGGTCTCGGCATTCCAGGCGTCGCCGGCGAGGCGACCGGCGGCTCGGCCGACAGCGGCTTTACCGCGGCTCTCGGCACGCCCACTTTATGCGCGACGGGTCCCGTCGGAGGCAACGCCCATACCGATGACGAATGGTGCCGTATCGACACGCTGGTGCCGCGCGCGCAGGCACTGGCGATGACCATTCTCGATGTCGCTGCGGCGTGAACCCACCAGCGCCGCTCCCCCGAAGGAGGATGACATGACCAATGAGATGACCGCACAAATCGCCGGGAAGGACGGCTTTGTCGCCGCGCTCGACCAGAGCGGTGGATCGACCCCCGGCGCCTTGCGCCTCTACGGCATCCCGGATAGCGCCTATAGCGGCGAAGCCGAGATGTTCCGGCTGATGCACGCGATGCGGGCGCGGATCATGACCGCCCCTTCCTTCACCGGGGCCAAGGTCATCGCGACGATCCTGTTCGAAGGCACGATGGACGGCGAAATCAGGGGGAAGCCCTCCCCCGCTTTCCTGTGGGAAGAGCGCGGCGTCGTCCCGTTCGTCAAGGTCGACAAGGGGCTGGAGCCCGAAACGGACGGCGTTCAGCTGATGCGGCCGATGCCGCAGCTCGACGAATTGTGCGAGCGCGCGGTGAAAGCCGGGGTTTTCGGCACAAAGATGCGTTCGGTGATCAACCTTGCTTCGAAGGCCGGTATCGCCGCCAACGTGGCGCAGCAGTTCGAGGCCGCCGCGCGGATTGCCAAACACGGGTTGATGCCGATCCTCGAACCGGAAGTCTCGATCAAGAGCCCGGACAAGGGCGGCGCGGAGGCGATCCTCGCTACCGAACTGAGCCGGCATCTCGATGCCCTGCCGGATGGCCGCCAGGTCATGCTCAAATTGACGCTTCCCGATGTCCCCGATCTTTATGCACCGTTGGTGAGGCATCCGCGGGTCATGCGGGTCGTGGCGCTGTCCGGCGGCTACACGCGGGCCGAAGCGTGCCGCCGCCTCGCAGCCAATCACGGCGTGATCGCGAGCTTCTCACGGGCACTCGTCGAGGATTTGCGGCATTCGATGAGCGACGCCGCGTTCCAGCAGACGTTGGCGCAATCCATCGACGATATCTATCAGGCGTCGACGGTGAAGGTGTAAGTCACGCAATTGCCCCCTCGCGCCACAGGCGGGCTTCTTGAATTTCTGCAATGTGCGGGGGCGGTCATCATCGCGCGGACCGGTGCAGCCTGTCGCGCTGGTACGGCCGAGGCGAGCAGGCGGCGGGCGGTGCGAACGCGCCGCCGCCGAACGCTCCGGAGCAACACAGCGGCACCATGGCGGTGCGGGACGATCCGGGATTTCGTCGGGCTGCGGCACCGAGCCGCCTGATGCCGGCCGGCCCGGCGGTGCCCGCATCGCCATTAATCCCGCATCGCCGTTAATTTTGTGATCAATTTCGCGGAAGGCCCGGAACTCTCCAGCCGAGCCAGTTGCAGGCGGCCTCCCCCATGACGAGCTCGAGGTCACGGCCCTTCAGCCACGGCAATTCCTCGGTGAACAGCGTCACGCATTGCCGCCACGAGCACGGCATCCGGGTGATGTCGGTGCCCCAGAACATGCGCTCGGGTCCGAACGCATCGAAGCAGCGCTGCAGATGCGGGTGGAGGCTGCGAAACGGATACTCGTCCTCGGCATAACCCGCCTGACCCGTCGCCTTGACCGCGATGTTCGGATGCCGGGCGAGCGCCAGCAGCTCCGGCTGGAACCGGTAGGCGGCATCGCCTGTGCTGGCCCGCGGCACACCCATGTGATCGACGATCAGCTTCAGGCCGGGATGGCGCCCGGCGATCTGACCGACCGTCGGCAGAAACATCGCCGCCCCAAGCGAGATCGGCAGGCCGGCGCGCTCGGCGGCGGGCCACAGCCAATCGAGGGTGCCGTCGGTAAACCAGGATTGCGGGTGCCGGTCGTTGGTGTAAAACCGCAATCCGAGCCGCCCGGGCCGTTCCTTCCAGTGGGCGACGAGATCGCGCCCGTTCGGATCGTCGAGATAGAACCAGCCCATGATCGCAAAACGGTCGGGATAGCGGCGCACCGCCGCTTCGGCCAGCTCGTTCGAATCCGGGTCCCACAGCACCGGATGGATCAGTGCGCGATCGACACCGGCGGCATCCATGCCGGCGATCGCTTCTTCCGCCGAATAGGGCTGCTGACGATGATGGGCGGAGGGCGTACCTTTTTCCCAGAGATGGATCTGGGCATCGACGATCAGCATCGGATGGTGTCCCGTTGCGGTCACAGCAATCGGCGCACCCTAGCGCATCTCGGTCGATCAACGGAGGGTTTGATGTCACGGCGCCGGGCAGCGGACGATTTCGAGACCATCCGGGCTCGCCTCGAAGAATTGCGGCAGGAGAGGCAGACCGAGCGGACACGTCCGGCGCCCGGCACCGGTCCGGTGGGTCATCGCGGCCCGTGCGCCTGCGGCCTGGCGCTATTCCCCGAGGAATGCGACGGCTCGTGCAAGTTTCTCTGACCGGCGCCAACCTGCCGGCGCCAACCTGCCGGTATGGACCGGCGGGGCATTGGGCGAGCGGCGGTCGTCCTGCTTTGCGGTCGTCCTGCTTTGCGGGCGGGCACGAGGCGGGTTAAGCTGCCGCACGGCCATTGGAGGAAAAAGCCATGATGATCGACATGCACGCCCATTGGCGGCCCGCCGAAGTCGCCGACGCATTGCGCGCCCGCACCCGCGAGCCGCGTATCGTGCGCAACGAGAATGGCGCCGAGGTGCTGAAATCCGGACGGATGGGCGAAGCACCGCTCGCCGAGGCGTTTGATGACGTCGATTTCCACCTGGCGCGGATGGATCGGCAGGGGGTCGGGACCAGCGTGTTGTCGCTGCTCGGCTCGTTCAACTGGATCGAATCTCAGCCGCTCGACGTGTCGGCGCCGCTGTGCCGCAAGGTCAATGACGGGCTCTCTGCGGTCTGTGAGAAGCACCCCGGCCGCTTCGCCGCCTTCGCCGCACTGCCGCTGACCGACATGTCGGCCGCTGCGGCCGAACTCGAGCGGGCGCTCCGGCTGCCGGGCGTTGTCGGCGCGCAGATCCCGGGCAACTACCTCTTGACCCGCAATGACGCCGAAGCGATGCGGCCGCTGCTCGACGTCGTGAACCGCGAGCACGCGGTGCTGTTCGTCCATCACGGCCCGCGCCCCGGCGACGCTTATCCCAAGGTCTCGGCCGACACCGACAATGCGCGCCGCCGCAACGGCACGCTCGACATGCAGGCGAGCCTCTCCTCGGCGATGGTGACCCTGTGCCTCACCGACATCCTCGCCGATTATCCCGACGCGACGGTCGTCGTCCATAATCTCGGCGGCAACATCCCCTACGAGATCGAGCGGATGGACCATCGCTGCCTGCTCGACACGCCGCAGGAGGAGCTGCCCTCGTCGCGCTTCCGCAAGGCGAAGGTCTATGTCGACTGCAACTCGTTCGGCCCGCATTCGATCGAGGCGGCAGTGCGGCTCTACGGTGCCGATCGCATCGTCTGCGGCACCGATGGAACCGAGTTCGGCTGCGACTGGACCCGGAAAGCGCTGGCGGAGGCCGCGATCGGCGACGAGGCGCGCG
>DATJTI010000004.1:0-5065 GCA_035503615.1 Allostellaceae bacterium | reverse complement strand
CGGCTGCGGCGACGACACGATCCGCACCCGGGTCTTCGACATCGTGCGCGAGCGCCCCTGGCCGGCGCCATATACCGGGCGGGCGTTGCAGAACCGGTTCAGCGCAGCCTGGCATGGCAACGAGGCGGCGCTGACCGCTGCGGTGGCGGAGGAAAAACCGGGCTATACCGCAGCAGCGGCAGCCGGCGACGTCGATACCGGGGTCGTGTTTGCTGGCGAGGGCATCGATCTGATCCATGCCGTCGAGCCCGCCGGCATCATCCTCGATCGGGTCATCGCCGAGGCCATGGCGGCGCTGGCCCGCCGCTTCGACTGATGGCGCGTCGCCAGGTGCGGCGCCGCTATAGAGGCTGGGCTGGCTAGAGGCTGGGCCAACTAGAGGCTGGGCCGGCTAGAGGCTGGGCTGGCCGGCGGCCGCCGGGCGGCCGTGAACATGCACGAAACGGCCCCCGTCCTCTTCGAGGACCCTGGTGGCAGTGAGCTCGCGATCGGGATCCTCGCAACGCACCCATAGAAGTGCAGCCCCGGCTTCGAGCGCGGCGCGGAAATCGGCGCTATGGCGCGGTGCCGTATAGTCGTCGAACAGCTGCTTCAGCGCCGCACCGCCAAGCCCAGCGCCGACCAACGCTGCGGCGATCGCGGCGATCGGTCCGCCCGACAGCAGCACGATCCCGGCCACTGTCAACGGGGCGATGTAGTTGACCTCTTCGCTGAGCGCGGCCGGCAGCAGGCTGCGCTGCTCGCTTTTCGGCTCGCCCGCCGTGGTCAGCGGATCATGCGAAGCGAGCACCGACAGGTCGCTGGTCGCGAAGCCGGCTGCAAGCAGATCCGACACCGCGCGGTGGAAATGAGCGCGATCGGGAAATGAGGCGACCGCCTCGCGAACCACCGGAAACGGGGCCGCAGCTTCTGCCATGGCGATCCTCTCGTTCATACCCGTCGCCCGGCCATGCTACCGTCAAACACTGCCTCTGTCCGCCCCTGGTTGCCGCAATCGCCCGCCCATGACCGAAGCGATCCGCCCGGAAGCCGCCCACCCGGAAGCCGCCCGCCCGGAAGCCGCCCACCCTGGCGCCGCGGGCTCGCCGGTCATGGTCCAGTATCACGAGATCAAGGCGGCCAATCCGGGCTGCCTCCTGTTTTTCCGCATGGGTGATTTTTTCGAGCTGTTCTTCGACGACGCAGTCGCCGCAGCGGGCGCGCTCGACATCGCGTTGACCAAGCGGGGCCGCCATGATGGCGCCGACATTCCGATGTGCGGGGTGCCGGTGCACACCGCCGAGACCTATCTCGCGCGGCTGATCCGCGCCGGTTTCAAGGTCGCGATCTGCGAGCAGATCGAGGACCCGGCCGAAGCACGAAAACGCGGCGGCAAAGGGCCGGTGCGGCGTGCCGTGGTCCGCGTCGTGACCGCCGGCACATTGACCGAAGACGGGCTTCTCGACGCCCGCCGGCACAACTATCTCGCCGGCCTCGCCGAGGTCGGCGGCGAATTCGGCCTCGCCTGGCTCGATTTGTCGACCGGTGCGTTCGCGATCGCCCCGACCAGCGAGCCGGCACTGCCGGGCGAGTTGGCGCGCCTTCTGCCGGGTGAGATCCTGGTCCCCGAACGCCTGCTGCACCGCCCGGCGCTCTACGAGCTGTTGGGCGAATGGAAACCGGTATTGACCCCGCTACCCGATCCGCGTTTCGACAGCGGCGCGGCGCGGCGGCGTCTCCAACAATTCTACGGGGTCGGCGCGCTCGACGGGTTCGGCAGTTTCGGGCGGGCCGAGATCGCCGCCGCCGGGGCACTCGTCGATTATGTCGGCCTGACCCAGCAGGGCAGGGCACCGCATCTCGAACCGCCGCGGCGGGTGGTGCCGGGATCGGTCATGCAGATCGACGCGGCGACCCGGCGCAACCTCGAGCTGGTGGCGACGACGGCCGGCGATCGCCGCGGCGGCCTCTTGGCGACGCTCGACCGCACCATCACCGCGGCCGGTGCGCGCCTGCTGGCCGACCATCTCGCCGCCCCGCTGACCGATCCGGCGGCAATCGCCGCGCGCCTCGACGCGGTCGGGTTTTTCATCGAGTGCCCGGAATTGCGCACGAGCCTGCGCGAGCGGCTGCGCCATTGCCCCGATCTTGAGCGTGCGCTGACCCGGCTGAGCCTCGGCCGCGGCGGCCCGCGTGATCTCGCAGCGTTGCGCCAGTCGCTCGGAGAGACCGCGGTGCTGCGCGAGATGCTGGCCGTGCCCGGCCTGATACCATTGCCCGAGCGGCTCGGCGCCGCCCGACGCGGGCTCGGCGAGCACGGCGCTCTGGTCGATCGGCTCGGCCGCGCGCTTCGCGCCGAGTTGCCGCTGTTCGCCCGCGACGGTGGGTTCATCGCCGAGGGTTATTCGGACGAGCTCGACGAATGGCGCCGGCTGCGCGATGAAAGCCGCCGGCTGATCGCCGCGCTCCAGTCTCGCTACGCGGCCGATACCGCGATCGCCGCGCTGAAGATCCGCCACAACAATGTGATCGGCTATTACATCGAGGTTTCTGCGAGTCATGCCGGGAAGCTCGGCCCGGAATTCATCCATCGGCAGACGATGGCCGGAGCGCAGCGCTACACGACGCGCGAACTGGCCGATCTCGAAACCCGGATCGCCCAGGCCGCCGAGCGGGCCTTGGCGCTGGAATTGCAGCTCTTCGACGACCTCATCCGCGAGATCATGGCCCGCCGCGGCGAAATCGCCGAGGCCGCTGTGGCGCTCGCCGGCCTCGATGTCGCCACGGCACTCGCCGAACGCGCGGTCGAGGGTGCCTGGGTGCGACCGCTGGTCGAGCAAAGCACCGCGTTCGAGATTCGCGGCGGCCGTCACCCGATGGTCGAGGCCGGGCTCGCCGCGTCCGGCAATGGCGGCAGCTTTGTCGCCAATGATTGTGTGCTCGACGATGCGCGGATCTGGCTCGTCACCGGCCCGAACATGGCCGGCAAGAGCACCTTTTTGCGGCAGAACGCGCTGATCGTGATCCTGGCGCAAATGGGCGCCTATGTGCCGGCGACGGCGGCGCGGATCGGCATCGTCGATCGCCTATTCAGCCGGGTCGGCGCTGCCGATGATCTCGCGCGCGGCCGCTCGACCTTCATGGTCGAGATGGTCGAGACCGCGGCGATCCTGAACCAGGCCGGCCCCGCCGCCTTTGTCATCCTCGACGAGATCGGCCGGGGCACCGCGACCTATGACGGGCTGTCGATCGCCTGGGCCGCGCTCGAGCATCTGCATCGGGCCAATCGCTGCCGCACGCTGTTTGCCACCCATTACCACGAGCTGACCGCGCTGTCGGGCAGCCTGCAAGGGCTCGCCTGCCACACGATGCGGGTCAAGGAATGGAAGGGCGATGTCGTCTTTTTGCACGAGGTCGGCCCGGGCACCGCCGACCGCTCCTATGGCATTCATGTCGCCCGGCTCGCCGGTTTGCCGAAGAGCGTCACGGAGCGTGCCGAAGAAGTCCTCGAAATCCTGGAGAAAGGCGGCCAAAGCGGCGCCCTCGGCCGCCTCGTCGACGACCTTCCACTGTTCCGCGCCGCCCGCCGCAACGCCGATCCCGATCCGTCACCATCGCCGGAATCGGCGGCCGAGGCGCTGCTGCGCGAAATCCGCCCGGACGAACTGACCCCGCGCGCCGCCCTCGACCTGCTCTACCACCTCAAGGCGCTGGTATCCGAGTGAGCGGACGGCGGGTGAGCGGACGGGGCGGCAAATTCCGTGAGCAGCGCGTCGCGCACGGTGTCGAGGTCGAGATTATGGGCGGCGATCAGCGGGCTCGTTTCGACGATGATATCGTCGATGTCGCCGATCAGCTTCAGGCGCTTGTAGAGATCCTCGCTGTTAAAACCGAGTCCCTCGCCGAGGATCTCCATAAAATTGACGATCTCGAAGCTGCGGCCGTCCCCGGCATCGCACAATTCGCGGTGGCAGGCATGGTAGACCGTGGCGAGTGTCGTCACCCCGGCATCGGCGACGGCGGCGAGTTCGCCCTGCACCAGTTCGCGCTTGAACGCCGGCAATGCCGCGAGACTGTTGGCTTGGGTCCCGACCCGCGGCACGTCGATATCGACGAACTCGACACCAGGCACGAGCGACAGCAGCTTTTTGACTGCGGCCATGACTTGCGGCAGGACTGGGCGCTCGTGCAGGGCAATGCGTTTTTCGACCCGGTGCCGCATCAGTGCCGCCAGTTCATCGGCACGGCCGGCGAGGTAGACGAGAAACGGGTTCAGGTCGAACGGCCGCATGCCGAATTGCGATTCGTAGCTCGGCAACGCCACCTCGCCGATCTGCAATTGGCAGCTCGGGCACCACGACAGGACGGTCGAGGTGCCGGCCTTGGCCAGACCGTCGATCGTGGCGAAGCCGACGCGCGCCGTGTTGCCAAAATCGCCTTCGCGGAACTGATAGACTCCGCAGCACTGCCCCGGTCCGCCCATGACCTCGTAATCGACGCCCAAGAGATCGAGCGTGTCGAGGCAGAGAAGGGCGATGTGCGGCGTCTTCAGAATGTTGCAGCCGGTATAGAACACCACCTCGGGCGGGCGTTCGCGCGGTGGTGTGTCGAGACCGCGCAGCCGCGCCAGCGTCTCCGGCGGCATCTGCAGCCGCGACAGGATGCGCACGCCGCGGCTCATATTGGCAAAGCCGGGACGCCAGCGGGTCGCGAGCGGCTGGTCGCCGGTGCGCGCGCGGGCAAAGCCGCGGGCCAGCTGCACCATGAAGCGCGGGTTGACGCCGTAATGGCAGGCCGGGATGCAATTGCCGCTGCCGCTGCACACATTGGCCCAGCGCACCGCGTCGTCGTTGCCGGCGCCGCCGGTGATCAGATCGACGATCGCGGCGGTGGTTTCGGTCGCGTCGGCGCCGCCGAGCCCGGCTGGCTCGACCATCGGGCAGGCGCGAAAACATTCGCCGCAGCGGGTGCAGGCATCGGCGATCGCAGCACCCCGCGCCCGAAACTCGTCGAGATATTCCATCGCCAAACCGTCGCTCATCGCTCTGCCCGCTGCAATGTTGCCCGCGCAACCTAGCGCATTGAC
>DATJTI010000003.1:0-16439 GCA_035503615.1 Allostellaceae bacterium | reverse complement strand
AAACTGCATGTTGCGGCGATCGCATCGGCAATCGGAGGGTGGCGTGCCAAAGCAGTTTCATCTTGCCTGGTTCACCAATTTCACCGCCGGCGATTGGAATGCTCCGTTTTCCCATGGCGGCTCGCCGTGGGACGGCAAGTTTTTTGTCGAATTCGCGCAGGCGATGGAGCGGGCCTGCTTTGACTATATGATCCTCGAAGACACGCTGATGGTGTCCGAGGCGTGGGGCGGCACGGCGGAGATGTCGCTGAGTGGGGCGCTGCAGGTGCCCAAGCACGATCCGGTGCCACTGGCCGCGATGATAGCTGCCGCCACCTCGAAGCTTGGCGTTGTCGCAACGATGTCGACGATGGCCTGGCCCCCGTTCATGCTGGCGCGGGCGGCAGCCACCATCGACCACATTTCCGGCGGACGTTTTGGCTGGAATATCGTCACATCGGGTGAAGATGCGGCGGCGCAGCAGTTCGGTTTCGAAAAGCTGCCGCCGCGCGAGTTGCGCTACGCCATGGCCGACGAATACATGGAGCTGGTCTACCAGCTCTTCGCCTCCTGGGATGCGGATGCGGTCGTCAAGGACCGCGAACGCGGCGTTTATGCCGATTGGCGCAAGGTTCGCCCGATCCATTTCGAAGGCGAGTTCTTCAAGTGCCGTGGGCCGCTCAATACCGCACCATCGCCGCAGGGCCGCCCGACTTTTGTCCAGGCCGGCGGGTCGCCCCGCGGCCGCGCCTTTGCCGCCCGGCACGCCGACTCGATCATCGCCTCGGCCAACGGGGTCGCCGGCATGAAAGAGTATCGCGACGACGTGCGCCGCCATGCGATCCGCTTTGGCCGCAACCCGGACGACATCAAGGTCCTCTATCTGGTGTATCCGTTTCTCGGCGAGACCCGCGACGAAGCCTGGGCCAAATATCGACGCCTAGTTGGTTCGGAGGGGTTTGTTCAAGCCGCACTGGCGTCGGTTGGCCAGATCACCGACATTGATTTCTCGAAATTTCCGCTTGACGAACCGCTGCCCCGGATCACGACGAATGGCGAGCAGGGCTCGCTCGACCGGTTCGCCCAATGGGGCAGCGGCAAGACATTGCGCCAGTTGGCGATGGAGCGGTTTGACAATGGCCTTGAGCTGATCGGCACCCCTGACGAAGTGGCCGAGCGTATGGGAGCAGCGATCGAAGCAGTCGGCGGCGACGGCTTTCTGATCAGCACCCCGTTCCAGCGCGTCGGGCGTCGCTTTGTCAACGAAGTCTGCGAAGGCCTGGTCCCGGCCTTGCAGCGTCGCGGGCTGGTGCGAGAAGCCTATACGCGGCCGACCCTGCGCGAGACGCTGCGCGAATTCTAGAGCAGGATCGGAGCGCCGGGCGCTTCGATCCGATCGGATCGTGGTCTGGGCCGAATGAGGCAGGCGCGCCGTTGCGCTCTGCCGCGCTGCTGAACCCCGGCCGCCCTATGCAGAGCGGCTGGTTCGGGTTGACGCAGACGTGACGTCGCAGGGCAGAGCCTTGAAACTGCCGCTATGTCGGTGCATCGCTCTATCCGGTGCCAAGGCAAAAAGAACCGGAAGAGGTTGCTGTCGATGTCACGAATCCTAGGGTTGTCGGCCGCAGCGGCGCTCGCGGCCGTGCTGTTGCTGAATGCCGCGAGACCATCGCAGGCCGCTTTGACCGCGGGCGGCATCACGCCCATGGCCGGGGAGTATCCGCTGGTGCTGGCGCAAGCCCCGGCAGCACCCGGGCCCAATGTCGATGCGAACATCGCCGAATTGCGCCAGCGGCTGGAAATCACCCCGGCACAGGAGCCGCAATTCAATGCGCTCGCCAACATCATGCGGCAGAATGCGCAGTCGATGCCGAGCCCGCCGCCACCGACCAATCTGAGCGCGGTCGAGGGCCTGCGAATTGCGATCCAGTATGGCCAGCGGGAGATCGACGGCATGAGGCGCATGCTGCCGGCCTTGCAGGCGCTTTACGCGGTTCTGACGCCGACCCAGCGACAAGCCGCCGACCAGGTGTTTCGACAGGGTCCGGGCGAATAACCGCCGCCTCTCGCGCACGCTTGCGCCCCGGCTGAGGGATGACCATTGGTCGATCCGGGCAGCGGGTTTCAGTCCGGTGATCCGAACGCGACCCACATTGCCCGGCAATCCGGCATGCCCAATCGCGGATCGGTGTCTCTGTCTCGGGCTGCCGTGTCCAGAATTGGCGCAAAGTCGCAAGCGCGATAATCTGTATTCGGGACGACATACCTGTTCCCAAGGCGGGAACAAGGCCACGACAGATGAGGCTGGCAATGACCGATTTTATCCTGCGCGGCGGTGAGGTCATCGACGGCAGCGGCAAGCCGCGATTTCGCGCCGATGTCGCGATTACGGGCGACCGCATCGCTGAAATCGGCGCCATCGGCCGGGCAACGGGTGCGCGCGAGATCGATGTAGCGGGCAAGATCGTGGCACCCGGTTTTATCGATGTGCACACCCATGACGACCGCGCCTTGTTCGCGACCCCTGACATGGCGGCAAAGGCGAGCCAGGGGGTGACTACCGTCGTCACCGGCAATTGCGGCATCAGCCTCGCCCCGCTCGCGATCGATCACGCACCACCGCCGCCGCTCGATCTGATCGGCGACGCGGGCGATTACCATTATCGACGCTTTGCCGATTATCTCGCCGATCTTGACCGCAACCCCTCGGCGACCAACGCCGCCTGCCTTGTCGGCCATTCGACATTGCGGGTCGGCGCGATGAGCGCACTCGACCGGCCGGCCGAAGCTGCAGAGATCGAACGGATGCGCGAATTGTTGCAGGAGGCGCTCGACGCCGGTGCAGTCGGGATGTCGAGCGGTCTCGCCTATGCTCCGGCCGAGCATGCTCCGCCGGCCGAGATCGAGGCGCTGGCCGCCCTGCTGCGTCCGGCGGGTGCACTCTACACGACGCATATGCGCAACGAGGGCGAGCATGTGCTCGCCAGCCTGGAAGAGAGTTTTGCGGTCGGGCGCGCCGCCGGGGTGCCGGTCGTGATCTCGCATCACAAGACGATCGGCCGCGCCAATTTCGGCCGCACCGCGCAAACCCTGCCAACGATCGCCGCCGCAATCGCAGGCCAGGAGGTCGGGCTCGACGCCTATCCCTACATCGCCTCGTCGACGGTGCTGAGTGCAGGACAGGCGGGGCGCGCTACCAAGGTGCTAGTGACCTGGTCAAAGAGTGCACCCGATCAGGCCGGGCGCGAATTGTCGGCGATCGCCGCCGATTGGGGTGTCAGCACCGAGGACGCGGTGGCACGTCTGCAGCCGGCCGGCGCGATCTATTGGACAATGGACGAAGCCGACGTTCAGCGCGTGCTGAGTTTTCCGCACACGATGATCGGCTCGGATGGGCTGCCGCACGATACCCACCCGCATCCGCGGCTATGGGGCACCTTTCCGCGCGTTCTCGGGCATTATTGCCGTGATCTCGGTCTCTTCGGGCTGGAAGAGGCGGTGCGGCGAATGACCGGGCTGCCGGCCGCCCGGTTCGGTCTCAGCAACCGCGGTGCGCTGGCCACCGGCGCTTATGCGGACATTGTGGTGTTTGATCAGGCAACCATCATCGACCGTGCCAGCTTTGAACAGCCGACGACACCCGCAGCCGGCATCGAACAGGTGTTTGTCAATGGCCGTCCAGTGTGGACCGAGGGCAAATCGAGCGGCGAACGCCCCGGCCGCGCCCTGCGCCGCCAAGGAATGCAGGCCGGCTCGCCCTGACCGGCGTGGCGACCAGATTTGCCGGCGACCCCGCGCCCCAAGGCCGGGAATGGCACCGGCGCCGATCAGGCAACGGCGAAGCGGCGGATCGCCTCGGCGCTGAAATTGAGGCCGAGACCGGGTGCCGTCGGCATCGCCAACAACCCGTTTTCGGGGACCGGGACCTCTTCCCACAGATGGAAGAGCCGGGGCATGTATTCGACGGTCAGCCCGGTCGGCACGGCACCGACGAGGTGCAGGTGAATTTCCGGGACGCCGTGGCTGACGACCGGCAGGTTGAAGGCCTCGGCCATGCCGGCGATTTTGAGCCACGGTGTGATCCCGCCCGAGCGCACCTGGTCGATCATCACAATATCGACCGACCGGGCTTCAAGCATGTGGCGGAACGGCGCGATGCCGTAAAGATACTCGCCGCCCGCCACCGGCGTCGCCAATGCCGCGCTGACCCGCGCCAGGCCGGCGTAATCGTCGTGCGCCGTCACGTCCTCCAGCCAGAACAACCCGACCCCGGCATCCTCGACCCGCTTGCCGATGTCGATCGCCTGTTCCGGCCGCCAGCGCTGGTTGATGTCGCACATCAGATCCACATCGGGCCCGACCGCCTGGCGGATCAGCCGCGCCTGCTCGACCTCGCGCGCCGGCGAGGTGACGCCCGGCAGACCCAGCTGCATCTTGGTCTGGCGGTGGCCCTTTTCGCGCAACCGCTGGGCGGCCGTCAGCGCCTCGTCGAGCTTGAGACCGCGGCGGAGGGCGCCGCTCGCATAGGTCGCAATATGTTCGCGGCCGCCGCCGAGCAATTTCCAGAGTGGCAGGCCCAGCGCCTTGCCCTTGATATCCCACAACGCGACATCGATCGCCGACAACGCCATCGTAAATATCCCGGCGGGGCCGGCGCTGACCGCGGCAGCACGCAATTTCGCAGCGATCGCCTCGACCCGCATCGGGTCGTCGCCGACGGCGAGTGCCGCCAACTCGTCGACCGCATGGCGCAGTGTCCGGGTCAAGGCGCCCCCGAAATAGGTCACTCCCAGTCCTTCGACCCCGGCATCGGTGCCGAGCCGCAGCCACACGATCGGATTGACCGCGTTCGGGTTCTCCGAAAAGCCGCCGAGAGGCTCGTCATTCGGCAATGCGACAATGCCGGTCTCGACATTGGTGATTTTCATCGCTGGTTACCCCCCGAATAACACGCATTACGCCGCCGCGTAGCGGTCGATCGTCGCCTGGTTGAAATCGAGACCGAGACCGGGACGGTCCGACAAGACGATCTCGCCGCTTTGGCTGTCGAATTCGGCGACGCCGTCGAACAATTTGAGCATCCAGCCCATGTATTCGACGGTCAGCCCGTTGGGTGCAGCAGCGACGAGATGGGCGTGGATCTCCGGGATCACGTGGCTGACGACGGGCAGGTTGAAAGCTTCCGCCATCCCGGCGACCTTCAACCATGGCGTAATACCGCCGACCCGGGCGAGGTCGATCATCACATAATCGACTGAGCGGGCTTCGATCATGTGGCGGAATGGAACCATGCCCCAGACCAGCTCGCCGCCGCAGATCGGGGTCGCAAGCGCCGCATTGACCCGCGCCAACCCGGCGTAGTCGTCGTGGGCGGTGACATCTTCCAGCCAGAACAACCCGACCCCGGCATCCTCGACCCGCTTGCCGATATCGATCGCCTGCTCCGGCCGCCAGCGCTGGTTGATGTCGCACATCAATTTGGTATCGGGACCGAGAACTTCGCGGATCTTGACCGCGCGTTCGACCTCCCTGGCGGGCGTGGTATCGCCGGGCAGCGCCAATTGCATCTTGGCTTCGCGAAATCCCTTATCCTTGAGCTTGCCGGCCGCGGTCAGCACCTGATCAAGGGTCAGATTGCGGCGCAACGCTCCGCTCGCATAGGTCGCAATCCGCTGCCGCGCCCCGCCCAGCAGCTTCCACAGCGGCAGGCCCAACGTCTTGCCGCGAATGTCCCACAAGGCAATGTCGAGCGCCGCCAGCGCCAGCGTGAACATCCCCGCCGGCCCCGAGCCGCCGGCCGCAGCGCGCAATTTGGCGGCGATCGCTTCGACCCGATGCGGGTCTTCGCCGATCACGAGCGCGCCGAGATCGTCGACCGCGCGTTTCAACGCCGCGGTAATGGCACCGCCGTAAAAGGTGACGGCGATCCCTTCAACACCGTCATCGGTACCGACCCGCAAAATCACGATCGGCCGCGCCGCGTTCGGGTTTTCCGGCGTATTGGCCAACGGATCGGCCTCGGGCAGAACCAGGATCTGCGACTTGATGCTCGAAATCTTCACTGGCTTTCCTCCCCGATGTTGCGGCCTTCAATCATAGCACGCTAACGCGAGAAGATCAGTGCGGCGGCGATCGCCACCAGGGCGGCGGCGGCGATGTATAACGGGAGAACCGCAAGCCAGGCCCGCTTGGCCTGTTCGGCGGCGTGCGATGCGAGCGACTCGGCATGCAGCAGCACCCCTTCGCGCGACACGTTTTCAACAAAGTCTTCGACTTTCTGGACCAGCCGCGGCAGGCGCTCGACCGTCTCGGCTACGGTCTCGAGGCGGCGGCGCAATTGCGCTTCGGGGCCGCGATTGTCGCGCATCCAGCTCTCGATCAACGGCTGCGCCATCGCCCAGATGTTGATATTGGGATCGAGGCGGCGACCCACTCCTTCGACCAGCACCATCGTCTTTTGCAATAACAGCAGTTGCGGCTGGGTCTCCATATCGAACTGTTCGGTCACCTGGAACAGCTGGGCGAGCAGGCGCGCCACCGAGATCTCCTGCAGCGGCCGGCCGAGGATCGGCTCGCCGATGGCGCGGCAGGCCTGGGTAAAGGCGTCGATCGAGCGCGTCGACGGGACGTAGCCGGCAGCGAAATGGACTTCGGCCACCCGCCGGTAATCGCCGACCAGAAATCCGACCAGCATATCGGCGAGATACCAGCGGGTGTCGCGATCGAGCCGCCCCATGATCCCGAAATCGATGACGACGATCGCACCCGAGGCGTCGACAAACATGTTTCCGGGGTGCATGTCGGCGTGGAAAAAACCGTCGCGGAAAACCTGGTTGAAAAATGCGCCCGCGGCCTTGGCCAACACCGCCTCGATCCGGTGTCCGGCGGCGATCAGCCCGGCCCGGTCATCGATCCGCACGCCCTCGATCCGCTCCAGGGTCAACACGCCGCGGCCAGTGCGCGACCAGTCGATGCGCGGCACGTGAAAACTCAGATCGCCGGCGAAATTTTCGGCAAGTTCCGAGGCGGCGGCGGCTTCAAACCGCAGATCCATCTCAAAGGTGACGATTTCGGCGAGGGTGCGGACGATCTCGACCGGCTTCAGCCGGCGCGCCGGCGGATAGACCCGTTCGATCAACACGGCAAGCCAGTCAAACAGATCGAGATCGCGGGCGAATGCCTCGGCCACGCCGGGCCGCAAAACCTTGACCGCGACTTCCTGCCCGTCATTGCTGCGAGCGAAATGCACCTGCGCGATTGAAGCGGCGGCGATCGCGGTTTCGTCAAACGACTGGAACAGCGCTTCGAGCGGCTGACCAAATTCGCGCTCGATGGCAGCCCGCGCCGCCGCCCCCGGAACCGCCGGCAGGCGGTCCTGCAACCGCGCGAGATCAGCGGCGATTTCCTCGCCGAACAGATCGGCGCGGGTCGACAACAGCTGGCCGAGTTTGATAAAGCCGGGACCCAGCTCATCGAGGGCGGCGGCAAGGCGCTCGCCCGGGCGCGCCGCGACACGACCACGCCGGCGGGCGAAAAGCCCGGCAAGGCGCACATAGAACGCGACGACCGGCACTTCGGCAAACAGGAACAGCGCGTCGTGACGCGCCAGGATCAGACCGATCTTGGCGAGACGGGCGAGATTGCGCAGGCTGCGCAGCAGCCCGAATTTCGGCTGTCCGGCATCAAAGGCGCCAGGCGGAGTGAAGCGCAGCAATGCCCCCTGTCAGGTTGCGGTACCGCACCCGCTCCAGCCCGGCGCCGGCGATCATCTCGGCCAGTTCGCCTTGGCGCGGAAAGCCGCGAATGCTTTCGACAAGATAGGTATAGGCGTCGCGGTCGCCGGCGACGAATTGACCAAGCAGCGGCACGACGCGAAAGCTGTAGAGATCGTAGAACGGCTGCAGCAGCGGGGTGATCTCCGGAGTGAATTCGAGGCAGGAAAACCGGCCGCCCGGCTTCAGGACGCGCCGAGCCTCGGCGAGTGCGGCAGCGATATGGGTCACATTGCGCATACCGAAGGCGATCGTATAGAGGTCAAAGGTGCGATCGGCAAAAGGCAGCCGTTCGGCATCGGCGACCAGCCATTCCAGGCCGTACAGGATGCCCCGGTCGAGCGCCCGGGCGCGGCCGATTTCGAGCATGCGCTGGTTGACATCGCAAACCGCGGCGCCGCCCTCGCCTCCTGCCGCGACACCGGGGTTTGGTGCCAGCCGCGGCAACGCGCGCAATGCCACGTCACCAGTGCCGCCGGCGACATCGATCAGGCGCTGCCCGGGGCGCGGTTTCAGCAAGGCGACCATTTCCGCCTTCCATCGCCGGTGGATGCCGCCGCTCATCAAATCGTTCATTAGATCATAACGTTGCGCGACGCTGTCAAAGATCGCGCGCACCACCGGCGCCTTCTCCTCTTGCGGCAGGTGCCGGTAGTCCCGCACCCCGAACGCCGTGGCGCTGGTTTCTTCCTCGCTCATCGGCAGAAGGATAGCGACATCGGATCGGCTGCGCCATGCTGCGGCCAATGGGTTCCTGTATCAATGGGTTCCTGTATCAATGGGATGCGTTGGCAAGGTAACGTCTGCGTGCGCGAGCGGGTCCAAGCTTCATCGCATGGGTGCCGCCTGGAATCCGGTTCTTCTAGGGAATAACGGCGGGGAGAATGCCCGAACTGCCTGAGGTCGAAACCGTACGGCGTGGGTTGGCGTTGAAAATGACCGGCCGACGGATCGTCCAGGCCGAACTGCGGCGCCCGGATTTGCGGCGGCCGTTCCCGCCGGAACTCGCCGAGCGGCTCGCCGGCGCCCGGATCGGGGCGCTCGGCCGGCGCGGCAAGTACATTCTGGTCGAGCTCGACAGCGACGGATTGCTGCTTCTCCATCTCGGCATGTCGGGGCGGATCATCGCCGGTGATGCGGCGGCCCCGGCAGCGCTGCACGATCATGTCGTGCTGACCCTCGACGACGGCACGGTTGTCACCTTCAACGATCCGAGGCGGTTCGGGACATTGGATTACACCCGCCGCAGCGAGGCGTGGCGGCATCCGCTATTGGCCGGGCTTGGCCCCGAGCCGCTTGGACCCGACTTCACCGGGAACTATCTCGCGCAAAAGCTGGCCGGCAAGATGACCCCGATCAAATCGGCGTTGCTCGATCAGCGTGTCGTCGCCGGGCTCGGCAACATCTATGTCTGCGAAGCGCTCTATCGCGCCCGGTTGTCGCCGCGGCGGCTGGCCGGCACGGTCGGCAGCATCCGCGCCCAGCGGCTGGTAGCGTCAATCCGCGCCGTCCTAGAGGAGGCGATCGAAGCCGGCGGCTCGTCGTTGCGCGATTATGTCCAGACCAATGGCGAGCTCGGCTATTTCCAGCACCGCTGGGCGGTCTATGGCCGCGAGGGCGAGCCATGCCCCGATTGCGATTGCAGCGAGGGCGTGCGCCGCATTGTCCAATCCGGCCGCTCGACGTTCTTTTGCGCCAAGCGGCAGCGTTAGAGGATGATTATCGATGAGCGATCAGCGCTACCACAACATTTCCGTCGAGCGCCGCGGCGCGGTCGGCATCGTCACCCTCAATCGCCCGCAGGCGCTCAATGCACTGAACGCGGCGCTGATCAGCGAACTCGCCGCCGCGCTTGACGAATTGGAGGCCGACGATGCGATCGGCGCGATCGTTTTGACCGGCAACGACAAGGCCTTTGCCGCCGGCGCCGATGTCAAGGAGATGGCCGACAAGACCTATCCTCAGATTTATCTTGACGACTTCATCACCCGGGGGTGGGAGCGGGTGGCGCAATGCCGCAAACCGGTGGTCGCCGCGGTCGCCGGCTTCGCACTTGGCGGCGGCTGCGAGATTGCGATGATGTGCGACATCATCATTGCCGCCGACACCGCTCGGTTTGGCCAGCCCGAAATCACCCTCGGCACGATCCCGGGAGCAGGCGGCACCCAGCGCCTGCCCCGCTTTGTCGGCAAGGCCAAGGCGATGGATCTGTGTCTGACCGGGCGGATGATGGACGCCGTGGAGGCCGAGCGCGCCGGTCTTGTCAGCCGCATTGTCCCGGCTGCCGAGCTGCTGACTGAGGCGGTCAAGATCGCCCAGCGGATCAGCGAAATGTCGCGGCCGATCGCGATGATGGTCAAGGAAGCGGTCAACCGCGCTTACGAGACGCCGCTGGCCGAAGGCGTGCGCTTCGAGCGCCGTGTGTTTCACGCGAGCTTTGCGACCGAAGACCGCAAGGAAGGCATGGCCGCCTTTATCGAAAAACGCAAACCCTCGTTCCGCAACCGCTGACCCGACCAAGACCAGCGCATCCCTGTGGCGATCGGACTGGCTCCTGCCGCCTGCGGTTCGCCTGTCGCCTATTGTCATGCCTGGGAGGCGTCGCCGACCGGATGACCGCCGGGAGCGCTGATTGTCGGTCAGGCAGCAATTTTCCTGACAATCTCTCCGGCGCGAGAAAGCTGCCGTGCCACCCGGTCCCGGGGCGGTTTTATCGGGGGCTCCATGCACTGAGCGCAGGCCTCACCGGCAGATCATGGTTGGCGCTCATCGCCGGGAGGCTCAGGATAATGTGCGCTGCATCAACCTCTTTTCCGGAGCAGACCATGAGCGCGCATATGACCCCTGAACAGGTCCGTTCGAAAATCGACCATCCGATCGTCGACGGCGACGGTCACTGGGTCGAATACGACCCGGTGTTCAGCGACAAGATGCGCAAGGTCGGCGGCGATCTCGCCGCGGACGGGTTTTTGCAGGCGATGGGCCGGACCACCGAATTGTTGCGGATGTCGGTCGGCGAGCGCCGTGATAAGCGCCTCGGACAGCAGGCATTCTGGAGCCGGCAGACCGAGAACACGCTCGATCGCGCCACCGCGATGATGCCCAAGCTGCTCTACGATCGCCTCGACGAACTCGGCCTCGATTTTGTGATCGTCTACCCGACCGCCGGGCTGCGCTTTCCGCGCATCCAGGATGACGCGACGAGACGCGCGGTGATACGTGCCTACAATATCGTCTCGGCCGATTATTTCAGCGGTCTCGGCGACCGGCTGACCCCGGCGGCGATTATCCCGATGCACACCCCGGACGAAGCGATCGCCGAACTCGAATTCGTGACCAGGGAATTGGGTTCCAAGGTCGGCATGTTCGGCAGCAACATGGCCCGCAAGGTGCCGGCCGCCGCCGCCAACGATCCCGATACTGCGCGCTTTGCGGTATGGTATGACGTGCTCGGGCTCGACAGCGAGTATGATTACGATCCGGTCTGGGCGAAATGCGTCGAGCTCGGCATCGCACCGACCTTTCACAGCGCCGCCAGCAACCAGGGCCTGCGGCTGTCGCCGACCAATTTCACCTACAACCACATCGGCCATTTCGCCGCCGCGGGTCACGCGACCGCCAAGGCGATTTTCCTCGGCGGGGTCACCCGGCGCTTCCCGCAACTGCGGTTCGCCTTTCTCGAGGGCGGGGTCGGCTGGGCGAGCCAGTTGTTTGGCGATCTGATCGAGCATTGGGAGCGGCGCAGCGCCCAGGCGCTCGACCGCATGCATCCCGACAAGCTCGACCGCGCCAAGCTGCTGAGCCTCGTCGAGAAATACGGCTATGCCGATATGGCAGCGGCGTTGCGCGAGCGCGGCGGTCTGCCCGACCCCGATCTTGCCTATCTGACCGGCGGGGTCGAGAATATCGACGATTTCTCGGCCTGCAAGATTACCCGCAAGGAAGACTGGGTCGATCTTTACGCCAAGCCGTACTATTTCGGGTGCGAGGCCGACGACCGCATGAACGCCACCGCGTTTGGCCGCACCAACCCGTTCGGGTCACGGCTGAACGCGATCTTCAGTTCGGATATCGGGCATTTCGACGTGATCGACATGCGCCACCCGCTGCCCGAGGCCTACGAACTGGTCGAGGACGGCCACATCACCGCCGGTGATTTCCGCGACTTCACCTTCGCGAACGCGGTGCGGCTGTGGGGCACGCAGAACCCGAAATTTTTTGACGGGACGCGCGTCGCCAAGGAAGCCGCCGCGGTGCTGGCGGCGGCGCAGACCCCGACCCGCGCCGCCGCCGAATAGCGGCCACACGGACACCGGACCAGCGTCGCCAAATGGAAATGGCGGCGCTGGTCATTGCTTCCTTTGGAGTCAGGCGCGGCCGGAACTGAACACGAACCTGCGGGAAAGTGTAAAATTCATTGCGAGACCGGCAACCGAACCAAACGCAACCGCCAAGATCGGACAAGCTTTGAAAAGAGCCGGGAAACCGAAGATCAGCGCCGCGTAAACGCAGTAATTTATCGCGCCGCCGACGGCATTGGCCGAAACGAATTTCGCCCACTGACCAAGATAAGAGTCACCGGTTGGGGCAAAGGTCCACCGCCGGTTCAGCCACCAGGTAAAGGTAGCGGCGACCAGATAGGAAATCCCTCGACCCGCGAGAAACCCGGCGCCCAGCTGAAGAGCAAGTGTGAGCGAGGCGGAATCGACTACGAATCCTGCTGTGCCCACGACCGCGAACCGGGCGAATTGAGGAGCCGCGATCACCTCGGTCCGGCTTCCGGTGCCGGGATTTCCAAATAGCGCATGCGTTTGGCCTCTCGACGACCGAGCGTTACCGTATCCAAAATGACCCCGGCAGCAAGGCTGAGGAATCCGAGCAGCATCGTCCCCGTCGCCAGTACGGCGGTCGGCAGCCGCGGAACGAGCCCGGTCCTGGCATATTCGATAAACACCGGTACACTGATCGCGAGAGAGAAGACCGTAAGAATCCCAAAAAAGGTTGCAAAGAACTGTAGCGGCCGTTCTTCCTTGATCAGTCGCAGAATAGTTTTAAGAATGCGCAGACCGTCGATATAGGTCCTCAGCTTGCTCTCCGAACCCGGAAGACGGTCTTTGTACGGAGTGTCGATCTCAAGGGTCGGCATGCGCAGTTCAAGGGTGTGAACGGTCAACTCGGTCTCGATCTCGAAACCGGTTGCGAGGGCGGGGAAGCTTTTGACAAATCGCCGGGAAAACACTCGGTATCCCGACAGCATATCGGCGAAGGTTTTGCCGAAAATCGATGCGACGATCGAAGTCAGCACTGTATTGCCGAACCGGTGGCCAGGGCGATAGGCCGTCTTGATGTTGCTGACCCGCCGCGCGCTGACCATGTCGAGTTGGCCCTCGAGCAGGGCTCTGACCATCTCCGGCGCGCAGGCGGCGTCATAGGTGTCGTCGCCATCGACCAGCACATAGACGTCCGCCTCGACATCGGCAAACATCCGACGCACGACATTGCCTTTGCCCTGCAACGGTTCGACACGCACGATAGCGCCGGCATCGGTGGCGGCCTCCCGCGTCCGATCGACCGAGTTGTTGTCGTAGACGTAAATCGCTGCTCGCGGGAGCGCCCGGCGGAAATCGTGGACCACCCGCGCGACCGAAAGCTCCTCATTGTAGCAGGGGATCAGGACCGCGATCCGGGACGCGCGACCCGGATCGGTGTCGCGGTCGTCTGCACAGGTTTCAGTCTGGTCGTCGATCGTAGAAACGCTAATCATTCTGTGGCCTCGAGCGGGAAAGAATCCGAGGTGCGGTTCATGCGGACAACCCGCGGTCAAACCGGCTCGGCGGCGCCGCCAGCGAGGCGCAGGTCCGCGGTAACCTTACCCAAAAACGGAAATATCACGATGATCGCCCGTCTCTTGCCGCCAAACCCGAAACGTTGGGCGAGGCGTGGTTGACTTGGCAGGGAGCGCGACCACAGCGCTCAGCCATGGTGGAAATCTCGACCGGCATCGCTATTCCCCCGATTTCAACTTCCAGCGAACCCCGTCGATGATCTCCATCAACATCGTCTCGATGTCGAAGCGGTAGCGCCAGTCGGGATAGTCGGCCTGGAACCGGCACACGTCGGAAATCCACCAGATGTGATCGCCAGCGCGGCTCTGATCGGAATAGGACCAGTTCATTGCCCGGCCGGTCAGCCGCTCGCAAGCGGCGATCGCCTCGAGCATTGAACAGTTGGCGTGTCGGCTGCCGCCGATGTTGTAGACGGCGCCCGGCCGCGGGGCGCGAATATAATGCCAGAACGCGTTGACGAGGTCATAGGAATGGATGTTGTCGCGGACCTGCTTCCCCTGGTAGCCGAACACGGTATAGGGGTCGCCGGCGACCGCGCATTTGGCAAGATAGGCGAGAAACCCGTGCAGCTTGGTCCCGGCATGGCCGGGTCCGGTCAGACAGCCGCCGCGAAAGCAGACGGTGCGCATCCCGAAATAACGGCCGTACTCCTGCACGATCACGTCGGCGGCAAGTTTCGAGGCGCCGAAAAGGCTGTGAAGACACGAATCGACATTCATGCTCTCGTCGATGCCGTGCGCGGCGTAGCGATGTTCGGGGCTGACCTCCCAGCGCAGCTCCTGCTCGACGAGCGGCAATCTGTTGGGGGTGTCACCGTAGACCTTGTTGGTGCTGGTAAAGACAAATGCCGCCTGTGGGCAGTGGCGACGCGTCGCCTCCAACAGGTTCAGCGTGCCATTGGCGTTGATCGCGAAATCGGTCTGCGGGTCGCTCGCCGCCCAGTCATGCGAAGGCTGCGCCGCGGTGTGAATGAC
The DNA here is from genome assembly GCA_035503615.1 of Allostellaceae bacterium. GTDB lineage: Bacteria > Pseudomonadota > Alphaproteobacteria > ATCC43930 > CGMCC-115725 > AP-15. The sequence continues at coordinate 1,868 of DATJTI010000003.1, read as the reverse complement.
GGCGGCGATGGCGGTGCCGTAGCGCGCGAATACGGTATCGAGCAGGCCGGGGTCGCGGATGTCGCCGTCGATGTGCCGGTAATTCTTGACCTCGGCTTCGAGCCGCCGGCGGCTCCACGCGGTGCTCGCCTCGAGGCCGAAGAAAACCCGGCGCATATCGTTGTCGATACCGACGATGTCGAAACCCTCGGCAGCAAAAAACCGCACCGATTCGGCGCCGATCAACCCGGCCGATCCAGTCACCAACACGACGCTCATTCCTGCCCCCCGCGGCCGCTTGCCAGCCCGGCGCGAACCCGCCGCTTCGCCGCGGCAGCGCCCCGGCGGTTCGATGACATCAGCAAGGATCGCCTCGATCGAGTGCGCCGGCTCCCGTCCCGCCGCCATCAAGGCCGAGGCGTATCGGCGACGTAATACGAGATATCAGCCGGACGAGTCGACGGGCCCGCCCCGATTGCTGTCGATTCCCGGTGTGAGAGGCGCATAGCGCGCCCGGTGCGGCGAACGAAATCCTCGCGTTGAACAGTCACCGGGATCCTCACCGGGCGTTTTGCCGCTCCCACCGGTTACCCGACCGACCGGGCTGCAAAGCTGCGGGGGCCCGGCGCCGGCGGAAAACCCGGCGGCAGATTCGGTGCCGGCCAAACATTCGATTATACCTTAAAAGGAACCGGTCCGGCGACGGCCGGCACTTGATCTCTACCGCCGCGCACGCTTTTCGGGTGGCGAGAAAGAAGAAGGAGGAGCGTATCGATGAGAATGACGCACCGTCGGTATTGGGTCTTTTTCCTGCTGCTTCTGTTCGGCGCCATCGCCTATCTCGATCGCGTCAACATGTCGGTGGCGGGGAAGCCGATCGCGCACGAATTCGGCCTGTCGCCGGTAGCGCTCGGCTATCTGTTTTCCTCGTTCCTGTGGGCCTATGTGTTGATGATGCTGCCCGGCGGGCGGCTGATCGACCGCTGGGGCACCCATGTCGTGGCCTCGGTCGCCACCGCGGTATGGTCGGCGGCGCAAATGGCGACCGGACTGGTCGGCAGCTTCGCGACCATGCTGATCGTGCGGCTCGGTTTGGGGGTCGGCGAGGCCCCCTTCGCGCCGATTTCCTACAGCACCGTCCGGTCGTGGTCTCCCTATACTGAGCGCGGCACCGCCATTGCTGCGATCTCGGCCGGCTCCAGTCTCGGGCTCGCGCTCGGCGCGCCGGCCGCGGCCTGGCTGATCGAGATGCTGTCATGGCGGTGGTCTTTCGTGATCACCGGTGCAGTCGGATTTGTCTGGGTGCTGGTTTGGTCGGCACTGGTCTCGACGCCGGAAAAGACACGGTGGCTGCCGCAGGCGGAGCGTGAATACATCCTCGCCACGCGTGATGCCGGCGTCGCGCCACCGAGCCATAACGGCGTCGGCTATCTCGGCCTCGTCCGCTGCCCGGCAATGTGGGGCCTGTTCATCTCCCAAGGCTGTCTCGTCTATACCGGCTATCTCTACCTTTCCTGGTTGCCGAATTACCTGCAGACCGCACGTCACCTGTCGATGCTCAACTCCGGCATCTATACGGCGATCCCGTTTCTGGTCGCGATGGTGGTCGGCATCCTCGCCAACTGGGCCGGCGACCGGCTGCTGACCGCCGAAGCGGTGCGCGCCGGCCACCGCCGCTACCTGGTGGCGCTCAGCCTGCTGTTCATGGCGGCGGGTCTGGCGATCCCCTTTGCCCAATCGCTGGCTGCGGTCATCACCTTGATCACGATCGTGGTATCGGCCGCTCATGTCGGCCCCGCCGCCAACGGCGCCCTGGTCAACGACCTGCTGCGTTCGCCCGGCGATACCGGGCGGGCAACCGCATTTCTGGTGCTCGGCGGCAACAGCTT
>DATJTI010000002.1:0-37650 GCA_035503615.1 Allostellaceae bacterium | reverse complement strand
TCCGGCTGAATTGGATCGCCGAAGCGGAGGCCCGCCGTTTCGTCGACTCTGTCTCGATCCAGCACGGTCTCTCGGAGCCGAGGGTCGAGGTGGTGCTTGCCGAAGCCCAGATGCGCCGGCGGCATTGGGTGCGCCGGTGGGTCGCGCGCCTGACCGCAACATCGCCGCCAGAGCCGCCGCCGGCGCCCAAGGTTTGGCCGCACGGGGGATTGTGCTGACGCGAGAGGCGCTTTGCGGCGGCTCGCGGTGCGGGTAAGCTTTCGCCAACCGATGGAGGAAAGCCCATGCCCATGATCGATATGCACGCCCATTGGCGGCCCGCCGAAGTTGCCGACGCGCTCCGTGCCCGCACCCGCGAGCCGCGCATTCTCAAGAACGACGCCGGCGCGGAAGTGCTGGCGTCGCGGATGGGCGAGCAGGCACTCGCCGAGGCATTCGACCAGGTCGAGTTTCACCTCGACCGCATGGACCGCCAGGGGGTCGAGACCAGCGTGTTGTCGCTGCTCGGCTCGTTCTGCTGGGTCGAATCGCAACCGCTCGATATTTCCGGCCCGCTTTGCCGCAAGGTCAATGACGGGATGTCGGCGATCTGCCAGAAGCATCCCGGCCGTTTCGCCGCCTTTGCCGCGCTGCCTTTGACCGACATGAAAGCGGCCGCTGCCGAGCTCGAGCGGGCGCTCGACCTGCCGGGTGTGGTTGGCGCGCAACTCCCCGGCAACTACTTCCTCACCCGTCAGGATGCCGAAACGGCCCGCCCATTGTTCGAGGTCGCCAATCGCCGGCAAGCGACCCTCTTTATCCATCACGGGCCGCGGCCGGGCGATGCCTTCCCCAAAGTGTCGGGTGACACTGACAACGCGCGGCGCCGCAACGGCACGCTCGACATGCAGGCGAGCCTCTCCTCGGTGATGGTCACGCTGTGCCTGACCGATATCCTCGCCTCCTACCCCGATGCGACCGTCGTCGTGCACAATCTCGGCGGCAACCTGCCCTATGAGGTCGAGCGCATGGATCACCGCTGCCTGCTCGACACACCGGAGGAGGAATTGCCGTCGTCGCGCATCGGCAAGGCGAAGGTCTATGTCGATTGCAACTCGTTCGGCCCGCACGCGATCGAGGCGGCGGTGCGGCTCTACGGCGCCGACCGCATCGTCTGCGGCACCGACGGCACCGAATTCGGTTGCGACTGGACCCGGAAGGCGCTCGCCGAGGCGGCGATCGGCGAGGACGCGCGCGAGCAGATCCTGCACCGGAATGCCGCGGCGCTGCTGGCCCGCGCCGGCAACGCCGTGCGCCCGGCAATCGCCGCCGAGTGATCGCGCCGCGGCCCGGTTGCGCGATATGCCGCGTTGCCGGGCCGGTCGCGGCGATCGCGGCCGGGATCGCTGCGGATCAACCCATGGAGGAAAGCCGATGATGCGCGCGCAGGATGCCATTGCCGCCGAGCGCCCGGACCGCAGCAGCGGACCGGCGGCGACGGAGTTCGATGCGATCGTCATCGGCGCCGGGGTTTCCGGGCTTTACACGCTCTACAAGCTGCGCGCGCTCGGCCTCAGGGTGCGGGTGTTCGAGACCGGCACCGGGGTCGGCGGCACCTGGTACTGGAACCGCTATCCTGGCGCCCGCTTCGATTCGGAGAGCTATACCTACGGCTATTCGTTTTCGCCCGAACTGCTCGAAGAATGGGACTGGGCCGAGCGGTTCGCCTCGCAGCCCGAAACCGAGCGCTATTTGAACCACGTCGCCGACAAATTCGACCTGCGGCGCGACATCCGGTTCGAGAGCCGCGTCACCACCGCGCAATACCGCGAGGAAACGCGCTGCTGGGAGGTTGAGCTCGAAGACGGCAGCCGCTACCGCTGCCGCTTTCTGATCACCGCAATCGGTGTGCTCTCGGCCGCGACGATGCCGCGCATCCCCGGCATCGGGAGCTTTCTCGGCACGTCCTGCCACACCCATTTCTGGCCAAAGGAAGGGGTCGCCTTCGCCGGCAAGCGGGTCGCGGTGATCGGCACCGGCGCCAGCGCCATACAATTGATCCCGCATGTGGCGAAGGCGGCCCGGCAGCTCACCGTGTTCCAGCGCACCCCGAATTGGTGCGCGCCGCTGCACAACGACCGGATCGGCGACGAGGAGATGCGGGGGATCCGCGCCCGCTATCCCGAGATCTTCGCGCGCTGCAACGATACTCCTGGCTGCTTTATCCACGCGCCCGACCCGCGCGCCACCCACGAGGTGACGCCAGAGGAGCGCGAGGCGTTCTGGGAAAAGCTCTATGGCGAACCGGGTTTTGGCATCTGGCAGGGCAATTTCCGCGACATCCTGGTGGATCGCGCCGCCAACGCCCTCGTTTCGGATTTCATCGCCCGCAAGATCCGCCAGCGCGTCAAGGACCCGGCGGTGGCCGAGAAACTGATCCCGAAGAACCACGGCTTCGGCACCCGCCGCGTGCCGCTCGAGACCGGCTATTACGAAGTCTACAACCAATCCAATGTCGCGCTCGTCGACATCAACGAGACACCGATCGAGTGCATTACCGCGACCGGCATCAGGACCAGCGCCGCCGAATACGAATTCGACATCATCATTTACGCGACCGGGTTCGACGCGATCACCGGCAGCTTCGACCGCATCGACATCGCGGGCCTCGGCGGCCAGCGGCTCAAGGACAAGTGGCGGGACGGGCCGCAGACCTTTCTCGGCATCCTGGTCGAGGGCTTTCCCAACCTGTTGATGGTGATGGGCCCGCATGCCGGGCTCGGCAACTTCCCGCGCGCCGCCGAATACAGTGTCGAATGGGTGACGGGCCTGGTCCGCTTCGCGCGCGACCGCGGCCTGACCCGGATCGAGGCCACCCAAGCCGGGGTTGCCGAGTGGACCGAGCACGTTCTGGCGACCGGCCAGGGCCTGCTGATGAACGAGATCGATTCGTGGATGACCGGCGTCAACCGCAACGTCGAAGGCAAACAAACCCGCAAAATCATGCGCTACAGCGGCGGCCACCCTGCCTTCCGCGAGCATTGCGACGCCGTTGCCGCACAAGGATACCGCCGGCTGTCACTGGGTTAGAGCCCCAGCTAGACGCACTACGAACAGGGGATCAGCAAAGCGATGCCGGAAACCGAGCGGATCGAACGACGGCGGGCGGCGCTCATTGCCTATGATGTGTGCCGGCGCGCGCTCACCCCGGCGGATGCGGCGCGGCGGGCGGCGATGCGGCCGGTGCTCGATGCCTGGGTGACGATGATCGGCGCGGCGCGGGCAGCCGGGGTGCCGGTGATCTATACGACACCGGTGAGCCGCGCGGATGGGGCTGATGTCGTGCTGTTGCCGACCGATCTGTCGGCGGAGAGCGGCGTGCCGCCGCTGACCAATGGGATCGAGGGCACGCCGGAAGCCGGTTTTCCCGACGCGATCGCGCCGCGCCCCGAGGATTACGTCTTCTTGAAACGCCGGCCGAGCGCCTTTTACGGGACCGGGGTTGCCGAACTCCTGCACATGCTGCGGCGCGACACGATCATCATCGGCGGCGGCGCCACCAATCGCGGGGTCGAGACCAGCGTGCGCGAAGCCTTCAACCTCGACCTCGCTTCGATTGTGGTGCGCGAATGCTGCTGGAGCAGCGACGCTGCCGCTCACGCCTACAGTCTCGACAAGGCGATGAAAATGTATGCGCGCATCCGCAGCCTCGACGAGGTCGCGGCGATGCTGCGGGAGTAAGGGCCTGGAGCTGCTTACATGGCTGCGGCTCAGATGTGCAGCACCGCCTTGCCGATGAAGTCTCGGTCGATCAGCCGCTGGGCAATCCCGCCGATCTCGTCCCACGACGCCTCGACTGCAATGCGCGGCCGCAATTTCCGCGCGGCGATCAGCTCGGCCAGCAAAGCGAGGCCGATCCCCGCGCGCTCGACGCTCATCAGCTCGTGAAACAGCGTCAGGCCGTAAAGCCGGGTTCCGCCGGTGGCGAAGAACTCGCGGCTCGCGATCGTCGCATCGCTTGCACCGGAAACCCCGAACGTCACGCAGGTGCCGTTCGGCTGCAGCATGTCGAGTGCCGCGGCAAGCGCGCTGCCGCCGACCGAATCGAGGATCAGCCAGAACGGGCCTTGCGATTTGGCGGCGGCGAGTTCGCGACCGACGACCACCCGCTCGCCGCACCATTCGGCGACCGCGGCGCGGTGCTCGTCGCGCCGTACATGCCCCCAGACAAAGGCGCCGGCCGCCGCTGCGAGCTGGCAGGCGAGGTGCCCGACCCCGCCCGAGGCGCCATCGACCAGAACCTTGCGCCCGAGCAATAGCCCACCCTGGCGCAGCGCGTGCAGCGCCGTCAGCCCGGCCACCGGCAGCGTCGCGGCCTCGGCGTCGCTGACTGCACCGGGCAGGGCAGCCACCGCATGGCTGCGGCAATTGACCCGCTCGGCCCAGGCTCCCGACGGCAGGAGACCGACGATTCGGGTGCCGATTGCCGGACCGCTGCCATCGGCGGCAGCCGTCTCGACAATGCCGGCGAAATCCCAGCCGGGCCGCCAGCCCGGTTCGGCGGCCTGCAACGCGCGCCGCGTCTCGCCACGATTGAGCGAGATCGCGGTGACCCGGACGCCGACTTCGTCACGGTCGGGATCGCGCAGGCCGACCTCGCGGATCGCCAGCCGGCCGGGCACCGACGGATCGACGACAACGGCACGGATCTGGTGCGGCATCAGCGCTCTCCTCTGATCGCAATCGGGCGAAGGATGGACGGCAGGTTCGGATCGCCATGCGAGGCGAGACGTCCACTCCCGCCCGAGGCTAGGAGCGGCGCCACATCGGCGCTCGTGCTCGCACCGGATCGAGCAGCGACCAGTCGCCATCCTCCAGCACATGTCCCTGCGGATAGGGCGGCCGCGGCTCCAGTCCGAGCGAGCGGACGACGCGATCGTCGCGGTAATAGCATTGCAGCACGACACGGGCGAGCGTCGCCACCGCGGCACCGCCCGCGGCGCGCAATTCGGCCGCCACCGCCTCGCGACGCGCCGGGTCGAGTGCAGCCAGCGGCATCCCGGCGAGATGTGCCAGCCGATCGAGCGCCGCGCATACCGGCGCGGTGTCGCGGCCGAGGGTTGCCATGATGTCGGCCTGGATCGCCGGATCGTCGGCGCCGGGCACATCGTATTCGGCGCTGGCCGGGATCATCAGCCCGGCGAGGATGCGCAAATCCTCGATCTGGCCGGGTGTCAGCGAGGTTCCGGAAGCCATGACGAGCCTCAATCAAACAGATTGGCGAGACGCTGTTTCATCTGGTCGGCGACATAGAGCGCCAGCGCCTGGATCGTCGAGGTCGGGTTGACCCCGCCGGAGGTAACAAACAGGCTGCCATCGACGATAAAAAGGTTTTTCACATCGTGTGACCGGCCCCAGCCGTTGACCACCGAGCGATCCGGGTCGGTGCCCATGCGCGCAGTCCCCAAAAGATGCCAGCCGCCCTGGACGATCGGGCTGTTGACGCAGATGTCGGTTGCCTCCGCCGCGGCGAGGATCTCTTTCGCGCGAGCGATGCCGTGCTCCATCATCCGCGCCGAGTTCTCGCCGATCGTGTAGCCGATCCGCGGCGCCGGGATGCCGTAGCTGTCCTTCAGCACCGGATCGAGCGTCACGCGGTTGCATTCCTCGGGCAAATCCTCGCAGATCGCCGACAAGGTCAACCGGTGACCGTTGAGCCGGCGGAAGGCGGCATGATGGCCGGGACCCCATGGGATCAGGCCCTTCTGCTCGCTGGTGACCGCTTCCATGACCGGTCCGACGCCGCGGCCGAACTGGAACGTATAGCCGCGCACAAAGCCGCGCGACCGATCGGTTTCGTAGAATTCCTTGCTCCACAGGCAGGTCGGCGGCGCCCGGTTGCTGTCGGTCTCCTCGGCGACATAGCCATAAACCTGGGCATAGGGATGGAACATCAGGTTCCTCCCGACGAGACCGCTCGAATTGGCGAGTCCGTTGGGGAAGCGTCCGGAGGCCGAGTTCAGCAGCAGCCGCGGCGTGCCGACACCATTGCAGGCGAGCACCACCACATGCGCCGCCTGAAACTGCTCGACGCCGGCGGCATCGTAATAGACGACACCGGCGGCCATGCCGTGCTCGTCGGTCGTGATCTCGCGGACCCGGCAATGGGTGCGCAGCTCGACCCCGGCGCGCAGCGCTGCCGGCCAATAGGTGATGTCGGTGCTCGCTTTTGCCCCTTGCGCGCAGGCCGGGGTGCAATGCCCGAGATTGATGCAGCGCGCCCGGCCCTCGTAATCCACCGTCGCGACCGCGGTGTCGGACGGCCACCAATGCCAGCCGAGCCGGTTCACCGCCTTTGCCAGCAGCGTGCCGGAGCGGCCCAATGGCAGCGGCGGCATCGGCGGATTGCGCGGCGGCACCGCGGGATCGCCGGCGAGCCCGGAGACGCCCATGATGCGGTCGTTCTCGGCGAAAAACGGCGCCAGCGTGTCATAGTCGATCGGCCAGTCCTCGGCCACGCCGTCGAGGCTCTTGACCCGGAAATCGGAAGGATGCAGGCGCGGGAAATGTGCCGTGTACATGACCGTGCCGCCGCCGACACCGTTGAAGTTCACCACCTTGATCGGTGAATTGTCGTCATTGACCGGGTAGTCCTCGGGCCGGGCGCGGATATTGGGGCTCGGCGAATAGTCGCCATAAAAGCGCGCTTCCCAGTCGCGACCGGTGCTCGGATAGGTCGCCGGGTTCATCCAGCCGCCCTGCTCGAGGCAGAGGATGTGCATCCTGGTCTCGGCGAGGCTCCAGGCCACCGCGGCACCGGACGCGCCGGCGCCGATGATCAGCACATCAACAGGATCGTTCATGACGGTCTTCCTTTTGCTGGGCACAACATGACTCGGCCGGCACCCTCGATGCAATGCGGCGGCGTTATGATTGCCGGCGCAGCAACGGATGCGCGGAACCATGGATCAGGCAAAAGCGTTGACCTCGTTCGGTAGTTCGACGCGTGGCCCCACAGCCAGCGAGGTCATTGCGCAATGCTGCTTCCTTCAGCGACCGGAACGAAACGACACCATCGGATGCCGTTTGGCGCCGAAATCGTTGCCGGCGGTGTCCGTTTCCGGCTGTGGGCACCCAAGCACCAAGAAATTCGATTGCAGCTGGCCGAAGGCGCCCCGGCGCTCGCAATGATCTCGACAGGCGATGGCTGGCACGAACGCGTGACACCGACCGCCGGCCGCGGGTCGCTCTATCAATTCGTGCTGCCCGACGGGTTGCACGTTCCCGATCCGGCTTCCCGCTTTCAGCCGAGGGATGTGCACGGCCCGAGCGAAGTCATCGATCCCGGCGACTATCAATGGCACGATGCCCTTTGGCACGGCCGGCCTTGGGAAGAGTGCGTCATCTACGAGCTGCATGTCGGCGCGTTTACCGCCGAGGGCACGTTCCGGTCGGCGATCGGGCGGCTCGATTATCTGCGCGACCTCGGCGTCACCGCGATCGAATTGATGCCGATCGCCGATTTTCCCGGCCGGTGGAATTGGGGTTATGACGGTGTGCTGCTATTCGCCCCCGATTCCTCCTATGGCCGGCCCGAAGATCTGAAGGCGCTGATCGACGCTGCCCACCAGCGCGGCATCGCGGTGCTGCTCGATGTCGTCTACAATCATTTCGGGCCGGACGGCCATTATCAGCCATCTTATGCGCCGGTCTTTACCGAACGGCACAAGACGCCGTGGGGCGATGCGGTCAATTTCGATGGTACCGGCTCGCCGACGGTACGGGCGATGATCGTTGAAAACGCGGTCTATTGGCTCACCGAATTCAATCTCGACGGGTTGCGGCTCGATGCGGTCCACGCGATTATCGATACTAGCGCGGAGCACATCCTCGACGCGATCGCCCGCGAGGTCCGGCAGGTGGCCGGTGACCGCCATATCCATCTGATCCTCGAAAACGAAGCAAACGAGGCGTCCCGGCTGCGGCGCGACGCGAATGGCGCGCCCGAACGCTATAGTGCGCAGTGGAACGACGACCTGCACCATGTGCTGCACACCGCGGCGAGCGGGGAGAAGAGCGGCTATTACGCCGAATATCAGGGCGACAGCGACAAGCTCGGCCGGGCCTTGGCGCAGGGCTTCGCGTTCCAGGGCGAACTCATGCGCTATCGCGGCGCGCCGCGCGGCGAGCCCAGCGCGCAGCTGCCGCCGCAGGCGTTTGTCGGCTTTATCCAGAACCACGACCAGGTCGGCAACCGCGCCTTTGGCGAGCGGCTGACGATGTTCGCCCCGGCTGAGGCGGTGCGGGCGGTCGCCGCGATCTATCTTTTAGCCCCGCAAATCCCGATGATCTTTATGGGTGAGGAATGGGGGGCGGCGCAGCCTTTCCCGTTCTTTTGCGATTTCACCGGTGAGCTGGCGGCCGCAGTCCGCGACGGGCGCCGCGCCGAATTTTCCCGGTTTCCCGAGTTTCGTGATCCGCAGCAGCGCGAACGCATCCCCGATCCGACGGCCGCCGAGACGTTCCTGTCGGCGAAGCTGCGATGGGACGAGGCGGAGGCCGGCGATCATGCCCGGTGGCTCGCCTTCTATCGGCATCTGCTGTCGCTGCGGCGGACCGAGATCGTCCCGCGCCTGCGCGACATGGCGGGCCATAGTGGGCGCTATCAAATCCTGGGCCAGCTCGCGGTGGTGGTCGATTGGCGCCTCGGCGATGGCTCGCTGCTGAGCCTCGCGGCAAATCTCACCGCCGCACCGCTCGGCGGTTTCCCAAAGCGGCCGGGCCGCATGCTGTGCAGGGTCGGATCGATCGAGGATGGTCGGCTCGACCGATGGAGCGTCGCCTGGAGCTTGGCCGATGCTGAGATGCGACCGATCGGGGAGCGGCACGCCGATGGTCTGGACCGTCGGCAATGACCTCCGACGCTGAAAAGCCGATCCCCCGCGCCACCTACCGGCTGCAATTTACCAGGGATTTCGGGTTTGTGCAGGCGGCCGAGCTGGCGCCCTATCTCGCCAGGCTCGGCATCAGCCATGTCTACGCCTCGCCTTATCTGCGCGCCCGTCCCGGCAGCACGCATGGCTATGACATCGTCAGTCATACCGAACTGAACCCGGAGCTCGGCAGTCCGCAATCCTTCGCAGAGATGGTCGCGGCCTTTCGCCGGCACCGGCTCGGACAGGTTCTCGACTTTGTCCCCAATCACATGGGGGTCGGAGGGGCGGACAATCCGTGGTGGCTCGATGTTCTCGAATGGGGGCCGGAATCGGAATACGCCGGCTGGTTCGACATCGATTGGGAGCCGGATCGCCGGTATCTGCAAAACAAGCTGCTGGTGCCGTTTCTTGGCGACCAGTATGGCGCGGTTCTGGAAGCAGCCGGGCTGCGCCTCAAATTCGAGCCGGAGGCCGGAAGCTTTGCCGTCTGGGCCTATGACAGCCACAAGCTGCCGATCAACCCGGCGCATTATGGAGACATTCTCGGCGTCACGCATCCCGATCTCGAACGGCTCGGCGACGCCTTCGCGCATCTCTCGTCATGGCGGCCGCATATCCGCAGGCGAGCGGGCGAACTGAAGGAGGAACTTGCCGGGCTCGCCCGCAGCGACCCCGAGATTGCGGCGGCGGCCTGGGACGCGGCCGCCCGCTTCAACGGCACCCCCGGCGACCTGTCGAGCTGGCGTGATCTCGATGCGTTGATCCAACAGCAGTTCTGGCGGGCGGCGCATTTCCGGGTTGCCGCCGACGACATCAATTACCGGCGATTTTTCAACATCAACGATCTCGCTGGCATCCGCATGGAATTGCCGGAACTTTTCGACCACGTCCATTCGCTGATCTTCAAATTGCTGGAAGACGGCATTCTCGATGGTCTGCGCATCGACCACATCGACGGCCTGCGCGACCCGAAAGCCTATTGCCTGCGCCTGCGCGACAAAGCGCCACGGCCGTTTTACCTGGTGGTCGAAAAGATTTTGGCGCCGCACGAAAGCCTGCGCGAGGACTGGAATGTCGACGGCACCACCGGCTACGAATTCGCCAATCTCGTCACCGGCCTCCTGATCGATCCCGCCGGCGAGGAGCCGCTGACCCAATTCTATGTCGATTTCACCGGCGTCGTATCGGCGTTCCCCGACATCGTCCGTGATTGCAAGCTGCGGATCATGGAAAACGAGATGGCGAGCGAACTCGCGGTGCTTGGCCGCGAAGCCGGCCGCGTCGCCCGTGCCAATCCGCATACCGCCGATTTCACCAACAATGTCCTGCAGCGCGCGCTGAAGCAGATCATCGCCTGCTTTCCGGTCTACCGCACCTATATCGACGGCAGCCCGCCGACCGACGCCGATCGTCGCGACATCGATTGGGCGGTGGCACATGCGCGGCGCCAGGAAGCGGCACTCGATCCGAGCGTCTTCGATTTTCTGCACCGGCTGCTGACCTGCGACCTGGTGGCCGAGCCGCATAGCGGTTTCAGCCGGGTCGCGGTCGTGCGCGCGGCAATGCACGTGCAGCAATATAGCGGTCCGGTGATGGCCAAAGGGCTCGAGGACACGGCGTTCTACCGTTACAACCGGATGCTGGCGCTGAATGAGGTCGGCGGCCACCCCGATCAGTTCCGCACCAGTCTCGGCGCCTTTCATTACGCGAACGAGCAGCGTGCGCGACGGCTGCCGCACGCCATGCTCGGCACCTCGACGCACGACACGAAGCGCGGCGAAGACACGCGCGCACGGCTCGCGCTGCTGGCCGAGATTGCCGAGGAATGGACCGCGCACGTCACCGCGTGGAGCCGGATTCTAAGGGCGCGCAGCTCGGGGTCGGGCGACGACGCCCCGCCCGACCGCAACGACGAATATGCGTTCTATCAGCTGCTGTTTGGCGCCTGGCCGCCCGAATTGTCGACCGGCGAGCCTCCGGACGCGGCGGCGGTCGATGAGTTTCGCAGCCGGCTCGAGGGCGCCATGATCAAGGCCATGCGCGAGGCGAAACTTCATACCAGCTGGTCCCCTTCCGATGCCGCCTATGAGAATGCCGTGCTGGGGTTCATCCGCAACGCGCTGGACGCGTCGCGGGCCAACTCGTTTCTCGAATCCTTCACCGGGTTCACGGCACGGTTTGCGCCGCTCGGCATGCGCAACAGCCTGGTCCAGACGGTGCTGAAGCTGACCGCTCCCGGCGTCCCGGACATCTACCAAGGCGCCGAATTGTGGGATTTCAGCCTGGTCGATCCGGATAATCGCCGCGCGGTGGATTTTGCGCGACGCCGTGATCTGCTCGACCACAGCGCCCTTCGCGACGATCCCGGGTTGCTACTCGAGGAATGGCACGGCGGGGCGATCAAGTTGCGTCTCGTTTGCGACCTGCTGCGGCTGCGTCGCGAGCATCCCCATCTGTTCGCGCTCGGCTCCTATGCCGCGCTGACCGCGACCGGTCCGGCGGCCGACCGCATTTGCGCCTTCTCCCGCGCGCGCGACGAACTGACGATTGTCATCGCCGCCGCGCTCTTTCCGCGCCGCGTGAGCCTCGAGGATTGGGACGATAGCGGCGTGCCGGAACCGCCTGGCACCGAGCGATGGGTCAACCTGTTCGATGGGCGACCGATTGCCGCTTGCGCCGGCATGTGGGCCGCTGCCGAGCTTTTCGCGGTCCTGCCGGTTGCCGTGCTGGTGCCGGAACCGATCTTTTCCGGCCTCGGTCGGGATCGCGCGGCGTAGCGGGCGATCACCGGCCGCTTCGCCGGCCGGCGGGACCTGCATCAAAACCGTGGCGCCGGACGCGATCGCGGGGCAGAGTTGGGAGCATCAGAGCTACCCTCGGGAGGACAGCTACCATGCCGCAATCCGCGATCCCGCCTGGCCGCCATGCGCCGATCCGCCTCGATTGGCTCGACCGGCGGCGCGAAGAGATCATCGAGCCGGATCTGCCGATCGTCGATCCGCACCACCACATGTGGGACCGGCCCGGCAACCGCTATTTGTTTCCCGATCTGCTCGATGATGTCGGCAGCGGCCACAACATCGCCGCGACCTGTTTCGAGGAATGCCGCGAGATGTACCGGGCCGACGGCCCGCAGGAGCTGAAATCGCTCGGCGAGACCGAGTTCGTCAACGGCATCGCGGCGATGAGCGCCGCCGGCAAATACGGCAAGACACGCTGCATCGCCGGCATCATCGGCAATGTCGATTTGCGCATCGGCAGCCGCGCCAAGGGCATTCTCGAGCAGCACGTGACGATCTCCGGCGGACGGTTCAAAGGGATCCGCAACGGCGCCACCTGGCATGCCGATCCGAGCCTCGAAATCTACTGCTCGGGGGCGCCGCAGGGGCTTTATCGCGACCGGAATTTCCGCGAGGGGTTTGCCGGGCTGGCTTCGCTCGGGCTGAGCTTCGACGCCTGGCTGTTCCAGACCCAGCTCGACGATGTGACCGACTTGGCGCGTGCCTTTCCGCAGGCGGTGATCGTCTTGAACCATGTCGGGGGTCCGTTAGCGATCGGCCCCTATGCCGGCAAGCGCGAGGAAGCGTTTGCCGCGTGGAAGAAAGGGGTCGACGAAGTCGCCGCCGCCTCGCCCAACACTTACGTCAAGCTGGGCGGACTCGGCATGAAGCTTTCCGGCTTCACCTTTTTTGAGAACGCAGAGCCGCCTTCATCACAGGACCTCGAAACGGCATGGCGGCCCTATATCGAGACCTGCATTGCCGCCTTCGGCCCGCAGCGCTCGATGTTCGAGAGCAATTTCCCGGTCGACAAAGGCATGTGCAGCTATCCGGTGATGTGGAACGCGTTCAAGCGCATCACCTCGGGCTGCTCGGCCGCCGAGAAGACCGCGCTCTACAGCGGCGCCGCCAAAACCGCGTATAGGCTAGAGACATGACAAACAGACCGGGGGCTACCCCGCTTGTTCGGCAGGCACCCATGGATTGATGACTTGGATGCTGACGCCGTCAAAATCCGCTAGATTTCGGGTTGCCAGAATGGCACCGTACGCGCGAGCTGTAGCCGCTATCATTGCATCTTCGACCGTAATCGGCCTGCCGGCAGCCTCGCGGCTCGCGCGTATCTCACCGTATAGCGCCGCGCACCCCGTATCGAATGGCAGGATTCGCGCGGGAAACGCTTTGAGCAGAAAAGCAGCGATCCGAGCGGTCAGGTCCTCGCGCCTGCGCCCAGTCGCCATTCGGGCCAACCCGTAACGGATCTCGGCCTCGCAAACCGAAGACGTAAACAGCTCGTCTGACGATCGGCTAAGCAGAAATTGCCGCACTGCGATATCGGGAGAAGGCCGGATTAGCTCGGAAATCACATTGGTATCAAGGAGGATCACCGGTTTTGCCCGAGCTCAGGGAAATCGGGCGGGGGCCGGCTCGGGAGGGTCCCGCGGTGCGGAATAGTCAACTCAACCCCATTTTCCGGTCCAAACAAACGGTCGGCAATATCGAGTAGATGTTCTCGCCGCGAGATATTCCAGACGGTGCGGCTCATGATAAAAACATGATCAATGGTATTGAGATGTTCTGGAAACTTGGAATGCAACAACTTTCGTAACTCCTCGCAGCGCTCAGGCGCAAGGAGGCGATCAAACTGAACCGCCGTCAACCCCAACTGACGCGTATACTTGTCGAGAACGGTTTGCGGGGCGATATCAAGGGTCGCGGCGATCCGTCGCGTCGCTTCACTCCTGGTATCACTTCCGCCGTGTACCAGTCGCACCACATCCAAAACTTGACTTAGCGCCTGTGGCGTTCCGTGCGGGTGCCGGTACCCCTCAAGGTCCTTGACTGAACCAGTCGTCTGCGCGGGCTGGCCCTTGCGTTTCGTCAGTTCACCTGAAGACAAAAGGCGCCGAAGCGCCGAGTTGAAGCTGTCGACAAGCGGTACGGCATGGCTCTGCACCAAGGCGAACACCTCGTCATCGACTTCCACCTTGTGCATAGGCATCGCTTGACCTCACAACGGCACGTTTGTAGTACTTTAAGTGCGTCCAGTGCAAAGGTCAAACGCGTATCGCACAAATCGCACTTAGCGCCACAACGCCGCGTCCGGTCGCGAAAACCCATAGCGCCGCGTCCGGTTGCGCGGCACAGTGAGGACCGTTACGAGGGAGAAATGCTGATGCCATTGCCGCGACAAGAGGTGGATGCGACCACGCCCAAATATCTGCGCGACAAATATGCGATCGTCGGGGTCGGCGAGACGACCTATACCCGCGGCTCGGGCAAGACGACGCGGGCGCTCGGTACCTGGGCGGTCAGAAACGCGATCCTCGATGCCGGGCTCAAAAACACCGACATCGACGGCATGCTGTCCTATTCGGGCGGTGATTCGACCTCGGCGACGTTCATCTCCGGCGATCTCGGCATCCGCCTCAATTACTACATGGATGTGCAGGGCGGCGGCTCGTCGACCGAGGCACTGATCGGCATCGCGATCGGGCTGATCGAAGCCGGTTGCTGCAAGACGGTGGCAATCTTCCGCTCGATGAACGGCTATTCGCAGGTGCGCATCGGCGGCACCGGTGCGCGTTCGGCCACCCCCGTCGGCGGCGACATGCTGCATAACCGCGCCTATGGCTGGCAGAGCGCCGGGCAGAGCTTTGCGCCGACCTTTATGCGGCACATGTACGATTACGGCACCAGGCCCGAGCAGGTCGCCGCGGTCAAGGTCGCGCACAGCAAGCACGCGTCGAACAACCCGAAGGCGTACTACAAGAAGCGCTACACGATCGAGGATGTATTGAACAGCCGCTTTATCTGCAAGCCGCTGCATCTCCTCGATTGCTGTGTCGAGACCGACAATGCGACCTGCGTCATCGTCACTTCCGCCGAGCGTGCCCGCGACATGAAGCAGCCGCTGGTGCTGATCCGCGGTGTCGTCGGTCGCTGCTCGAAGCCGCGGCTCGACATGCATTACCAGACGGGGCCGATCTCGACCGTCGCCGGCCATTACGCCGCACGCATCCTGTGGCCCAATTCCGGGGTCGGGCCCGACGATATCGATATCACCGGCTCCTATGACGCTTTTACCTTTACGACGATGCTGCAGCTTGAGGATTACGGCTTTTGCAAGAAAGGCGACGGCGGCGAATACGTGTCGAGCGGCGCCATCGAGCTCGGCGGCAGGCGGCCCAACAATACCAGCGGCGGCCATCTGTGCGAGGGCTACACGCACGGCATGAACATGGTGATCGAGAACACAAGGCAATTGCGTCACGACGCCGATGATTCGTGCCCGGTCGGCCCCGACGGGAAGCGGCAGCACACTTTCGATTACCGCGAGGGCGGCTGCCGCCAGGTCAAGGATGTCGAGGTCAGCGCCAATCTCGGCTGGGCCAACCCGGCGACCGCCTCGGCGATGGTGATGCGGCGCGGCTGAAGCTCGGCCGGCCGATCGGCGCCACGTCACCGGCCGACAGGCTGGACGCGGCGCAGCGCGTACTTTGGTTGCGGATGCCTGCCATCGGCGTTGTCTGGCGGCGTCCCCGGATCGGCCCCCTGCCCGAGACGCTGATCGGCAGACGCGCCATGGTTCACCGGCCACGATGACCAGCCCGATCCAGTCCGCTCCGGCAATGTCCCTTGCCCGAATCGCGCAGGTCGCGGCGGCATGGGCGCGCACACCGGCCGGCGGGCTCGTGCTGCTGATCGCGATCACCGCGATGGCGCGGCTGGTGTTTGCGGCGACCCTCGGCCTCGGCATCGACGAGAGCTACATGGTCGCGGCCGGGCGCCACATCCGCCTCGGCTATTTCGATCACCCGCCGATCGCCTGGTGGCTCGCCTGGGCCGCGGCGCATATCGCCGGCAGCGATGCCGCGGTCGTCGTGCGCGCGCCGTTTATCGCGCTCTTCGCGTTGACGACCTGGCTGATGTACCGGCTGACCGCAACATTGTTTGACCGGCGCGCCGGGCTGTGGGCGGCGGCGCTTGCCAATCTGTGCCCGGTCATCGGCGTCACCGCCGCCAGCTGGGTGTTGCCCGACGGGCCGCTGTTCGCCGCACTGCTCGCCGCCGCCTGGTGCCTGGTTGCGGCGTTGCCGGCCGAGGGTGGCGCCGCCTGGGGCTGGTGGCTCGGCAGCGGATTATGCGCCGGCCTCGCCATGTCGTCGAAATATTCGGCCGGGCTGACGGTCCTCGGCGTCCTGTGCTTTCTCGTGACCGAGCCGCAGGGCCGCTGCTGGCTGCGACGCCCGCACCCCTACATCGCCGGGCTGGTCGCGCTCGGCGTGTTCGCGCCGGTGCTGTGGTGGAATGCGCAGCACGGCTGGGTGTCGTTTCTGTTCCAGGGCGGCCGAGTCGGGGGCCGTCTCGATCTTCTCGGACCGATCCGCACGCTGGCCGGCGAAGCGCTCTTTGTGCTGCCCTGGCTGTGGCTGCCGCTCGTTCTGTGCGGGTTCGACGCGCTGCGCCGCGGTCCGGCCGAAATGCGCGGCTGGCTGCTGCTGTGCCTGGCGGCACCGCCGATCGTGCTCTTCACCCTCGTCGCGCTGTGGGGCCATGTGCTGTTCCACTGGGCAGCACCCGGCTATCTGTTTCTGCTGCCCCTGCTCGGTGCCGCCATTGCCGGCGACCCATCGCATCGCGCGCGGGCACGGCGCTGGTTGATGGCGACGACGGCGCTGGTCGTGTGCGCTATGACCGTGGTCGCCACCGATGTCCGCTTCGACTGGTTGCCGTCGATCGCCCACCTCGACCCATCGATCATCCGCCTCGACCCAGCGATCTTCCACCTCGACAAGGATCCGGCCATTGCCGCGGTCGATTGGACTTCGCTCGCCCGCGAGCTTGAAGCACGCGGTCTTGTCGGCCAACCGGGGCTGGTCATCGCGGCGACGCGCTGGCTCGACGCCGGCAAGATCGATTACGCGCTCGAAGGCCGGATGCCGGTCATCTGTCTCGGCGACGATCCGCGCGAATACGGCATCATCGCGCCGGTCGCCGCCTATGCCGGCGCCGATGTGCTGATCGTCGCCCCCGGTGTCTCCGCCGCGGACATTACCGCCCGTTTCGGCGGGATGTTCCGGTCGATCGCGACATTGCCGCCGGCGACGCTGTTGCATGACGGCCGCCCGGCGCTGAGCGTGCCGCTCTATCTCGGCCACGATCTGCGCCCCAGCCGCTAGCGGCGGCGGTATTGCGGATATCCCTCGAAATCATAGACGAGGTAGAGCCCGTAGCGGCGCGTCTCGCCTGGGCCGATCGCGATCGTGATCGGCGGCAGCGGCACCATCCTGGCAAAGCTCGGCCGCATCTCCCGGGCGAGGTGATGGACCGACACCAGGAGGAAATTTTCGCCGCGATATTTCCTCATGTTGTTGGTCAGGTCCCACTCGTCCTTGACCCGGTCCATCAGCTCCCATTTGACCGCGTCCATCGGGTGCGGATGCACGTAATAGATCAGCGCCGCGACCAATTCCCGGTCGTCGGCGAAGAGCGTGAAGCCTGGATGCTTGGCCAGCACGGCACCGACCTCGACCCCGAGTTCGCGCCAGCCCTGCAACCGGGCGAGCGGGTCGTAACGGGCCGGCAGATCGACACCGGCAGCGGCGAGCGCCTGGTAGCCGGTGAACATTAGGATCGCGGCGGCGACATCGAGCGCGATCGATGCGGCGACGAGCCGGCGCCAGCCACGCCGCAATGCCCAGGCGACCACCAGCACCGTTGCCGACAGATAAGCCGGTGCCGCCCAATTGGGCTCGGCCCGCGACAACAGGCTCACCACCAGCATCATCGCCAGTGTCGGCAATGCGAAGACCGCGAGGAGCCGCGCCTCGGGCGCGCGCAGCAGCCGCGGTGTCGCTGTTAGGGCCAGCAATGCGGCGAAGAATAGCGGCCCGAACACGGCGAATTGCGAGCCGAAGAATCGCAATGCCGCGAGCGGGTGGAACAGCGAACCGGCG
Source organism: Allostellaceae bacterium (assembly GCA_035503615.1). Lineage (GTDB taxonomy): Bacteria > Pseudomonadota > Alphaproteobacteria > ATCC43930 > CGMCC-115725 > AP-15. Next base: position 19,776 of record DATJTI010000002.1, on the reverse strand, counting down.
AGGTCGGCATCGTCGCGTGTATGCAGGTAGCTGACAAAGCCATTGCTCCAATTCCACCACAGGTTTGGAGAGTAGAGCACGAACGCAATCGCGATGGCGGCGAGCAAGGCCGGCAGGTGGCGGCGTTCGACGCGGACCAGCAGCACGAACCCCAGCGCCGACAGCAGCCAATAGGCCATCGCGTATTTGGCCAGGAGGCCGAGACCGGCGGCGAGACCGACGCCGATCCACCAGCCCCAGCCGCCATCCGACCGCGCCCGGATAAACGCGTAGAGTGCCGCCGCCCAGCACAGCAGCAGCGGTGCATCGGTCGACATGATAAAGGCCGAGACCGAGACGCCCGGCAGGGTCGCATAGGCGATCGCCGACCACAATCCGACCCGGCGATCGTAGAGCCGCGTGCCGATCGCATAGACGAGGATTGCGGTCCCGGCATGCAGCAGCGGTGCGGCGAGCCGGATCGCGAACTCGCTGTCACCGAATAGAAAGGTGGTCAGCGCGATCAACCAGGCGACGAGCGGCGGCTTCGAGTAGTAGCCGAACGCCAGATGTTTGGCCCAGAACCAGTACTGCGCCTCGTCCGGATAGAGATCATAGGGCTGCAGCCACAGCCATACGAGCCGCAGCGCAGTGATCGCTCCGACCGCGGCGAGCATGATCGCCGTCGGGGTGCGGACCAGCGGAACGGCTCGCCCGCTGCCGGGGACGGCGGCAGCGCGTTCGATGGTCACAGCCGGTTTTGCCCCGCGACCGCCGGCGGCGTCATCGCCGACCGTTCTGCCCGGCGAGCGGGTGCGGGTCAGGCGCTGACCCGGGGCCAATCATTCACGCAACGCCTCGACTTGGGCTTGGGTCAGATAGCGGGTTTCGGCACCACGCAGCAGCAAATAGAGCTTGGCCGTCTCCTCGAGTTCCTCGATCGCGTTGACCGCCGCATCGAGGCTCGACCCGGCGACGACCGGCCCGTGATTGGCCAGCAACACCGCGTGATGCCGGCCGGCAAAGCCGCGCACCGCCTCGGCCAGTGCGAGGTCGCCGGGCTTGTAATAGGGCACGAGCGGCAATTTGCCGACGCGCATCACGTAATAGGCGGTGATCGGCGGCAAGACGTCGGCGGGGTCGAGTTCGGCAAGGCAGCTGACCGCGACCGAATGGGTCGAATGCAGGTGCACGACCGCACCGGTATCGCTGCGCTCCTCATACATGACACGATGCAGAAAGCTCTCCTTGGTCGGCGGGTCGCCGGATACCAGCTTTCCGGCCTCGTCGAGCTTTGACAGCCGCGCCGGGTCGAGCCGGCCGAGCGAGGCGTTGGTCGGCGTCATCAGCCAGCCATCCGCGGTGCGCATGCTGATATTGCCCGAGGAGCCGGCGGTCAGGCCGCGGTTGAAGATCGACGCACCGATCGTGCAGATCGCCTCGCGCTGTTTCGCGTCGCTCATCGCATGGTTCCCTCGGACAGGACGGTAAAGGCGCGCAGGAAAAAATCGGGTGCGCCGAAATTACCGGATTTGAGCGCCAGCGCCAGCGCCGGCTCGTCGCGGCGCGCGGGGAGACTGACCGTCCACGGCACGCCCGGGTCGATCTGGCGGCCGATGCGCAGCGCCGAGACGCCGAGTGCCTGCACCACCGCCCCGGCGGTCTCGCCGCCGGCCACGACGAGCCGCCGCACCCCGCGATCGACCAGACCGCGCGCGATTTTCGCCAACACCCCCTCGATCAGCGCTCCGGCGCGCTCGCGCCCGAGACGGCGCTGCACTGCAGTCACCGCGTCCGGCGGCGCGCTCGCCGAGACCAGCACCGGCTCGTTGCCGAGTCGCGGTTCCGCCCAGGCGAGCGCCTGCCGCACCACATCGGTCCCCTCGGCGGCGGCGATCGGGTCGATCGTGAAGACCGGCGCCCGCTTCTCGATATACGCAACCTGCGCCAAGGTCGCGGTCGAGCACGAACCCGACAGCACCGCCGCCGGGCCGAAAATCGCCGGCAGGCTGTCCGCACCACCGCCATCGCCGAGCAGCCCGCGGCGGCGGAAATTGTCGGGCAGGCCGAGCGCGATGCCGGAACCGCCGGTGATCAGCGGGAAATCGGCGGCCGCCTCTCCGATCGCCTCGAGGTCGCGATCCGCGATCGCATCGACGACCGCATGGGCGAAGCTGTCGCGGCGCAGTGCGGCAAAGGCATCGGCAATCGCCGCGGCACCACGGCCGACGATCGCCTGCGGCACCAGCCCGACCTTGCCGCGGCTCTGGCGCTGCAGCACCCGCACCAGCGAGGGATCGCGCATCGGCGTCAGCGGGTGATCGCGCATCCCCGATTCGGACAGGAGCACGTCGCCGACAAACAGATAGCCCTTGAAGATTGTCCGTCCCGCCTCGGGAAAAGCCGGGCAGAACAATGTGAAACCGGTGCCGAGTGCCGCCATCAGCGCCTCGGCGACCGGTCCGATATTGCCGGCATCGGTCGAATCGAAGGTCGAGCAGTATTTGAACAGGACCTGCTGCACCCCGGCGTGCTGCAGCCAGCCGAGTGCGGCGAGGCTCTGCGCAATTGCCTCGGCCGCCGGCACGGTCCGCGTCTTCAGCGCCACGACCACCGCCTCGGCGTCAGGAATTGCGGCACCCGGCGCCGGCACGCCGATCAACTGCACGCAGCGCATTCCGCGCCGCACCAGCGTGTTGCACAGATCGGTGGCGCCGGTGAAATCGTCGGCGATCGCCCCCAGCAATACAGCCACAAGCGCCTCCCTTGCGTTCGCCTTCGGGCAGGCAAAGAGTAGCGGCCTGTCGCGCTGGCCGCAAACGGGCCGGCGCACCGCCCGTCGCTCGCGATCCGGGGAGGACCCCTGCAGTGCCCAAATTCGCCGCCAATCTGAGCTTCATCTTTCAGGAGGTCGGGTTTCTCGACCGCTTTGCCGCGGCCGCGCAATGCGGCTTCAAGGCGGTCGAATATCTCGGCGCCTATGACGAGCGGCCCGAAACGGTCGCGGCCCGGCTCGAACAGAACGGGCTGACCCAGGCGCTGTTCAACATGCCGCCCGGCAACTGGGCGGCGGGCGAGCGGGGCCTCGCAGCACTGCCGGGCCGCGAAGCGGAATTCCGCGCCGGGGTCGAAACCGCCCTCGTCTATGCCAAAGCGACCAAATGCCGCCTGTTGCATGCGATGGCCGGGCTCGTCCCGGAGGGGCACGATCGCGACGAGGCGCGGCGGGCTTACCTCGCCAATCTGCGCCATGCCGCCGAACGGCTGGCACCCGAAGGTGTGACCGTGATCATCGAGCCGATCAACACCCGCGACATTCCCGGCTACTTCCTGAATACGACGACCCAGGCAATGGCGGTCATCGACGAGGTCGGCCACCCCAACCTGCAGCTGCAGCTCGACCTCTACCATGTGCAGATCATGGAGGGCGATCTCGCGCATCGCATCCGCGCTCTCGCCGGACGCTATCCGCATATCCAGATCGCCGGCAATCCCGGCCGCCACGAGCCCGATATCGGCGAGATCCACTATCCGTTCCTGTTCGATCTCCTGGACGAGCTCGGCTATGCCGGCTGGATCGGCTGCGAGTACCGCCCGCGGACCGAAACCCGCGCCGGGCTCGGCTGGGCCAGGGAATACGGCATCCGGGGCTGAGCGATGCGGTTTGTGATCACCGGCGGAAGCGGTTTTCTTGGCTGGCGCCTTGCCGCGCTGCTGCTCGGCCGCGGCAGCGCCCTCGGGCCGATCGATGAACTCGTGCTGTTCGACAACACCGCTCCGGCATCGCCATTGCCGGACGACCGGCGGGTGCGGCTCGTCACCGGCGATATCGCCGACCGTGACATGGTGCACCGCCTGCTGGCGCCGGGCGCGGCCGCGGTGTTCCATCTCGCCGCCGTGGTCAGCGCCGAAGCCGAGGCCGATACCGATCTCGGGCTGCGCGTCAATCTCGACGGCACGCGCGCCGTGCTCGATGCGTGCCGCGGGCTCGGCACCTGCCCGCGCCTCGTCTTTGCCAGCTCGCTCGCCGTCTATGGCGGCGCGCTCCCGCCCCTGGTCGGCGACGACACGCCGCTCGTCCCGCAATCCTCCTATGGCACGCAAAAGGCGATCGGCGAGCTGCTGGTCAACGATTACAGCCGCAAGGGCTTTGTCGACGGCCGGGCGCTCCGGCTGCCGACCGTGGTGGTGCGGCCGGGGCGACCCAACCGTGCCGCCTCGAGCTTCGCTTCGTCGATGATCCGCGAGCCCCTGGCCGGGAAGGAGGCGATCTGCCCGGTCTCACCCGATCTCGTCATGGCGCTGGCCTCGCCGCGGCGGGTCGTCGCCGCGTTGCACCGCGCGCATGAATTGTCGGGCGAGGCATTCGGCACCAGCCGCTCGCTGCAATTGCCGGGCTTCTCGGTCGCGGTCGGCGACATGGCCGAAGCCGTGCGCCGCGCCGGCGGCGAGGCAGCCTATTCCCGGATCCGCTGGCAGCGCGATCCGCAGATCGAGGCGATCGTCGCCGGCTGGCCGCGCGCCCTTGCAGCATCCCGCGCCGCGGCGATGGGCTTCACCGCCGATGCCGGGATCGATGACGCGGTGCACGCCTTTAGCGAGGACGATCTCGAAGCCCAGAAGGCGCTCGCCTGAGCTCTGGCCGGTTACCGGCTTGCCGATTTACAGCGATGCCGGGCGCATGGCAATTTCGTCATTGCGAACAGAGGAAGGCAAACCATGGGCGGGCGGCTCGCGGGCAAGCGCGCATTGGTGACGGCGGCAGCGCAGGGGATCGGCCGGGCGACGGCGCTGGCTTTTGCCGCCGAAGGTGCCAGCGTGCTCGCAACCGACATCGCCGAGGACCAGCTCGCCCCGCTGGCCGACGCGCTGATCGCGACCCGCCGTCTCGATGTGACCGAGGACGAGGCGATCGTCGCATTGGCCGCCGAGCTCGGACCGCTCGACATCCTGTTCAACTGTGCCGGCTTTGTCCATCACGGCACGATCCTCGATGCCGAGCCGATCGACTGGGATGCCTCCTTTGCCCTCAATGTCCGCTCGATGTTCATGATGATCCGCGCGTTCCTGCCAAAGATGATCGAGCGCGGCGCAGGTGCCTCGATCATCAACATGGCGTCCACCGTGTCCTCGGTCAAAGGCGCGCCAAACCGCTGCGTCTACGGTGCGACCAAGGCCGCGGTGATCGGGCTGACCAAATCCGTCGCCGCCGATTTCATCACTCAGGGGATCCGCTGCAACGCAATCTGCCCGGGCACGATCGAGACGCCCTCGCTCGGCGACCGCATCGCGGCGCAAGGGGTGCGCGTCGTCGGCGGCACCGAGGCGGCGCGTCGCGCCTTTGTCGAACGCCAGCCCCTGGGGCGGCTCGGCACACCTGGGGAGGTGGCGGCACTCGCCGTCTATCTCGCCGCCGACGAATCCGCGTTCACCACCGGGGCGATCCATGTGATCGACGGCGGATTTACGCTGTGAGCTGCAACAGGAGGCGTCTGCCATGAAACTCCTTCGCTATGGACCCGCGGGCCGCGAAAAGCCCGGTCTCGTTGATCGCGACGGCGGGATCCGCGATCTTTCCGGCATCGTCGGCGACATCGACGGCACGGTGTTGGCGCCGGCGTCGCTCGACCGGTTGCGCCGCACCGATCCGGCGAGCCTGCCGCTGGTTTCCGGCACACCGCGGCTCGGCCCCTGTGTTACCGGAATATCGAAGATCGTCGCGATCGGCCTCAACTACCGGCTGCACGCGCAGGAGGCGGGTGCGCCGATCCCTTCCGAGCCGATCTTCTTCATGAAGGCGACGTCGTCGATCTGCGGCCCGAACGACGATGTGATCATCCCGAAAGGATCGCAAAAGACCGATTACGAGGTCGAGCTCGGCATCGTCATCGGCAGCCTCGCCCGCTATGTCGCCAAGGCGGATGCGCGGCGGCATGTCGCCGGCTATTGCGTCGTCAACGACGTGTCCGAACGCGAATATCAGATCGAGCGTCTCGGGCAGTGGACCAAAGGGAAGAGCGCCGACACGTTCTGCCCGCTCGGTCCGTGGCTGGTTACCGCCGATGAAATCCCGGACCCGGGCAAGCTCGCGCTGTGGACCGAGGTCAATGGTGAGCGGCGGCAGAACAGCAATACCGCCGACCTGATCTTCGGGGTCGACGAAATCGTCAGCTATGTCAGCCAGTTCATGACCCTGCTGCCGGGCGATGTGATCCCGACCGGAACCCCGTCAGGGGTCGGCATGGGCTTCAAGCCGCCAAAATTCCTGAAGGCAGGCGACCGGATGCGGCTGTCGGTCGAAGGGCTCGGCGAGCAGAGCCAGCTCCTGGTAGCCCATCGCGACTGATCCTCTGCGACGAGGGGAGGGCTCCAGCGTACAAATCGGGTGAAAATGGGGCGAGCTGGCGGCTGGCGCAAGGCAAGTTTGGTCGATATGCTGCGTTCGCCGGGCGCTCGCCGCCCATCGCGCTGCGTTGCGAGGACCCATGTACGAACGCCGCCCCGGGTTCTTCCGCGAAGACACCGCCCCCGGCCGGCGGGTCGAAGCCAAGGTCAAATGGTTCAATTCCGGCAAGGGCTTCGGCTTCGTCATCATGGCTGACGGCACGCCCGATGCGTTTCTGCCGATGGCGGTGCTGCGCCGGGCCGGCTTTGAAGACGTGCCGGAAGGAGCTTCGATCGCCTGCGAAGTCGGCACCGGGGCCAAGGGACCGGTGGTGACGAGCATCCTCGATATCGATACCAGCACCGCCACGGCATCGGCCACGCGTGGTGGCGGCTTCCCAGACCGCCGCGCGCCACGTCCGGCGATGACCGTGGAGGGAGCGGTGAAATGGTTCGAGGCCGAGCGGGGTTATGGGTTTATTTCGCCCGATGACGGCGGCAAGGACGTGTTCATCCACATCACCGCATTGCGCCGCAGCGGAATTGCCGCGCTCGAAACCGGCCAGCGGGTCAGGATCGAGGTGGTCGACGGTCGCAGGGGGGCCGAGGCCGAACGCGTCATGCTGATCTGAGCCGCGGTATGCGGCGGCGCCAGGCCGGGGAGTGCGCACCGGGCATGCTTGCGACACCGGGCATGCTTGCGACCCCGGGCATGCTTGCGACCCCGGGCATGCGTGCGCTCCAGCGGCGGGTCCGGCCGCGGCTCGCGCGCTGCGGTCATAATGACGGTTTTCTTAACGACATGGATGACGCGGCGCGCGCTGCATGATAGGCGTGCCTTACTGAAGGCGCGTGCAGCACCGGCTGCGGCAGTGCCGCGTGCTGCGCTGTGCGGGTCATGATGAGAGCGAGACGGATGGACTTGCACGATACGATCCGGACCTACCGCTTGTTTTCGGGCTCTTACGACATCGTCTTCGGCCCGGTATTTCACCCCGGGCGCAAGGAGGCGGTGCGCATCGCCAACGACCGGCCGGGCCAGCGCATTCTCGAGGTCGGGGTCGGCACCGGGCTGTCGCTGCCGCATTTTCGTGCCGATTCGCGGGTGACCGGCATCGATGTCTCGGCCGAGATGCTGGCGAAGGCCAAGCGGCGCACCGAGCGGATGGGGCTTGCCCATGTCGAGGGCCTGCACTTGATGGACGCCGAGAACCTCGACTTCGCCGACAATTCGTTCGACGCAGTGCTGGCCCTCTACGTCGCCTCGGTCGTTCCCGACCCGGCGCGTTTCGCGGCCGAGATGCGGCGGGTGTGCATCCCGGGCGGCACGATCGTCGTCGTCAACCACTTCACCAGCGAAAACGCGGCGGCGCGGTTCATGGAACGGCGGCTGGCGCATCTCGCACGCCATATCGGCTTTCATGCCGACTTCCCGTTCGAGACCTTTCAGCGCGACAGCCGGCTGGCGATCCGCGAAGTGCGGCCGAGCAATCTGTTCGGCTATTGGAAGCTTTTGCGCTGCGTTAACGAAAAGCCGGCATCGAGCCTCGTCTGAGCGGCACCGCTGCCACCCCGCACCCATCGCGCCACGCGGGCGCAAACCCCGCCATCCTAGCCCAGCAGCTGCCGCAGCCGGGCCGCCATTTGTGCCGGTGCTTCCTCGGCGTTGAGGCTGGCACTGAAGCGTCCTTTCGGGTCCATCACATAAATGATCGAGCTGTGGTCCATCGAATAATCGCCATCAGGCTCGGGGTGCTTGGCATAGTAGACGCGGTAGTCGCTCGCCGCCTGGGCGATCTCTTCGGCATTGCCGGTCAGTGCCAGTATCGGCGCGTCGAAGGCTTCGACATAGTTCTTCAGGGTTTGCGGGGTGTCGCGAGCCGGGTCGATCGTGATGAACACCGGCCGGACCTCGCCGCTTTTCTTGCCGAGGTCGTGCAGCGCCACAGCGATGTTGTTGAGCGCCGTCGGGCACACATCGGGGCAATGGGTATAGCCGAAATAGACGAGCAGCCATTTCCCTTCGAGCGCGGTGTTGGTCACCGTCCGGCCGTTCTGGTCCTCCAGCTGAAACGGACCACCGATCGCGCTACCGAGCAGGGTCCCGCCGGCACCTCGCGAAGCTTCGTGCAGTTCGATCGCGAGAAACGCCGCCGCCGCGATGATGATCAGCCCGGCCAGCACCGACGCCGCGAACCACAAATGCCGCGGCCGCTTTGCGGTCGGCCCGGCGCCGGGTCCGTCTGTCGGGTTGACCGTCATCATCCCTCCTCATCGAAGACCGCGCGGTCATCCGCAACGCACGCGCCCGATCAATCGACCGGCAGCCCATCGCGGCGGCAAGCGTGCGCAGCATAACCGGCGTCACGCTGCGGTTCACCACGGCAAAGGATCGGCAGACAATTTATCACGCTCAGCGGCCGCGGCGATCCCGATGGCGCCGAATTTCCGGGGGCGCGGCTGGCCGGCGGTTCCACCACAGCTTCGCGCCGGCAGAAATCGCATGAGAAGGGAACTGGCGAATATGGATTACGACCGCTGCCGCAGCCTGCCGGAAATGTTCTTCGAACAGGCTGACCGGCTCGGCGACAAGCCCTTTTTGTGGGCCAAGCGCGACGGCGCCTATCACCCGACGAGCTGGGCGGCGGCGGCGCGCGATATCCGCCGGCTGGCCCAAGGGCTGTGCACGCTCGGCATCGGCGCCGGTGATCGCGTCGCGCTGGTCGCCGAAAACCGGCCCGAATGGGTCATCGCCGATCTCGCCATCATGACCGCCGGCGCGATTACCGTCCCGGCCTATGTGACCAACACGATCGAAGACCATTGCCATGTCTTCGCCACCAGCGGTGCGCGTGCCGTGATCGTGTCGAGGGCATCGCTGTCGGCGCGGGTGCTGGCTGCCGCCAACCAGATTGCCGCGGTGCACAGTGTGATCGCGATCGAGCCGGTCGCGGGCCAGGCGAGTGCCGTCGACATTCTCGGCTGGGACGAGGTGTTGACGCGCGGTGACGCAGCGCCCGCCGACATTGCCGCACAAACCGCCCCCTTGCGGCCCGAGGATGTCGCCTGCCTGATTTTCACGTCCGGCACCGGCGGCATGCCGAAAGGGGTCATGGTGACGCATCGCAACATCCTCGCCAATTGCCGCGGCGCCTTTCGCCTGCTCGAACTGCTCGGTCTTGGCGACGAGGTGTTCCTGAGCTTTCTACCGCTGTCGCATTCCTATGAACATACTGCCGGGCTGATGTTTCCGATCTCGATCGGTGCGCAGATCTATTTTGCCGAAAGTGCCGAAACGCTGTCTGCCAATCTCGTCGAAGCCCGGCCGACGATCATGACCGCGGTGCCGCGGCTCTACGAGACGCTGCATCGGCGCATCCTGCTCGGGGTCGAGCGCAAGGGGGGGATGGCACGCAAATTGTTCGACCGGACGGTGGTAATCGGGCGCAAGCGCGCGGTCGCGGGTTCGCTCGGCCTCGCCGATCGGCTGATCGATCCAGCGCTCGACCGCCTGGTACGGGCGGGGCTGCGTCGGCGCTTTGGCGGGCGGCTCAAGGCGATGGTCTCGGGTGGCGCACCGTTGAACCCGGAGATCGGCAGCTTTTTCCTGGCGCTCGGGGTGACCCTGCTGCAAGGCTATGGCCAGACCGAGGCCGGGCCGGTCATCGCCTGCAACTCGCCGGCGCATATCAAGATCGACACGGTCGGGCCGCCGCTCGACGGGGTCGAGGTCAAAGTCGCCGAGGATGGCGAGATCCTGGTCGCCGGCGACAATGTCATGAAAGGCTACTGGAACGATCCGCATGCGACGGCGCAGACGCTGGCCGATGGCTGGCTCAAGACCGGCGATATCGGCGAGATCGATAGCGACGGCTACCTCCGGATCACCGACCGCAAGCGCGACTTCATCAAGAATTCCGGCGGCGAGATGGTTTCGCCGGCGCGCGTCGAGGGCTATCTGACCCTCGAACCGGAGATCGCCCAGGCCATGGTGGTCGGCGACCGCCGGCCCTATCTGGTCGCAATCCTGGTGCCCAATGCCGATTTCGCCGGCGATTTCGCCGCCAAACACAATGTCGCGCCGGATTTGGCGACGCTCGCTGGCGATCCCGGTTTCAGCAAGGCGTTGCGCAGCGCGGTGGCGCGGGTCAATCGCAACCTGACGCCGGTCGAGCGGGTGCGGCGGTTTGTGATCGCGCCGGAACCGTTCACGATCGCCAACGGCCAGATGACCCCGACCCTGAAGATCAAGCGCCACGCGATCCGCGACGCCTACGGGGCAGACCTCGATTCGCTTTACAACGGCAAAGGCATGGCAGCCTGAGCCGGGCAGCCGATCGCATATGTTCGGTGTGCGCGGGAAGAACGCACGGACGCGCGCGGCAGGACGGCGCGGCGCTCAGCCAGCCGCCTATCCGCCGGCGAAGAAATCGCGGAGCGCGCGGTAGGCGGCGTCGGGGGCTTCCTCGGGAATGAAATGGCCGCTGGCGATCGCTTGGCCGCGGACGTTTTCGGCATGGTCGCGCCACACGCCCAGCACATCGTAGCCGCTGCCCTGCGAACTGCGCTCGCCCCACAGCATCAATAGCGGCATGGCGAGCTTATGGCCGCGGTCGGCACGGTCGTGAACGAGATCGATCGAGGCGCCGGCGCGGTATTCGGCACAGGTGGCGCGGATCGTCTCGGGGTTCCTGAAGCAGCGCAGATAATCCGCAAAGGCCGCCGGCTCCAGCACCGCCGGGTCGCGCAGCAAAGCCGCGAGCTGATGGCGCAAAAAGAATTCGGCCTCGCTGCCGATCAACCGTTCCGGCAATCCGCCCGGCTGGATCAGAAAGAACCAGTGCCAGCTCGAGGTCGCCGCCTTCTGGTCGATCGTCTCGAAACGGTAGAGGGTCGGCACGATGTCGAGCAACGCGAGGCGTTCGATCCGCTCGGCATGGTCGCGCGCAAGGCGATGGGCGACCCGCGCGCCGCGGTCATGTCCGGCGACGGCAAACCGGGCAAAGCCGAGCGCCGCCATCGTCTCGACCTGGTCTTGCGCCAGCGCCCGCTTGCTGTAGTTCTCGCAACCGGCGCCGGCCGGCGGTTTCGCGCTGTCGCCGTAGCCGCGCAGATCGGGGATCACCAGCGTGAACTCGGTGGCAAGACGCGGCGCCAGCTTGCGCCACATCAGATGCGTCTGCGGGTAGCCGTGCAGCAGCAACAGCGGCGGACCGCTGCCGCCGGTGACGAGATTGATCTCGGCACCCGAAGTCGTGATCCGGCGCTGTTGGAAACCGGGAAAGAAATCGGCCATGGCGGCTCCTCGTCCAATGCGGTCGGCGTCCGGGCGGTCGGCGTCCGGGCGGTCGGCGTCCAATGCGGTCGGCGATTATCTCGACTGCCATCGTCTCTGGCCATCCCCGCCAGGCGCCGCGCGACGCGCCCTTGCGACAGCTATCTGCGCGACCGGACGCCCGGTCTTGTCGGCAGCGGCAAAAGGACCGACCGACATTGCATCGGGTCGCCATGCGCCGCCGGTCTGACCGGCGCCGGAGCCTGATCTCGCGAACCCGCTTGGCGCCGCGTGCGGCCGCTTCCTATAGACCGCGGGTCGCCTCGCCCTTGAGCTCGACGGTGTTGCCGTCAGGGTCCGAGATATAGAGCGAGGGGCCGTAGCCTTCCGCCCCATAGCGCTCCCGCACCTCACCCGGATCGACGCCATAGCGCTTGAGATGCGCCTTCAATGCCGCGGCATCGAAGCCCACCACCCGGATGGCGAAATGGTCCATGTTGCGTCCGGCCTGATCCGGCGCCTGATGCGGCGACACGGAGGCCGGAACCAGGTCGATCAGCGACGCGCCGGCGCGCAGCTGTACGAGCCGCGGCTGCTGCAATTCGCGCTCGACCTTGAGCCCCAGCACCGTCTGATAAAAGCGGATCGCGCGATCGAGATCGCCGACCCTGAGCACGACATGGTCGAGCCCGCCGATGCGAATGGGGGTCTCGGCATGTGTCGCCATTGTCGCGATCGTTGCCGTGTCGGGCATCCTCGCCTCCCTTCTCCCGTCTCGAACACGAATCATGCGCAATCACCGGCGCCGAGGCAAGCCGCGCCTCTGTTTGTCAGGCGTTGCGCCTTATTCATGTCGCGGTTGCAAAAATGCCGGCCCTCGACCGGTCCCCGGCCGGGAAATCGGTGCGGCGAGGGAGTACAGTCGTGCGCAGACGCACGCTTGGGTCAACAATCAGCGGAGAAAACGACATGCAGTACCGCAGGATTTCGGCCGATTGCCACCTCGACATGCCGTGGATGCCGCCCGACCTGTTCACCTCCGAAGCCCCGCGGGACTTGAAGGACCGCATGCCCTATGTCGCCGACGGGCCGCAGGGGCCGCAATGGGTCGCCAAAAACGGCGCGACCTTCGGCCTGAAAAACGGTGTCGGTCCGGGCGGTGCGCCGTTTGTCCCCGGTCAGAACCACCGCGTCGACATCATGGCCGAGACCGGCATGTACGAGGACGGCAAGCGCGACATCCGCCGCTGCAGCGACCCGCACCTGCGGATCAAGGACATGGACCGCGACGGTGTCGATGCCGAGGTGATCTACGGCATCCTCGGTGCCGCCTCGCGGCTCAACGACAACGAAGCCTCGAATGAGATGCTGCGCATCTACAATAATTGGCTCAAGGACTTTTGCAGCCATTATCCCGAGCGCGAGATCGGCCTCGCCTGCCTGCCCTATGGCGATATCGACAAGGCGGTAGCCGAGATCCATCGGGTCGCCAAGATGGGCATCAAGGGGCTCGAACTGTCCTGCTCCTGGGACATGGAGCCGATGTGGCACCCGGTCTGGGAGCCGCTATGGAACGCCGTCGAGGATGTGCAATTGCCGCTGCATTTCCACACCTTCCCAACCACGTCGCCGCGCGCCCGCGAGGGTGTCTCCGGCCAGGTTCGGCGGGCGGCGATGTTCACCGGCGTCTCCTCGTTCCAGATGGGGCTCATTCACATCATTGCGGCGCTGATCGGTGCCGGCGTGCTCGAGCGCCATCCGCGGCTCAAGGTGTCGTTCGGCGAGAGCGGCATCGGCTGGCTGCCCTATGCGCTCGACCGCATGGATTTCGAATATGAGGACCGCTTCCGCGACCTGATCAAGCTGAAGCCCAGCGAATACTGGCGCCGCCAGTGCAAGGCGACGTTCCAGTTCGACCCGATCGGCACCAAGCTCTATGAGGATATCGGTGTCGAAACCCTGATGTGGGGCTCCGACTATCCGCACACCGACGGGGTGTGGCCCGAATCCTCGAAATACATCAAGGAGCAGTTCGCCGGGCTGCCGGCCGATGTCGTGCACAAGATCACCTGCGAGAACGCCGCCAAGTTTTACGGGTTGATCAACTGACGCGCGATCGCCTGAAAGGTGATAAGATGGGCGCCTTGAGGCGCCCATCTCGGTTTTAGGGGTCATCGGTCGCCGCACCGCGGGTCGGCGATGATCGGGGTTGGCCTCGTCCCGGTGCAGGCTTGCGCAATGGGCGGGCGCGGACAAATCAGTCGCTGGCCGCTGGGCGTCGGGCCGAGCGCGTCCGGACGAATAAAGCATCGTGCGGTTGACCCAGATCGTGCGCCGGGAAATCGCCGGCGCTTGCTGATGGCGATAGCTGCCCGGCGACCGAACGTTCGTTGCTCGAGCTGCCATGGCGACAGCAACAACGCCTTCACCGGCGCTCCGAGTTGGCGTTTGGCCCCATTTCAATGGCATGGGAATCGGCGCCGGACGTGGCGATGAGCGGCAGCGAGCTGTGCAGTGTACTAAAAGACCAAAGCAAGAATGGCGGTCTCGACCTGCAGGGCTTGCTCAAGCACGTCACCGACGAGCCTCTGGTGTTGTGGTCGTTCTCGCCCGGGGTTCGCTTGAACGGCAAGAAGAGAACGACCCCGCCGCTGACCCATGATCAGTTCGTTGCCGTCTTTACAAAATGGGTCAACGCCGGCGCCCTGTGTCCGGCGCGATAGCACCGCGACCGAAAACCGCTTTAGAACTGGACGCGCTGGGTCAGCGCGCCATCGACGATCAAATTGGTGCCGGTGATAAAGCTGGCACGCGGGCTCGCCAGAAAGACGACGGCGTTGGCCACTTCTTCGGGTGTACCCATGCGCCCTGTCGGGTTGCGCCCGACCATCACCTTGAAGAGTTCCGGATTGTTCTCCTCCAGCGCGTTCCAGACCCCGCCCTTGAAATAGACATTGCCGGGCGAAACCATGTTGGCACGCACGCCCTTGGCGGCGAGATTGCGGGCCAGCGCCTTGACATAAGGGACGAGTGCGGCTTTGACCGAGGCATAGGGACGCGGCGCACCGGCGATCTCGATGGCACCGGTGGTGCCGAGCACGATGATTGCCGCGGCCGAGGATTGTTCGAGAAACGGGAGCGCCGCCTCGACCCCGGCGACCGTGCCCATCACGTCGATCGCGAGGCTACGGCGCCACGAATCCTCGTCCATCGCCTGCGCCAAGGCGCTGACATTGGCGATGAAGATATCGAGCCCGCCGAGCTTCTGCACCGCCTCGCCGATCCAGCCGCGCAACACCGTGGTATCGGCGACATCGACGACCCCGCCATATGCCGTGATCCCCCGGCCGGCGAGCGCGGTCACCGCCTCCGCGACCCCGGCCTCGCCGCGCGCGCAGAGTGCGATATCGCAGCCCTCCTGCGCCAACAGCGTGCAGATCGCGCGGCCGATGCCGCGGCTGCCGCCGGTCACGATCGCCTTTTTGCCGCTGAGCCCGAGATCCATCTTCGCTCTCCCCGCAACTCCTGCGCCTCGGCGCGGCAAGTCTCAGCCGGGCAGCCGGGCGCGCGGATGCGCCTCGTCATAAACCGCCAGCAGCCGCTCGGGCTCGACCGCGGTATAGCGCTGCGTCGTCGACAGGCTCGAATGGCCGAGCAATTCCTGGATCGCGCGCAGATCGCCGCCGGCGCCCAACAGGTGCGTCGCAAAGCTGTGGCGCAGCGCATGCGGGGTGGCGCTGTCCGGCAGCTGCAGAAACCGCCGCAGCGCTGCCATTTGCCGCTGCACCAGGCGCGGATGCAGCGGGCCGCCGCGGGCGCCGACAAACAGCGGATCCTCCGCGCTCAATGGAAATGGGCAGGCGGCGAGGTAGTCGGCAACCGCGATACGCACGGCCGGCAGGATCGGCAGCTGGCGCTCCTTGCCACCCTTGCCGATGATCGTCAGCACCTCGCCGAGCGGAGCCTCGGCGCGGGTCAGCCCCAGCGCTTCCGACAGCCGCAGCCCGCAGCCATAGAGGAGCACCAACAATGCGGTATCGCGTCGGCTCAGCCACCCCTGGCGAGGTGGGCCGCCAGCGCGATCGCCAGCGCGATCGGCAGCACGATCAACGGTGGCGATCGCATCGGCAACCGAAAGCGGCTTTGGCACGCCCGGCCGCAGCTTGGGCCCGCGCAGGGCCGCAAGTGACGTGGTCGAGGCGAGCCCTCGCCGTTGCAGAAATCGTATAAAACCGCGCAGCACCGACAGGCAGCGGGCGAGCGAACTCTTTTCGATCCCGTCGCCGGCGCGCTTTGCCAGATAGGCGCGGAAATCGGCAGGGTGCAGCCGGTCGAGCTCCGCCAGATCCGGCATCCGGCCGAGATGCCCGGTCAGAAAATCGAGAAAGAACGCAAGGTCGCGGCCATAGGCGGCGATCGTATGCGCCGAGGCGCGCCGTTCCGCGCCGAGCCAGCCCTGCCACAGCGCGATCGCGGCGCGCAAATCGCCACCGGCGGCAAACCGTGGCAGCGCGATCGGCTCGGGCAGCGCCGGGAAGGCCTCCCGCCGGCCGGTATCGGTCCGAGGGTGGCTCAGCGGCCGCGTTCGAGCCACTGGGCGATCGTGATCTCGACGGCGCGGGCGAGAAAGCTCAACAGCTCGGTGCCGAGCCCCGGGCAGAACGTACCGGCCTTGCGAGTGCCGATGCACATCAACCCGACCGGGCCGGAGCGCCCGAACGACAGGCGCAAC
The DNA here is from genome assembly GCA_035503615.1 of Allostellaceae bacterium. Taxonomy (GTDB): domain Bacteria; phylum Pseudomonadota; class Alphaproteobacteria; order ATCC43930; family CGMCC-115725; genus AP-15. The sequence continues at coordinate 3,406 of DATJTI010000002.1, read as the reverse complement.
AGCGCCTGCGAGCGCACCAGGCCCGCGGCACCGCCGAACAATGCCGGGTCGCCCCGGATGTCGGTAGAGAGCAGCGTGTCACGGTCGGGGCCGAGCAACTGATCGACCGTGCCGGCACGCAGCAGATGAACGCCGTGCACCGGCAGCGAGGTGGTACGTGCCGCCGTGCTTTCGACCCCGAGGGTGACGATATCGACGTCGATCAGCACCGCGAGGTCGGTCGTGATGATCTGCAGCAGATGCTCGAAGCTCAGCGCCTTCAGCATCGTCAGAATGGCCTTGTGCACGCGCCCCTGGCTCGCCAGGTTGCTGCGGCTCATCGCGATCAGGCTCTTCTGCTCCTGCTGCAGGCTGCCGACATCGTGGCGTAGCCGTTCGAGCATGAAATGCTGAAAATCGAGCACACCATCGCTGCTGTCCCGGCGCCGCGGTGCGCCGAGGAAATGCAGCGCGTCGGGATGGCGTTCGAGGAAATCGGGGTGGTCGCGCAGATAGGCAACGACATCGCCGGCGCGGATACCGCCCGCCGCTCCCGCCGCCGAATCGCCGGCGCGCCAGGGCTTCGGCTGGTCCTGCGGACGGTCGGCCACTCCTACCTCCACCCGGCCGCAACACGGCGCGGGCGGCGGACTGGGCGAGCAACTGGATGCACCGTCATGACACTAGCCACCTGAAACCGCCCCCGCTATCGGCCGCCCGACTGGTCTTTGCGCAGGCGCCGAACGGGTCTTGCCGTGCGTCGTCTGTCGAGCGAGTTTAGCCGATGCCCGATCGCCATGCCAGTTTCGCAGCGGTTGCCGCGGATCGTGCCGATGGCAGCACCGAGGAGCGCGCCGCGCCGGCGGAGGCGATCAGGCGCGTGCGGGTGCTGTTGCCGTTACCGCTTCCCGAACCGCTCGACTACCTGGCCCCGGCCGGGTGCGCGCCGCTGCCGCCCGGCACCCTGGTTCGCGTCCCGCTCGGGCGGCGCAGCCTCGTCGGGGCGGTGTGGGACCACGCCGGCGATGGGGTTGCCGCCGATCGCCTGAAGCCGATCATCGAGACGCTCGCCGCCGCCCCTCTGCGGCCGGAGCTGTGCCGCTTTGTCGACCGCGTCGCCGCCTATACGATGGCCCCGCCCGGGCTGGTACTGCGCATGGTGATCAGCGTGCCGCAGGCCTTGCTGCCGCAGCAGCCGCGCCGGCTCTACGGCGCATCCGCCGCCGGGATCGCGGCACTCGCCGATGTCCGACCGGACCGGCGATTGACCGCGGCGCGCCGGCGCGTGCTCGAATTGCTGCGCGACGCACCGGTCCAGCCGGCAGCCGAACTCGCCCGGCGCGCCGGCTGCGGCGCCGGGGTGGTGCGCGACCTCATTCGCCACGGGCTCGTTGCCGAGCAGCTGGTCGCGGCCGAGCCCGCGGCTGCGGCAATCCCGGATTGGCGCCACCCAGGTCTGGCGTTGTCCTCGGATCAGGCGGCGGCCGCGCGCAGCCTCGTCGCCCGCATCGAGGCCGGCGGGTTTGGCGTGACATTGCTCGACGGCGTCACCGGCTCGGGCAAGACCGAGACCTATTTCGCAGCGATCGCCGCAGCACTGGCCGCTCGCCGCCAGGTGCTGGTGCTATTGCCGGAGATCGCGCTCGGCGCGCAATGGCTGCGGCGATTTCGCGAGCGCTTTGGCGTGCTCCCGCTAGAATGGCATTCCGAGGTCACCCCAGCCGCGCGACGCGATGCCTGGCGCGCCGTCGCCACCGGGCGCGCGCCGGTCGTCGTCGGCGCCCGCTCGGCCTTGTTTCTGCCGTTTGCGGCGCTTGGCCTGATCGTCGTCGACGAAGAGCACGACCCCTCCTACAAGCAGGAGGACGGCGTCTGCTACCAGGCCCGCGACATGGCGGTGCTGCGCGCTTCGCTCGCTGGCATCCCGATCGTGCTGGTGTCGGCGACCCCGTCGCTCGAAACCGTCGTCAATGTGGCGCGCGAGCGCTACCGCCGGGTGGCTCTGCCGCGCCGCCACGCGGCCGCCGAATTGCCGGCGGTGCGGCTCGTCGATTTGCGCCGGGAACGGATGGAGCGCGAGCATTTCCTGTCGCCGCCGCTGGTCGCCGAACTTGCCGCGACACTTGCCGCCGGTGAGCAGGCATTGCTGTTTCTGAACCGGCGCGGTTATGCGCCGTTGACCCTGTGCCGGGCCTGCGGTCATCGCCTGCAATGCCCCAACTGCACCGCCTGGCTGGTCGAGCACCGCTTTACCCGCCGCCTGCTATGCCACCATTGCGGCCACGCCGAGCCGATCCCGCCGCTATGCCCGGAGTGCCTGACCGCCGGGACGCTGGCGGCATGCGGCCCCGGTGTCGAGCGGCTCGGCGAGGAGGTCAGGGCGCGCTTTCCCGCTGCGCGCACGGCGCTGATGGTCAGCGATCTGCTGTCCGGGCCACGCGCCGCGGCCGCGCTGGTCGAGGCAATGGCCGAGCGGCGCTACGACGTCTTGATCGGCACCCAAATCGTCGCCAAGGGACATCATTTTCCGATGCTGACCTTGGTCGGCGTCGTCGATGCCGATCTCGGGCTGACCGGCGGCGACCTGCGCGCAGCCGAGCGCACCTATCAGCTGCTGCACCAGGTCGGCGGCCGGGCCGGCCGGGCGGACCGCAAGGGGCGCGTGCTGATCCAGACCGTGATGCCCGACCAACCGGTCATGCAGGCGCTTGCCAGCGGCGACCGCGACCGTTTTCTCGAAGCCGAAGCCGCGGCGCGCCGGGCTGCCGGCCTGCCACCCTTTGGCCGGCTCGCCGCGCTGATCCTCAGTGCCGATGACGGTGAATCCGCCGATTTTGCCGCCCAGGCATTGTCGCGCGCCGCCCCCCAGCTGCCGGGCGTCGGCGTGCTCGGCCCGGCGCCGGCACCGCTTGCCGTGTTGCGTGGCCGGCACCGCCGCCGCTTTCTGGTCAAGGCCGAGCGCGGCGTGAGGGTGCAGGCCATGCTACGTGACTGGCTCTCCCGAGTGCGCCTCGGCGGCACAACCCGCATCCAGGTCGATATCGACCCCTACAGCTTTCTGTGAGCCAGCGAAGGTGGCTGGCTATTGATCGGCCGGGGTCACCGCTACGAGGCGGGTGCCGAGAAACTTGCCGCTGGCGTCGAAATCGAACGCGTAGCGCACCTGGCCGACAATGGCGCAGGCATGGCACAGATTGCGCAGCAGATAGCCGACGATGAATTCACGCCCGTTTTGCGTGACCTGCGGCCCGGCCGGTCCACGCTCGCCCTGCCAGAAGGTGACATCGCGATATTCGCGATAAATCGCCAGATAGGCCGGTGACGAGCGCATCAGGCGCAAATCGAGGTTGCGCCAATCATCGACGTTGATCAGCGGCGGCACGCCATTGACCAGCAGCCAGCCGCTATTCTCGTTCGCCGCGAACGG
>DATJTI010000001.1:0-7900 GCA_035503615.1 Allostellaceae bacterium | reverse complement strand
CCGCCGGGCTTCGATCCCTATGTGCCGTCGTTCTGGCCGGCGCGGGTGCCCAACCAGGTCCTGACCGAGGAGGACTACCAGATCGTCATGGACACGACCCGGCCGCGCAGCGTCAGGCTCGCGGCGTTGAACAACCGCCTCCAGTGGACCCGCGCGTTGCCGACCGACGCGGTCGAGGCAATGCTGCAGATGGTGGCGCATTTTGCCGATATGGGTGTCGTCGAAGCCCGCCAGGGCATCCCCTACGATCCGGACTTCCCGGCCGTCATCTATGTCGAATCGATCCCGCCGCACCGGGTCGCGGCATTGCGGGCGCACGCCGCGACACTGCTCGCGGCCGGCCCGCCGGCGCCGCCGACAGCGGCACAGCTCGCCGGCTGGGAAAGCGAGGCGCATCGCGACGCCTTTACCCGGGTGCGCGTCCGGTTTCGCGAATAGCCGATCTTGGCGGCCATCGCTGTCGCGGCCATCGCTGTCGCCGGCGTCGACGTCGCGGTGATCGGCGCCGGGCCGGCCGGTGCGGTCGCGGCCTGCCTCCTCGCCCGTGCCGGTTGCGCGGTGCTGCTGCTGGACCCGCGGATCGCCGGCGCTACGTCGCCCAAGCCGGGCGATGCGCTGCCGGGCGCGGCACTGCGGGTGCTGCAGGCTTGCGACCTGCCGCTGCCGTCGCAGAACCCCGCGCACCGACCGATCCGCGGCAACATCTCGGCCTGGGGCACCCCGGATGCGGTATACCGGGACTTCCTGAACGAGCCCGACGGCCCCGCCTGGCGGCTGGACCGCGTCGTCTTCGAGGATGAATTGATCGGCGCGGCACGGGATGCCGGCGCCGTTGTCAACCCATCGGTTTTCCGCAGCGTCACCCGGGAGGACGGCCTGTGGCGCCTCGATCTCCACAACGCCGGCTACGTCACGGCGCGCTGGGTGGTCGATGCCACCGGGCGGCGGGCGGCGGTGGCGCGCCGGCTCGGTGCGATCCGACATCGCGACGAGGCGCTGGTCGCGGTCGTCGGCTACGCCAAGCCCAACAGCCGCTACGTCGTCGAACGCAGTCTGGTCGAAACAGCACCGCTCGGATGGTGGTATGCGGCACTGCTGCCCGATCGCCGCCCGGTCTTCATGCTGCACACGCGGCCGGCTGCGGCGGCCCGCTTGCGGGCTGCGCCGCAGACATGGTGCGCGGCGCTGGCGACCACCCGACACATCGCTGCGGCCTTCCCCGACCCAGTGCTCGATGGTCCGCTGCGTGGCTATGAAGCTTGCGGCGCCGCATTGCACCCGATCCATGGCGACGGCTGGATCGCCTGTGGCGACGCCGCTTTGAGCTTCGACCCGTGCGCCGCGCAGGGCCTGTTTTCCGCCCTCTACAGCGGTATGGCCATCGGTCGGGCGCTGCCGTCGGCGCTGCACGGCGATCTCGGCGCGCTGTGCGAATACGCCGCCGGTTGCGCGGAGATTCGCCGGGTCTACCGGCAGCGTGTGCGTGCCTATTACGCCGATGAGTGCCGCTGGCCCGAAGCGGAGTTCTGGCGGACCGCGGCGTCGACCGCCGGGCGCTAATCGGCCCGGCCGGGCTCGGGTGGCCGGTCCGAGCGGGGGCGGCGGCGAAACCAGGTGCTGCTGCGCTCGCGCAAAGTCTGGAACGTGACGTAGAGCAGCGGGATCACGAACAGCCCGATGGCACTCGCCGCGATCATTCCGGCGAAGACCGGGGTGCCGACATCGTGTCGGCTGATCTCGGCGGCACCGGTCGCGACGACCAGCGGATAGACCCCGAGGATGAAGGCGAACGAGGTCATCATGACCGCGCGAAACCGCATCTGCGCGCCGAGCACGGCCGCCTCGCGGATGTCCTTGCCCTGTTCGCGCTGGTCCTTGGCGAATTCGACGATCAGGATGCCGTTCTTCGCCGCCATCGCGATCAGCACGACGAGACCGATCTCGGCATAAAGATCGAGCGACAGGTGCCACGCCCAGATGCCGATGAAGGCCCCCATCACGCCGACCGGCACCGATAGCAGCACCGGCAGAGGGATCACCCAGCTCTCATAGAGGCCGACCAGAAACAGGAACGCGAACAGCACGGCAAGACCGAGCACTGCCCCGGTTTGCCCCGCCGCGGCCACTTCCTGGTAGGCGGTCCCGGTCCATTCATAGCCATAGCCCGAAGGCAATGTGCGCTGCGACACCTGGGCCATTGCGGCGAGTGCGGTGCCCGACGAATAGCCCGGCGCCGGGCTGCCCTGGATCGGGATCGCGCGATAGTTGTTGTAGCGGGTGATCACCTGCGGCCCGACGATGATGCGCGCATTGGCGATCGAGCGCAGCGGCACGTCCTTGCCGTATTTGTTGCGGATGTAGATCTGCCACAGCGAGGCGACATCGCGCCGGCCGGCCGGCTCGCCTTCGATATTGACCTGCCAGACCCGGCCAAACAGGTTGAAATTGTTGATATAGACACCGCCCAGCGTGGCCTGCAGCGCACCGAATACATCGGTCATGGCGAGGCCCAGCGCCTGTGCCTTGGCGCGGTCGATATCGAGGTAGATCGACGGGTTGCTGGCAGTGAAGGTCGAGAACACGCGGGTGAGGTGCGGGTCCTGGTTGGCGGCAGCGAGCAGCCCCTGCATGACGCTGTTCATCACCGCCGGGTCCTGGCCTTCGAGCCCTTCAAGCTCGTATTCGAACCCGCCGGTGGTGGAGAGGCCGATGATCGGCGGCAGGTTGAACGGGATCACCGTCGCGGTGCGGATCTGGCGGCCTGCGGCGAATACCCGGCCGATCAGCGCCTGCGCCGAATTGGCGGCACCCACCCGGTCGGCGAATGGTTTCAAGGTCGGCACGATAAAAGCGGCGTTCGGCTCGTTGACCCCGTCGATGATCGAGAAGCCGATGATCGCGAAGATGTTTTGGACCTGCGGCAGCGACCGCAGCCGGGTCTCGATCTGGCGCACCGCATCGCTGGTGCGCGACACCGAGGCGCCGTCGGGCAACTGTACCGCGATAAAGAACGCGCCCTGATCCTCTTCGGGCAGAAACCCGGTCGGGGTGTGCCGCCACATCGCCCAGATCACCGCGGCGCTGGCCAGGATCACGACGATGCCAACGGCCGAGATCCGCACCAGCCGGCGGACGATCCTGGCATAGCCGTCGCGGATATTGTCGATCCGCCGCAGGACCCAGCCCATCGGGCCGCGCCGCTTGCCGCCATGGCGCAGGAACATCGCGCACAGCGCCGGCGACAGGGTCAGCGCATTCAGCGCTGAGATCGCCATCGCGACGCTGATCGTCACCGCGAACTGGCGAAACAGCGTCCCCGAAACCCCGGGGATGAAGGCGATCGGCACGAACACCGAAAACAGCACCAGCGTGATCGCGATGATCGGCGCGGTGATCTCGGCCATCGCCTTCTTGGTTGCAGCCTGCGGCGACAGTCCCGGCTCCTCCTCCATGACGCGTTCGACATTTTCGACGACGACGATCGCGTCATCGACGAGGATGCCGATCGCCAGCACCATCGCCAGAAGCGAGATCGTATTCGCCGAATAGCCCATCGCCAGCAGCACCGCGAAGCTGCCGATGACGCTGACCGGTACCGCGATCGCCGGGATCACCGTGGCGCGCAACGTGCCGAGAAACAGAAAGACGACGATCACGACCAGCGCAAAGGCGATGCCGAGGGTGATCAGCACGTCGTGGATCGTGTCGTAGACAAACGTGGTCGTATCGTAATTAACCAGGTATTCGAGGCCCGGCGGGAAGCGCTGGCTCAGCCGCTCGAGGTTTGCCCGCACCAGCTTTGCGGTCTCCACCGCGTTGGCGCCGGGCGACAGATAGATGCCGATCGCGACCGCCGGGCGGCCGTTCAGACGGCCTTCGATGTCTTCGTTCTGGGCGCCAAGCTCGACCCGTGCGACGTCGCGCACCCGCAACAACGAGCCATCGGGGTTGGCGCGCAGCACGATGTTGCCGAATTGCTGCGGCGTCGTCAGCCGGCCCTCGGTTTGGATGTTCATCTGGAACTGCTGAGAGTGGCCGATCGGCCGCGCGCCGATGCGACCGACCGGGGCGACGACGTTCTGCGCCTGGATCGCGGCGATCACGTCGGCCGGAGTCAGCTGCAGATTGTCGAGGCGCCTTGTATCAAACCAGATCCGCATCGAATAGTTGAGCGCGCCAAAGATGCGCGCCTGGCCGACCCCGGGGGTGCGCGACAGCACGTCGAGCACGTTGATGATCGCGTAATTGGTGATGAACAGCGGATCGTATTTGCCGCTCTTGCTGTAGAGCATGATGAATTGCAGCACCGCCGACGATTTCTTCTGAACCGTCAGCCCTTCGAGCTGGACTTCGGGCGGCAGCTGGGCGAGGGCGGTCTGCACCCGGTTGTTGACATTGACCGTGTCGATGTCGGGGTCGCTGCCGAGCGCGAAGCTGACCGTCAGGTTGTAGCTGCCGTCATTGCCGCTCGTCGACTTCATGTAGATCATCTTGTCGACGCCGACGACCTGCGCCTCGATCGGCTGGGCGACGCTCGCCTCGACGACCGCGGCCGAGGCACCGGGGAAGCTCGCCGAAACCTGGACCTGCGGCGGCACGATATCGGGAAACTGCGCGACCGGGATGCGGACGAGCGCCAACAGGCCGGCGATCGTGATCACCAGCGCGATGACGATCGCCAGCCGCGGCCGGTCGACAAAGACCGCCGAGATCATCGGCCGGCCTTGGCGGCACCCGCGGCCCTGCCACTGGTGTCGGCCGCGCCACTCGTGCCGGCTCCGCTCGCGGCGCTGGCAGCGGTGGAACCGGTGCCGGTCTCTCCGCCGCTGCCGATTTCTGGCGGCAGCGCGGGCGCCGGGGTGGCTGGTCCGGGCGAAACCACCGCACCCGGCCGGACTCGCTGCAACCCCTCGGAGATGACCAGCTCGCCGGCGGTAAGCCCCTTGCTGACGACCGCGGTCGACGGTGTCGACTGGCCGAGCTCGATGCGGCGGATCCGCGCCCGGTCCTGCGCATCGAGCACATAGACATAGTCGCCCTGCTGATCGGCCAGCACTGCGGCGCGCGGGATCGCCAGCACCGACACCGGCCGCACCCCTTGCAGCAGCACGGTGACGAATTCGCCGTCGGTCAGCTCGCGCGAGCCGGGGTCGCCGGCCTTGAGCCCGGGCAGCACCGGGTTCGCGATGACACCGCGCAATGTCACGGTATCGGTGGTTTCGGCGACGGTCGGCGAGACGTAATCGAGCCGCCCGACCTGGTCGTAGATCTTTCCGGTCGGCAGCCGCAGCCGGATCACCACCGCCCGGTAGCCGCCGATCTTGGCGTAGCGGTCGCGCAGTTCGAGCCCGGTGCGCAACGAGATCGGGAAGATCACATATTCCGGGTCCTGGCTGACCAGTGTCGCCAGCGTCCCGCTGGTCGGCGACACGACATTGCCTTCGGTGACCGCGGTGCGGCTGATCTTGCCGTTGATCGGCGCCCAGATCCGGGTGTAGCCGAGATTGATCTCGGCCTGTCGGAGCTGCGCCTGGGCGCCGGCGATCTGGGCGGCGAGCGAGCGCTCATCGGCCAGCGCCTGGTCCACCTTCGATTGCTGGCCGGCCACGGTCTTGACCAGGTATTGCGCGCGTTCGAGGGTCAGCTCGGCATTGCGGTGCTGCGCCTCGAGCTGCGCCACGGTGGCCTTGCTGTAATCGACCTGGGCCTGAAACGGTCCCTGTTCGAGCTGGTAGAGAAGCTGGCCCTCCTTGACCTCGTCGCCTTCGACAAACAGCCGCTTTTCGAGAAACGCGGTGACCCGCGCCACCAGGCTGACCCGCCCGACCGCCTGGATGCGGCCGATGAACTCGTTGGTTTGGGTGACCGCTTCGGGTGTCGCGCGCACCACGCCAACCGCGGGCGGCGTGCCGGGTGCGGGCTGCGCCCGTGCGCTGATGGCGAGCGCGCCCGGCGCAATAAGAGCGGACAGCGCGAGCCGCAGGCACAGACGCGCCGTTGCCGAACCCTGGCAGCCCATCGCGATCCCCGGCAGTTTGCTGGCGGCCGGTCGTTGTCCGGCCTGGCCGCCTTATATGGTAGCGGCCGCCGCCTTGGCCAGTGACCCGCACCGGGGCAATGTTGGCGCTTACGAGGTGCGCTCTGCGCCCACGACACGAGCATCCTGGGTGCCGCGCCACGGCGCGCCCCGACGGCGCGAGTGCCGCAGAGCGATGCCGGATCGGCCGGTGACGCCTGCCAGCAACAGGCAGACGCGGCTCTCGCCTTTGCCCTCTCGAAGGGGCGGCAATCGGCTCCCCGGCGCGGCTTCCCGGCTCTTCTGTTTGGTGGTTTTCCGCCGGCACGGCCTCGCTCTTCGGTGTTTTGCGCTTTGGTCTTGCCCGGCGCAGTCGCTACGATGGCGGCCCATGGTTCAACCTTGCGCGACGATCCCGCCCAACAGGAGACGCCGATGCCCCGCATCCTGACCCCTGCCACTCACTCCGAGGAAACGCTGCAGATCGCGTATGACCTGCTTTCACCCGGCTGGGAACTGGTCATGGCCTCGCATGGCCGCCCGGAGTTCTATGATATATTGAAGGATACCGAGTACTATATCGGCGGCGGGCAATTTCCGCACGGCCCCGATTTTTATCAACGCGCGCCAAAATTGCGCATCATCCAGACCTTGAGCGCCGGCTACAACACTTACGACCTCGAGGCGGCTCGCGCCGCGGGAGTGCCGATCTGCAACAATGGCGGCGCCAATTCGACCGCGGTCGCCGAGCACGCGATGATGCTGATGCTGGCGGTCAGCCGCAAGCTGATCTGGGCGCATGAAGGGGTGTCGTCCGGACGCTGGCGCGGCAACGATTTCAACGCGACCAAACTCTATGAGCTCGAAGACAAGACGCTCGGCATCATCGGTCTCGGCAATATCGGCAAAAAGGTCGCCCGCCGGGCCCGCGCCTTCGACATGCGTATCCAGTATTACGACATCAACCGGCTGACGACCGACCAGGAAGACGCGCTGGGCGTGCGGTTCGCGCTGTTCACCGAGCTGCTGAAGACATCGGATATCGTGACCCTGCACGTGCCGCTCGATCTGTCGACACACAACCTGATCGGCGAGCGCGAGCTGGCGACGATGAAGCCGACCGCGATCCTGATCAACACCTGCCGCGGCCCGGTCGTGGACGAGAAAGCGCTTTACAACGCGCTGCGCGACGAAAAGATCCTCGGCGCCGGGCTCGATGTCATGGTCGAGGAGCCGCCCAAGCCCGACCACGAGCTGTTCACCTTGAAGAACATCACCTTCAGCCCGCACGCCGCCGGCCCGACCTGGGACAATCACTGGAAGCGCTGGCGCAACGCGTTCGACAATTTCGAGCGGGTCGCGCGCGGCCAGAAGCCGTTCTGGATCGTGCCCGAGCTGCGCGACTGAACCGCTCGCGCTGCGGTGGCGGCTGGGGTCGGCCCAGCGCCCGGGGCCGGCGGTCGCTGCGGGCCGATATAACAGTCGCCGCCCGATCGCTCGATTGCCCGGTCTGGCCCGGTGATCGAGCAGGTCGGGCCAAAGGGCGGCCGGGCCGATGAACTGGGCAGGCTGATGAGCTGGGCAGGCTGATGAGCTGGGCAGGCTGATGAGCTGGGCAGGCCAATGAGCTGGTCTGGGCGGGGTCCGGATGGACGCCGCGGCTATCACCACGGCAATCTGCGCGAGGCGCTGATCGAGGCAGCACTCGATCTGATCGCCAAGAAGGGACCGGCCGGGTTCACTTTTGCCGATGCGGCGCGCTCCGCCGGGGTCAGCTCGGCCGCACCCTACCGCCATTTCCGCGACCGCGATGCGCTGATCGCCGATATCGCCCGCCGCGGTTTCGAGCTGTTTGCCGCACATCTCGATCGCGCCTGGAACGAC